>JAVBVI010000108.1:0-8459 GCA_031554505.1 Bacteroides sp. | reverse complement strand
CGGGTGAAGAAGGCCCCCTTCACCGTCAACCCCGATGAACAGAGGGTTTCAGAGCAGGTGAAGAGGCTGGAGGCTCCAAACAAAAACTCTATGAGGATGGGGATACGAAGCCTTGGTTTTGCATCATACCTGGTTTTACTGGTGATCCCACTTGACGAAACGAGAGGTGAGGTAGGGACATAAAAAAAGGCCATCTATCCCAGACAGCCAATCTTTTGTTAACCTTAAATCTAATACTATGAAAAACACATTACAAAGATACGGACATTACGCGAATCTCCAAATAATCCAAGCAAAAAAATATGTTCTATAACACGATTTAAGGAATATCGTTCAATTGTTAATAAATAACGGCGCTTATTAAGGAAGCGCAAGGTTATTTAGCCAGTTGCAGCCCCGGCAGCTTCTCCCAGGCCCCGCGGGTGAAGTCGGGTACCCGCACCGGAGCCGAGTGGTTCTGCACGGAAAGCTCGGAGAGTCCGGTGATGCACGACCATTCGGCAGCGTCGTACACATCCTGATCCAGCGGAAGTCCCTGTCGCAGGCAATACACCAACCGGTAGTCCATCACGAAGTCCATGCCGCCGTGTCCGCCTACCTTCTTAGCCTGTTCGCCGATCTCCCGGACGATGGGGTGCTCGTACACCGTCAGCAGACTGTCCATCTGCTCGGTAGTCAGGGCTGAGTGGGCATTCGGGTCGAGGGCTATCTGACGTGTCGGCCATTTCTGGGCGAAACCTTTCGTGCCCGACACCATGTGGATGCGACTGTACGGACGGGGGCTGGCCACGTCATGCTGCACGAGAATCGACTTTCCTTTGGCCGTTTTGATCAGCGTGGTGTTCATATCGCCTTGTTCGTAGACGGTCTTGGCTTCGGGCGAGTCTTTGCCGTAGCGTTCTTCGGCATAAGCGGTCATGTTGAACTGGTTGCTGGAGAGGGATACGAGATAGTCCATCCGGTCGCCCCGGTGAATGTTGAGTATCTGGCAGATAGGGCCGAGACCGTGCGTGGGATAGAGATTGCCGTTGTTCTCGGTGTTCTCTTTCAGACGCCAGTGATTCCAGTAACCGGTCAGTCCGGGGCGTTCGGCTTTTTCGTTCTCAGCACCGGGCTGGTAGGCTTCGGTGGAGCTGAGACGGTCGTTGAAGTTCAGCTCGCGCAGGTCGTGGATGTAAGCTCCCTCCACGTGCACCACTTCGCCGAAGACACCTTTCTGAGCCATGTTCAGGGTAGCCATCTCGAAGAAGTCGTAGCAACAGTTTTCCAGTTGCATGCAGTGGCGACGAGTCTTCTCGGCCGTGTTGACCAACTGCCAGCACTCGTCGATGGTGCGAGCCGCAGGCACTTCGACAGCCACGTGTTTGCCGTGCTCCATGGCATAAACCGCCATCTGTGTGTGCGACTCCCACGGGGTACATATATAAATAAGATCGATGTCATCGCGCTCGCATAGCTGCTTCCAGGCTTCTTCGCCGATGTATTCATCGGCCCGGGGAAAGTTCCGGCTGGCGAGCAGCTCTTGCGCACCGTCCAGGTTGTACTGTTCCATGTCGCAGATGGCTTTCACCTGAACGCTGTCAAGATAGGTGAAACGATGAACGGCGCCGATGCCTCGCATACCGATGCCGATGAAGCCCACGCGGACTGTCGGGATGGGATCGCAACGAAGTTGTAGCACGTCCTCTTGTCCTTCGGCACGGGCGGGTTCAGGTAGGGTGATGATTTCGGGGAGGGTGGACTTGGGAGCACACGACAGGAGACAGGCCACCAGCAGGGCACAGGCCGTGCTCAACAATAAATTTGTTTTCATAATGGTTAGAAATGTTTGGAAGATTTACTGCACCGGGCTCATACGGAGGAGAAAGCCGCTCGCAACTGTCCCAAAGATAGATATTTATTTTAGAACCCGAACGATTGCACGCAAAAAAAGAGAGGCGGAACCCTGCTCATTCGCATCGTCCGCCTCTCCTTATCTTATGTATAAGAATACGATCTTATTCTTCGCTCAACAGGATTTCCAGGATCTGGCAAGCAGCCTTCGCCACCGGAGAGCCCGGGCCGAAGATGGCAGCTACACCTGCTTTGTACAGGAAGTCGTAATCCTGGGCAGGGATCACACCACCGGCAATGACGATGATGTCTTCGCGACCCAGCTTCTTCAGTTCCTCGATGATCTGCGGCACCAACGTCTTGTGTCCGGCAGCCAGTGATGATACCCCCACCACGTTCACGTCGTTCTCCACCGCTTGACGGGCAGCTTCGGCGGGCGTTTGGAACAACGGTCCCATATCCACGTCAAATCCACAGTCGGCATAACCCGTGGCTACTACCTTCGCACCACGGTCGTGACCGTCCTGACCCATCTTGGCCACCATGATACGTGGCTGACGGCCTTCTTTCTTGGCAAACTTCTCGGCCAGTTCGCAGGCACGCTTGAAGTCGCTATCGCTTTTGCTTTCTGATGAATACACGCCTGAAATAGTTCTGATTACTGCTTTGTAACGGCCCACGATCTGTTCGCAAGCATAAGAGATCTCACCCAATGTAGCACGTACCCGTGCAGCTTCCACGGCCAGTTCCAGCAAGTTGCCTTCCTTGGTTTCCACGCACTTGGTGATCGCTTCGAGGGCAGCCTTCACCTTGGCTTCGTCGCGTCCTTCTTTGAGTTCTTTCAGACGTTCGATCTGCTGGTTGCGTACGGCTGTATTGTCGATTTCGAGGATGTCGATCGGTGCTTCCTTTTCGAGGCGGTACTTGTTCACACCCACGATGGTCTGCGATCCGCAGTCGATGCGGGCTTGTGTACGGGCAGCAGCCTCTTCGATACGCATCTTCGGGATACCGGTTTCGATGGCTTTGGCCATACCGCCGAGTTTTTCCACTTCCTGAATCAGTTCCCAAGCGTTGTGTGCCAACTCGTTGGTCAGGTATTCCACGTAATAAGAACCACCCCACGGGTCCACGTTCTTGCAGATCTGCGTTTCTTCCTGAATATAGATCTGAGTGTTACGGGCGATACGGGCCGAGAAGTCCGTCGGCAGGGCGATGGCTTCGTCGAGCGCGTTGGTGTGGAGTGACTGGGTATGTCCCAGAGCCGACGCCATCGCCTCGATACACGTACGACCTACGTTGTTGAACGGGTCCTGCTCAGTGAGCGACCATCCCGATGTCTGCGAGTGTGTACGCAGCGCCAGTGATTTCGGGTTCTTCGGGTTGAACTGCTTCACAATCTTCGCCCACAGCATACGTGCAGCACGCATCTTGGCAATTTCCATGAAGTGGTTCATACCGATGGCCCAGAAGAACGACAGACGCGGAGCGAATGCATCGATGTCGATACCTGCGGCTGTTCCGGCACGGAGGTACTCCAATCCGTCAGCCAGCGTGTAAGCCAGCTCAATGTCGGCGGTAGCTCCGGCTTCCTGCATGTGGTAGCCCGAGATAGAGATGGAGTTGAACTTCGGCATCTTCTGTGAAGTATATTCAAAAATGTCCGAGATGATCTTCATCGAGAATGCGGGCGGATAAATATAAGTATTACGCACCATGAACTCCTTCAGGATATCGTTCTGGATGGTTCCGGCCATTTCTTCCAGCTTAGCGCCTTGTTCCAGTCCGGCGTTGATGTAGAACGCCATGATGGGCAGTACGGCACCGTTCATGGTCATGGAAACCGACATCTTGCTCAAGGGAATACCGTCGAACAATACCTTCATGTTTTCTAATGAGCAGATCGATACACCGGCCTTACCAACGTCGCCTACCACACGTTCGTGGTCGGGGTCGTAACCGCGGTGTGTAGCGAGGTCGAATGCTACCGACAGACCTTTCTGGCCCGAAGCCAGATTACGGCGGTAGAACGCGTTCGACTCCTCGGCCGTAGAGAATCCGGCATACTGACGGATGGTCCAGGGACGCAGGGTGTACATCACCGAGTACGGACCGCGCAGGTAGGGAGGAACGCCGGCAGCATACTGCAGATGCTCCATGCCTTCGAGGTCTTCTTTCGTATAAACGGGCTTCACTTCGATGTGTTCCGGTGTTTTCCAGTTGCTCTGGATACCGTTAGCCTCTTGCCACTCGGCACCGTTCACCGGGGCCAGGGCAGCGTATATATCTAAGTTTTTAAAATCTTTTCTCATATTACTTCAAAAGTTTGGCGTTGTACTCCTTTAATGTATCCAGCACGCTCACACGCACGTGGATGAAATTCTCGATGCCTTCGGCTTTCAGTTCGTCCATGCAAGCGGGTGCACCTGCCACGATGAACATGGCGCGTCCGTCGAGGGCTTTGTAAGCAGGAACGGCGAATTCGGCGTACTCGTCATCGCTGGAGCAGAGCACCACGATGTCGGCTCCGGCAGCCATAGCGGCTTCCACCCCGAGTTCCACGGTTTCGAATCCAAGGTTGTCCACCACTTCGTATCCGGCGCAGGCCAGGAAGTTGCAGGCAAACTGGGCACGTGCCTGACGCATGGCGAGGTTACCGATGGTGAGCATGAAGGCTTTCGGACGGTGTGCAGCGGCTTCGGTTTGCAAGCGCAGCGCTTCGAATTCGCTGGCAGCACGGCTGAAGTCCAGTGTAGCCACCTGCTTTTCGCAGTTACTATCGCCACCGCAGCAGCAAGTACATCCGGCGGGTTGCTTGTCGCCTGCCACTTCGGTAAAGTTGGGGAACTGGTTGGTTCCAAGCAAGATTTCACGACGGGTGGCCACAGCTTTGTGACGGGCAGCGTTGCTGGCGTTCACGGCAGCTTGTACCGATCCGGCTTTCACGGCAGCGTAGAAACCACCTTCTTCTTCCACAGCGAGGAAGAGTTTCCAGGCTTCCTGTGCGATGGCTGTGGTGAGGTTCTCGATATAGTAAGATCCGGCAGCCGGGTCGACTACCTTGTCGAAGTGAGATTCTTCTTTGAGGAGCAATTGCTGGTTGCGTGCCAACCGTTCCGAGAATTCGTCCGCAGCCTGATACGTCTTGTCGAACGGAGTGACTGTCATGGAGTCCACACCGGCCAGGGCAGCACTCATCGCTTCGGTCTGTGTACGGAGCAGGTTGACGTGCGCATCGAACAATGTGAGGTTGTACGAGGATGTTTCGGCATGTATCTTCATCTTGGCAGCACAGCGGCATTCTTCGTTCTCGCCCTTGTTGGTGCAGTCGCGTTGGCAAACGGGATTGTACGATGCCACGATGTTGGCCCACAATAGACGGGCTGCACGGAACTTGGCCATTTCGAGGAAATAGTTGGAGCTAATGCCGAAGTTGAACTTGATCTTCTTGGCAACCAGGGCAGCGGGAAGTCCGGCATCGGTGAGTTGTGACAGGTATTCGTTACCCCAAGCCAGGGCGTAACCCAGTTCCTGTGCGATGTAAGCACCGGCGTTGTTCAGGCTCAGTGCGCCGATGTTCAGTACGCGGTACATGGGCAGCGGTTGGATGGCTTCGATGAGTGCTTTGGCTGTCTGGAGCATGTCGCCCTTTTCCTTGCCTTTGCTCAGCATCTTGTTCATGTAGTCGAAACCGATGGAGCCATGCAGCTTCGTCATATCGTAGTCTTTCTGTTGGAAGTAGGCTGTGAGCAGGCTGGCAAGCTCTACCACATGTCCCTGGCAAGTGGAGAAATTCAGTTCCACGCATTCGGCGCAGATGCCTTCGAGCAGTGTTTCCAGGTAGGCGGCGTCGAGGTCCTTGGCCTTGATGCCGAACGAGAGCGAGTCGATTCCCTTGCCCAGAATGTCCAGTGCTTTTGCGTTTGCTTCCTTGGGGCATTCCACTTTGATCTCCTGACGAACCAGCCAGGCGTTGTTATCCTTCTTTGTTCCACGCAGGTAGGGGAACACGCCGGGGAGCGCGTCGGTGGTTTTCAACCCTTCCAGGTCTTCCATCCGGTAGAAAGGTTTCACTTTGAATCCTTCGTTTGTTTTCCAAACGAGTTTCTTCTCGTAGTCAGCGCCCTTGAGGTCGGCTGTGACTTTGTCCATCCACGCTTCGGTGGTAACTGGTGCAAAGTCGGAGAAGAGCTTTTCTTTACTGTCTGCCATAATTTATTCTCAGTTAAAAATAAGATTAATTATCTATGTCTTTTTAGTACCTCTATACTAAATGTAATTATTAGACCCGCAAAGATACTTAAATCATTTGAACAGGCGCGTTTTTTCAGAAAATTTCACGCGTCCGGCTACCTTGTTGATATATAGGAGAAGGCAAAATGCAGACTGTTCTATTTTTCCTTCTCTTTCTCCTATCTTTCGGACATTGTTTCATACCCTTATTTAACCCGATAAAATGAAGAAGAATCTTTGGTTGGATGGATAGTTATCAGTAATTTTGCGCGCGATTTCTAAAAACTGTATAAAAATTTACTATGGATTGGTTACAAACCCTCTTATGGGATCCTAGCTCCGTGGCTCACATCGTCTTCCTGTACGCCTTTGTGATCTCGGCCGGAGTATTGCTCGGGAAAATCAAATTTTTCGGAGTGTCGTTGGGTGTCACTTTTGTTCTGTTCACCGGCATCCTGATGGGACACTTCGGTTTTACGGGCGACATTCACATTCTTCATTTCATCCGTGAATTCGGATTGATCTTATTCGTCTTCTGCATCGGTTTGCAGGTGGGACCGGGTTTCTTCTCGTCGTTCAAGAAGGGGGGAATGAAGCTCAACGCGCTGGCCGTGGGAGTGGTGGTGCTCAACATTGCCGTGGCACTGACCATCTTCTTTGTAGCCAATGGCCGTATTGAGCTGCCCATGATCGTGGGTATCCTGTATGGTGCGGTGACCAACACGCCGGGTCTCGGTGCGGCGCAGGAAGCTTTGACGCAACTGCACTACGAGGGTCCGCAGATAGCGCTGGGATATGCCTGCGCGTATCCGTTGGCGGTGGTGGGCATCATCGGCTGCATCATCTTGTTCCGTTACATTTTCCGGGTGAATCTGGCAAAGGAGGAGGAAGAACTGAGCAAAGCCGACGGCAGCCTGAAGCAGAAACCTCACCTGATGGATCTGGAAGTGCGCAACGAATCGATCACCGGCAAGACGCTGATGGAGGTGAAGAACTTCTTGGGCCGGCCCTTTGTCTGCTCACGCATCCGCCACGAGGGACATGTGAGCATCCCGAACCACGAAACGATTTTCGCTACGGGCGATGAGTTGTTCATCGTTTGCTCGGAAGAGGATGCTGAAGCTATCGCTGCTTTCATCGGCAAACGCACCCAGGTAGACTGGGAGAAGCAGGACCTGCCGATGGTATCGCGCCGCATCCTGGTGACGAAGTCGGAGATCAACGGCAAGAAGCTGGGATCGATGCACTTTCGCAGCATGTACGGGGTGAACATCACACGTGTGAACCGTTCGGGGATGGATCTTTTTGCCGATCCGAACCTGGTGCTCCAGGTGGGCGACCGCATCATGGTCGTTGGCCAGCAGGATGCTGTGGAACGGGTAGCCAACGCAGTGGGCAATTCGCTGAAGCGTTTGGATCATCCGAACATCATTACAATATTTATAGGTATCTTCCTGGGTATCTTGCTGGGTAGCATTCCGTTGGTTTTCCCGGGTGTACCTACGCCTGTGAAACTGGGTCTGGCCGGCGGTCCGCTGGTGGTATCCATCCTCATCGGACGTTTCGGGCATAAGCTGCACCTGGTGACGTACACCACGCAGAGTGCCAACCTGATGCTGCGCGAGATTGGTATTGTACTCTTTCTGGCCAGTGTGGGTATCGAGGCGGGAGCCAACTTTGTACATACGGTGGTCGATGGCGACGGTCTGCTCTATGTGGGTTGCGGTTTCCTGATCACGGTAGTTCCGCTGATCATCATCGGCACCATCGGGCGGCTATACTGCAAGATCAATTATTTCACGTTGATGGGTCTTATCGCCGGTAGTAATACCGATCCGCCCGCCTTGGCGTATGCCAACTCGGCTGCCAGCAATGATGCTCCGGCAGTGGGTTACTCTACGGTATATCCGTTGACGATGTTCCTGCGTATCCTTTCGGGGCAGTTGATATTGCTGCTGATGTTGTAGGTTATTCACCACAGAGTCACGCAGAGTTTTTTGGTTTTAAGCAAACCACAGAGGGCACAGAGGAAAAATAAATCCTTTGTGCCCTCTGTCTCTTATCACTGCATCCATAAAAACTCTGTGTGAATCCGCGGTGAATTATATTGACAAAATATTTTCCTTCGCACCGGGAGCATGCTGATGAACAGCACCCACCGTGGGGCAATGATCCAGTTCTTCGCAGTCGCCGCAGGTGTTGAATCCTTTCGCATCTACACATTTACGGATCTCGCAATAATCGCTGCAAAACGCAAATTTCACTCCTTCCGTACGGCATCCCATACAGTAGATGGTAGCTGCCGTAATCTCCGGTGCATTGTTCATCACGCTCCACTTCCGGGCGGTTTGTTCTCTCAGTTCATCGTCGTTCGTGACGGTGGCTACGCGGGC
>JAVBVI010000136.1:0-25823 GCA_031554505.1 Bacteroides sp. | reverse complement strand
TTCATAAAAGGTTCTTCATGGTTTTATACTTTTATTGATTCAAGATTCTTTAATAAGGATTGATAGTGCAAAAGTAGGCTTTTCGAACTGGCTGGTAAATAGATAAAGTCGGTAAAAAGATAGATTATCTTATTATAATCTATTTAGTACAGCTTTAGGACTACTGGTTCACATAGTCAATAAAAAGCAAAAAGAACAGCTTAACACAAGCAAACTGTTCTTTTACTCTTTTACTAATTGATTAATTGAAAGGGTTGAACACCACTTTATATTCCGGCACGATGCGCACGTTGTTGAAGCGGGCTATGTTTCCTTTGGAAAAATCAAGGGTGGCCTTACAAGGAAGGTCATCCAAGAAAGGAGCGTCAAGGTGAAGGGCAGTCATGTAGAAATAGATTCCTTTGCCTGCCGTGAGCTGCGACTTGAAGCGTTTCAGTCCTACCTGCCATGGAGTACCGTCGAAGAAGTTATCGGAAACCATATTACCGTCGACGAAAGCCTGCATCGTGTCGCCGGTATAGTCAATCATCAGGTAGAGATCGCTCACCCGGTCGAATGCCGTAGCCGGAAGATTTACCATCAGGCGGCGGTTTCCGGAAGTCGTGAATTGAGGTTCGATGCGGATGGGTTCATTCTCGAAATTAAAGGTCTGATACGCCTTTGAGCCTTTACGTGCCGGAAAGACGATGGCAGTGAAGTTGGCGGTGGTGTCTTGCAAGCAGATGGTTTCGCCGTACTGCATCAGGTCGGCACCGGTCAGTATCAGCCGTTCCTCGCCGTCGTTTACCACCTTGTAGGCCTGCAGGGCTTCCTGTCTGGTCAGCGTAGTGAGCAGAAACTCTTTACCGGTGACGGTACGGATTTTCAGCGTGCTATTTTTGCCGGGCGCGGGAGTCAACTGGTGCTTGCCTTTGACGGTAGATGGGTTGAACACATATTCCGTTGCCATTCCCTCGGGTGCGAAAAAGAAATAATGTTTCTGCCCGCGGCTGTTGACAATGGCAAGCGGCTGCGCCGTGGCTGTTTTCAGCAAGGCTCCCTCCATGTCGAAGTTAAACGGTAAGATGGCCGACACGTCTTCACGGACTGTCATCGCGCCCCGGGCAGGGAAGCGAAGTGTTTCGCCTTCGGCTTCCACGGAGATGCTGACACCGGTCAGGTCATGACGTTTGGCGTGGTCTTGAAAATTGTTCAGGAACACAAAGCCGGCGTTGCCTTTTTTGCGCACAGCGTAACGCAGGAGTGTGGCATCGGTAGGACTCATCGTCAGCGCGCCTTCGGGCAGCACGGTTCCCATAGGAGCCAACTGCTCGCCGAAGTCGGCAGTGAAAAGGTGTATCAGTTGCAACTGGTGGTATGACTGGCGTGTAAATCCAAACTCCGCCAACGGTGCCTTGAAGTCGTACGACATCAGCGGAACCCCCATAGGGTGATCGCTTTGAAAGTTGACATCATTGCGCGGTGTCGTACCGCCCTGATACATATAATAGCCTACACCGTTGCTTCCCGAACCCAGCGCCCGCACTACCATGGCTTCAGGCGATGCCTCGGCAGGGGTGACGCGCCGCCAATAGACATGCTGGTTACCGATTCCCATTTCTGCCGCGAACGACGGATGGGCATCGGGTGCATAACGCACAGGCGAATAATCGGGTTCCACGGTCATATCTTTGAACAGGAAGAAACGCGAAGGGGGTAGCTCCTGATCCCACCAGTTGTACGGATAGCAGGCGGTGACGGGAATCGACTCGCCGGGTAGCACAGCGGCATACCCCCAGCCGGTCACCGTGAGCAACGGGGCTTTGATGCCCTTGCTTTCGGCAATCGCTTTCAGCGTTTGGAGATGTTTCAAACCGGTGTCGGCCGCCTGCATGGGTTTGTCGGCCTGCTGTACACCGATGTGGGTATTGTCTACGTCATGGTCGGCCACGGTAAATTCCAGCGGCTGTCCCGGATAACCAAACGCCCAGGGTGAGGCGGAGTGTTGCAACTCATTATCCAGCTGGATGCCGATCACGACGCCACCGTCCTGATAATATTGTCCTTGTAGTTGCTTACCAATATTACCATAATGGCAGCTGACGTATTTCAGGTATTCATCGTCGTTGGTACGAACCTGGAAGGGCCGTCCGTATATCCAGTCGGGGATAGAACCGCTGCGCATTTCACCATGGCAGAAAGGGCCGATGCGAACAATGGTCCATATGTTATGTTTCTTACATAATTCCAGAAAATGACGCAAGTCGAGGTTGCCTGTCCAGCGGTTGTCTCCCTCGTGCGGCTCATGCAAAGCCCAAAACACGTAGGTCGCCAGAACATTCACGCCGCCTGCTTTCAGTTTCAATATCTGTTCTTCCCAGTGTTCACGCGGCATACGCGAGTAATGCATCTCACCCATGGTGGCAATCATCGGTTTGCCGTCCACCGTCATGTAAAAGTTGTTTACGTCAATGCGTTGTCCGCCGGGATTCTGCCCGCCAAGTTTCAGTCCGCCTTCCACGATTGGCTTATCGGGTACATTTTTGATGTTGATGCTGTATTGTCCCCGGGCTTCTGCCGAGAGTAAAGCCAACAGCGCTGCTGATAATAAGAATTGCTTTATCATAATACCTTTTTTATAAAATTAAATTCTTGTAATGCCTCATAGAAGGCTTTTATATTTCCCTCCGGGATATACGGAGGCACATCACAACCGGACGACAGGATAAAGTTGCTCCACCCGGCGGTGCGTTGAAGCAGGGACAGTGTTTCCTGTTTCACCTTCTCCGGCGTGGCCATTTTCAGGATGCCCACCGGATCTATGTTGCCCATCGCCAGCACATCAGCCGGGCACTCCTGTAAGGCGTTTACCATATCCATCTTATTGCCGAAGTGCAGGGCGGCCGCCTTTATCTCCACCATGGCCGACGTGCAGTGTCCGGTGTTGCCACAGTTGTGCAGTACCATCATAAAGTGTTCGTCTTGTAATTCTTCAACCATCCGTGCAAGGTAGGCAGATGAAAATGCTGAACAATCATCATTCGATACCAACCCGGCGGCAGGTTCGGCTATGATCACTCCGTTTACTCCTGTCGCTTTCATGGCCCGTATGTATTGGGTAATAAAGGTACTGCATTTTTCCAGCAGCAGGTGGATGGTTTCGGGTTCGATGAACAGCGCCATCATCATTTCCGACATATCGAACAAGCGGCCGGCAAGGGAGAATGGGCCGATGCATCCGCCGAACACCGGTTTGTCTGTGATGTATTCTGCTACCAGTTTGTTGGCTTTCAGATATTCCGGTACGCGGGCGGCATCCAGTGATGGGACTTGAAGGGCTTCTACTGAGGCATAATCCGGCACTAATCGTCCAATGACATTCGGTACTTCATCGTCTGTGAAAGCAATCTCAGCCCCGAAGGCTTCGGCTTCTACGGTAAGGTCCATGATGACCGTACAGGCAGCAGCGGGGTACACCTCATTTAGTTTTCGGACGGCTTCGGCATGTATCTGCCCATCGGTCACGGCTTGCTTCACGGTGTATCCGCACAGTTCAATGCCGGGATGCGTCATGATGGGGATAGCTATCCGATCGGGATTGGCTATTACACTGAGCCCCCACTCTTTCATATTGATCATATTATTTTCTCCTTTCTTTTGTAACAATGTTTATTCATACAAATCTCGCAACGGTAGGGTTGCGGATGTAACCCTGCTCCCAATCCGAAAAAGCCGCTGATGGATTTTATCGGTGACATCAGGGACGATGCTGATAAAGTGATACCGCAAGGTCGCGGGGGGAAGAACGAAAACAGTTTCTGTTGTTCGGCAATGTTCCAGCCACAATAGCCGGGGCTGTACGGCAGACTAAGATGAAGTCCTTTGCTTGCTTTCAGTTCTTTGCCCGATTCTCCCCCAAGCATTTTCCCACGTTCCGTTCCAAACTCCTGTTCAAGTTCTTTGCCAAGCTCCGTCACACAAGCTTCGGCAATGACGCTTCCGATGGCATCTGCCACAAACTCCTTGACTATGTTTCCGGTTTCTTTCAAGCCATGCAGATAGGCATCATACTCTTTTCCGGCTGTTGCCACAAACAGGCAAACCTGCGTCATTCCTGACAGATAGGACCCGATGATTCCTCCGGGAGCGAACTCCACCTCCCCCACTTGTATGTGTTGGTGGGCGGTTATCTTGGCTGTGGACAGGCGGTACATGTATCGGGGAATACAAACGGGTGCTATCTCCACAGACACTTCTGCCACCAGTCCCCGAATCATTTCGTCCGGCACTTGGCCACGGCATCCCATTGCCAGATAGATATCCTCTTGGGTAAGTTTCAGTGAGTTGAACTCTATCTGCCTCTCTTTCAGCATTTCTGCAAGACCCTTTTGGCAAGCAACACGGCTTCGTTCGCATTGGAACTGTAACCGTCGGCGCCGATCTGCCGGGCAAACTCTTCGTTCACAGGAGCCCCGCCAATCACGATTTTCACTTTACCTTTCAGGTCGGTAGCTTCAAAAGCTTTCACCACATCGGCCATATAGTTCATGGTGGTGGTGAGCAGGGCCGACATGCATACGATGTCTGCATCGTACTTCCGGGCTGCTTCCACAAACTGCTCGCTGGATACGTCCACGCCCAGGTTGACGATTTCGAATCCACAGCCTTCGAGCATGGAAGCTACCAGGTTCTTCCCGATATCGTGCAAATCTCCTTTGACGGTTCCTATCACGATGCATCCCAGCGTAGCTGACTTCCCACCTTCCATCAATGGTTTCAGAATATCCAGTGCCCCTTTCATGGCCCGGGCACTCATCAACAAGTTGGGTACAAATACCTTACCACTCTCAAACTGCGCACCGATCTCTTCCATCCCTTTGATCATGTAGGTCTGGATGATAGACTGCGGTTCTTCGCCCGAAGCCACTGCCCGGGTCGTTACTTCCTTTGCCAGATTGAGGTTACCCTTCAATATAGCTTCATACAATTCGTTAAACTCTGCCATTTTTATTCTATATTATTGATTTATTTTCTGATTTCTTTGATGGTTTCCATCATGGCCACTACATTCTCAATCGGCACATTGGCCTGTACATTGTGGATGGAACTGAATACAAATCCTCCGCCCCGGCCAAAGATATCGCACAACTCATAAATCTGTTTCCGGATTTCGTCCGCCGTACCGTAAGGCAATACCTTCTGTGTATCAACTCCACCGCCCCAGAAAGTAAGTTCTTTGCCGAATCTCTCTTTCAGTACGCGAGGGTCCATCCCCGCAGCAGATACTTGCACCGGATTCAGGATATCGAACCCAGCCTCAATCAATCCGTCGATCAGCGGGAGTACCGCTCCGCACGAGTGCTTGAATGTTTTCCAGGAAGTGTTGGCATGTATCCAGTCGTTCATCTTCCGGTAATAGGGCATATGAAGATCGCGGAATGAATCAAGCGAGCAGAACTGGCTGTCTTGTGTACCGAAGTCCGTACCGCAGATATACGCCACATCGACTTTCTCGCCCACAGCCTGATACAATTTCTCCAGGTTCTGAATGGCGATATCTGTCTGCCGGTCGAATACCTCCTTGATGTAATCCGGGCGCATCACAGTAGACATATACCATTCCGTAATGTTCCGTATGCCTTTGGGGCGCTTGAGATTCATGGCCGGAACCATGGCTACATCGCCCAGTCCCATCCCACCGAAGCTGGCCACTACCGCCCGACCTGTATCAGCGGCTTTGGAGATGGCGGCCGTCCAATAAGCCAGGTCGGCATCCGAAAGCAGTCCGAATTCTTCCAAGTTATCGTTAATATCCAGCCGGTCATCGTCAATTTCGCCTTCCTGGCGTTCGATGCCATTGAAGAAGTAACCCGATTCGGGCATCACGCCGCTCGGCCCCTGCGTTTCATCGCCTTGCGGATAGGCATAAATAGCGCCGTTCTTCTCGGTGAATTTAAATGCTTCCGGCAGCATGATGGTTTGCCCCCACGGCATCCGCACCTCTTTCCAATTGGCCTGCCGTACACCAAACATATTCTCGGGGCCGAATACCCCGATGGTATCCAAACCCAAGACTTCGGCCAGGTCGTCTTCTATCTGTCCCAACATTTGATAGGGCTCCGAGATGAAAACCGGATGACGATCCAGTCCGTAGTATTCTCTCAATCCTTCGACCACTTTACAGTGTATCCCTGTAACGGTCGTTGCGCCGAAATCGCATGCTATCTTATCCGCATTTTGGTGATTCAGCACGGTTCTTATACGTTCTTTACTATTCATGTTTCGTTATTTTGTAGTTACTAATTCTTCAATTTCTTCCAAGGTCTTTCCCCTCGTTTCAGGAATGTATTTCAAGATAAACAAGGCGCCGCTGCAACAAATAGCTGCGTATAGCCAGAAGGTACCGCTTCCGCTGAGCCACTCCATCAGCATGGGGAACGTCAGGGTAAGCAGATAGCACCCCACCCAAAGCACAAACGAAGCGATGGACATAGCCACTCCCCTGATCCGGTTAGGGAAAATCTCAGAAACTACCACCCACATCAACGGAGCCAAGCCAATGGCATACAGGGCTACTGCCATCATACAAAGTATCAGTACACCAAATCCTTCCAGTTGGTTGAAGAAGAAAAGCGCCCCCAACAGTATATATACCACGCCCATTCCGGCCGTACTGGCGATGAGCAATGGCTTGCGGCCCAGTTTATCAGTTAGCCACATGGCTACCAACGTAAAAACCACATTGATGGCGCCCAGAAAAACACTTTGTCCTAATTGCGAATCAATACCGACTCCTGTCTTAGCGAAAATATCGGGCGCATAGAAGAAGATGGTATTGATACCGCTCCATTGCTGAAGAAAACATAAGATGGAACCGATGATGATGATACGTTTCACTTTCTTGACCGATGCCCATATTCCATGTTGCTTTTCCGTTGCCGCAGGTTCGCCGGTCAACGAATCCCTCATCTGCTGCACAAAGCGTTCGCCTCCTATCCGGTAAAAAATGGAATCGGCCTTCTCGGTTTGTCCGTTGCGCAACAGCCATCGGGGACTTTCGGGAACGAAAAGCATACCCAGAAAGAAGAGCAGGGAGGGTATTCCCATAGCACCCAACATATACCGCCAGCTATCTTCGCCAAACCGCAACAACAGATAATTAATAAGGTAGGCTAGCAGCATACCGATCACTATGGTCAACTGATTGATCGTCACGAAAGCGCCCCGATGCTTCTCCGGAGCTACCTCGGCAATGTACATGGGCGACAAAATGGATGCCATCCCGACACCCAGTCCGCCAATGACGCGATAGATAAAGAAAGCCGCCAACTGAGTGGACAAAGCGGAAGCCACCGATGAAAAAGCAAGCAATAAAGCCGATAATATCAAGATATTGCGCCTGCCGTATTTATCGCTGAACCGCCCGGCAAACAGTACACCCGCCATGCAACCAATGTAAAGACTGCTCACCACAAATCCTTTGCTATATTCGTCCAGAAAGAAATATTCGGTGATGAAAGGGATGGTTCCTGAAATGACAGAAATATCGTACCCAAACAAGAGACCACCCATAGCGGTAGTCAGCGAAATCAGGATCAAGAACCTGAAATTATACTTAATGTCGTTCATGATGTAAAAGATTAAATAAGATTGTACAAAATTAGTGCCTTGCGCAGACAAATACAATGGATATTCATTTCAAAACAATGGACTAAATTTAGACAGATTGAAACAAAACCGGCCATAACCGTTTACCAATGAAACAAAATGTAATAACCTATGATAGAAAAGAATAACATTCATTTGTTTATTTGAAAAAGAATGGATTATTTTGCAGATAAGCAATCAGACTTATGAAAAACCCACATTTACGAAAGAAGGAAGGTTTCCATGGCGAACGTTCCATTTTCCTGCCCTCTGCAGTTATTCAGCAGATGGAGAAAGACCCTGTAACACTTCCCTTGCACATCACCATGATCGGTTACTATCCCAACGCGCACAATCACTACCGCGAACGCACGGAGACGATCGACCAGTACATTCTGATCTATTGCATCGAGGGAACCGGCTATATCCAGGTAGGTCATTCGGAGTGGACACTTCACTGTGAACAACTCATTGTACTACCCGCCCACGCACCCCACTCTTATACGGCCGACGACAAGCAACCATGGACCATTTACTGGCTACATTTCAAAGGGAACCTTGCCGACTATTTTGCACAAGGGCTTAACAAACCTATTGATATTAAAATAAAGATAGACTCCCGGACAAATGAACGGATATCCCTGTTCGAGGAGATTCTCACCACCATGCAGCACGGCTACAGCAAACAAAACCTGCATTATGCCACTACGGTACTGTATCATTTCCTGGGAACTATTAAATATATGGAACAGTTTGTCAACGCGCGGATGCACGAGTCCAACAAAGACGACCTGGTGGAAACAGCCATTCTCTATATGAAGGAAAACATGGAGAAAAGAGTATCGATGAGCGATGTAGCCCGCTTTATCGGGTATTCTTCTTCTCATTTCTGTCAGGTTTTTAAGGAGAAAACAGGCATGTCGCCCAATGATTACTTCAACCGGTTGAAAATAGAGAGAGCTTGTGAGTTGCTGGATCAAACGAATATGAGAATCAACCAGATAAGTTATAAGATAGGTATTCAGGACAATTACTATTTCTCCCGGTTGTTCAAGAAGGTGATGCATGTTTCGCCACAGAAGTATAGGAAAGACATGTTCGCTCATAAAAAACCGGCCGAATAGCCATACAATATCTCCTACATGAATGGGGTGATTCTGCTGCATGAAGAAAACTAAATTCCGATTAGTATATATCTATCGCCCGGGCTGCCAAAATCTATTTTCCAATAGGCATAATTTTATTCGTTCCACCGCGATGTCCCTTTCGTTTCATCGTGATATCCCTTGCATTTAACCTGGATGTCCTTTTCGTTTAACCGCGGTGCAACGAATAAATTTATACTGCGCGACTAATAAAAAAGGCAAAACAGAAATTAAATCGTACCTTTGCGCATCATAAATAAATGAAGAAACGTATGAAGAAAATTATCTTATCCTTATTTCCTTGCTTATTGATAGGAGCAGTCCTGTTTACATCCTGCAATCTTAAGAAATCAACCTCGGAGGTTTCCGCTGATACAGTGGCTGTTATCACCGACAGTTTGAGCATAGTCATTAATCCTGAGGCGATAGATTCCATGCTTTTTGTTCCCAACGATGGACAGCCTTTCCGGATGGACATGGCCGACTGCAAGCCATTAGCGGAGTATTTAAAGGAAGCAGTATATGATACAGCATTGAACGAAAGCGGCATTATGATAAAGATGCAGGCGCCCGATTATACCGTCGTTCTTTATTACACAGATAAAACGGCAGAGGAAAGCGATTGGCTGATGATCTGGAAAGAAAGCGGCCGCACTAAACTTGCGAATATATGGTACACTCTTCCGGAGAGTAACCGAAATAGTGTCTATGAATTATTTGAAAAACACAAAAACGAATAAACCATATCTTGGGGCTATCAAAATTAGAATATATGCTAATGGAACTTGCCAAGAATTATTTGCCTGAATAGCTATTTTCTCTGAAAATTCAAAATAAATAAAAAGTTGTTTGAAATATGAACACCATGAATCCGAAAGTAGACGAATACATCAGCAAGGCTTCGAAATGGCGAGAAGAGATAAATACATTACGAAAGCATCGTTCTGCTTGATGGTTTCTTTCGATTCATCAATGTTACAGAGATTTCTGCCCCTATCTACAGAGATTTTCGCGTTTACCTAAACGCAAAAATCTCTGTAGCAGAATGAGGAATATGGCAGGAAAGAATAACTATATGCCAATAGTTCTGTAACTACACAATAGGACTCAGAACTTCTTCATGTTCAATGATGCATGCCTGCGCTCGACCAGGAGTGCCTCCATAAGTAACCGACGTGGATTGCGCTTGTTCCTGGCGTTTTTATATTCAAATATAGTATTTTTTGCCGATATCGGCAAAAAATACTATATTTGGAGCAATAATCGGAATTAAACTTGCCGATAGCGTTTACGTATGAAATATATCTCAGTAGGCGAATTTGCCAAAAAGCACGGAATCTCGGAGCGTACAGCCCGTAATTACTGTGCTGTTGGAAAGATGGAAGGTGCGTTCCTCACGGGTAAAACCTGGAACATACCCGAGGATGCGGAGTTACCCTCGCGCAAGTCCTCCCAAGCCAAGATCATGCCTTTGCTCATCGCGCTGCGTGAGCAGAAGCAAATGAAGATGAAAGGTGGGGTTTATCATCGCACACAAATTGACCTTACCTACAATTCCAATCGCGTAGAGGGCAGTCGGCTGACTCACGACCAGACGCGTTATATATTCGAGACGAACACGATTGGCGTAACGGACGAGAGTGTAAATGTGGACGACATCATCGAAACCACGAACCACTTTCGTTGCATTGACCTTATCATCGACCGGGCTGAAGAGAATGTGACGGAATTGCTTATCAAAGAATTACATTCCATATTGAAATCCGGGACTTCGGATAGTCGCAAAGAGTGGTTTGCCGTAGGTGATTACAAACGCCTGCCGAATGAAGTGGGCGGCATGGAGACTTGCCCGCCGGAAGATGCCCATCGCCAGCTGAAAGCTCTGCTGAAGGAATACAACACAAAGTCGCGAAAAACTTTTGAAGACATCATTGACCTGCATCAACGATTCGAGGAGATTCATCCTTTCCAAGACGGCAACGGACGTGTCGGGCGATTGATTATGTTCAAAGAATGTCTAGCAAACGGTTTCGTACCTTTTATCATCACAGAAGAATTAAA
Source organism: Bacteroides sp. (assembly GCA_031554505.1). GTDB lineage: Bacteria > Bacteroidota > Bacteroidia > Bacteroidales > Bacteroidaceae > Bacteroides. The sequence goes on along the minus strand of JAVBVI010000136.1, from coordinate 14,991 downwards.
GATGTTTTATTATCGTGGTTTGCGTGAGTGGAATTACGTCAGAGGCTATCTGCTCGACACTTGTCTCACCGCACAGGATGACTATAAAACGATGCTGGATTACTTCCAGATAACATACAAATAAAAAGAAAGACCGCTGCGCAACTACCTACGGTAGCTACACAGCGGTCTTCTCTTCCTCCTATTAATATCCTGTGTTCTGCTTAATATTACTCTTGCTCTCGTCAATAAAGCTTTGAGGTATCCAGAAGCGGTTGTGACCTTCACTTACAGTAAAGTAGCTCTTGCCCGAAGCGTTGGCTGCACCAATACGCAGGTTGGCGTACTCCACATATTTGCCAAAGCGGATCAAGTCCTGGCGGCGAAGTCCTTCCAACCAGAATTCATGTCCGCGCTCGGCCAGGAGTACCTCCATGAAGACATCCTTGGAAGCAGTCTGCTCGGTGGTAAGTTCGGCAAGACCAGCGCGGTTGCGTACCCGGTTTACCAACTGGGTAGCTTCTGTAGAAACGGTACCCGTATTGCGAACAATACACTCGGCAAGGGTCAGCAGTACATCGCTATAGCGATAGATCACTAGGTCGATGCCGCTGTTGGCACCTGTCATTTCCGGGTCTTTGCCATACTTTAACGGCAAGGCACCATACGAGAGTTGCGTGCTGGTGGTGCTGGTCATCAGCTGACCGTTTTTGTTGGTATAGCTAGGTACAATAAGACTACGGCGGGCATCGCCTTCCTCAAATGTGTTGTAGTAATTCCATGGCATCACGTAGCCGCCCCATCCCTGGCTCTTGTCTGTCCAAGGCATATCCGCAGGTAGCACCTCGGCAGTCATGTAATTGGTGGTCCAGTTGGCGCTGCTGTTGCAAGGCACTTGCAGGATAATCTCATTGTTGCCGATGCCCGTCTTGGAAAAGATATAGGCATAGTCCGACTGCAAGCTGTATACACCGCCTTCCATCTGCTGCATCTCCCGGGCGAGTTTCTCCGCACCGGTGAAGTTGCTGCGAATCAGGTAATACTTCATGAGTATCATCATGGCGGCACCCTTTGTCATGCGTCCACGGGCACTGGCCACCGTAGGTAGGCCATCGATAGCTGCGCGAAGGTCGGTTTCCATCATCTCGTCATATTCCTCGTCGGTCAGACGGGGCAGATAAACGAATACTTCCGGATTGTCCAGCACCTCGTCGCTTGCCACAGGCACAGGTCCGAACATATCATACAGATAGAGTGCCATCCAACCACGCAGTGCATGTGTTTCGGCCGCATAGAGCGTCTTGGCTGCATCCGGTGCCGTAGAGGCTTCGATGCGGCGGATGGTATTGCGGGCTTTAGAAAGGAAACGATAGTGAGCAAATGCGTTATAGCATTGACTCTGCGTAGTGCCACTAATGGTGGTAAACCACTGCTGGTAGTACAACTCGTCGGCTCCCCATCCCCAGCAACTCCAGAGACAGTCGGTAGTCATGTCGGAAACTACCTGATACCCGTTCTGGTCAGGTCCGAAGATCGCTTCGCCATTCCAGTAGCCAGTGGAAAACTCGTAACAGAGAGCATTCACGGCCAATTTCAAGTCGTTCTCCGTTTTGGGAAAGTTCTCCGGTGAGATTTCGGTGTAATCCTCACGCTCCAATGTGCAGGCTGTCACAGCTACTGTAGCCAGCAGCCCTATCATGATGTTTTTAAATATCTTCATTTTATATCCTCCTTTGTTTTAGAATTTAAGATTCAGCCCAAATGCAATGCTACTCTGGTTAGGATAAGCACCGATGCCATTGCCGGTCTCCGGGTCCATACCGTTGTAAGGGGTGAAGACGCAGATGTTGCGGGCTGCCACGTACGCACGTGCCAACTTGACAGATCCGCCAAACCATTGGGTCGGGAAGGTATATCCCAGTGAAATGTTATCCAGGCGCAAGTACCAGGCCTTCTCATAGAAAAAGTCGCTGCTGTTGGGGTTGATACCTGAGTTGGCTTCCGATACACCCGGCATCGTGCCGGTAGGGTTCTCATAACTCCAACGTTTCTTCACGTCGGTCAATGCATTGACGCCATATGTCAAATCCTGTATACCATAGACAGATTGGTATTTTACATCGTTCATCTTCCATCCGTTGAGCGAACCATAGAGATAGATGTTGGCATCCCAGTTCTTCCAGCGGAAGGTGTTGTTGATGCTGAACGGTATGGGAGTAGAATTGTACAGCAGAATCAAGTCGACAGCATCGAGCGTACCGTCGGCACCCTCCACACGGATGTATCGTCCTTCGTTGTCGCGCATACGCTCTCCATTCGCGTCGAGCTTATAGCTGTAGAGGTCGTTGTAGAGAATAGCACCAGCTTTAGACGATGGCAGGTGGGTATAGCTCTGGCCATCCTGCACCAAACCTGATGTGCGATAGCCATAGATGTTACCCCAATCTTCCACATACTTCTGATAGGGTTCCGGAATGAAATCCGGATCGCGCTTGGTAGTGCGGTTGCGATAGTAAGAGATGTTGATATCGGTGCTCCACTCGAAGTTTTTGTTCACGATGTTCACGCTGTGAATGCCGAAGTCAATGCCCCGTGCCTGATACTCCGTAGCCGAGTTGTAGTCGATGGTGCTGATTTCCTGATAGGACATGAGTCGTTTGGAAACGATGACATCCTTGCGGGTACGCTGATAGACATCAATGCTACCCGAGAGACGGTCGCGCCAGAATCCAAAGTCGAGCCCCACGTTGATGTCGGTAAGCGTTTCCCACTTGAGGTTGGGATTACCGATTTTAGTGAGGGAGATACCGTTGACCAGACTACCGTCCATAACATACGAGCCACGGCTCACGCCGAAAGTGGTATTGATACCTGTCAGGTTGCCGGCATTACCGGTCTGTCCGTAACCGGCGCGCAGTTTCAGGTTGCTCAGCCAATCTACGTTTCTCAACCAGCTTTCTTCGTTCAGGCGCCAGGCCACTGAAGCGCCGGGGAAATACCCCCACTGATGCTTCTCCGAGAAGTTGGAACTTCCATCGACACGCAGGTTCAGTGTGAGTATGTAACGCTGGAGCAGCGAGTAGTTAACACGCCCGATGTAGGACGCCATCTCATTGCTGCCCTTGCTGGACCAGATGTTGGGATTCTCCTGTTCACTGGTGCCGATGTTGTTCATCAACGAACCGTCGGTGGGGAAGTTGGAAGCCACGATGCCCATGCCGTTCCAAGAGTTCTTCTTGTACTCCCATCCGGCCATCACACTCAGGTCGTGCTTATCAGCAAAAGACTTGGCATAGGTGGCTACTACGTTGATCAGATTCATCTGTGCCTTTGAGTTCTGTTTCGAAGCCTGTCCGTTCAGACTATAGCCCTTCCGGGTAGAGGTCGGAATGTATTGGTCGGCTTGGGTATCTTTCATATCCACACCACCCGTAGCACGGATGGTCAAGTCTTTGATAGGCTTGTATTCCAGGTATCCACTGAGGAAAAGGTCACGACTGATGGTTTCATCGGTAATGTCGAGCAGGGACACGGGGTTGGGATAGATATTCGGACGGACAAAGTTATCGGCGTATTTGCCGTTCTCGTCGTACACAGGAACCACCGGAATGAATGTCATAGCCGAATAGATCAGTGCAGAATTGTCCTGACGGGAATTGCCCAATGGTACATCGTGATACTTGATCTGCGAAAACGAAGTATTGACACCTGCCTTGAAGTTTCTTCCGAAATCCTGGTCGAGGTTGATACGTCCCGTGATGCGGTTCATATCGTTGTTCTTGGCAATACCTTTGTGATCGTACAGACCTGTAGAGAAAAGGTAGCGGGTCTTCTCGGAACCACCGTTCACACTCAGGTTGTGTTCATTGACGATACCTGTGCGGGTCACTTCCTTCATCCAGTTTGTTCCGTCGCCCACGTAGTTATCGATCTGGCTTTGGGTAAACTTCTTCTCGTCACCACGCCCCAATTCGTCGAACACCTTGTTTTGTTCGATCATGAAGTCGCGTGCTTTCATGAAATCAGGAGCATCCTTGATGTATTGGAAGGCCGTACTACCCGAGTAGCTGATCTCCGGTTTGGAACTTTTGCCCCGTTTGGTGGTAATCAGGATCACACCGCCCGACGCATCGCTACCATAGATGGATGCAGCCGAGGCATCTTTCAGGATGTTGATGGTTTCGATGTCGTCCGGATTGAGGTTCATCAGCGCATTGTCCTTGTCGGCACCGCTGTATGAAGTACCGGAAGTCACGGTCTTTGTCTGAAGTTGCGGTACTCCATCGATCACGATGAGAGGTTTCTGCCCGGAGAGACCGCCACGGATGGAGATATTCATGGAAGCACCCGGAGAAGCACTGTTGGCTGTGATGTTCATACCCGAAGAACGTCCCCGAAGCATAGCTCCCACGGAAGCGGCGGCGGCCTTAGGAAGTTCATCTGTTTTCACCGTAGATACAGCTCCGGAGATGTTGGTCTTCTTCGTGGTACCGTAACCGATGACTACTACTTCGTCCAGCGTTTTGGTATCTTCCGACAGAATGAATTCCAGCGTAGAAGCTGCTTTCTTTTCTTGTGTCATGTAGCCGATGTACGATACAGTGATCAGAGCGTCGGCCTGAATGCCGGAGAGGATGAAGTTACCGCTGATATCGGTAATCGTACCGTTTGCGGTACCTTTCACCATGACGCTGGCGCCGATGATGCTTTCGCCGGTTCTGTCTTTCACCACACCTTTCACCTGAATGGTTTGCGCCATCACGGAAACGGCTGCCACCAGCAGGAGGGCCATGAAGAGGCCCACCCGTTTGCTTATTCTATCTATATTTTTCATACCTGATTCGTTTTATTGTGTAACTTTCTTCATGGTGCCCCACGGATAAGCCGTGTCGAAGGAGATCTTCACCTTGCCCGCATACGTGGTCTGGAAGGTGACGCAAGCTCCTGATGCAGATTCGAACCACCAGTTTCCATCGGCGTCGGCCCGGAAGATGTGTGCCCAGTCGGGACTGTAGAAGTAGTACTGAACGCTGCCTGAGTAACCGGCGACCAGTTCCATTTCATATTCGTATTGGTAGCCATTGCCTACCTTATTCATATTTTCGGCAGGTAATGCCCAGTCGCCAATGGTGAATCCAGTTCCCGATACACCCAATGCTCCGGTATAAGCTCCGGCAGGTGCTTCGAGAGTCCATATGCTATAGGTATGCGCATTCAGATCGAGCCAAATGCCATAGTAGCCTTTCTTAGGCAACGTAACGGGCACTACATAGCCGTTCTTGTTCATCAGCTTACTGCTGACATACGGACTGACACCATACAGGTCACCACTCATCGACTTGGTGGGAACGAAGTAAACCGGTGTGTTATCCGCCGGAGCATAGAATTTGCCTTCGTATTGGTAGGCACCCTTGCGGTCCATGTAGCGGTAGTAGCCGTTCACATAGTCGTCGACATTCTCGGCAGCATTGACCACGTACATCTGTGCATAGTCCTGAATGGGATCTTCGTCCTCGGTGAACATCACCACGACTTCCGTCTGAACCACGGCTTCGTTGCCGCTGGCATCTTCTATAGTAATCGTTACCGGGAAAGAACCGGGGGCAGTAAACTCAATGGTCTGGTTCAAGGTACCATTACGGCCACTCATCGGGTAAATATGATCTATGCCAGCATCTGGTATTTGTACACGCGCTTGTTTCAGTTCACGGTCGTCGCTGAACTTCATATTCAGGTGCCAGAGTCCGCTTTCGGTAGAAGTATCGAAATTCACGCTGACTTGCGAAGAGATGCCCAGAGTCACTACCGGACTTTTCGTATCGGGCAGGAACGACAGTACCACGATCTTCTTCGTTTCCAAGCCGTTCTTGTCCCGAACGGTCACCAGCAGTTCCTGGTCGAACGTAGCCGTTTTGGGGACTATCATTTGGTAATCATAGTTGAACACCACTGTTTTGTGAGCGGTCAGGTCATAGACCTTCTCGATGCTCCACTTTTCACAGGCCAGTGTTATGGAAGATAAGCCTACATAGTTGGATACCTGTCCCGATACGAGTACCGTATCACCGGGAAAGGTTTCGATCTGTTCCTTGGCTGTGTACAGACCGGGACGCACATCGTCATGTTGCTCGTCGCAGGCAGTAGCCAGGAAGAGCATGACCAGCAGCAGATAAATATTAAATCGTATGTTCTTCATAACCATCAATTTTAATTGTTATATTTAAAGGTATCGAGTACTTCCAAACGGTTTCCTGAGAAATCGAACAGAGTGGTGTTGCTCACGAGATTTTCGGCTCCCAGTTCCCATCCCACTCCGGGTACTTCAATGAAAACGGGGTCCCAGTACAGGCAACCGAGTACCCGGCCATCGTTCACTTTCTTCATCTCATTAAAGAGTTCGAGCATAAAGTTTTTCTGTCCCAACGGAGACGAAGAGTAGATAGAGTTATAGGGACCATTGTCGCTCAACTGTCCGGGATAGCCGCTGGGCAAGGTAGGATTCCAGTTGTATCCGGTTTCCATGATCAGGATGTCCTTGTCGAACTTTTGAGCAATGTAGTTGGCCCATTCCCGCATTTCACCGGCTGTCTTTCCTGTCCAGAACGGGTAGTAGGAAGTGCCGATGATGTCATATTTGGCACCGAACTTGGCCATTTCGCCGAAGAAATAGGAGTACAGACTCTTATCGCCGCAGTTCGACAGGTGGATAATCACTTTCGTATCGGGCGAAACGGCTTTCACGGCATCGTAGCCTGTGCTAAAGAGTTCGGCTGCCCGGTCATAGTGCTCATAGTTGGCATCGGGAAACAGCAGGCCGGCATTGGTTTCGTTGCCTACGGATACGAACTCCGGTGTAGTTCCCTGTGCTTTCATGCGGTTCATAAAGTCGAAGGTAAAATCATACAAGGCTTTCTTCAGGTTGTCATAATTCAGCCCTTCCCATGCATGTGGTTTATATTGGGTACCCGGATTGGTCCAATAATCACTATAGTGGAACGTAAGTTGTATCTGCATACCGGCTTGTTTGGCCCGTTTGGCCAGTTTCAGCACATCTTCGGCATCCTGAACGCCCTTCGGCAGGCGGTTGGACGGGCTGTGATCCGCATTACCCGGATCATTGTACAGGCGTAGACGTACGATGTTCCAGCCGTTGTCTTTCAAAATTTCGATGCAGTCTTTTTCCTGACCGTTCTCGTAGAACTTGCCACCCATCTTTTCGATGTAGCTCAGTTGGGAGATATCGCCTCCTTTCAGCAGATTAAACTCTTTTTCTGTTTGGATCAGGTTCAACCGGTCCAGGCGGCTCCAAGCTTCCCGCTCCGATTCGTACTGAATGCTGACGGTACATTTCCCTCCCGCCACCTGAATGCCACGTACATAAGAACGCGTCCAAGTATAAGCCGAGGCTTGCAAGGAAGTCATCTTCCGGCTATCGGTAGTGGTACCGACAGCTACGTAGCTGGCAGTCTGTCCACCACTGTTCTTGTAATAGAATTCAAGGTCGTAGAGGCCATCTTCCAGTCCCTCGACGGTCTGGCTGACGGACACTTGACAGGGAGCTGCGGATTCGCAAAGCAGCGCGCTGGCTCCTTCACATCCGCCTGTTACGACCTTCACCGCATCGTTATCTCCGGCAATGGTCCAGCCTTGGAAGCCTTCCTCGAAACCACCATTGGGTATCTGCCTGATAACTACGGGCGGCGTGGGGTCTACCATCGGTTCTGGGCCGCTATCCGAACAGCCGTAGGCAAAGCCTGCCAGCAAGCAACCGACGGACAGAAGCCGAATGGTCATGATTAATTTGTTTCTCTTATTTTCCATATTATTCCATTTAAAAGTTATTAGAGAGATTTCCTGTGGCGGAACCCGGAATACCGCCACAGAGCCAATCTCTATCCTATCAGGCTACGGAGAGCCTGAATGCCCTGATGATTACTATCCAATCTTTCTACCTCAATCAATAACCGGTTGGATTTCTCCGGTTGGTTCAATCCCCGGTAACCTAATGCCATCATGTATTTACAATGTATTTCATTGCGTGTGTTCAAGTCGTCGTCCCAGATTAATAAATCGGGCAGGGATACGGCGAAATAGTCCATCTTTGTTTCGTCGAACAGGTGCTTTTCGCCGTAAGAGGTCAAGCGGTGGAAACGTCCGTTGGCTTCGTCCATACGCCCAAGTTTCTGCAGTGCCAAGCCTTGATAGAATATCTTGTCGGGCTGGGCGTCGTTATAATAGAGGGCAGCGGCGGGTTCAGTGGGACCTAAAGTGGCTTGTTCCCAATGCTTGGCTGCTTGTTCCTGATCGCCCAGTCCTTCGTAAGCACAGCCCAGGAAGTAGTAGAAGTCGTTCTCTTGTGCTCCGTGCAGTTTGCCTTCGCCCAGATGGTAGGGGTATTCCAGGCACTCTTCCAGCAAGGGGATGGCTTCGGCGTATTGGTTGGCAGCCAATGCTTGCTTGGCAAGTTCCACGCGGGCAAACTGATACTGTCCGGGAACCTTTCCTTCACCTCCCTCCCACGGGTGGAAGATGTGAGCGTCGAGCAACGCCTTGGCTTTCTGGCAGGCACCCACCTGGTTGAGCAGGGTGATTTCTTCCAGCACAAGGTCGTCACGCTGGGCGATCAGTGCGGGATACTGTTGCAGGAAGGCCAAACGCTCGGCATGCGGACGACGGATGCGCTTGTAGAGTTGGTCGAGTTCCATCAGGATGCGTGCATCGGTGGTATCGAGACGGAAAGCACGCTCCATGTATTCGATGGTGGTGGCTTCGTCGTTCTTCTTATTGAAATAAGCTAAAGCGAGATTGCGCCATACCGTCGGGAACTGATCGTCTTTCTTTGCTGAGGCTTCCCAGGCTTCCAAAGCCAGGTCATACTGACGTTTGTCATAGTACAGGTTGCCCAAATAGTACGATGCTTTGGCATCGTCGGGGTTCATTGCCAGAGCGCATTGCAGGGCAAGGATAGCTTCCAGACGATTGGGGAAGCAGTAGTCGGGACAGGCTTTAGTAGCTTCGGCAAAGACTTGTTCCGCACCGGCCATACCACCTTGTACCAGGCACCAGCCTAAGTAATAATAAGTCATCGGGGTAACTGCTCTTTCGGCGATGGCAATGTTCCATAAGGAAGCAGCTTCTGCCCAGCACCCTGCCGCACAGTAGTCCAAGGCTATTTCATCGTAATTATGCGGTTCACCACGCATGAGTTCTTTCAGTACGGCGAGGTCTGCGGAAGCATTTGACAGCAGATACTTTTCGTAGCGGCAACCGAAGTTAAACATATCGATAACCAGTGAGTCTTCTATCAACGATAGTGCACACTCCTTCTGATCCATCCGGCGAAGGATGGCTGCCTTCAAGGCGCGGGCTTTGTGGTTATGCCAGTTGCGGATCAGCGAGCGGTCGACCTCTTCCAATGCATCTTCCAGACGACCTTGCAGAGTAGAGATCTGTGCACAACCGAAATAACCTGCATCCTGCCAGGCCGCATTCCAGCATGCCTTGTAGAAACGGTCATACGCTTCGTTGTAACGGCCTTGATATTTCAATGTCAGTCCGAGGTTGTACAGGGGTTCGCCATCGTACGGATTCGGGTTGCGCTTTTGCAGGGTCTTCACTGCTGTAAGCAAGTATTGTTCGGCCTTGCAGAAACGGCCTTTACGGATATACCACAGACCGAGGGCGTTGTTACTGCGCACGTCGATCGGGTCGCGACGAAGGGCTTCTTCGTAATAATCAACCGGGTTATAAGTGGCATGTCTGTATTGTTCCAGGTGCAAGCCTGTGAGATACAGTTGCTCGGTGGTTTTGATTTCTTCGGGCAACAGGGCTGCTTCGGCTGCATCGGGAATCGGTTTCACTTCGTCCGGTTCGGCTTGCCAGTACAGGAGTTCTTTACCGTTGGCGGTGATTTGCAGCGTTAGTTGGCCGAATGCTTCTCCGGCTACGTAGATGATTTCGTCCAGAAGTTCTTCCGGGGTGATGGTCACTTCTTTGCTGTAATAAACCTTGCTTTCGCCTTTCAGGAGTACATTCACCTTTTGATAGGAAGTAGCGAATATTTTCAGGCGTACGCTGTCTGTGCCTTCGGGCTCAATGTTCATCAACAAGTCCCGGCTGGCATTCTTCACGATACCCAGTTCACGGTACGGCAGGAAGTATTGCACGAAGCTCTTTTCCTCGTAGGGTTGCAGCCAGGTGAAATCCGGTTGGTTTTCGGTATATACACCGGCCATCAGTTCGATGTACGGGCCGTCTTCGTCGGTCAGATTCCGGTCCCAGGCGCGGCCGAAGTCACCATCGCCCCAGGTCCATTGCTTCTTACCCGGAGAGATGTGGTGATTGGCCACATGAAGCATACCGGCCTGAGTGTCGTTCTCATAACCGCCTTCGAAGTTGTATTGCGAGTTGACAGCCATGTACGACGTAGGAACCTTTATGTTCTTGTAATTCGAAATGTCCACCCCTGCCGAGTAGTCCATCTTATAATAGGTACCGGTAGCAATCGGGAAGCCGGATACTGCCCGTTTACCATGATCGAACACAGCGTTGATATCGGGCGGGAATACGCTTTGGTAGTAATCGTTCACCGCTACGGCAGGGTTGGCCCACCACAGGAACGTCTGCGGTACATCGGTGCGGTTATAGAGTACACCCTTGATTTCCAAGAACGCATGTCCCGGACGGAGGGTGAAACCTGCCATCCCTTTTTGGTGGAACATGCGCTCCATCTCGTTCACCCATACGGTGATGCTACCATCGGCATTCTCTTCAATGGTGGTATCAACAGGCATATACGTACTGGGACGGTGGTGTTGAGGCCAGTTGAACTCGATTCCGCCGGAAATCCACGGGCCGGTCAGACCTACCAACGCAGGCTTGATAACGTGGTTATAATAGATGAAGTGCCGTTGCTTGATCTTGTCATAGGCCATCTGTACACGTCCACCAAGTTCGGGCAGGATCATCACTTTGATATATTCGTTCTCTATATATACAGCTTCGTATGTTTTATCCGTTTTCTTGTCAGAGATAGATTCAATGACAGGATATGGATAGACCACACCGCTACTGCCTTGATACACACGCTTCTCTAAGAAGATAGGATTTTTTTCAGGCTTGCCTACTTCGTACGTAGGAATCACAACCTTCTCTTTCCATGCTTTTACCATGATAACTAACTATTATTCTTTGATTAATTCTTTTTCCAATGTTTCGAGTGATTTTCCTTTGGTCTCGGGCAAAGCGCGAAGGAAGAACAGGTAACCGACGCCACAAATCACGGAGTAAATCCAGAAGGTACCGCTACTGCCGAGAAACGTATTCAGCAAAGGGAATGTATACGTCAACGTGAAACTTCCTACCCACAGGGCAAACGTTGCAGTTGCCATGGCTACCCCGCGTACCCGGTTGGGGAATATTTCCGAAAGCAAAACCCAGGTGACGGGACCCAACGACATGGCGTAGCAGGCAATAGCCATTACTACCAGCACCACCATAAAGAAACCACTCACCTGAAAATAGTAACAGGTTCCGAGTATGAGGTAGATACCTGCCAATCCTCCGGCGCCGAACAACATCAGAGCACGACGGCCCAACTTATCGACCGTATAGATAGCCACGAAGGTGAAGATCACATTGGCCACACCCGTCACAACAATATTAAAGAGTACATCGCCCAAAGAATAGCCGGCCGACTGGAAGATCTCCTGCGCATAGTTGAAGATGACATTCGTTCCGCACCACTGCTGGAACACGGCTATGACAATACCGAAAACAAGCACTTTACGGAATGGACGACTGAACAAGACCTTCAGTCCGCTTTCTGACTTCCGGGCATTGGATTCTTCCACCAATGCAAGTTCTTGCTGAGCATACGCTTGCCCCCCTATTTTGGTGAGTACACTCTTCGCCCGTTCGCTTTTGCCTTTCACAGCCAACCAACGGGGGCTTTCGGGAATAAAGCAGGCCAGTAACAGGAAAACTGCCGCGGGGAAAGCCGCTCCCCAGAACATCCAGCGCCATCCCATCTGCCCATTCCACGAAGCACAGATATCGGCGGCGGCGTAACCGGCAGGAATCGGGTCGGCTATCTGCCAGTTGGTGATCTGCGCGCCCAGAATACCCAATACGATGGTGAGCTGATTCAGTGAAACCAGTTTTCCGCGAATGGCAGTCGGTGCTACCTCGGCTATATACATCGGCGAAAGCCCGGATGCAATACCAATGCCTATACCTCCCAGAAAACGGGCAGCCAGGAACCAATTGAAATCAGAGAAAGCTCCGGTAGCATACGCGGACGACAGAAAGATAAAAGCTGAAATCAGCAACAATGGTTTACGCCCGTAGCGGTCGGCCATCGTACCGGTTATCATGGCTCCAATGAGACAACCCAGCAGCGCCACACTCATAGCCAACCCTTGCATAGTGGGCGAATCGGCAATACCGAAATAAAGTTCGTAGAATGGTTTGGCACCTCCGATAACGACCCAGTCGTATCCGAAGAGTAGTCCGCCCATAGCCGAGACCAGGCAGATGAAATAGACAAATGTTTTATTGTAATTTTTCATACGATTAGAAATTAATTTTGATACGGCAAAGATAGGGCGGATAAAGAAGGTAAAAAATAGAAACTCACGCAGAAAAGATGGACAATCTTACGTTAACTGATTCGCAAAAATTATCGCAAATCATATTATACCCATGGTTAGTTACAAACAATGTACTATATTTGCCTGGTAACCTTTATTTTCTACTTACATGATTAAACTGAAAGAAGGATTCAGTGGCGAACGGGCTTTGGTACTTCCCATCGTCATCGTCAGGTTGATGGAAGAAAGCCCGTTGACTTCCATGCTTCACATTACAGACATCGGCTATTACCCCAAAGCGAAGCATCATTTCCGTGAACGGAAAGAGCCGATCAACCAATATGTATTCATCTATTGCATCGACGGAGCGGGGCATTACCGCATCGGCCAACAGGAATACTCTGTTTCGGCCAACCAGTATTTCATTCTTCCGGCCGGGCTTCCACATGCGTACGCTTCCGATAAATCGAATCCCTGGACCATCTACTGGATTCACTTCAAAGGAGAACTTGCTTCCCATTATGCCAAAGACGTCCTGCATCCCATGGATATCAAACCAGAAATTCACTCGCGCATCAGTACTCGCATTAATCTATTTGAAGAGATATTCAATACTTTGAAGAATGGGTATAGCAACGAAAATCTGCACTATGTATCTTCGCTGTTTCATTATTACCTGGGATCGTTGCGCTACATTCAGCAGTACCGCCAGGCAACTAGCAGTGAGGTCGTGGATGATAACATTGTTGAGGTGGCTATACACTATATAAAGGAGAACCTGGAGAAACAGATCACGTTGCAGGACATAGCTAGCCACATCGGCTATTCGTCGTCGCACTTCTCCATGCTGTTCAAGAAGAAGACCGGACACAGTCCGCTGGCCTACACCAATCTGCTGAAGATACAGGAGGCCTGCCTCATGCTCGACTCTACAGATATGAAAATCAATCAGATTTGCTATAAGATAGGTATTGAGGATACCTACTATTTTTCGCGGCTGTTCAGTAAGCTGATGGGAATATCGCCCCGGGAGTACCGGAAATCGAAGAAAGGGTAAGTATAAATCTATTCCCCCGTTGCCTAAAACTTATTTCCTGATTACCTAAAATCTATTTTTCAATAGCCAAAAATTTATTTGTTCCACGGAATGAATAAAAAAAGGCATACCAGAAAATAGTTCTATGCCAAAATAGAATTAGTTTCTGACATACCCCGATTTTGCCGACAGTATTCTCGGTTTATGCTGCGGAGAAGTCCTATAAATACAGCCAATAGCCTACTGCAAGAACATGCAGCAACAAAAACAGCGGGACGAGTATCCGGAATTTCCAGTGCTTTGTCTTATGCCGGAACACTCTCATGCCCAGAAATCCTCCCAAAGCGCCTCCAAAGAAGCACCAAAGCAGCAGTGTGAGTTCGGGCACACGCCATTTTCCTTTCCGGGATTTGCGTTTGTCCATGCCGAAAAGAACGAAAGTGATGAGGTTGATCAGCAAGAACAGGGCTGCCAGCCAATAGTAGATGGTCTGTGTCATAAAGTAGGTTACAAAAAAAGGACTATCACGCGTTCACCGGATGATAGTCCTTTTATAGATTATAATGTATAGAAGCTTATCGGGCTTCTTTCACAATCACGTCGTGTGCACCGCCTTCGACAATACTGGTAGCCGATACAAGAGTAATCTTGGCATTGGCTTTCAGCTGATCCAGGTCAGTGACGCCGCAGCTGCACATGGTAGCCTTGATCTTGCCGAGCGTAATTTCCATATTGTCCTTCAGCTTACCGGCATAAGGTACGTAGCTATCCACGCCTTCTTCGAACTTCAGCGTTTCACTGCCGCCCATATCGTAGCGTTGCCAGTTGCGTGCACGGTTGGAACCTTCTCCCCAGTACTCTTTCACGTAGTTACCACCCAGCAGCAGTTTGCGTGTGGGGCTCTCATCGAAACGGGCAAAGTAACGTCCCATCATCAGGAAGTCGGCACCCATGGCCATGGCCAACACCATGTGATAGTCCTGCACGATACCTCCGTCCGAACAGATCGGAATGTATTCGCCGGTCTTCTCAAAATATTCGTCACGGGCAGCAGCCACTTCGATCAGCGCTGTAGCTTGTCCGCGACCGATACCTTTCTGTTCACGGGTGATACAGATAGAACCACCGCCTACACCTACTTTGATAAAGTCGGCACCGTCTTCGGCCAGGTACATGAATCCGTCTCTATCGACCACATTACCGGCTCCCACTGTCACTTTGTCGCCGTAAGTAGCCTTGATATAGTCCAATGTTTCCTTCTGCCAAACAGAGAAACCGTCGGACGAGTCGATACAGAGTACGTCCGCACCAGCTTCGAGCAGAGCCGGAACGCGTTCCTTATGGTCGCGTGAGTTGATACCCGCACCGACGATCAGGCGTTTGTTG
>JAVBVI010000147.1:0-34593 GCA_031554505.1 Bacteroides sp. | reverse complement strand
AAGGGATCTGTTATAGTTCGCCGTGCTCGAATTGTCCGGAACAAAGTCTTCGATAATCGGTCTTACCTGCCCGGGTGCATCGGCTTTACCCCGGATCTCCCGGGTAATAACCCCGCCCGCGTTCAAGGTCCAGCCCAGTCCTACCCAGTTGGCTTCCTGGTCTACTTTGATCCCGCGTGCATGATACGATAAAGACACATTGACGGTTATGTCTTTATCGGATATAGACATCAAAGGAATACTGATATCAGGGACTCCGGTGGAATAGTCCACAGGGATATCCCCATACCTGGCCAGGGAGTAGGCGTTGGGAGGATAGATCTGCAGAATGTTCTTGTCGTTCGCCGATTGGCCAAAAGCACATAGGCTGATGAACCAGATAACTGTTTGAAGGAAAATGTTTCTCATATGCTTCTCTGTTTTGTGTTTCATGAAGGCTTTACTAAATATTTGTGGCATAAAGTTCAGGAATAAAAAAACAAAAAGCAAGAAACCCACATAGACAATTAATCGTCTAGTTATCAGGCAATTAAAGATTTCATTACAAGAGAAGCTCTCGAGAAGCACTTTTGAAGGGGGTACTACATAGACAAAAAAAAATAATCCAGATTTGCCGTTTATCCAAAATTCGACCTATTTTACCGATAAGCAGACATCAGAAATGCGGGAGATTCCCCCATGTTACAGCAAGGTCGCCATTTAAGTTGTAAATGCGATACTAATTAGTTTTTATGAAATGCCTTTTTCATATTTGTAAATTCTCTTGAATATCTATTTTCCCTTTTCCAGCGACATGGGCTCCGAAGGTTTAGAACCTAAGGGTCGAAGGTTTAAAACCTTCGGGGGTTAGGTTTAAAACCTTCGACCCTTAGGTTCTAAACCTTCGAGCGGTATGGCTACAGATATCTGTAAGGCACATAAGGCTGTACGTTCGAACAGGTAGAAAGGGAATGTCAATCCGTATTCTTTTTTTACTTGGAAATAAATTAACTTGTTTGGCAAAAAACACACACAGGAAATTATAGCGTGGAGATGTATAAAGGGTTTCGAAGGAGTTGGAAGAGGTGGAGGACTAAAATAAAAACCTGTGAGTGATTCAGCTTAACACATGGATTTACTGAGAATTTTGTCCACAACCAGAGATTGTAAAAGCATAAAAAAACGTGGTATGCTCACGCACCCCACGTCCCCTAAACCAAGTTTCTATTAATCCGTATCAATTGTATCAATAGATTTTATAGTCAAGCTTAGTACTTTCATCACTGATTAGGCTTTATTACTTACGAATAGAAGCTTTTCAGTTTTACAAAGTTATGGGTTATAAATACAAACTCCAAAAAAAGTACCCGGACATTTTTCAGAGAATACAAAAACATAAAACCCTATTAATCAAATAAATAAAAAAACAGTTGCATTATTCACCCGGACAGTTGTATTTTTCAGCTTATCAAAAGTTGCTTACAAAACCATCTAAATTTAAATACTCTGATGAATTAAGTCGTTTTTTAAGACGGCCTTTCGCACGGGTAAGGGAGTCGGTAGTGGTGGAAAATATCCGGGCAATGTCTTCGTGAGACAGGGATATTTTAAGTAGACAGCAGATTCGAAGGTCGTGTGCAGTCAGGGCCGGATGGACTTCGTGCAGGCGTGTCAGGAAATCATCGTACAGGAAGTTGACCAAGTCGGACAATTGGCTCCATTCTTCGGGTGTCAATTCGCGTTTAGCTCCCTTTTTCAGGGAAAGCATCAGGCGAAAGGATTCTTCCCGGCTATCTTCCGAGAGGGGATTTGAACTTCTTATGACAAGCAAAGGAGATTCTTCGCTCTCCTCTTTAGCACCCAGCTGGTTCAGTTGTTCCTGCAAGGCCTGGTTGTGAGCCGAGAGCGTAAGGAGACGCCCATTCAGTTCGGTAACCTTTTGTCGGAATTCGTCCGACTCAAGTTGCGACAATCTGTATCTATTGATTTCGAACCGGTAACCAGCCATCTTTTCTTCGTTGGAAGAGATGGTTTGCTCTATGTCGCGCATGCGCTTCCAGTGCTTCCGGGTTTTGTAGACAAAATAAATGACAAGCCCCAGGATGACGAGCGACAAGAAGACGCTAATGCCGGCAAGACAACAAACTTGCGCGTGAACATGCGTGTGGTCGGGAATAACAGTGTAGCATCGAATATTCATTTGTATCTATGTTTCTCGCAAATATAGCAAAAAACCTGATACTCAATTCATATTCGGTGAGTTTTGTTGCAAGCGTTGGTGTTCTTCGATGAGTTGTTTGTTTTCTTTGGCCTTGGTGATAAATTCTTTCACCAATTTATTATTCTTGAACGCATAAGGGGCATCTTTCAGAATATCATCGATCTGGGGGGTCATGATGGGATAAGGAAGACTGCTACACAGCATCATGAATACGCTGGGGCCCAGCACATTCTCGTAGTTATCGGTAATGAACGACTTCACATAGCGGTTCATCTCCGTGACCAGCTCCTCACCTTCCTTGTTGAGTTGCGCATGAATATCGGCCAGGTTGTTTCCATCCATCACCATACGTGCCTCTTTACGGTCGAGTTCTTCGATCTGCATGTCAAGGGAGTTCTTCTTGTCGATAAAAGTGTACAAGGCGTCGTTCAGGGGAGTTCCCCGGGCGCTCAACTGGGTATTTTCGATGGTGATGCGGGTATTTCCCTTCTCCAGCACCATAGGCATGATGCTCTCCTGATCGATGTACAACGTAGCCATCATCACCGAGTCTACCTTTCCTTTCAGGGTGAAAGCACCATGTATCACTTCGGCCGAGTCCAAGGCTACCCACTCTCCATCTTGCAAAATTTTGATATAAAGCATGCGACCGTCCAGGCTGCGAACGGAAGATTCGCCCGTAATCTTATAACTACGGCTGCATGAGGTAAAAAGCATCAGCAGAAGAAAATAGAGAAAAAGTCTGTTCACGATTATTCCAGATTTTCGTTGTATTTGATGCAAAGGTACAATGCTTTCGGTTTTCATGAAAACTTTTTATTAATATTTAAACCTTCTAAAACTCTTTTCCAGATTAAAGCACAGAATCCGACCCGTTTTCGATGAAATATCACAGAGTTTATCTATTTTTGCGCAACAAGAGTTTACAATTAGTAACTATTAAATAAACGAAACACATGAATAGACTGAGAATGTACCTGTTAGTGCTCGTGGCACTGGTATGGATGCCCGCCAAAGCGGACGAAGGAATGTGGCTCCTGCAGCTCATGCAGCAACAACACTCCATAGACATGATGAAAAAACAAGGATTGAAGTTGGAAGCCACCGACCTGTACAATCCCAACGGCGTATCGCTGAAGGATGCGGTAGGTATCTTCGGAGGAGGATGCACCGGCGAAATCATCTCGGCCGAGGGATTGATCCTGACCAATCACCACTGCGGGTATGCTTCTATCCAGCAACACAGCTCGGTGGAGCACGACTACCTAACCGACGGTTTCTGGGCTACTTCCCGGGACAAGGAGCTCCCCACTCCAGGATTGCAGTTCACCTTCATCGAACGTATCGAGGACATCACCAACCTGGTGAATGAGAAAGTGAAAGCGGGCGAAGTGAGTGAGTACGACTCGTTCGGGGCGGCTTTCCTGGGTAAACTGGCCAAGGAACTGCACCAACAAAGCGACCTGAAAGACCGCAAGGGCATCACCCCGCAAGCATTGCCGTTCTATGCCGGCAACAAGTTCTACCTGATATACCGCAAGATGTACACCGACGTACGTATGGTGGCCGCTCCTCCCTCGTCCATCGGTAAGTTTGGCGGGGAAACGGACAACTGGATGTGGCCGCGCCACACGGGCGATTTCTCCATGTTCCGTATCTATGCCGATGCCAACGGCGAGCCGGCGGATTACAGTGCCGGCAACCAACCATTGAAAACATCCAAGTTCCTCTCCATCTCCATCAAAGGATTACAGGAGGGCGATTATGCCATGATCATGGGATTCCCCGGACGTACCAGCCGTTACCTCACCGTTTCGGAAGTACAGGAACGTATGGATGCCGAGAACGCTCCCCGTATCACCATTCGTGGTGCCCGCCAGGAGGTGTTGAAGACTGAAATGAACGCCAGCGACAAAGTGCGCATCCAGTATGCCAACAAGTATGCCGGATCGAGCAACTACTGGAAGAACTCTATCGGTATGAACAAGGCCATCATGGACAATCACGTACTGGAAGCCAAAGCGGAGCAGGAAGCCCGCTTCATCGAATTTGCCAAGAAGCAAGGCAATGCCGGGTATGCCCAGGTGATCGGCCAGATCGACGAAGCCGTGGCACAGACCTCGCCCCTGAAATACCAGATCACTTGCCTGCGCGAAGTATTCACCAGCGGCATCGAGTTCGCTACTCCTTTCAACCTGCTGGATAAGCTGAAAGCAGCCCTGACGGAAAAGAATGATTCGCTGGTACAGACCAGCATCGAATCGCTGCAGAAAGCCTACGCGGTGATTCACGACAAGGATTACGACCATGAAGTGGACCGCAAGGTAGCCAAGGCCCTGCTACCGCTCTACGCCGAACTGATCCCGGCCGAACAACGAATCGCCATCTACCCCTTCATCGAGAAGGAGTTCAAGGGTAACTACAACGCCTTCGTCGATGCCATGTACAACAACTCGATCCTGGCCAACCAGGCCAACTTCGACAAGTTCGTCAAGAAACCTACTATCAAAGCCATCGACAACGACCTGTCTGCCATGTATACCCGCGCCCTCGTGGAGAAACTGGCGTTGCTCAGCGCCGACATGGCCAGCCTGTCGGAGAAACTGGCTCTGCTGCACAAAACCTACATCCGCGGACTGGAAGAGATGAAACTCCCCACCCCGTCCTATCCGGATGCCAACTTCACCATTCGCCTCACCTATGGCAGCGTGAAGCCATACAGCCCGAAGGACGGCGTGTTCTACAAATACTACACCACCACGCAGGGCATCCTGGAAAAAGAGAACCCCGAAGATCGTGAGTTCGTGGTTCCGGCCCGCCTGAAAGAACTGATCCAGAACAAGGACTACGGACGATATGCCCTGCCCAACGGCGATATGCCCGTCTGCTTCCTCTCCACCAACGACATCACCGGCGGTAACTCCGGAAGTCCGGTACTGAACGCTCGTGGCGAACTTATCGGCTGCGCGTTCGACGGCAACTGGGAGTCACTGAGCGGCGACATCAACTTCGACGACGATCTGCAACGCTGTATCAACCTCGACATCCGCTACGTGCTGTTCATCCTTGAGAAACTGGGCGGTTGCGGTCACCTGATCAACGAAATGAACATTATAGAATGAAACGACTGCTGACACTCACCACGTGCGCATGCTTCACCCTCGCCGGCTTTGCCGACGAGGGCATGTGGATGCTCACCGACCTGCGGGCCCAGAACGCTGCCGTGATGCGCGAGATGGGGCTGCAGATCCCCATCGAGGAAGTCTACTCGCCCAACGGTCTTTCGCTGAAGGATGCCGTGGTGCACTTCGGAAGCGGATGCACAGGCGAAGTGATCTCCTCGGAAGGGCTGGTACTGACCAACCACCACTGCGGATACGGCTCTATACAGCAGCATAGCAGCGTGGAGCACGACTACCTCACCGATGGTTTCTGGGCCATGGCCCGCGATCAGGAGCTTCCCTGCAAGGGACTCACCGTGACCTTCATCGACCGCATACTCGACGTGACAGACTATGTCGTCGAGCAACTGAAAAAGGACGATGACCCGCTGGGTGTCAACTATTTGTCGCCCAGCTACCTGGAAAGAGTGGCCAACCGCTTTGCTCAGGAAGAGAAGATAGAGCGTACCTTTGCCACCCGGCTGGAGCTGAAAGCTTTCTACGGAGGCAACCGTTACTACCTGTTCGTGAAGACGGTGTACAGCGACATCCGCATGGTAGGCGCTCCCCCCTCGTCCATTGGTAAGTTTGGTGCCGACACGGACAACTGGATGTGGCCCCGGCAGACGGGCGACTTCTCCCTGTTCCGCATCTATGCCGACACCGAAGGGAAGCCAGCCACCTACTCGCCCGACAATGTGCCTCTGAAAGTAAAGAAGCACCTGGTGATCAACGCCAACGGCATCGAGGAGGGCGACTTCGCCATCGTCATGGGATTCCCCGGACGCAACTGGCGGTACATGATTGCCGACGAGGTAGAGGAACGGATGGAAACCACCAACTTCATGCGCCATCACGTACGCGGCGACCGCCAGGAGGTATTGATGGAAGAGATGCTCAAAGATCCCGCCGTACGTATCCACTATGCCAGCAAGTACGCCTCATCAGCCAACTACTGGAAGAATGCCATCGGTATGAACGAAGGACTGATCCGCCTGAAAGTACTCGATACCAAACGCGCGCAACAGGAACAACTCCTGGCTCGCGGACGGGCCATGAACGACACGTCCTACCAACAGGCATTCGATCAGATACAATCCATCGTAGCCCAACGGCGCGATGCCCTGTACCACCAACAAGCCATCAGCGAAGCCCTGGTAACGGGCATGGACTTCATGGCTATCCCTTCGGTCAATGAGTTGATTGCGGCCCTGCGCACTCATTCATCCGACAAGAACGGCGAGCGGCTGCAGAAAGCCATCGACAACTTCCAGGAGGCGGGCGAACGGTACTTCAAGTCCATACCCTTCCCTGAAGTGGAACATGCAGTAGCCCGGCAGATGATGAAAACTTACATGGAGTACATCCCTGCCAGCCAACGGATATCCATCTTCAACGTTATCGACAAACAGTTCAAGGGCAACAGCGACGCCTTCATCGACGCCTGTTTCCAGAAGTCGATCTTCGGCAACCGTACTAGCTTCGACAAGTTCGTCCGCAAGCCGTCGGTCGTTGCTTTGGAGAAAGACTGGATGGTAGTGTTTAAGAATTCCATCACCGGTGGCATGATACAATGTGCCCAAGCCATGCAGGAAGCCAACCGCAACTACGATGCTGCCCACAAGGTGTGGGTGAAGGGCATGATGGACATGAAGATCGCACAGGGTCAGCCCATCTATCCGGATGCCAACTCCACGCTTCGCCTCACCTACGGTAAGGTACGGTCATACGAGCCATATGATGGCATGGTGTACCAATATTATACCACGCTGAAAGGGGTGATGCAGAAGGAAGATCCGAACAACTGGGAATTTGTTGTCCCCGATAAGTTGAAAGAGCTGTACCACAACAAAGACTTCGGACGCTATGCCATGAAGAATGGCGAGATGCCCATCTGCTTCATTGTCGACACGGACAATACGGGAGGTAACTCCGGTAGCCCCGTGTTCAACGGCCATGGCGAACTGATCGGCACTGCCTTCGACCGCAACTACGAAGGGCTGACCGGCGATATCGCTTTCCGTCCGGCTTCACAACGCGCAGCCTGTGTGGATATCCGTTATACCTTATTTATAATAGATAAGTTTGCGGGTGCTTCGCACCTCATCCAGGAGATGGAAATCAAGTAGATATACGGGGAGTAAAATCCAAGATTAGCAAGCACTATTCAACGGGCGCTACGCCTTTTTTGACGGCCGCTACGGGTTTTTAAAAAAGGCGTCGCGGCCGTCAAAAAAAGGCGTAGCGCCCGTAAAAGACTTTCGTAGCGGGTTCTATAGATTGAATGCAACTTCTGTAACCGGCTGTTCCAGCATACCTTCCAGTTCGCCCAGCAAGCGGCGCTCGCAACTACGAACCCAGTACACAAAGTCCCGGTCGGGGCTATATTTCTCGGCAAAGTCCAGCAGAGGCCGCAAAGCAAACGACGTTCCCGTAATCCCCGCTCCCGAACGCTCTGCATCCCAGGCATTGCACACCTGTTCCCATCGCACCGGTACCATCAGCATCGGTTTCCCCAGGAACTTTGCTTCACAAATCAAGTCGAAAGCAGCCACCCCGGCATAGGCGCGACAGCGGGCCAACGCATTCAGAAAAGCAGTATCGTCGGGCTGGTAGAAAGTCAGGTTCTTGTCCACCCGTGTCACTTCGCCGGCATCCGGATTATCCCAGAAGAACTGCATGGGCACGGTAGGTTCGGATTGGTGGAAAGTCAACACATCGTCCACAAAGGCAGGCCGGGCCAGAAGTCCATGCAGATAATCCCCCGCTTCGGATGACAGAGAAGTCACTTCCCGGCGGAGCAACGGAGGTACCACCGCGACATTGTTCACCGGATCGGCCTCCATTTTCCGGAACGACAGAGCCAGACGCTTCCGGGCCCGCAGGCTGGTGAGACGGGTGTATAGCCGCATCATCAACAGTCGAAAACGGCTCACTGCAGGAAACTCAAAATCCCGGTGCAGGAAGATATATTCGCGTCCCACAGCCACATACGGCACGGAGGGACGGAAGAAGAAGTAAGTCAGTCCGGCGAGCACCTCGTGAAAGTTGATCACCGCATCTACCTTCGTCTTACGTATGCGGTGATTGATGTAGCACATGCTGCGCAGATACTCCGGAGCACAAAGCAGGTTGTACAGCAGATTTCGCCCCAGATGGAAGCGTCCACCGTACTCCGTAGTCAGCAGCCGAGGACTAATGAAACGTTTCACTGGAGCCTGTACCGTGCGGTTGAAGTACCCCGGCAACGTGCGCGAGGAGCTTTCACCCACCAGTATCTCCACCACCTCATGCCCACGGCGAAGCAGCCTTTCCTCGAGACCGACAGCCTGCATCAGGTGTCCTCTTCCCTCTCCCTGAACGATCAATAAGAACTTCATAAGACGACAGTTGAAATATTCTAGCAATTTAACAAAGGCGAAACGAAATAGTTTGCACAAAACAGAACGACTCGCTGTTTTAACTGTACAAAAGTCATCTTTACATATTTCAAGACGATGACCGAAACATGACTAATATATGAACATTTGCGCCATTACACTGTTATAATTCGAAAACTGCAACTATATTGCAGCCGGAGTGCTGCTTTTTTTAACCAAAAGGAGATTAATTATGGAAAAATTCGAAAAGTTGATACAATCGCCACAACCTGTATTGATCGATTTCTTTGCCGAATGGTGCGGTCCTTGCAAAACGATGAAACCGGTCCTGAAAGAGCTCGAAACGAAACTGGGTGACACAGCGCATATTGAAACCATCGACGTGGACCAGGAAGAAGTACTGGCCGCCCGTTTTCAGATTCAGGCAGTACCCACCTTCATCCTGTTCAAAGAGGGAGTAGCCGTATGGCGGCACACGGGAATCATCCCGGGAAACGATCTGTTGAAAACTATCAAACAATATTCAGATAGTCATTAAATGCAGAAGAGCTGGCAGCATACCGCCGCCAGCTCTTCTATAAAGTCTTTGTTGAAGTCGTGATCTATCACTTCAGGTAACCCACCGGATGGTTCAGCATCAACATCTGGGTATTCGTCAGGTTGAGCGCTTCTTTCAGTTTAGCTTGATTCATGGTTCCGCGTGCCACGGTGCCTAACTTCGCCATAGCACAGAAGATAGAGATGTTCTGTGACACGATGCCCGCATCCAATGCACAAGTCACCTTAGTACCTTCCTTGGTAGCATCGCCCATGCGTGAGAGTTCGCTCACCAACACCAACGACACCGGAGCTTTGGCAGCAAAGTCCTGTCCACTGGCCACAGCTGTACGGAAATCGCCTTCTTTCACCAGATTCAAAGCATGCGCTTTAGCATCGTACAGATAAGCTCCCTTAGCCATCACCACATAAATATCCACATCCTGCCGGTTCATAGCCGAAGGGGCCGTACGCTTTCCATCCGGACGGTTGACACCGTTGGCTGCCCACAACAAGTCGGACAGATCGGCATTGGTCAGAGCTTTATCGGCATACTCGCGGGTGGAGCAACGATCGGACAAGGCTTTCATCACCGTTCCTGCCCGGTTCAAATTGGGTTTCGGCAACTGGATTACTTTCTGAGCCGCACAAGTGGCAGCCATCATCAAACACACGACAAATAATTGAAGTTTCTTCATAACAGTTAGTTTTATAGATTGGGTATACAAAAATAAACAAAAATAATCCCCATGCCAGTTTGTTTACATCTTTTAATGAATTTGGGAACCAAAGAATACTTGAAAAAGGTAAATTTGTCTACACAATAAAAAGCATCATGAGCAACCCCTCCCCTACAAGAAAGAGAACACACATTAAGCCGTGGTACAAAGCAGGATGCCTGGGCATACTCCTGATGCTGGCTCTCGTAGTGATACTACTCTACTTCTATCAGACGGTGTACGGAGCTGCGCCCGATAAAACGGCCGCCACTTCACGGGGGCAACAAAACCCGGCATCCACGGATTCACTGATCGATCGGACTGCCGAAGGAATCCCCACCTACGCCTGCGATTCGCTCGACATCGCCCTCGCACTCATCCCACGTACCGAACAACTTATCCGCCACACAGGATACACAGTATCGTACAACAAAGATTGGAGGCTCCCCAACTGGGTAGGCTACGAGCTAACCCGCCAAGAGACTCAAGGCACAGAGGACCGCACCGACCGGTTCCTGGCCGACCCGCTCGTCGCTGGCTCCATGGCCACCAACAGCGACTACACCCGTTCGGGCTACGACAAAGGCCACATGGCTCCCGCCGCCGACATGAAGTGGGATCCGGAAGTAATGAAAGAATCGTTCTACTTCTCCAACATCTGTCCGCAACACCCGGAACTAAACCGTCGCCGATGGAAAGATCTGGAAGAAAAAATCCGCGACTGGGCCATAGCCGACAGCGCCCTCATCATTGTATGTGGCCCCATCGTCGCCCCCTCATCGAAGACACTAGGCAAGAACCAGATAGCAGTACCGCAAAAATTCTTCAAAGTAATTCTCTCACCCTACATCACCACCCCCAAAGCCATCGGCTTCCTGTTCGACAATGAACGATCGGTAGACTCGCTACACACCTACATCGTTACAGTAGACAGCATAGAAAAACTCACAGGGTTAGACTTCTTCGCTCCGCTCCCGGATGATATCGAAGATCAGGTAGAAGCCACCGCCGACCGCAAGCAATGGGGATTATAGTCCAAAAGAACACGAGCGAAGCGATGTGGCGAAAAAAGAATTGGCCTCATTTTCGGAGCGTTAAACGAAGCCTTTGCCGAAAACGAGTAAAGGAGCGATTGACTGAACGAGCGTAGCGAGCGAGTTGGAGCTCCGATCGTTTTCCACAAAGGCGGAGTAGCGGAGAAAATGCTGCCTTGATTTTTCTTCTTTTGGTTCTTTTCTTCTTTGCATCAAGGCAAAGAAGAAAAGAACAAGCACCACGCCATATTGCACAGTTCAAAAAAAGTAATACCTTTGCATGCATATTTGTTTGGAATTAATTTAACAAAATAATCTCTGAAAGTAAAACAGCCCTAAAACAAGTTTATGACTCCAACAAAACCCAAGATATTAATCGTTTTCGAGCATCGGGAGACGGACAATCAGTTCGTATTCATCCTGGCTGAAGGCATCGCCCGGCAAGGAATGGATGTGACATGCTCTACCGAGAAATTCTGGAACGACGATGACACCCATTATGACATCGTGCATTTCCAATGGCCCGAAGAACTGGTGGGATGGTCTACCCCGGACCCCGCACAGATAGACCGTCTGCGGCGACGCATAGACGTGCTACGCACCCGGGGAACCCGCTTCGTCTACACCCGCCACAACAGTCACCCGCACAATGCCAACGGCGTGCTCAGCACTGCTTACGGCATCGTCGAGGCATGCAGCGACGCTGTGGTGCACATGGGCCGCTACAGCCAGGACGAGTACCAGGCCACCTATCCCGGGACACTGAATTACGTCATCCCCCATCACATTTACCAAGGCATGTTCCGCGAAGACCTCACCCGCGAGGAAGCCCGTCGGTATCTGGGTATCCCTCAACGGAAATTTGTGATCACCGCCTTTGGGAAATTTCGCAACAACGCCGAGATCCGGCTGATCCTCAAAGGATACTTCAAAGCCAAGCTGCGGCGCAAGTGCCTCCTGGCCCCGCGCCTCTTCCCCTTCAGCCGAACCCCTCTGCAAAGCAGTACCCTGAAACGGTTCGTATCCCGCCTGGGCTACTACACCGTGCTACCCTTGGCACGCCTGTGGGGCATACGCGGTGGAGCGAGCGACGAGTTGGTGACCGACCATGACCTG
Source organism: Bacteroides sp. (assembly GCA_031554505.1). Classification (GTDB taxonomy): domain Bacteria; phylum Bacteroidota; class Bacteroidia; order Bacteroidales; family Bacteroidaceae; genus Bacteroides. Next base: position 22,446 of record JAVBVI010000147.1, on the reverse strand, counting down.
CCGTACTACATCGCCGCCTCGGACGTGCTTTTCATTCAGCGTAAACGCATACTGAACTCGGGCAATGTACCCCTGGGATTCCTGTTTCATAAAATCGTCATCGGCCCCGACTCGGGCAATGTAGGCGAGTGGCTGCGCGACACAGGCAACCCGGTGTTCGACCCCGACAGCGCCCAGAGCATTGCCGATGCCATAGGCCGTACCTTCGCCCTGCGCAAAGCAGACCAGGGAGAGAAGAACTACCGTTATGCCCTGGAATATATGAATCTGGAACGTGTGGCCAGCCTGTACGTAGATATGTATAACGAGGTACTGTCACTATGAGCAACCTGAAAAAACAACTTCTCTCGGGCGTATTTTACACCGCCGTAGCCAAATACTCGGGCGTGTTCATCTCCCTGATAGTGGTGGGCGTGCTTTCCCGTCTCATCTCGCCCGATGATTTCGGTGTGGCAGGCATTGCTACGGTGATCATCGCCTTCTTCAACCTCTTCACCGACATGGGCATATCGGCCGCTGTGGTGCAACGCAAGGACCTGACGGACGACGACCTATCAGGCATCTTCTCGTTCACCATCTGGATGGGTATCGTCCTGGCAGCGCTCTTCTTCGCCGCCTCCTGGCCCATCGCCGCGTGGTACGAGCGCCCTATACTGCGCACCCTGTGCCAGCTACTCTCGGTGAACCTGCTCTTCGCCTCTATAACCATCGTGCCCGGAGCGCTGTTCTACCGCAACAAGCAGTTCAAGTTCATCGCCCTGCGCAGCTTCACCATACAGGTGAGCACGGGGGCTATTTCCGTAGTGGCCGCCCTGCTGGGAGCCGGACTGTACGCGCTGCTCATCACCCCCATCCTGTCGTCCATCCTGATGTTCGGCATTAGCATCCGGCGGTATCCGCAGCGGGCACGCTTCACCACAGGCTGGGCGCCGCTGAGCAAGATATTCAGCTACTCGGCCTACCAGTTCTTGTTCAACGTGATCAACTACTTCAGCCGCAACCTGGACAAGCTGCTCATCGGCAAGTACATGAACATGGCTGCCCTGGGCTACTACGACAAGTCGTACCGGCTGATGATGCTGCCCCTGCAGAACATCACCCAGGTTATCACCCCGGTGATGCACCCCATCCTGAGCGACTTCCAGAACGACCTCTCCCGCCTGGCTTCGTCGTACGAACGCATCGTGCGTCTGCTGGCTTTCGTGGGCATTCCGCTCAGCGTGCTGCTGTTCTTCACTGCCGAAGAAGCCACGCTCATCGTCTTCGGCGACCAGTGGACACCCTCCATACCGGTGTTCCGCATCCTCACCCTGTCGGTGGGTGTGCAGATCATCCTCTCGTCGTCAGGCAGTATCTTCCAGGCAGCGGGCGATACGCGCAGCCTCTTCATCTGCGGCCTGTTCTCGTCTGTGCTCAATGTAGCCGGGATGCTTCTGGGCATCTTCTACTTCGGCACCCTCGAAGCCCTGGCCTGGTGCATCGTGGTGACGTTCAGCATCAACTTTGTGCAATGCTACTGGCAGATGTATCGGGTAACGCTGCGACACAGCCTACTACCTTTCGTACGACAACTCCTCTCGCCCTTGCTGGTAGCAGGTTTGTTGGCCGCCGTTCTGGCACCGGTGCATTGGTTACTGAAAGATCACAACATTTTCCTCACCGCTATTGTTAAAAGTATCATATATTTTATTATCTTTGGACTTTATATACAACTAACGCATGAATACGATGTTCTTGGAAAAGCCAAGACAATAATCCGTAAAAAGTAATCATTGGTAGCATGACTACAACGAAAAGTATGTACAACGAGGAACAGGGTAAGCCACAGAAGGCCCTATTCCTTATATTTCACGGTTTCGAGGAGCACAACGGCATCAGCAAGAAGATTAAGTACCAGATCCGTGCGCTCGGACAATGCGGCGTGGAGGTAACAGTGTTCTTCTTTGACTACGACGCCCAAGGCAACTTCGTGTGCTATGGTTCCCGCCCGGAGAACAACTACGAACCGTACGTGTACTGCAACTTCGGCAAGGGTATCCTGGCCAAAGTACGGAAACGCTGCCAGACTGTCGTAGCCCGCTACGCCCGGGAACAGCAGGTAGACCTGGTGTACATGCGTTCTTTCCACAACGCTAATCCCTTCACTATCCGCCTGGTAAAAAAGCTTCGACAAGGTGGCCGTTGCAAGGTAGTGATGGAGATACCCACCTACCCGTACGACCAGGAATACATCACCCGTCGCATGAAGTTGGAATTGGCCGTAGACCGTTTGTTCCGCCATCGTCTGGCCTCCGTGCTGGACGCCATCGTGACCTTTAGCAACGCCGAGCAAATCTTCGGCCAGCACACCATACGTATTTCCAACGGCATCGATCTCGACGCCATACCGCTGCGCACACACGTTAACGACACTACCCGCGAACTGCATCTCATCGGTGTAGCCGAAGTGCACTACTGGCATGGGTACGACCGCCTGGTACGCGGGTTGGCCGAGTACTACCTTCGCCATCCGGAGTACCCCGTGTACTTCCACATCGTGGGCCAACTTAGCGGTGAGCGCGAGCGACAGGACATCCTCACCCCCATTCGCGAGAATGCGCTAGAGCCCTACGTACTACTGCACGGCCCCCGCCACGGTGAGGAACTTGATGCACTGTTTGCCCAGGCCGATTTTGCTATCGGTTCCCTGGCCCGCCACCGCAGCGGCATCACCCATATCAAAACACTGAAAAACCGTGAGTACGCTGCCCGTGGCTTCGGCTTCGTCTATTCCGAAACAGACAGCGACTTCGAGCAGATGCCCTATATACTCAAAGTCCCGGCCGACGAGTCGCCCGTCGACATCGACCGTCTGGTGGCCTTTCAACGCGAGCTCACACTTTCGCCCGACGAGATACGCCAATCCATCGAGTCCCTCTCCTGGAAGCATCAGATGCAGAGAGTTATCAACGCCTTAAACGAATAAGAAATGAACAAACCCCTGACCATCGCCTATTGCATCCCCTCGCTCTACTATCCCAGCGGCATGGAGCGGGTACTGACGCTGAAAGCCAACTATCTGGCCGAAACGTTCGGATACCATATACACATCATCGTTACCGACGGACGAGAACAGAAACCGTATTACGAACTTTACCCCACGGTAACACTGCATCAGCTCGATATCAACTATGACGACCTGTACGACATGCCGCTGCACAAGCGCATCATGGGCTACCTGAAACGCCAGCAGCTCTTCAAGCACCGACTTAACGAATGTCTGTGTCAGATACGTCCGGACATCACCATGTCCTTGCTTCGCCGCGACATCAACTTCATCAACAAGATGGCCGACGGTAGTGTGAAGTTGGGCGAGATACACTTCAGTAAGTACAACTTCCGCGACTTCAAGAACAACCGCCTACCAGGCTTCGTACAGCGCATAGCTCAGCATTTCTGGATGGGGCAACTCATCCGTCACCTGCGTCCGCTCAAGAAGTTCGTGGTGCTGAGCCACGAAGACGCTGAGACATGGACAGAGCTGGACAATGTAGCGGTGATTCACAACCCACTCTCGTTCTTCCCCGACCGGGTGTCGGACTGTACACAAAAGCAGGTCATTGCCGTAGGCCGTTACCAACCCCAGAAAGGCTTCGACCTCCTCATCCCCGCTTGGAAAACGGTCACCGAACAACACCCTGACTGGGTGCTCCGCATCTACGGGGACGGCATGCGTCAGGAGCTGCAACAACAGATCGATGAACTGGGCATCGGCTCCACCTGTATCCTGGAACCCAGTGTGCCCAACATCGTAGATAAATACCTGGAAAGCTCCATCTTCGTGCTCTCCTCACGCTACGAAGGGTTCGGCATGGTGGTCACTGAAGCCATGGCTTGCGGCGTCCCCCCCGTATCGTTCGCCTGCCACTGTGGTCCGCGCGACATCATACGTGATGGCGAAGACGGTATTCTGGTGGAACGTGAGAACATTGATAAACTGGCCGAAGAAATCATCTACCTCATCGAACACGAGGATGTACGGAAAGAGATGGGACGACGAGGGCGCGTTAATGTGGGACGGTTCAAGATGGATGCCATCGCCCAGCAATGGAAAGAATTATTCGAATCTGTAATACCCTGATTATAAATTTAATTTTAAATACAAAACTAAGTGTAAATGAAAACAAGATCACCATATGACAGGCATGACCTGCGCATCAAGAAAACCGACCGCGTAGTAGAGATAGGTCCGGGACACAACCCAAGCTCCCGCTCCAACGTCATCGTAGAGAAGTTCGTCGATACCAACTACCACCGGTGCGGCGACGTAAAAATCTATTCGCACCAGACGTTCTATAACGCCTCGGGCGAAGCACTGCCCTTCCAAGACAACGAGTTTGACTACATCATCTGCAACCAGGTGTTGGAACATGCCGACGACCCTGCCCAGTTCATCGAAGAGCATTGCCGCGTGGCCAAACGGGGATACATGGAAACCCCCAGCCTACTGGGCGAATTCCTCTTCCCCAAGAAATCTCACCGGTGGGTGATACTCGATATCGACGGCAAACTGGTGATCTACGAAAAAGACAAAATGCCTGGCGACTACGGCAACAACTACGGCGAACTGTTCCTGAACTACTTGCCCTACCAGTCGCTCATCTATAAGCTGCTGTGGCTCACTGAGGGCGACCTGATGGTGAACCGCTACGAATGGGAAGGCAAGATAGACTACATAATCAATCCCACCGACCCGTACTATCTGGACTATTTCACTAAACCGTGGACCAACGAGATGGTGAAGCGGCTCTATCCTCCCCGCAGCACCGGGAAAGAGATAAACAAGATGTGCCGCGCGTTGTGGTACATCATGACCTCGAAAATAAAATACAAATTGCACCATCCATCGCCGCTGAGCATGGACGAATATATGAAACTAAAAAAATAGAAAGCGTATGAAATGGTATAGCAAATACTTACAGGTGTACGAGAAACCTTTTTCAGAAGCTCCTCAATCTATCATTGACGAAGTTCGGAACAACCTGAAACGACTGCAAAGCAAACAGCCGTTAGTTACCGTTTCTATCATCGGCTATAATGAAGAAAAGCATTTGCTAGCCTGCCTGTGGTCGCTGAGCGAAATGAAGTGCAAGTATCCTGTGGAAGTCATCGGGGTAGATAACGAATCAAAAGACCGTACCGCTGAGGTGTATCAGGCTGCCGGCATCCCCTATTTCACCGAAACCCAGCACAGTTGCGGATTCGCCCGCCTCTGCGGGCTCACCCACGCCCGCGGCAAATACCATATCAATATCGATGCCGACACCATGTACCCACCCCATTATGTGGAAACCATGGTCGACGTGCTGGAACGTCCGGGCATCGTGGCTGTGAGCTCGTTGTGGAGCTACATTCCGGACAAAGATCATTCACCACTGGGTATCTGGTTCTACGAATTTGCACGCGATACACACCTGTGGTTGCAATCGCTCAAGCGACCGGAACTATCCGTCCGTGGTTTGGTTTTTGCCTACCGTGTGGACTATGCTCGTCAACTGGGCATACGGACCGATATCATCCGGGGCGAAGACGGATACCTAGCCTTCCAGCTCAAACAATACGGCCGTATCGGCTTCGTACGCAAGCGTCGGGCACGCGCCGTAACAGGCTACGGTACAGTAAGTGCTGACGGCTCGTTCTTCAACAGCTTCAAAGTACGCGTGGTAAGATCATTGAAGAACGCTGGTAGCGTCTTCACCTCCAAGAAAGAATATAAAGACGAAGATAGTAATTTAGTAAAAAAATAAGCTATAGCATAGCTGCATCATAGGCAAACGCTAATCAATCCGAGGATGCAACTCGGATGTAAATAATCACTCCATTATTTAACAATAAAAACATAAAGAAATGAAAAACAGCATTATCTGGTTAACTTTATTAGTTAGCATTTATTTTACTGCTTCTTGCATAAAACTTCCTGATCTTGAGACAGATAAAAAGACTGATCCTACTGTAGAGCCAGAACCTACAGATACGAAAGAAAAAGCCAAGACCATTAACGAGTTAGAAATCACCTCGTTTGGAATTCTACCAGCACACAACGAGCGTATTTATATCCCAATAAATTTTATTGAAAAAGAAAACTCAACATATACGTTTGAAGGGAATAAAGAAATTAAGTATTACAAGGCAGATCTGACTGCGCTGAAAGCATCCTTTACTTCCAACGCATCAGAGGTTACTATTGGAGCGAGCCAACAAACAAGTAAGGTGACTGTAAATAATTTCACTGAACAACTTACCTATCGCTTCTATGCTCTGGACGGAAACTACAAAGAATACACCGTAAGTGTAAAAAACCCAGCTGACTCTTATTCTGGATTGCCATTACTCGTGCTAACCGTCAACGACGGCTCTGCCATCACTGCTAAAGAAATATGGAAAGCCGGTAAGGTTAGAATTGACAACCAAAACTTAACTAATGTTTCAAACTATGTCGGAATGAGCAATATTAGAGGACGTGGCAACCACACTTGGTCCTTACCTAAAAAGCCATATGCACTACAATTAGAGAATAAAGACCCGTTAGTAGGGATGTCTAAACAAAAGAGGTGGGCAGTTTTAGCCAATTACGGAGATAAAACATTGCTAAGAAATAGACTTTCCTTTGAGATTGCAAAGAGAACAAGTTTGGCATGGACTCCTAACAGTCAGTATGTGGAAGTAATTATCAATGGTACATTTCAAGGAAATTACTTACTGACTGAACAAATAAGAAGAGACAAAAATAGAGTTAATATCAAAGAAACAGATAATACAGCCACCGGAGAAGATATAACTGGAGGATATTTGATCGAGTTAGACCGGTTTAACTATAACGATCCGAACTGTATTCATTTGACCAAATCTGACCTCCCAATAATTATCAAAGATCCGGAACCTATGAATTCGGCACAAAAAGCCTACATCACAGACTATTTGAACAATATAGAGTCAAAACTGTACAAAGAAAACCCAGACACGTTGGAATATCACCAGCTGATTGATATTACGTCATTTATAGACTACTGGATTGTATACGAAATAGCGGGCAATCGAGACATCCTCCATCCAGGTAGTTCATACATGCATAAAGATGTAAATGGTAAGATAGTCGCCGGTCCTATATGGGATTTTGATTTGGCAACCTATATAGGAACTAATAGTCTTATTTTAGTTAATCACGATATTCTGCCGGGAAGCTATGATTATGAAACGAATAAATACCGAGCACTTTGGTATAATAAACTCTTCAAAGACCCGAAGTTCAAAGCGAAGGCAAAAGAACGCTGGACGCAACTGTATAACGGAGGTGCAGGAGTCTTGTCGACTATTCCTAACTTTATTGAGCAAGAAGCTGCTTATATACAGAAATCTGCCAGAATTAATTGGCAGCCTACTGGTATTTGGGCTCCCGATTATAACCCGGAGAAGGCAACGACCGGTACGAATCGCGATGATGAACTAGAATGGAGTGTATCTGTACAAAAGCTAATAACAAATTACTCCAATCGACTTGTGAAGTTAGACAAACTTATTGCAGACATGTAAAAAGTGAGAAAACAGAATTGCTTAATAGATTAAAATAAGATAACACCCCTATGACACTCACACTTGAAATCATTTTCTGGATAGCCCTGTTTGTGGTATTCTATACCTACCTGGGCTACGGCATATTGCTGTACATCCTGGTGAAGCTGAAAGAACTCTTCGTGAAACCTGTGCGCCGCACCCTCCCTCCTGACGCGCAGCTGCCACACGTCACCCTCTTCATCACGGCCTTCAATGAGCAGGACGTGGTAGACGAGAAGATGCGCAACTGCCTCGAGTTGGACTACCCGGCGGACAAGTTCCACATTGTTTGGACCACCGATGGCAGCAATGACCAGACCAATGAGTTCCTACGTGAGCGCTGGCCACAAGCCACCGTGTACTTCAGTCCCGAACGGCAGGGTAAAACCGCTGCCATGAGCCGGGGCGTGCAGTTCGTCGAAACACCCATCGTGGTGTTCACCGACGCCAACACCATGCTGAACCGCGAAGCCATCCGCGAGATAGTCCTCGCCTTTGAGGACCCGCGAGTAGGCTGTGTAGCTGGCGAGAAACGTATCGCAGTACAGGAAAAAGACGGTGCAGCAGCCGGAGGCGAAGGCATTTACTGGAAATACGAATCCACTCTCAAAGCACTCGATGCCCGCCTCTACTCTGCCGTAGGGGCAGCCGGAGAACTATTTGCCGTGCGCCGCCCACTCTTCGAAGAGATGGAACGAGACACGTTGCTGGACGACTTCATCCTCTCGCTGCGCATCGCCATGAAAGGATACCTCATTGCTTATTGCAGCCAAGCCTACGCCGTGGAAAGCGGATCGGCCGACATGCACGAGGAAGAGAAACGCAAGGTACGCATCGCCGCCGGTGGACTACAGTCCATCTGGCGGCTGCGACCGTTGCTCAATCCTTTCCGATACGGCGTGCTGAGCTTCCAGTACACCTCACACCGGGTACTGCGATGGTCTGTCACCCCGCTGATGCTCTTCCTGTTGTTGCCACTCAACATCGCCCTACTGGCTGTTGGAGCCTGTCCCGCCCTGTATGGCACGCTGCTGGCAGCCCAGGTGCTGTTCTATCTTATGGGATGGTACGGGCACTATCTCTCTGAACGACAAGTGAAAAACAAACTCTGCTTCATACCCTACTACTTTCTCTTCATGAATATTAATGTCATCAAGGGAGTGAACTATCTGCGTAAGAAGAAAGGTTCAGGGGCCTGGGAGAAAGCGAAGAGGGGATAAATTGTAAATATTCAATACAATTAGTTGCTCGTGTTATTCTTTTTCGTAGATTTGCACGGACCTTAAAACACTATCAGTTAATAGTATGAATAGAATTTTCACCGACACAAAACACATGCAGAGCATTCTGGAACTTACAGCAGATACCATGCTGTTGGTAAGCAAAGAGGGATTATGCATAGATATCAGCACGCATAGCGACTTGTGGTTCCTGCAGGAAGACTACCTGTTCGGGAAAAACGTGATCGAGATGTTGCCGGAGCGCACGCGCCGTGAAATCGTGCCCGATCTGCTTCGGGTATTCGACACCCAGACAAAGTTCATCCGCAATTACAGTTTGCCTACCAGCCGTGGGCAGTACTACTTCAAGTGCCTTATGTATCCATACGGCGATATGGTGCTGTGCCAATACCGTGACATCACCGAGCGGAGCAACGTGAAACGACAACTCGAGATAGCCAATCGCAAGCTGAACGAGGCACAGAAAGCTGCCTTGATCGGGCAGTGGTCGTTCAACAACAACACCCAGCTCATCTTTTTCAGCGGATACACCAGCGTGCTCTCCCGCGAAGATCTACAAAGCATCACCCTGGAACAATACATCGAATATGTAGTACCCGAATACAAGAATCTGGTATACGACTTCCTGATGCGTAACGAGGAAACCGACCTCAACACCAGCATTGAGTACTGCATGCACCTCCAAGGAAAGGTGTTCTACATGCGGCTTAAAGCGCACACGCGCACACGTGAGAAAGACAGGAGTTACACCATTGAAGGATACATACAGAATGTTTCCGACATGCAGCGCCAACGAAACCTCATCAACTCCCTGACCAGCGCCATCAACAATGCCAACGAAAATATCTCGGCCACCAAGGAAGATGGTACGATGATATTTGCCAACCATACCTTCCGCGCTAACTACGGCATCCCTGAGAATGCCGACGTCACTCAGTACAAGGTGTACGACTTGGTGGGCGACGTACAATCACTCGACGACTGGAAGAAACGATGTGCTAACATCAACAGAGAGGGAGGAAGCCTCGAATTCATAGCTCCCGCTCCCATACGTGGAAACAAAGATATATTGGCCTTCCGCGGACTGCTACACTCAGTGATGGACGATGAAGGCGAAACAAGCTACTGGTCGTTCACACACAATATATCCGACCAGATACGACGGGAAGGCAAAATAAAACAGCTCAACAACCTGCTCGACGCCATCATGAACCATATGCCCGCCAGCATTGTGGTAAAGGACATCGAGGACAATTTCAACCATATCTACCAGAACCGCGAAGCGTACAACCGCTTCAACCTGATAGACAAAAGCGATGCTATCGGCAAGAACGACTTCGAATTACATAGCCCCGAAACAGCCCGGCTGATACATATGGAAGATACGCATATAGCCAATACCGGCGAAGTATTCCATCGCATCTTTGAAGACAGGGACGCCAGTGGACAACGCATCGTAGTGGACAAGGTGAAGATGAAGATCGAAAGTGAAGGGTTCTCACCCCTGATTCTCTCCATCGACTGGGACATCACCGAGGTGGAGGAGATGAGGCATCAACTGGAGCTGGCCAAGACCAAAGCTGAAACATCGGACAAACTCAAGTCGGCCTTCCTGGCCAACATGAGCCACGAAATACGTACCCCCCTGAACGCCATCGTGGGATTCTCGCGCATCATCATGGAGTGCGATGATCCCCAACAACGGCGCAACTACTACTCCGTGGTGGAAGCCAACAACGAACGCTTGCTGCAACTTATCAACGAGATATTGGATCTCTCGAAGATCGAATCGGGTATCGTGGAGTTCACCATCAACAAAGTGAAGCTCAATGAACTCTGTGACGATGTGTACAACGCACACGTGTTCCGCTGCCCGCCCAAGGTAAAGCTGGTATATGAACCGTCGGACGTATGGCTCACCACCCGCACGGACAAGAACCGGGTATTCCAAGTCATCTCGAATCTCATCGGAAACGCACTAAAGTTCACCTCGGACGGACAGATCAGCTTCGGATTCCGGGAAGATGGCGGACGGATACTGTTCCACGTTACGGATACCGGTGCAGGCATTGCCCCCGACAAGGTGGGGCGGGTGTTCGAACGCTTCGTCAAGGCCAACAACTATGTGCAGGGAACCGGACTGGGTCTCTCCATCTGCAAAACCATCATCGAGCGCCTGGGTGGAGAAATTGGGGTGACATCCGTCCTGGGCGAAGGTACTTCCTTCTACTTCACCCTGCCGCTGCAAGGTATTGCGGAAACGGAAGAGACACCGACCAACAGCCAGACGAGCAACGCTACGGCTAGCAAGGACGAAGCCGCTCAGCCATCGCGCATGATCCGGAAGAAGCCGAATGACATTTCAATACTCGTAGCCGAGGATACCGACAGTAACTTCGAACTGCTGAACGCCATCATCGGTCGAAAATATAAACTAATAAGAGCCACCGACGGTATAGAAGCCGTCACTATGTTTGAGGAGATAGTCCCCGACCTGATCCTGATGGACATCAAGATGCCCAATCTGGACGGACTGGAGGCGACGAAAATCATCCGGGAGATCTCGCCCGACGTACCCATCATTGCCCAAAGCGCCTATGCCTATGAGCAGGACCAGCGGGCGGCACGGGAAGCTGGATGTAACGATTTCATCGCCAAACCGATCATGATCGACGCACTAAACAAGATCCTGAGCAAGTGGCTCCCTATATAAATTAAAACGAAGTAACAACGTGGGAAAGAAAGCCGTATCGAGATATTTTTATTGTCTATCCATCGCCCTTACCGGAGCGTTGGCAGTGATCACCATTCTGGGCGGACGGTCTTCTACCGTATCCCCTGAGACATCGGTATTCTACCCGTTTGTAGGACTGGCTCTGCCGGTATTACTGCTCATCAATGCCGTGGTAGCTCTCTACTGGATACTTCGCTTCCGCTGCTGGTGGCTGATCCCTGTGGCGGCTTTCGCGCTCAACTGGAACTATCTGAGCAGCGTTGTCCGCTACTCTACCGACAAACCTGCCCTCCCGTCGCACACGCTCACCGTGGCTACATACAACGTGGATGCGTTCAACAACGAGGGGATGGGTTATTCCTGTCGCTCCGTAGCCCAATACATGAGTCAACAAAAAGTCGATGTGCTCTGTATGCAAGAGTTTGGCATGAACTCGTTCTTTCCCGCTGATAGCGTGATACATGTCCTAGCCGAGTGGCCGTACTACTATATACCGAAGGATACTGTGCCACGACTCCAGTTGGCCCTGTTCAGCAAGTATCCTATCACTGCCCAGCAACTGGTGACGTACCCGAACAGCAACAACTGCAGCCTCTGGTGCGACATTGATGTCAATGGGAAGACCATACGGGTGTTCAACAATCACCTGCAAACCACCGAAGTGACCCGCAACAAAAACAAATTGGAGAAGGAACTGAAAAAGGAAGATATTGATAGCTTTCGTACCGAAGAGGCCGTCTACCGTCTCTTCGACGGAGTACACCGCAACTTCATCCAGCGCTCTCACCAGGCAGAGACCCTGCACCAGATGACAGATACGACCTCTTACCCCATGCTTGTTTGCGGCGACTTCAACTCCCTCCCGTCATCGTACACCTACCGCACAGCCAAAGGCGACAAGCTCCTCGATGGATTCCAGTCGGCCGGACATGGGTATATGTATACATTTCACTACATGAAACGGATGCTGCGGATCGATTATATCTTTCATTCGCCGGAACTCAAAGCGGTGAATTATTTTTCTGATAACCTGGAGTATAGTGATCATAATCCGGTTATTATGACTGTGGGGTGGTAGTGAGGGAATTATTTCTTTTTCTTTGTATCCTTTTTCTTATGGGAAGAAGAGTTTTTCTTTTTCGAACTCTTGTCGGGGTCAGACTTCGCATCTTTTTCCACAGATGGGAATACCGGTACCAGATTCATCAGGCGTAAGATTTGTCCTTGTCTCTTACGAATATAAGGTGAGGGACGAGCTGAATCAAACCGCACAGGATTGGGCAACGTAGCAGCAATCAAGGCGCATTGTTCTCGAGAGAGGCGGGCGGCAGTAGTACCGAATTTATACTTTGCAGTGGCTTCGGCTCCATAGATACCCTTACCCATCTCGATGGAATTGAGATATACCTCCATGATACGTTCCTTCGACCAACAAAATTCGATGAGAGTCGTGAAATAGACTTCTAACCCCTTCCTTGCCCACGACGATGTGGGCCACAGAAACACATTTTTTGCTGTCTGCTGACTGATGGTGCTGGCTCCGCGCTTGCGTTTGCGAGTCTCGTTCTCCTTCATCGCCTTCTTGATTTCTATGAAATCAAAGCCGTTGTGATCGGCAAAGCGGTTGTCTTCCGAGGCGATGACTGCCATGGGTAAGTGACGGGATATCTTATCGAAAGAAACCCACGTGTGTTTGCACGTGGGTTTCTCTCCGGACACAACCTGCTGTACACTTCTGATCACCATCAGCGGAGTGACATACACCGGTATGAACCGGTAAAGCACCACAGTTATGAGGGTCGATGCAAAGAAGAAAATCAGCAGGTTGCGCGCTAGGCGAAGTATTTTACTTACCAGCTTCGGCATCTTTGATCATCTGCTCGCTGGCATACATGTACACCTCTACACGACGGTTCTGAGCAGCAGTCAACGATTCGTCATACTGTGAGTAGTCCAGACCCTGAACAGCTTTGAACTGTGCAGAAGACACACCGCAAGTAGTCTGCAAATAGTTCTTTACAGATACAGCACGGTCGTTTGATACTTTCTGGTTTACAGCAAGTGTACCTGACTTGTCGGTATGTCCATAGATGGCGATGTCGATAGTCGGATCAGCCTTCAGGATGTTTGAGAACTCAGACAGTGAACTCTTGGCAGCAGTCTTCAGAGCAGCCGAGTTGAGGTCGAAAAGGATACCCGAATCGAATGTTACTTTTACAGCAGCTAAACCGTTAGCATCGGTCACCTGGTCTACCTGAGCACCAGCGATCTTAGCAGCTTCGGCAGCTTTCTTATCCATCTTCTTACCGATGATAGCACCTGTACCGGCACCTACAGCCGTCCCGATAGCAGCACCGATAGCAGCACCTTTACCTTTACCGGCAATACCACCGATGATAGCACCCAAGGCAGCACCCGAACCGCCACCAATCAAAGCACCTTTAGTAGTGTTGCTAGCACTTCCGCAAGCACCAAACACCAGAGCAACGCTCAAATAGAGAGCTAATACTTTTACTTTCTTCATACTTTTTACTTTCACTAATTGTTAATAATAATAATGATATTTATCGGAGAAAAACCGAGCAAAGATACAAACTAATTCTGAAAACAGCCCGGTATGATTTGCGAAAAAACAACCAATCAACCTGTTTTGTTGACGAAGAGTGCTTTTTTCCTGACAAAAAGAAACCAAGTTCCCAGCGCCAATCCCTTGGCTATGGATGTAAGACTCACTGCCCACCAGATCCCTTCCACTCCCCAGCCGGCATGTACCAGCAACAGAGCCAATGGAATGCGGAGATAGTTGAACGAGATGCTTATCACAGCCGGCGGAATGGTACGACCGATGCCGTAGAACACTCCTTGCATGGTAATCTCTAACATCATAAAAATCATGGAATAACCATCGATGCGTAGGAAAACACCCCCAGCCTCGTAAGCGGCAGGCTCGGGCACAAAGAGGGAAAAGACTTCATTGCCAAAAAAAACGAATAGCACTGTACTGAATATTCCGAACAGCATCGCCAGTCGGAGAATGGTGCGCAACCCCTTTATCACCCGGTCTATCAGTCCGGCAGCATAGTTCTGGGCAATGAACGCGCTCAATGCTGTGGAGAATCCTTGCGAGGTATTCCAGGCGATGGCTTCGATCTGTCCACCGGTGGTAAATGCCATCAACCCGATGTGTCCGCCGTGGGCCGAAGCCGTACGGCACAGGAACATGCCGACGAAGGAGAACAATGTATTGAGCAAGGCTACCGGCAAGCCGAGCTTGAAGATGCGACGAGTGAATCGCCCACGTAGCCGGGTCAGGAAAGGGAAACCTCCCAGCACCGCTCCCCGGCGACGAAGTTTCACGACAAACAGGGTCAGAACGATGGCCTGGGCCAACCATGTGGCATAAGCGGCTCCGTCAGTGCCCAAATCGAATCCAAAGATGAACAGCGGATCGAGCACCATGTTGAACAACAATCCCAAGCCGCTGATGTAGAACGGCACCTTGCTTCGTCCCGCTGCGTTATATATCCCCGTGAAGGCTGCCGAAAGGAACACGAACGGGAAAGCAGTGGCAATGATACGCAGGTAGTTCACCGAGTTCTCGGCGATATGCGGAGCCAGTTCGTAGAACCCGATGATGGGCCGGGCAGCCGCAAAGAGCAATCCACCCCAGAGCAGGGAAACGATGAGGGAGATGGTGACGTTGTGTGAAGCAAACTGACGGGCATCGTCGACATTCTGCGCCCCGATGGACTGTGCCACGCTCACCTCAGAACCGACCTTATTTAATAGGGAGATAGAGCCGGACATCCACGTCAACACACCCACCGCACCCACGGCAGCCACCGCTTCACTACCCAGACGTCCCACCCAAGCCATATCCGTGAGGCTGTAAGCCATTTGTATGAACGAGGTGGCCATGATAGGCATAGACAGGTTGAACAACTGCCGGTTGATAGGTCCGTATGTGAGATTTTTTACTCCCTGCATGATGTGTTTGTTTGAAAAACGGTGCAAAGTTAGCGAATTTCCTGCCTACTTACTGCAAGGCGGATAAAAAAAGCAATAAAAAAAGCTGTCCCGGTACGCGATGACCGGAACAGCTCTGGAGAGTCAATTACTCAACTGGTTATTTGTCGCCGAAGTAACGATTGTACAAGCCTTCGAAACCTTTTCCGTGACGGGCTTCGTCCTTGCACATTTCATGTACGGTGTCGTGGATGGCATCGAGGTTCAATGCCTTGGCACGTGTAGCGATACGCTTCTTGTCTTCACAGGCACCTTGTTCGGCGTCTTTGCGTTTTTGCAGGTTGGTCTTGGTGTCCCATACGCAGTCGCCCAACAGTTCGGCAAACTTAGAAGCGTGTTCGGCTTCTTCCCAGGCATAGCGTTTGAAAGCTTCAGCTACTTCGGGGTAGCCTTCACGGTCGGCCTGACGGCTCATGGCCAGATACATCCCCACTTCGGTGCATTCGCCCAGAAAGTGGTTATTCAAGTCCTTGATCATCTCTTCGTCGCAACCTTTGGCTACGCCGATCACGTGCTCGTCGGCAAACGACAAGGCGCCGCCAAGGTTTTCTATCACCTCAACAAATTTGCTGGCGGGTGCTTTACACAGGGGACATTTCTCGGGTGCTGCGTCGCCTTCATGAACGTAGCCGCAGACAGTACATCTGAATTTCTTCATCTTGTTTCGTTTTTAATTGAATTGAAATTAATTAGTCAATATGTGTTTTTACTTAAACAGTCTTTACATGTTCCTTTATAATAATAATGCATTTCGGTCACCTCATGGCCTTCGATGCGGCCCCCTTCTACTTGTCGGATTTCTACGGTACTCTCCAGATCATAGATGGCATTACACTGCTTACAGAGGAAATGGGCATGGTCGGAGACATTGGCATCGAAGTGACTGTTTCGCTCGTCAATGGTGAGTAGCTGGGCAGCTCCATGCTCAGCGAACAGCTTCAGGGTATTGTACACCGTAGTCTTGGAAAGTGTTGGCATCGAAGTGGATAGGAATGTGTATATCTCGTCAGCCGTAGGATGCGTACGGTGGTTCATCAGGTAGTCCATGATGGCCAGACGCTGAAGAGACGGCTTTATATTGTATGTCTGCAAATGAGTAAATGAATTCATAACTGCATTTTTATGTATTTGTAATGATTACAACTTTAAACCGATTGCAAAGATAAGCCTCTTTTTCTTATTTGCAAATGTTTTAGTATTTTCTTTGTTTCTTTCTTCTATACGTCCAGACAAAGAAGAAAGAAAAAGACGCATCAATTCCATTTCTAAACAGTATCTTTGAAGCCGTTTACCAATTATCTCAAACTCATGAATAAAAAAACGAAGAAAATAATCCTTTCCGGGCTACTCGCGCTATGTATCGCAGGAGCAATCCTGGCAGGCACAGGCTATTACCTCTTCCTGTACCCACAGTTCCACCCGAAGAAAACAACCTACGTATTCGTCGACCGTGACGACACACTCGACTCTATTATCCACAAAATAAAAGCCACCGGCAATCCCGGCAACATGGCAGGCTTCCGCTGGATGGCCGAATACCGCAAGTACGACCGTCACATTCATACCGGCCGCTATGCTATCCGCCGGGGCGACGACGTGTACCATCTATTCAGCCGCTTCTACCGGGGCTACCAAGAACCAGTCAACCTCACCGTGGGCAGCGTACGCACCCTCGATCGGTTGGCCCGCAGCCTGGGCAACCAGCTCATGGTCGACTCCACCGAAATAGCTACCCGCCTCTTCGATCCCGCCTTCCAGCAAGAGATGGGCTACACCCCTGAAACGATGGCCTGCCTCTTCATCCCCGAGACCTATGAGGTGTATTGGGATATCAGCGTGGACAACCTCTTCCAACGCTTCCAGAAAGAACACGACCGCTTCTGGAATGAGAACCGGAAGAAGCAGGCACAAGCCATCGGCCTCACCCCCGCCGAAGTCTGCACGCTGGCCTCCATTGTCGAAGAAGAGACCAATAACAAAGCCGAGCGACCGATGGTGGCCGGACTCTATATCAATCGTCTGCACAACGGCATGCCGCTACAGGCCGACCCCACCGTGAAATTTGCCGTGCAGGACTTCACCCTACGCCGTGTCACCAACGAACACCTGCGCATGAACTCCCCCTACAACACTTATCTGCATGCCGGACTGCCCCCAGGCCCCATCCGCATCGCTACCCCACAAGGAATCGACAGTGTGCTGAATTACACGAAGCACAACTACCTCTATATGTGCGCCAAGGAAGACTTCTCGGGCACGCACAACTTTGCCTCGAACTACTCCGAACACATGGCAAATGCGCGGAAATACTGGAAAGCGCTGAATGATCGAAAGATTTTCAAGTAAAACAGTAATAAAATGATATGAAAAATCTATCTTTGCCAGATATATTTACCAAGAATGGAACTAATTAATTCAAAAATGATATGAACAAGCAACTCCTTTTAGGCGACGAAGCCATAGCACAAGCAGCCTTAGACGCCGGTTTGTCGGGCGTTTATGCCTATCCGGGCACTCCATCTACTGAAATTACCGAATATATTCAAGGCTCCCCTTATGCCAGCGAACAACACGTACACAGCCGTTGGTCCACCAACGAAAAGACAGCGATGGAAGCTGCCCTGGGCATGTCGTTTGCCGGCAAGCGCGCCCTGGTGTGCATGAAACACGTGGGCATGAACGTGGCAGCCGACTGCTTTATCAACGCAGGTGTCACAGGCGTGAAAGGAGGGCTGATTGTCCTGGCCGCCGACGACCCCAGCATGCACTCCTCACAGAACGAACAGGACAGCCGTTTCTATGGCGACTTTGCACTCATCCCGATGCTCGAACCGAGCAATCAGCAGGAAGCTTATGACATGGTGTACAACGGTTTCGAGTTCTCCGAAAAGACAGGTGAACCGCTGTTGATGCGCATTGTCACCCGTCTGGCACACTCCCGCTCGGGTGTGGAACGTCAACCGCAAAAGACACAGAACGAGCTTTCGTTCAGCGACGATCCCCGCCAGTTCATCCTCCTTCCGGGTATCGCCCGCCGTCGCTACAAAGCCTTGTTGGCCCGTCAGGACGAATTCGTGAAGGCATCCGAAGAATCACCTTACAATAAATACATCGACGGCCCGAACAAGAAGTTGGGTATCATTGCTTGTGGCATCGGCTTCAACTACCTGATGGAGAACTATCCTGAAGGTTGCGAATACCCTGTGCTGAAGATCGGCCAGTATCCGCTCCCGAAGAAACAACTGCAACAGTTGGTCGACGCTTGCGATGAAATCCTGGTGCTCGAAGACGGACAACCGTTCGTGGAACGCCTGCTGAAAGGCTACCTCGGAATGGGTATCACGGTAAAAGGACGTCTGGATGGAACCCTGTCACGTGACGGCGAACTGAACCCGGACAACGTGGCCCGTGCCATCGGACTGGAAAACAAATCCACCTTCAGCATTCCGAACCTGGTAGAGATGCGCCCGCCCGCCCTGTGCGACGGTTGCGGACACCGTGATATGTACGCCATACTAACCGAAGTACTGCGTGCCGACTATCCCATGCACAAAGTATTCAGTGACATCGGTTGCTACACATTGGGAGCCGGTGCCCCGTTCAATGCCATCCACTCCTGTGTGGACATGGGCGCTTCAATCACCATGGCCAAGGGTGCTTCCGATGCCGGACTGCATCCATCGGTAGCCGTTATCGGTGACTCCACGTTCACCCACTCGGGCATGACCGGGCTGCTGGACTGTATCAATGAGAAGACCAATGTCACCATCATTATTTCCGACAACGAGACCACTGCCATGACCGGCGGACAGGACTCGGCCGGAACGGGACGTATCGAAGCCATCTGCACCGGACTGGGTGTAGACCCGGCTCACCTTCGCGTGGTGGTTCCTTTGAAGAAAAACTATGAAGAGATGCGCCAGATCATCCGCGAAGAGCTCGACTACCGCGGCGTATCGGTCATCATCCCCCGCAGAGAGTGCATCCAGACATTAACTCGTAAAAAAAGAAGCAAATAAGCCATGAAAATAGACATCATACTCGCAGGCGTAGGCGGACAAGGTATCCTCTCCATCGCCACAGTCATCGGTAAGGCAGCCCTGAAAGACGGGTTGTACATGAAACAAGCAGAAGTACACGGCATGAGCCAGCGAGGTGGCGACGTACAGTCAAACCTGCGCATCAGCGACCGCCCCATCGCATCGGACCTGATTCCTTCGGGCAAGTGCGACCTGATCATCTCGCTCGAACCGATGGAAGGATTGCGCTACCTCCCCTACCTCAGTCCGGAAGCATGGCTGGTGACCAACGAAACTCCGTTCATCAACATCCCCAACTACCCCGACGAAGCCGCTGTGATGGCCGAAATCGAGAAACTGCCCCGTAAGGTGGTGCTGAACGTAGACCAGGTAGCCAAAGAACTCGGATCGTCACGCGTGGCCAACATCGTACTGTTGGGAGCTACCACTCCGTTTCTGGGCATCGACTACGCCAAGATACAGGATAGCATCCGGGAGATCTTCGAACGCAAGGGCGAAGCCATCGTGGAGATGAACCTCAAGGCACTGGCTGCCGGAAAAGAGATTGCAGAAAAACTCATCAAATAGTGATACTATAGAAAAATGGACAACAAGTATTGGGAAGAAGACATCGAAACGATGGGCCGTGAGGAGTTGCGCAACTTGCAGCTGCAACGGCTGAAAAAGACACTGAACATTGCGATCAACTCGCCCTTCTACAAAGAGCTGTACGGTAAACACGGAATCACCCCCGACTCCATCCAGTCGATAGAAGACGTAAAGAAGCTGCCTTTCACCATTAAGGCCGACATGCGCCAGTACTACCCCTTCGGGCTGGTAGCAGGCGACATGGCACAGGATGCGGTACGCCTCCACTCTTCGAGCGGAACAACGGGAACCCCTACGGTTATTGTGCATTCTAAGCACGACCTCGACTCGTGGGCCAATCTCGTGGCACGCTGCCTCTACATGGTGGGACTACGTCGCACAGACGTGTTCCAGAATAGTTCAGGCTACGGCATGTTCACCGGTGGACTGGGTATCCAGTATGGAGCCGAACGCTTAGGCGCCCTCACTGTTCCTGCTGCTGCGGGCAACAGCAAGCGACAGATCAAGTTCATCACCGACTTCAAGACTACTGCCGTACATGCCATCCCCAGCTATGCCATCCGCCTGGCCGAAGTATTCCAGGAAGAAGGAATTGATCCCGCCAATACTACACTGAAAACACTCATCATCGGTGCCGAACCGCATACCGACGAACAACGCAAGAAGATCGAGAAGATGCTGAACGTGAAGGCGTACAACTGCTTCGGTATGTCCGAGATGAACGGTCCCGGTGTAGCCTTCGAGTGCCCGGAACAGAACGGTATGCACCTGTGGGAAGACTGTTACTTCATCGAAATCATCGACCCCGAGACAGGCGAACATGTGCCCGACGGCGAGATCGGCGAACTGGTACTTACCACACTCGACCGTGACATGATGCCGCTCATCCGCTACCGCACACGCGACCTCACCCGCATCATCCCCGGTGCATGTCCCTGCGGACGCACGCACGTACGCATCGACCGCATCAAAGGACGCAGCGACGACATGTTCATCATCAAGGGAGTCAATATCTTCCCCATGCAGGTAGAAAAGATACTGATGCAGTTCCCCGAACTGGGCAGCCAGTACCTCATCACCTTGCTCACAGAGAACAATCAGGACGAGATGATCAGCGAAGTAGAGTTGAACGACCTCAGCACAGACAATTACATCGAGCTGGAGAAGATCCGCAAGGGCATCATCCGCCAGTTGAAAGACGAGATTCTGGTAACGCCGCACGTGAAGCTTGTGCAGAAAGGAAGCATTCCGCAAGCTGAAGGGAAAGCAGTACGTGTGAAGGATTTACGTGACAATAAGGCATAAAAAAAGCCGTACCGACGATGTGATGAAACTCTGATAAGACAAGATTTGAGTGCTCGTTCTCTTTGTAATCCACCGGCTTAAAAGCTATCCCGAAGGAATGTGGCCCGCCATTGAAAATCGAAGCTGTTCTCGGTATATCAGATAAAATTGAAGAGTTTCCCGATCCAGTCGATACGGCCTATTTTTAACTACAACAAAAATAGCCCTTTTCAGTGAGATAAACAAGAGAAAACGGCGATTTGTTTTCTTAAAAGGTGTTCCAAGTCATTATTTTTCCCTACATAAAACAAAAAAGTCGGCCTCTACTACTGCAGAGGCCGACTTTTTTATGTTGTAAGTTATGGATACTTACGCATTCTTAGCTTTCTCAACGATAGCCTTGAAAGCTTCCGGATGGTTCATGGCCAAATCGGCCAAAACCTTACGGTTGATTTCGATACCCGCTTTGTGCAGGCCGCCCATCAATTTAGAATAAGACATTCCTTCGAGACGTGCGCCGGCGTTGATACGCTGGATCCACAGAGCGCGGAAGTTTCTTTTCTTGTTCTTACGATCGCGGAACGCATAGGTCAAACCCTTTTCCCAAGTGTTTTTTGCAACGGTCCACACATTTTTTCTTGCACCAAAGTAACCTCTGGTCAGCTTCAAAATTTTCTTCCTTCTTGCTTTAGAAGCAACATGATTTACTGATCTTGGCATAGTTTTCTTTTTTTTGAATGTTAGCGCCCCTGTTTCACACAGCGAACTTCAAGCTAATGCATTCGGTTAATAACTAAATTGATTTACGCGCTTCTTACTTCAGAGCTAAAAGCATTTTTACTTCGTTCACGTTCGTTGCATCAACGGTAGTGGCACTACATAAAATTCTTTTTCTCTTCGTCGACTTCTTAGTCAGAATGTGGCTGTGAAAAGCGTGCTTTCT
>JAVBVI010000069.1:0-41488 GCA_031554505.1 Bacteroides sp. | reverse complement strand
TAGGGCCTCAAAAAAAGCCACCATTTCAGCAACTTTTAAGCCCCCAAAATCGGCCTTTTTTGCACTATATCAAAAAGCAAAAACCCCCGATTTACGCTGTAAATCAGGGGTTTTCAGTTTTTCGCTTTCTTTTCAAGTGGTGCCACCAGGAATCGAACCGGGGACACAAGGATTTTCAGTCCTTTGCTCTACCAACTGAGCTATGGCACCTTTTTGATTGCGGATGCAAAGATAGACATATTTTTTAATACTGCAACACGTTACTGCAAAAAAAATATGATTTCATCCCCATTTATCATCATTTCCCTCTATGAGACATCCAGATTATACCATCCGAAGCCCTTGCAAGAGATCCTTCACGCTCATCATTACCTTTGTCACCCTCCATGAAACGAACAATATTCATTATATTTTTCGACGAATATACTTGTACTTTCCAAAAAATACTCTACCTTTGCAGCCGAATTAACGGAATGTAGCGCAGTTGGTAGCGCACTACGTTCGGGACGTAGGGGTCGGGCGTTCGAGTCGCCTCATTCCGACAAAGCGGCAAACGAGTAAAATCGTTTGTCGCTTTGTTGTTTTCTCACCACCCAAACGAACAAATAGCACCCACCCTTGTTCTTCCATGAAAAGCAAAAGAAGTGCTTATCAACCTATAACCATAAACAGTGACCCTTATGAAAAGATGTTTGTTTCTTGCCGTGCTGGCCGTACTTTTCGCAGCGACTGCACAGGCCCAATTCCGCTGGGGCGTAAAGGCGGGACTGAGTACTTCCGGAGTGGATGGCGACCTGGAAGCCTATTTGGACGACAGTTCCATCGGATTCTTTGCCGGCGTCATCGGCGAATACTCGATTGCCATGCGGTACGGACAACTGGGGTTGGACGCCGAACTGATGTACACCCAGAAAGGCATTCAGTTTGAAGGCGAGGACACGCATCACTTCGGATACCTGGAGATTCCCCTGAGTGCGAAATACATTTACCCTATTAATAATAAGGTAAGTGTATATGGCAGTGCCGGCCCCTATTTCACTTTCAAGGTGGCCGGTAACGATCACTTCGACGTGGGAGGTACCGAAACGGTTTCAGGCCCCTGGAATACAAATAGTTTCAGCTGGGGACTGGGATTCGGGGGAGGCATTGAGCTTTTCAAACGCATACAACTGGGCACAGCGTATAACATTGGCCTTTCCAGTCTGTACGAGGAGGTGAATGCCCCGTTTACCGCCAAAGAGCGGGTTTGGTCGTTCTCGGCTGCTTTCTATTTCTAAACAAAGAACCTCAAAACGTAGGGCATTAAGAATTGGGGAATACAGAGATCATTTCCCCTAATCGCTCTCCGCCTCTACCTTGCGCCCGAAGGTACGGTACTCCAACGGCGTGAAACCGGTGTGCTTCTTGAAAAGCGAGAAGAAATGCTCCACCGATGTATAGCCCAGCATATACGATATCTCTTTGACCGACTGTGATGTTTCCACCAGCAGTTGCTTGGCTTTGCGGAGTTTCAGTTCCTGAAAATATTTGGCAGGGGCATAGCCCGTGTAGTCCTTGAATACTTTGCGAAACCAGGAGTAACTGATGTTCAGCTTCATGGCCAACGCCTCGGGGTCGACATCCTTGAAGATATTCTCGTTCATGATGATCTTGGCTTGTTCAATCTTCTGATCCACATCGCTCATCTCGAACACTTTGTTCTTGGAGATGGAAAGGATCATGCCAATGATGTGCATGATGATGCCTGCCAGATGTTGCTGACTGGAAATCTTATCCGTCTCGGCTATCTCCAACGCACGGGAGAAGAGGCTGACCAACTCCTCGTTCAGACCCACTTCGAGCACCTGGCTTTCCCGGGTGAGAAAAGAATCTTTAATGATGTTGTCGATGATCGGACCTTCGAAACCGATGTAGTATTCGTTCCAACCGGTTTGCGGTAGTGGGCGGTATGAATGCCATTGTCCGGGAAAGAGAATCATCAGCCGCCCCTTGCACACTTGTTTTTCCGGAGTGCTTTCGGAAGTAAACAGCCCGCGGCCTTTGGTGATGTAAACGATCTGGTATTCGTGAAGTACCCGCCCTTTCTGCGTGTTGAAGTAGTAACCCGAGGGGTGATCTTTGAGCGGATACGGAGAATGGGGCTGAATGCATTGGGAACCTACGGTGTTGGCCCATAAGCCAAACCGCCTGTCCATATTGTTTACGATGAGATACTTGAACTCAACCCCTGAATCATCAAAATTCTTCCCCATAGATTGTTCTTCATACGATTCTGCGCAACAAATATAAGTAAAGCTCTTGGAAAAACAAAAAGCTGCTACACCTTTTGCATGAAAGGTGCAGCAACTTTTTTAGAATGCTTTACGGTACAGTGCTTCAATGTCGGCCACCGAAGTGGGGCGCGGATTGCCGCCTGTGCACACATCATTGAACGCAGCCACAGCCAGTGCAGGGATGTCTTCCACCTTCACATTGATTTCGCTCAGCTTCTGCGGGATGTTGATGCTGATAGAAAGCGCCTTCACGGCATCGATAGCAGCCTGCACACCTTCGGCTTCCGTCATTCCGTCCGTATTCACTCCCATCGCCCGGGCTATCAGGAGGTACTTCGGGGCAGCAGGAGAGTGGGCATTGTACTCCATCACGTACGGCAACAGCAGAGCGTTGGCTACTCCATGCGGAGTGTCATAGAACGCACCGAGCGGGTGAGCCATGGAGTGCACGATACCCAGACCGACGTTGGAGAATCCCATACCGGCCATGTACTGCGCTACGGCCATCGCCTCGCGGGCAGCTACATCCTGACCGTTGTCCACGGCATTCTTCAGGTTTTGGGCGATCATCTCGATGGCTTTCACCTCGAACATATCGCTCATGGCCCAGGCACCGGGGGTGATGAAGCTCTCGATGGCGTGTGTCAACGCATCCATACCGGTAGCAGCCGTCAGGCCTTTCGGCATGGAGTACATCAGTTCCGGGTCAACGATAGCCACCGTGGGGATGTCGTTTGGGTCTACGCAGACCATCTTCTTCTTCGCCACTTCGTCGGTGATCACATAGTTGATGGTCACCTCGGCAGCCGTACCGGCCGTAGTGGGCAGAGCGAAGGTAGGCACTGCTTTGTGCACCGTATCGGCTACGCCTTCAAGCGACTTCACGTCGCCAAAGTCCGGGTTGTTCACCACGATACCGATGCCTTTGGCTGTGTCGATGGCCGAACCACCACCCAGCACCACGATGAAGTCAGCATTGGAAGCTTCGAAAGCTTTCACACCATTCTGTACGTTAGTGATCGTGGGATTGGCTTTCAGATCACTAAAAGTCTCGTAAGGAATGTTGTTGGCTTCGAAGATCTTGGTCACTTCGGCAGCAATGCCAAAACGGATCAAGTCTTTGTCCGTCACGAAGAAAGCTTTCTTGAAGCCGCGGCGGGCAGCTTCCTGAGCGATCACACTGCGGCATCCTGCGCCGAAGTACGATGTCTCGTTCAATATCATCCGATTCATATTACTTAGTCGTTATTTGGGTAAGTTAAATGCGATACTCATCTCTTTCATCTGCTCCTGGCTCATGCCGTCGGGCTGGAAGCCCATGTTCCGGGCACTGATATAGATCTGTGCCGACTTGCTGAGCACGTCGAGCTGGTCGAAGGCATCCATGATGTCCAGGCCTACGGCGCAAGCACCGTGTTTCTCCCACAACACCACGTCGTACTCTTCCAGTTCCTGGATGGTAGCCTCAGCCAACTCCACTGAGCTGGGGAGTTTGTACGGGATGATGCCCAGTCCACGGGGACAGAAGGCTTTCGTCTCGGGTATCATGCTCCACAGAAGGTTGGTCAGCACATCTTTCTGCAAGAACGGTTCGTGGTGCGACATGGCTATCAGGTCGATGGGATGCGTGTGCAATGATGCCTTGTACGGCGAGCCTTTTCCGATGAGGAAGTTGTGCATGCTCAGGTGAGCAGGCAGTTCCGAAGTGGGCTGTACCGCTTCGTCGGCAAGGATGACGTAGCTGGCACAGTCGTCCAGGATGCGGATGATCGATCCGTTCTCCATCGGCCAGCGAGCCAGGTCGCGCATGCGTTTGTTGGTACCTTTGCAGAAGAAGTAGCAGCCTTTGATGTGGGGCAGCGTGGTGCCGATCTGCTTCACCTCGCTGATGGGAGCCAGCGCGCGGATCTCATCGTCCACCAGTTCGGTGATGTTGACGGTGATGTTCCCGCCGTTGCGTTCGGCCCAGCCTTTTTGCCAGAGGTATCCGGCCACTTCGGCCACTTTGTTTACCTCTTTGGCAAGTGCGGGCCGATTGTCTACTATTGATTTCATAATTCAAACTTTATTATTTTGTTTAGTACTTGTCACCATATCGTTCGTGGGTAATCTGTTCCAACGATTTCTTGCGGGTATTGGGTGCCCAGATTACACCAACCAGCAGGGCTACCACCAGCAGAGCTACCATAATCTGCCCGGCAGTATGGAAACCGTACTCACTGTATATGTAGGTAAATCCGAACGACCAGATGGCTGCGCCTCCGCGTACAATAAAGAACATCAGTCCCTGTGCAGCCGCTCTGTAACGCGCCGGAAACAGCTCTGAAGCCCACAAGGCATAAAATGCCTGCACGCCAAAACCGGCATGCACTCCCCACAGGATTACGAATGTCCACAGGGCCACGTAGTTGGTAATACCCACGTATGTGAGTATCGCCCAGGCCACTACTCCCAGCAGGGTACCTGCAAAGTACAGCATGCGCTGGTTCACCTTGTCGGCCAGCTTCGCAAAACCGAAATAGGTAACGAATGCGGTAACTCCCCACAATACAGCTTGCAGTTTGTTGGCATTTTCATTGGAGATACCTCCTGCCGTTTCATATACGTGCGGCATAAAGAATCCCATTACACCGGCTACCAGGTTCCAGGTCAGGTAGATACCCACCAGGAAAAGGATGGTCTTCACGTTGACACGGTTCGTAAACAGCGCTTTGTAGGAGTTTTCCTTCTTGGCCTCTTTCTTCTTCTGTGCCTGTGCTTCTTCCCAGGCAACCGATTCATTCAACTGTCGCTGAAGCAGCCAGGCGATAAAGGCCACTACAAGCAGGGTACCGAAGATAATGCGGTTACCCATCAGTCCGAGCGGAGCCAACCACATTCCCAGAAGGAAAATGATAGCCGGGCCGATGGACCAGGCGAATTGGGAGATTCCTATGTTTCGCCCGCGGTTCTCGACTTCCGAGGTTTCCGAGATATACGTCCATGAGGCCGGAACACCTGCCCCTACCGAGATTCCGGTGATCAGGAATCCGGTCAGCAGCATCGGGAAGTTGACGGAGAACATGATAATCGCCACGCCCACCATGTATACAAGCATGTTGTAGGTATAGATGGTTTTACGCCCGAAGCGGTCGGCCAGATAGCCTCCGATAATGGCTCCCAGCGCTGCTCCGAAACAGTTGGCACTGATAGCATTCAGCAGGCCGAGGTGCATTTCTTCTAATCCCAGATAAGCCTGCCAGAGGGTAAGCCCGCTTGCTCCGGCCACGATAGAGCCGGCATCCAGGTAATTCGTCAGAGAAACCGCAATGGTACTCTTCAAACTTTTATTACTTGCTTCCATTCTTGGGAAAAGGTTAATTGCGCTTACTGGTTACTTCTTTCTCGTACTGCTGGATGGCGGCAATGTAATCTTCGCCTACCGGCACGTTGTTCTTCAGGCAGAACATATCCCAAACGGCATTCCAGGGGAGCGACTTGCTTTCTTCGAGCAGAGCCAGACGTTCGAATCCCTGACCGTTGAGTTCGTACTGGCGCAGGGTAGCCAGCGGTTCGAGCAAACCTTGCAATACGCATTTTTGGGTAGCGCGGCTACCGATGACGTACGCACCGATGCGGTTGATTGACGCATCGAAGTAGTCTAGACCGATATGTACACGATCCAGTGCATTGCAACGGATGATTTCTTTGGCCAAATCCAGTGTATCATCATTCATGATGGTGACGTGG
Source organism: Bacteroides sp. (assembly GCA_031554505.1). Taxonomy (GTDB): domain Bacteria; phylum Bacteroidota; class Bacteroidia; order Bacteroidales; family Bacteroidaceae; genus Bacteroides. The sequence continues at coordinate 35,486 of JAVBVI010000069.1, read as the reverse complement.
TCGCTGTCCCAACGTACGGGGCGGCTAACGTGCAGCATGATTTCCGGGGTGTAGAGCAGCAGTGAAGAGATCTTGTCGGCTACGCTTTCTGTGGGATGGAAGTGGCCGGTATCCAGCGTCACGATCTTGCCGCGGCTGGCTCCGTAACCGATGTAGAAATCGTTCGAGCCTACTGTATAGCTTTCCAGACCGATACCGAACACCTTTGATTCGATACAATCCTTCATATTCTTATATTCCGTGGCGAAGATCTGATCCAACGAGTCTTTCAGGTATTCGCGGTACAGCATGCGGTTCACGGTGATGTCCTTGCTACCGTCGTGTACCCACAGGTTCATGATACACGGATCGCCCTGATACTTACCCATTTCTTCGGCTACCCAACGGCAACGTTTGGTATGCTCGATCCAGAAGTCGCGGATGCCTTTGTCCGGATTAGAGAGCGACAAGTCGCCCGATTTCGGGTGAGAGAACGACGTAGAGTTGAAATCCAGCTTCATGCCGTTTTCCTTGGCCCACTGCATCCAGCTTTCGAAGTGCTTCGGCTCTACCTGGTCACGGTCCACAAACTGACCACCGAAGTCGCCGTAGATTTCGTGCAGGTTTAGTCGGTGTGTACCCGGAATGAACGAAGCAGCTTTCAGCACATCGGCACGCAGTTCGTCGATGTTGCGAGCCTTGCCCGGATAGTTGCCCGTAGCCTGGATACCACCTGTCAGCGAACCGCTGCTTTCGAAACCGGACACGTCGTCGGCCTGCCAGCAATGGAGCGACAACGATACCTTTTGCAAGGCATCCATAGCCTTCTCTACGTCTACACCTACGGCTGCATAGCGTTCTACAGCCACTTCATACGCTTTCTTGATCAATTCTTCTTTCATTATATTGTGTTTTTAAAATGAATATACGCAACATCCCAGGATTCGGTATCCTGCGGTTGGTAAGTTTTCAGGGAGATGGAACGGTGGATGAGGCGGCGCATGCCTGCTATGTCCGACGCCTGGCCGGCTGCCATGGCTTGCAGCATCACGTTGCCGATGGCGGTGGCTTCGGACGGTCCGGCTACCACGGGGATGCCTACAGCGTTAGCGGTAAACTGATTGAGTAGGTCGTTGCGGCTTCCTCCGCCGATGACATGCAACGTCTCGATGGGACGTGGCGAGAGCGAACGCAGGTTCTCGATCACCTGACGATAGCGCAAAGCCAAGCTCTCGAATATACAGCGTACCAACTGTCCGCGGGTTTCGGGCACGGGCTGACCGCTCTTCTCGCAATAACCCTTGATGGCTTGCCCCATGTTAGCCGGGTTGGCGAAGAGCTCGTTGTCCGGATTGATCAGACTGCGGAAAGGTTCGCTGGCTTCGGCTTCGGCAATGAGTTCAGGGTACGATGTTTCGCCCCACTCACTCCGGCAACGTTCCAGCAGCCACATGCCGCAGATGTTCTTCAGCAGACGGATGGTTCCTTCCACACCGCCTTCGTTGGTGAAGTTCAACGCTTCGGTTTCGGCATTGATCACCGGCGCATCGGTCTCTACGCCCATAAGCGACCAGGTGCCGCTGCTCAGGTAGGCAAAGTTACGATCCAGCGCAGGAACGGCAGCTACGGCCGATCCGGTATCGTGTCCGGCTACGGCTATCACAGGGATAGCACCCAATCCAGTCATTTGCTGTACTTCTTCGGTAAGCGTGCCCACCTGTTCGCCCGGGAAGACGAAGCGTCCGAAATGATCTTCCGTCAGTCCGATGGCTGCCAGTAGCTCCGGTTCCAGCCGTTGTGTCTCGGCATTGACCATCTGCGCCGTGCTGGCGATGGTATATTCGGTGACCATCTGGCCGGTAAGCAGATAGCTCAGTGCGTCGGGCATAAAAAGAATCTTCGCGGCAGCGGCCAGTGCGCTGTCATTGTTCCGGCGCAGCGTGTCGAGCTGGAACAGCGAATTGAAATTCATCACCTGGATGCCCGTCCATCCGTATACCTTACTACGAGGTACGCGGGCGAAGAAGGCTTCGGGCGCTCCCAAGGTATGCGGATCGCGGTAGGCATACGGCTGCCGGATGAGATGCCCATCGGCGCCTACGCAGACAAAGTCCACTCCCCAGGTATCGATACCGATGGAAGTGATGTGTACGTCCGTACGCCGGGCCACAAGTTTCAGTCCGTCGATGATGTGCTGGTACAGGGCGTAGATATCCCAATAGAAATGTCCCCCTGTCTGAATCAGTTGGTTAGGAAAACGGTTGACTTCCTCCAGATTCAGTCCGCTGTCGGAGAAAGATCCCAAGATAGTGCGGCCGCTGGTAGCCCCGAGGTCGACCGCAAAAAAACAGTTTTTCATGCTATGATATTATCAGATTATTTTTCGATGTTACAAAAATAGCAGATTCGCCCGAAAAGGAGTGTTTGCTTTTTGATTGTATTCTTATTCTTTTTGTTGTTTCGCAGAGAAGTTATTGAGTAATCGTAAAAAAATAAACAGGTACAGATTAACCAGCTGCTTGCCTGATCTTAATTTTTGCTTGTGCACATAGCTATTTGGGAACTTGCTAACAGCTAATCTTTTTAATGTATTCATTCTTTCTTTTTAATGCACTAATTTTTTCTTTTCAATGCATTGAAAAGAAAGAATGAATACATTGAAAAGATTAATTATTAGTAAGAAAAATAATACTCGTCTTCATACCCGGGAATATATATTCGCAAGGGAACGAACAGTTTTATTAAGTCCGACTACTGATGGGTATAGATAGGAGACAAGCTGTTGCACGAAAACTGTCACAACTTATTTTCTCACGACTACTTAGTAGCGCTAATCTGTACCCAGTTATTCTTTAAGCGTTACTGAGCGGATGCCCTGAGGAAAGTTTTGCACAATTTCTTGGATTGCGAAGGGCTACACCTAAGTTGGCGAAGAACCGTTTTTCACCTGGAGAGAGCTAGAAGAGAAGAAACATAAATATACATTCATTTGCATAAAAACAAGAAATAATTCCTTATTTCTGCATAACATTCAAAAGAAAACTGTACTTTTGCGCTCTCTTTAGAATAATTATGCAGAAATGAAAAAGAAAACGAATCGGTTAGACGCCATCAAAATGATTATCTCCAGTAAAGAGATAGGATCACAGGAAGAATTACTGACAGAACTCCAGAAAGAAGGGTTCTCGCTAACCCAGGCCACCCTTTCACGCGACTTGAAGCAACTCAAAGTGGCTAAAGCGGCCAGTATGAACGGGAATTATGTCTATGTTTTGCCCAACGACACGATGTACAAACGCAACATGAACCAAAGCGCCAGCGACATGCTGATGAGCACCGGTTTCATCTCCCTGCAAACATCAGGCAACTTAGCCGTTATCAAGACACGCCCCGGATACGCCAGCAGCATGGCGTATGACATCGACAATCACGAATCAGACGATATCCTGGGAACCATCGCCGGCGACGACACCATCATGATGGTGCTGCGCGAAGGAGCCGACGTGAAGAAAGTGCGCCACTTCCTGGCCGCTATTTTCCCGAACATAAAATAACACATATAGCCAAGCTTTTTAAACAGCAAAATGGAAGAACAAGAAATTGATGTAATGGTGGCCGACTCCTCGCACGAAGCATACGTCGATACCATTCTGGAAACCATCCGAAATGCCGCACGCGTACGTGGAACCGGTATAGCCGAACGTACACACGACTACGTGGCGCAGAAGATGAAAGAAGGCAAAGCCATCATTGCCCTGGCAGGAGACGAATTCGCCGGATTCAGCTACATCGAGTCCTGGGGAAACAAGCAGTATGTAGCCACGTCGGGACTTATCGTGGTAGAGAAGTTCCGCGGACACGGGCTGGCCAAACGCATCAAGGAGGCCGCCTTCACCCTGGCACGCCTGCGATGGCCGAAAGCCAAAATATTCAGTCTCACCTCCGGCGCTGCCGTGATGAAGATGAACACGGAACTGGGCTATGTACCGGTGACGTTCAATGAGCTGACCGACGACGAGGCCTTCTGGCGCGGATGCGAGGGATGTACCAACCACGATATCTTGCTAGCCAAGAGCCGCAAATTCTGTATCTGCACAGCCATGCTGTACGATCCGGCCGACCCGCGGAACATCCGCCGGGAGGAATTAAAGAAACAACAAAATAACAATATATTATGAAGAAAAAAGTAATAGTGGCGTTCAGCGGCGGACTCGATACCTCGTTCACCGTGATGTACCTTGCCAAAGAAAAAGGATATGAAGTGTATGCGGCTTGTGCCACCACCGGCGGCTTCAGCGAAGAGCAACTGAAACAGAACGAAGAGAATGCTTACCGCCTCGGTGCTGTGAGCTATGTCACCATAGATGTTACCCAGGAGTATTACGAGAAGAGCCTGAAATACATGGTATACGGTAATGTGCTGCGCAATGGCACGTATCCCATCTCGGTAAGCTCGGAACGTATCTTCCAGGCACTGGCCATCGCCCGCTATGCCAACGAGATCGGCGCCAGCGCCATCGCTCACGGCTCTACCGGTGCCGGTAACGACCAGATCCGCTTCGACATGACGTTCCTCGTGCTGGCTCCCGGCGTAGAGATCATCACCCTGACACGTGACATGGCGTTGACTCGCGACTTCGAGATCAACTACCTGAAGGAAAACGGTTTCGAAGCCGATTTCACCAAACTGAAATACTCGTACAACGTAGGTCTGTGGGGCACCTCCATCTGCGGAGGCGAGATTCTGGACTCTACCCAGGGATTGCCCGAAACAGCTTACCTGAAACAAGTCACCCAAGAAGGCAGCGAAGAGCTTCGTCTGGAATTCAAGCAGGGCGAACTGCATGCCGTGAACGGCCAGGTGTTCGAGGACAAGATTGCTGCTATTAATAAGGTAGAAGAGATAGGCGCCGCTTACGGCATCGGCCGTGACATGCACGTGGGCGATACCATCATCGGCATCAAAGGCCGCGTAGGTTTCGAAGCCGCTGCCCCGATGATCATCATCGGCGCCCACCGTTTCCTGGAAAAGTACACGCTGAGCAAATGGCAGCAGTACTGGAAGGATCAGGTGGCCAACTGGTACGGCATGTTCCTCCACGAAAGCCAATATCTGGAACCGGTGATGCGCGACATCGAAGCCATGCTGCAGGAGTCGCAACGCAACGTCAACGGTACAGTGATCCTGGAACTACGTCCGCTCTCGTTCTCCACCGTCGGTGTAGACTCGAAGGACGACCTCGTGAAAACCAAGTTTGGTGAATACGGTGAGATGCAGAAGGGCTGGACAGCCGAAGACGCGAAAGGCTTCATCAAGGTGACCTCTACCCCGCTGCGTGTGTACTACAACAACCATAAGGACGAAGAGATATGATCAAAGCAGGTATCATCGGAGGAGCAGGTTATACGGCGGGCGAACTGATTCGCCTGCTCATCAACCACCCCGAAACGGAAATCAAATTCATCAATAGTAGCAGCAATGCGGGCAACCAGGTGACGGATGTACACGGTGGCCTATACGGTGAGTGCGACCTGGTGTTCACCGACGCCCTCCCGCTGGACGAGATCGATGTGCTCTTCTTCTGCACCGCTCACGGCGACACGAAGAAGTTCATCGAAAGCCACAACATACCGGAAGAGTTGCGCATCATAGACCTGTCGATGGACTACCGCATCGCCGACGAGAGTCACGACTTCCTGTACGGACTGCCGGAGCTGAACCGCCGCGCCATCTGCAAAAGCAAGCATGTAGCCAATCCGGGTTGCTTCGCCACCTGTATACAACTCGGCTTGCTTCCGCTGGCCAAGAACCTGATGCTGAACGGCGACGTGTCGGTGAACGCCATTACCGGGAGCACGGGAGCAGGTGTAAAGCCCAGCTCGACCACGCACTTCAGCTGGCGTTCGGACAACATGAGCGTGTACAAAGCGTTCGACCATCAGCACGTGCCGGAGATCAAGCAGTCGCTCAAGCAACTGCAGAACAGCTTCGACTCGGAGATCGACTTCATTCCCTATCGGGGCGACTTTGCCCGCGGTATCTTTGCCACCCTGGTGGTGCGGACGAAGGTAGCGCTGGAAGAGATCGTCCGGATGTACGAGGACTACTATGACAAGGACTCGTTCGTATTCATCGTGGAGAAGAATATCGACCTGAAGCAAGTGGTGAACACCAACAAGTGCCTCATCCACCTGGAGAAGCATGGCGACAAACTGCTCATCATCTCCTGCATAGACAACCTGCTGAAAGGCGCCAGCGGACAGGCGGTTCACAACATGAACCTGATGTTCAACCTGGAAGAGAAGGTCGGCCTGCAATTGAAGCCGGCTGCATTTTAATTGACAATTGACAATTGACAATTGACAATTAATTTTCTTCTGCTTTCAAAGAAGAGAATTCGGAGACTTTAAGTAAAAGAATAAAAAAACTACCAATTGGCAATAGGCAAGGGGCAATTCATCTAATTGTCAATTGTCAGTTGTCAATTGTCAATTCAAAATATATGAAACTTTTCGATGTTTACCCCCTTTTCGATATTAATATTGTCAAAGGGAAAGGCTGCCGGGTATGGGACGACCAAGGCACGGAATACCTCGACCTCTACGGAGGCCATGCCGTGATTTCCATCGGCCACAGCCACCCGCACTACGTGGAGATGATCAGCAACCAGGTGGCTACACTCGGTTTCTACTCCAACTCAGTAATCAACAAGATACAGCAAGAAGTGGCATCTCGCCTCGGAAAGATCTCCGGTTATGATGACTACTCCCTCTTCCTTATTAATAGCGGTGCCGAAGCCAACGAGAACGCGTTGAAGCTGGCCTCGTTCCACAACGGACGCAAGCGTGTACTGTCGTTCAGCAAGGCGTTCCACGGACGTACTTCACTAGCCGTCGAAGCTACCGACAATCCCTCCATCATCGCCCCGATCAATGCCAACGGACACGTGACCTACTGTCCATTGAACGACCTCGAAACGATGAAAGCCGAACTAGCTACGGGTGAATATTGCGCCGCCATCATCGAAGCCATTCAGGGTGTAGGCGGTATCAAGAGCCCCATCAACGAGTTCATGCAAGCACTTCGCCAGGCATGCACCGACAGTGGAACAGCCCTGATACTCGACGAGATACAATGTGGCTACGGACGTAGCGGTAAGTTTTTCGCTCACCAGCACATGGGTGTCCGCGCGGATCTCATCACGGTAGCTAAAGGCATTGGCAATGGCTTCCCGATGGGTGGTCTGCTTATCAGTCCGGAGTTCAAGGCGGTGTACGGCATGCTGGGAACCACTTTCGGTGGTAATCACCTGGCCAGTGCAGCCGCACTGGCGGTGATGGACGTCATCGAACAGGAGAATTTGGTAGAAAACGCTGCTAAAGTAGGAGCCTTCCTCATCGAAGAACTGAAGAAGTTCCCACAGATCAAGGAAGTACGCGGCATGGGATTGATGATCGGCATGGAATTCGAAGAGCCAATCAAAGAGATCCGCACCCGCCTGCTGAAAGAGCAGAAGGTATTTACCGGCATAACGGGTACTCACGTCATCCGGTTACTGCCGCCCCTCTGCCTCAACATGGACGAAGCAAAGGAATTCCTCGCGCGCTTCCGGAAAGTCGTCGGATAAAAACAAGATTCATCCGATAAATACGTAGTTGCCGGATGAACCAAAAATAAGTAATCAGTACGAAGCCGACGGATGACCGTCGCTTTACCTTATAAACTGCCTGCCCTCTCTTCCACCCGACGGGGCGGGCAGTCGTTTTTTAGCAGATTAGTACCTGATAAGACACGAAAAAGATCCGCGGTTGTTACCTGTTTCAAATTTTACATGTATCTTTGCGGAAAACGAACTAAATAATAGTAAAATATGAAAATAACTATCATTGGTGCAGGGAATATGGGTGGTGCAATTGCACGTGGTCTGGCTCAAGGTACGCTGGTAAAGGCTTCGGACATCACCGTAGCCGATCCAAGTCCGGAGAAACGAGCGGAGCTGAACGCTGCCTGTCCCGCCATACGAACCCTCGACAATAACGCAGAAGCAGTAGCCGGTGCCGAAATGGTCATCGTGGCCGTAAAGCCGTGGCTCATGGAGACGGTAGTCGAATCGCTCCCCTTAAAACGTACACAGGTGTTGGTATCGCTTGCTGCCGGAGTAACGTTTGCCCAACTGAGAGAGTACACCCCGGAAATGACTATATTTCGCCTCATCCCCAACACGGCCATCGCCGAACGGGCCAGCATGACGATGATATCGGCCTACAAAGCCTCGCCCGAACAGACGAAACAGTTCATGGACATCTTCAACGAACTGGGACTTACCATCCTCCTGGACGAAAGCAAGATTGGTGCCGGGACAGCGTTGACTTCCTGCGGCATCGCCTTTGTACTGAAGTATGTACAGGCAGCCATGCAGGCCGGTGTAGAGATGGGTATTCCCCCGAAAGATGCGATGCGCATGGTGGCACAGTCGCTCGAAGGAGCAGCCAAGTTGCTGCTCAACAACGATACACACCCCAGCGTGGAGATCGACAAGGTGACTACACCGGGCGGCATCACCATCAAGGGCATCAACGAGCTGGAGCACAATGGTTTCTCATCAGCCATCATCAAGGCCATGAAAGCCAGCAACTAATCTTTTATCCGCTACATACAAATCACTCATTATATGGACGACCAAATTAAACAAATTGCCGAACGTCTGCGCGGGCTGCGCGATGTTCTGGAACTCTCGGTAGAAGAACTGTCACGCGAAAGCGGCATCTTTGTCGAAGAGTACGTAAAAGCAGAAACAGGAGAAAGCGACATCTCCGTAAGCATGTTGCAGAAGATTGCCCGCCGGTACGGCATCGCCCTCGACGCCCTGATGTTCGGCGAGGAGCCGAAGATGAACTCGTACTTCCTGACACGCGCCGGAAAGGGAACGAGCATCGAACGCACGAAAGCCTACAAGTACCAATCGCTTGCAGCCGGATTTATCGACCGCGCAGCCGACCCGTTCATTGTGACCGTGGAACCGAAGCCCGAAGAGGAGCTCATCCACTACAATAGCCACGACGGACAGGAGTTCAACCTCATCATCGAAGGCCGCATGCTGTTAAGCATCGGTGGCAAGGACTTGATTCTGAACCCTGGAGACAGCATCTATTTCAATTCCAAACTTCCTCATGGCATGAAGGCGCTCGACGGAAAGACAGTGCGCTTCCTGGCCGTAATCATGTAATAACGAACACATAATATGGTAGAAAAATTCATCTCACAGACGGCCTTCACTTCGCAGGAAGACTTCATAGAGAATCTGAAAATCAACATGCCGGCCGACTTCAACTTCGGTTACGACGTAGTGGATGTCTGGGCTGCCACGCATCCGGATAAAAGAGCGCTGCTCTGGACCAACGACAAAGGCGAGCACCACTCGTACACTTTCGCAGAGATAAAACAAGAGTCTGACAAAACGGCCGCTTACTTCCAGTCTCTCGGTATCGGCCGGGGCGACATGGTGATGCTTATCCTGAAACGCCGGGTGGAATTCTGGTTCAGCATCGTGGCACTCCACAAACTGGGTGCAACAGTGATCCCCGCTACTCACTTGCTCACCAAGAAGGACATCACATACCGCTGCAACGCTGCCGACATCAAGATGATCGTAGCCGTAGGCGAGGACGTAGTGACCAAACATGTCATCGACGCCATGCCCGACTGCCCTACGGTAAAACAACTCGTCAGCATCGGCCCGGACTATCCCGAAGGCTTCGACAACTTCCAACAAGGTATTGCCTCGGCTGCCCCGTTCGTTCGCCCTGCCAAGGTGAACACCAACGAAGAAATCTCACTGATGTACTTCACCTCAGGCACCACCGGCGAGCCGAAAATGGTGGCACACGACTTCACCTATCCGTTGGGACATATCGTGACCGCTAAATACTGGCACAACCTGCATCCGGACAGCGTTCATCTCACCATTGCCGATACCGGCTGGGGAAAGGCTGTATGGGGCAAGTTGTATGGACAATGGATCGTGGGCGCCACTGTATTTGTGTACGACCATGAGAAGTTCACTCCCGCCGACATCCTGCAAAAGATACACGATTACCACATCACATCGCTTTGCGCACCTCCCACCATCTTCCGCTTCCTGATCCGCGAAGACCTGACGAAGTACAATCTCTCGTCGCTACAATACTGCACCATTGCCGGCGAAGCACTGAACCCCGCTGTATACGAGATGTTCAAGCAACTCACTGGCATCAAACTGATGGAAGGCTTCGGACAGACGGAAACGACCGTGCTCATCGGAACCTTCCCTTGGATGGAGCCGAAACCGGGAAGCATGGGCGTGCCCAATCCGCAGTTCGAGGTAGATCTGATCGACTACGACGGTCGTTCGGTAGAAGCTGGTGAACAGGGGCAGATCGTGGTACGCACGGACAAATCCATCCCCGTAGGATTGTTCAAGGAGTACTACCGCGATACCGACCGCACCAACGAGGCTTGGCACGACAACATCTACTATACAGGTGACATTGCCTGGAAAGATGAGGATGGTTACTTCTGGTTCGTAGGCCGTGCCGACGACGTGATCAAGAGCTCCGGCTACCGCATCGGCCCATTCGAAGTGGAAAGCGCGCTGATGACTCACCCCGCCGTAGTGGAATGCGCCATCACCGGTGTACCCGACGAAATACGTGGACAGGTGGTAAAAGCAACTATCATCCTGGCTAAAGACTACAAGGAACGTGCCGGCGAAGCTTTGGTAAAGGAGTTACAAGATCACGTAAAGAAGGTCACCGCACCCTACAAATACCCCCGTGTAATCGAGTTTGTAGATGAATTGCCGAAGACCATCAGCGGTAAAATCCGCCGGGTGGAAATTCGCAAAAACGACTCGAAATAGGTGCTAAAACGTTAGCATTGTTAATTAAACATTATTGGCTGTATGCTCTTTTCGCGCAGATAAAATCCTTCTATATTTGCAGCTGGATTTTATAAACGAAAACTAACTGTTCAATGATGACACAAAGAAAAGGTTCGCATGTAGAGGTATTCACCGGCAGCCCCTGGGAGGCCGCAAGTCTGAAAAGCTTATTGAACGCCGCCTACATCGACGTAATGATGAGAGACAATGGACTAAACAGTATCTTACTGTCCGTTCCGCGCGAGAAATACTCGGTGGCCGTGCGGATTATCGAAGAGCGAAAAGGCTCGTAGGATTTTGTCTCGTAAATCCAGTGAAAGGAAGGCCGGAGTGGTGTTGCAACTGCTCCGGCCTTTCTTTTATCCGATGATGGATGGGAAGACGCCCAGCAATACATTCAGCGCAATCGCCAAGATACCTGGTGCGAGATACTCCATCGGGGCCGAAACATGCTCTGGTGATTCGCTCTCTTTGGTGTACATGACATTAATCACCCGTACATAGTAATACACAGCAATCACTGTATTAATGATACCGAAGATAATCAACCACAAGTTGCCGGATTGCTGGAACACGAACAATTTGGCAAGGAACCCGGCAAAGAGGGGCAAACCTCCCATCGACAGCATGGCACAGGACAAGAGGAATGCCAATACCGGTTGTTTCCGTGCCAGACCGTAGAAATGCGATATATCTTCGTCCGTCTTCTTCCGGCAAACCGACAGGATCACCGCAAACGCTGCAATACCCGCCAGTGAATAAGCCGAGGCGTAATACAGTATCGTACTGAAGGAAGCATCCGGATGCAGAAAAGCCATCATCATAAATCCCGTATGCGAGATACCCGAATAGGCCATCATACGCTTGACATTCTTCTGGCGCAGGGCAGTCACATTCCCGACCGTCATGGTGAGGATAGACAGTACCACCAACAAATTCTGGAAAGGGAGCGAAAGCGCCGGCAGAAAGACCATCAGCATTTTATAAAGCGCAGCTACAGCAGCCACGCGCACCAACGTACTCATCAAGGCAGTGGCCAAGGTGGGCGAACCTTCGTAGACATCGGGGGCCCAGAAATGGAACGGAACGATGGAGGCTTTGAAGAACAAGCCGACTCCTGTGAGTGCCATCCCTGCCATAAACCAGATGGAATCGGCACCTGCCGCGGCATAGGCGAATATATCCGAAGCGTTGAAAGAGCCCGTTGCCCCGTAAAGTAACGTGATGCCCAACAAAGTGAAACTGGAAGCAAAAGCACCCATGATAAAGTATTTCATTCCGGCTTCGTTGCTCCGCAGATCGCGCGGATTGCTCGATGCCAGTACATATCCGGCTACGGACAACACTTCGAGTCCCAGGAAGAACATCGCCAGATTGCCGAACGACACCATTGCTATGGCTCCTGCCAACAAGAACACTTTGATAGCCACATAATCGGCAATCTTTACGAGTTGCTTCTCATAAAACCGGGGGCTCATGACGAGTAGGAAGATGGTGAGTAAGATAAACAGTGCCGAGAAGCCGAGGGAGGTATTCGTCACCTGAATCATATCGTACGGGCTATCACCTGCGAAGGGTTGCCCCGAATAGACTTCGAACAAAACCGTCCCCAGTATGGCTGCCAACAGGACAACCGCCACCGGAACCAGGATCTTCCTCCAACCAAGAATCTCCAACACCAGGCACAGGATGCCTGTTACCGAAACTGCAATCAACGTAATCATGCTATATCGTATATGTATTTAACTTATCAATGACAATATCTCGTTCAACGCCGGAGTTACCAGATGGGTGATCGGTGTGGAATAGACTCCGAAAACCAACAGGATAACCGCCAACACCAGGAACACCAGAAACTCACTGGTCTTCAGGTCGCCGAAATCTCTCTGCGGGGCACCCAGCATCACGTGCTGATACATACGGAGCATCAGGAAAGCACTCAGGAACATGGAGGTGCCGAGGAAGATTCCCCACCAGCTATCCACCCGGAACAAACTGTACATGATGGTGAACTCCCCGATAAAGTTGAACGTCAGCGGAATACCGATCGAGCTGAGTATCATGATCAGGAACAGGAATCCGAAGCGAGATGCATGTGCACGGATGCCTCCCATCTGGCTAACGAGGGCAGTCCCCCAACGCCGATAGATTACTTCGGCTCCGAAGAACAGTCCGATGATGCCGCAACCATGCGCGATGATAAGCAGCACGGCTCCGTTCAGCCCCTCGAAGTTCAGGGCGTAGATACCTCCGGCAATGAAGCCGACGTGCGCCAGGGATGCAAAAGCAAGCATACGTTTCATATTGTCCTGCCGCAAAGCGATAATCGTGCCATAGAGAACGGTCATGATACACAGTACCACCAGGTACGGCTGCAACGAACGAACAGCATCGGGCGCCACGGGCAACTGCCAACGGATGATGCTGTACAGCCCCATCTTGGACATCAACGCCGACAGGATCATGGTTCCCACAGCCGGGGCTTTCTGATACACCGGGGCTTGCCAGGTATGAAGCGGGAATAGCGGTATCTTGATGGCGTATGCCAGGAAGAAAGCCAGGAACACCCAGAGTTGTTCATCGGCAGAAAGGCGGGCGTGATAGAGCACTTCCAATTCGAAGCTGCCCGTCCGCCAGTAGAGGTACACGAAAGCCACCAGCATACACAACGAACCGGCCATCGTATAAAGAAAGAACGTAAAGGTAGCCTTCCTTCGTCTGGCTGCTTCGCCATTGCCCCAGTTGAGCACAATGAAGTAGATGGGAAGCAGTGATAGCTCCCAGAATATATAATAAATCACTCCGTTGCTGCTTGTGAATACGCCAACAATGGCAAACAGGGAGAACATCAGCAGGGTGTAGAATTCTTTTTCCTTCTTCTCGGGGCGGGTCATCCGCGAGCCGATCATCAGCGTCATGAGTACAGCCGTCATCAAGAGCATGGCGAGTGCCAGCCCGTCGCCCTTGAAAGAAAGGTTGATGGATGGATGTTGTACCCATTCGGCTGTATAGTCGAGGTTGACACCTTGCAGATGGGTTGCAAGCAGGAAGCCCGCCAGCACCACCAAAGCGACGTTGAACAGCAGCGCCACTTTCGGCGCCCACCGGTTGCCGGATAAGTAGGTAGCAGGCACACTTAGCAGAAGAAGAATCAATGGCAGAGTAATATTCATATCCATGTTGTTGAGTTAAAACAATAAATACCAGAAGATGACACAGAAACCTATCACGAACACAAACAAGTAGTAGCCGATACTTCCTCTTTGCAGGGCACTGGCAGGAACGGAAAGGCGCTTCACCAGTCCACCGAGGCCGGATACTGCTTGCTGGATAGTTGGTTCCACATACTTGCAGAGAAACTTGTCCAGCGCATAAATAGGTTTCACAAACAGTTTGTCGTAGAGTTCATCCACGTAGTATTTGTTATAGAGTATTTTCACCAATCCCGTTTTCTTGTCATCGGCAGCGGGAACTTCCGCCTTACGGATATATTTATACCAGGCAATACCCCAGCCCAGCAAAGCTATCAAGACGGATATGCCCATCCCGAGGTATTGAGTGACAGCATCATGCGCTTCGCCTACGGCAAGTGGCGGCAAGACAGGATTCAGGTAATCGTTCAGCCAACTATGGCCGAAAGGCAAACTGATCACTCCCCCCACGATGGCAAGCAACGCTAACACCATCAACGGCAGTGTCATTGTTGAAGGAGATTCGTGCAGATGTTTCTTCGCTTCTTCACTTCCTCTGAACGTGCGGAAGAATGTCAAATAAAGTACCCGGAACATATAAACGGCTGTCAGCAGGGAAGCCAGAGCAGCTATGAGCCAAAGGTATGGGTTGTTCTGCAAAGCCGTCACCAGGATTTCATCTTTGGAGAAGAACCCGGCAAACGGAGGAATGCCCGAAATGGACAAAGTAGAAATCAGAAAGGTGATATAGGTAATACCCATTACGCCTTTCAGCCCACCCATGCGTCGCATATCCTGTATACCACCGTTCGCATGAATCACCGAACCGGCTCCAAGAAACAAACAAGCTTTAAAGAAGGCATGCGTGATAACATGGAACACCGCCACCGTATAAGCCCCCAGCCCAAGAGCCAGAAACATCAATCCCAACTGAGAGATAGTGGAGTAGGCCAATGTTTTCTTGATGTCTGTCTGCGTCAGACCGATGCTGGCGGCAAACAATGCAGTCACCGCCCCGATGATAGCCATCAGCAGCTGGATGCCGGGCGTTACATCGAACAGGAAGTGCATGCGAGTCACCATAAAGATACCGGCAGTCACCATCGTTGCCGCATGGATCAAGGCCGACACAGGTGTAGGTCCTGCCATAGCGTCGGGAAGCCAGGTGTATAGCGGTATCTGCGCGCTCTTGCCCATCGCCCCGGTAAAGAGGCAGAAAGCAGCCACGCTCAGTAGTGCAACAGACTGAGGGTTGGCTACCGTAGCGATGCCCGATTGCAAAGAACCGAATTCCACCGTACCAAACAGGTAAGCCAACGTAAATATCCCGATAACGAAACCAAAGTCGCCGATACGGTTCATGATAAAGGCTTTCTTCGCTGCATCGTTGTACGCCTGGTTCTTATACCAGAAACCAATGAGCAGGTATGAGCAAAGCCCTACGCCTTCCCAACCCATGAACATCACCAACAGGTTGCCACCCATCACGAGCACATTCATGAAGAAGATAAACAGATTCAGATACGAGAAGAACAGCGCTTGCCGCTCGTCACCTTTCATGTAACCGATGGAATAGAGGTGAATCAACGCTCCGATGCCTGTTACCATTAGCAACCAAAGCAAGGAAAGTGGGTCCAGCACGAAGTTCAGCCCGATGATCAGGTTGTCCGAAAGGACAAACCAGTCGAAAAGCCGGGCTGTTATCGGTACGCCGGTAACATTTACTTGTACAAAGGCCAGCAGCGAGACAAGGAAGCTCACCGTTACGGTGCCCGTAGCCAGCACACCCGGAACTATCTCCCCCAGCTTCTGTCCCCAGAAGAGATTCACCAGAAACCCGACAAAGGGAATCAAAAGAATCGTTCCTATATAAATCAGATCCATATGCATTATCCTTTCAGGTTTTTCAGTTTATCGACGTCGATGGAGTTCACATTCCGGTACACAGCCACCAAAATAGCCAGCCCTACCGCCACTTCGGCAGCGGCCACAGCCATGGAAAGCATCACGAAGACTTGTCCGCTCGGGTCTTGATGATACACCGAGAAGGCAGCCAGCAACAGATTGGCCGATGCCAGCATCAGTTCCACCGACATCAGCATCACGATGGCGCTCCGGCGATACATCACCCCGAAGGCGCCGATGCAGAACAACATCAAGGAAAGGTAGAGATAGTTGTCCACTCCTATTTGCTCCAGAATACATTCCATATATTAGGCGGTTTTAGTTCGTTTGGATATCAGTACCGACCCTATCATGGCCGTAATCAGCAGAACGGACGAGAACTCGAAGGGCACCAGGTATTCGTCCATCAGCACCTGCCCCAACACTTTAATTGTTTCGAAGTCGGTACCCGAAGAACGGTACAGTTCTATCTGCGGAGCCCCCTTCAGGAACACGGCCAGCAGCACAAACGCCAGCAAGCAAGCCGAAAGCGTTGCCACCACCCGGCTCAGTATTTTCTTTCTCGACTCGTGACTGTCGCTCAGGTTCATCAGCATCAGCGTAAACAGGAGCAAAATCATGACAGCACCCGTGTACACGATGACATGCACCACTGCGAGGAACTGTGCGTTCAGCATCAGGAAGTGCCCTGCCAGCGAGAAGAAGCAAATAATCATGTACACGGCGCTGTGTATCGGGCTTTTCGCCAGGACTGTGAGCAGGCCCATCGAAAGCGTCACGGCAGACAGGATATAAAACAAGACTGTTATCATTCTTTTCTTTTTTAATCGTTCGAATTTCTATTTGCATAAACGAACTGACAGAGAGGAATAAACGAACTCCCCGGCATACATATAGCAACTCTTTCTCTACTATCTAACAAGTCGGTTCCTTGCAAGGATCCCATGGGTTCCTTGCAAGGTTCTTATAGGATCCTTGTAAGGAACCCATGGGATCCTTGCAAGGAACCAACTTGCTATATACATGAAAGACTTTTAATATATACATATTCGTTCTTTCGTTTATTCGACTCTGAGAGTTGTTTTTAGGCAACATAAAGTTCCGGTTGTTAACTGGATGCTGAGCCTTCTTTAGAGACCAACAGATCCTCTTTCCCGAAGATGAGACTCTTCCGGCTCAAATCGGGTTTTACCATCTCTTGCGACTTGGTCAGGAAGATAGCTTCCTTGGGACAAGCCTCCTCGCACAACCCGCAATAGATGCAGCGAAGCATGTTGATCTCGTAGATCTTCGCGTATTTCTCTTCGCGGTAGAGATGTTCCTCGCCCGGTTTCCGTTCGGCGGCTTCCATGGTGATGGCTTCGGCAGGACAGGCCAGGGCGCAGAGTCCGCAAGCGGTGCAACGCTCGCGTCCTTCGTCGTCGCGCATCAAGGTGTGTCGCCCGCGATATACGGGACTCAACTCGCGCTTCTCTTCGGGATACTGCACGGTGACTTTCTTCTTGAAGAAGTGACGGATGGTGATCATCAGTCCTTTGACAATAGCCGGCAGGTAGATGTATTCGGCCAGTGACATCTTCTTGTTCACCACCTCTTTCTTACTGCCCGACAAGGATGTATTTTGTATACTCATAATTCAGTTCCCCCTTTACTTTATTTGAAAACCAATACCCCGATGCCTACGAGGAAAATATTAATCAAGGCGAGCGGGAACAACATCTTCCATCCCAGACGCATCAACTGGTCGTACCGAAAACGGGGGATAGTCCAACGTATCCACAGGTAGAAGAACAGGAAGAAGCCCGCCTTCAGAAACAGGGCGAAGAATGCCAGCAGATTGGCCAGGTTCACGCCCCAGTGTTCTGCAACCCACTCCATGCCGGGGTAGTTGTACCCGCCGAAGAACAGTACGGCAATAAACAGGGATGAGAAGAACATATTGGCATATTCGGAAAACATGTAGAATCCCATCTTCAACGAAGAGTATTCCGTGTGATGCCCATTGATCAGTTCCGACTCACATTCGGCTATGTCGAACGGCGTACGGTTGCACTCGGCAAACGAGCAGACGAGGAAGATGAGGAATGTCAACGGCTGGAAGAAGATGTTCCAGTGCATGCCCGATTGTTGCATGGTGATTTCGCGCAGGCTCATCGAACCGGTCATCATAATAAGGGCGATGATGGAGAGCCCCATGGCTATCTCGTACGAGATCATTTGTGCTCCGGCACGTATGGCGGAGATGAGCGAGTATTTATTGTTGGATGCCCAAGCACCGAGGACGATGCCGTACACACTGGTGGAGAGTACGGCTACTACATAGAGCACCGCCACATTCACATCGGCTATCTGCGGAATGATCTCCCGTCCGGCAATGACAAACTTCTCTGCCCAGGGAATGACGGCCATACCCAGCAACGACACCGTCATGGCAATGATGGGGCCTATGACGAACAACACCTTGTTGCCTGTGGCCGGAAAGAACTCTTCTTTGGCAAAGAGCTTAATCCCGTCGTAGATGGGTTGCAGCAGTCCGAACCAGCCGGCCCGGTTGGGGCCGTAGCGGTCTTGCAGGAATCCTGCGACCTTTCGCTCGGCATACGTCAGGTACAGGGCAGTGAGCATCGTCACGCCGAATACCACAAGGATGAAGAGCAGTTTCTCTATAATGAATGACAGTTCCATACGTTCTGTTTATTGGTTCGGTTTCTCGTCATCGTACGGAATTTCTTCCATACTGATCTTCTCACGATCTTGCGCACGTCCTTGGAGGGTGAGCTCGTCCATGCCGAGGTCCACCTTCTTCAAAGGCTGTGTATAGTTGTTAATGTTCAGCACCGAGGGACGGAGGAACTTCCGGGGACCTTCGACCACCCAGTCTTCCACATGCTTATGGTCGAAACGGCATTCGTTGCAGATGAAGTCTTCCACTTCGGAATACTTGTCTTTGCGGGCCGAAACACGGAGCACTTCGTTGCCGAACATCCAGAGAATGACTTTCCCAGCACACTTGGGACAGTCGCGATGCGCATCGAACTTCTTGGTGAACCACACGCGCGACTCGAACCGGAAGGTTTTGTCGGTCAGTGCACCTACGGGACAAACGTCGATCATGTTGCCGGAGAAGTCGCTTTCCACGGAGTTCTTGATATACGTAGAGATCTCCGCCCGGTCGCCCCGGTTCAGGACACCGTGTACACGGTCGGGTGTCAGTTGGTCGGCCAACTTCACGCAACGGTAGCAGAGGATGCACCGGTCTTTGTTCAGTTCGATGTACGGACCGATGTCTTCGTGTTGGAATACTTCTTTCTTCTCCTCGAAGCGCGACTTGAAGGCTTTGTTGTTATAGGCCAGGTTCTGCAGGTCGCATTCGCCGGCCTGGTCGCACACGGGGCAGTCCAGCGGATGGTTGATGAGCAGGAACTCGGTTACGGCCTTGCGGGCTTCCAATGCTTTCTCCGAGGTGCCGCTCTTGACCTCCATACCATCTTGTACGGCGGTAACGCACGATGCTACCAACTTAGGCATCGGGCGCGGGTCTTTATCACTGCCTTTGGTGACTTCCACCAGACAGCAACGGCACTTCCCTCCACAGTCTTTCAACTTGGAGTAATAGCACATGGCGGGAGGAACGCACGGGCCGCCAATGGCACGGGCAGCCTGCAGAATGGTGGTTCCCGGCGCCACGTCAATGACTTGATTATCTATTGTTACTTTCATTTCCTTTACTTGTTTAATTATTCACCACAGAGTCGACATGGGTTCCTTCACGAAATGGTCTTTATCTTTTATCTTCTCCGGGAAGCGCACATGATACTCGAACTCTTCGCGGAAGTGGCGGATAGCAGCAGCTACCGGCCATGCAGCGGCATCGCCCAGCGGGCAGATGGTATTGCCTTCGATGTGCCGTTGAATATTGAACAGGAGATCAATGTCCTTTTCCCGTCCCGAGCCTGTTTCTATTCGATGGAGCACCTTCTCCATCCATCCGGTTCCTTCGCGGCACGGGCTGCATTGTCCGCAACTCTCGTGATGGTAGAACCGGGCCAGGTTCCATGTATTGCGAACGATACAAGCAGTATCGTTGTACACGATAAACCCGCCGGAGCCGAGCGACGAACCGGCAATGGCACCACCATCGCCCCAGGACTCGTAGCTCATCAACCGATCTTCACCGGCAGCTGTCTTAAATATATAAGGCACAGGAAGTATCTGCACGGACGAGCCACCGGGTATCACAGCTTTCAACGGACGTTGGTCCATCATGCCACCGAGGTACTGGTCCGAGTAGAAGAACTCTTCGACGGGAAGTCCCAGCTCGATTTCATACACGCCCGGGTACTTGATGTGCCCGGAAGCGGATATCAGCTTGGTTCCCGTAGAACGGCCAACACCTATTTGAGCGTATTCCTCGCCGCCATTGTTGATGATCCAGGGAACAGCTGCTATCGACTCTACGTTATTGACAACGGTCGGCTCGGCCCACAGTCCACTGACTGCAGGGAAGGGAGGCTTCATGCGTGGATTGCCCCGCTTGCCTTCGAGCGATTCGAGCAGGGCAGTTTCCTCCCCGCAGATATAAGCACCGGCGCCGCAATGCACATGCAGGTCGAGCGAGTAACCGGTTCCCAATATATTCTTGCCCAGCCAACCGTTGGCATACGCCTCAGCAATGGCTTTCTCCAGGAGTTTGTAAATCCACATATATTCGCCCCGGATGTAGATGTAGGACAGGTTGGCTTCCAGCGCGTAACTGGCCACAATCGCTCCCTCGATCAGCAGATGAGGAATGTGATGCATCAGGAAACGGTCCTTGAAGGTTCCCGGTTCCGACTCGTCGGCATTGACTACCAGGTGGCGTTGCTTTCCCGGCGTTCGGTCGATGAAGCTCCACTTCATCCCCATGGGGAAACCTGCACCGCCCCGCCCGCGAATGCCCGAAGTCTTCACCTGTTCGGTCACTTCGAGGGGAGTCATGCCTCGGAGAACTTTCTCCACGGATGCATAACCGCCATTCTTCCGGTATACATCGTATTGCTCGATGCCAGGAATGTCAATATCTTTCAGTAATATCTTTCGGCTCATAATTCTCTGTATTTATATCGGTTCCGTAGCGTGTACTTTCACTCGGCCTGCCCGGCAGTCCTCGATTAATTGGTCGATTTTGGCAGGTGTCAGGTGTTCGTGGAAGAAATCGCCCAGTTGTAGCATGGGGCCGAAGCCGCAAGCACCCAGGCATTCGGTGGTGACCACGCTGAACAGTCCGTCGGCAGTCGTTTCGCCCGGCTGAATGCCCAGTTTCCGGCACGTGTAAGTCAGCAGGTCTTCCCCACCCCGCAACGAGCAACAAGCGGTACGGCAGAACTCGAACATGTATTTCCCCATCGGCTTCTGGTTGAACATGGTATAGAAGGTAACTACCTCATAGACCTCGATGGGTGTAATGCCAAGTACCTCGGCCACTCTGTCCATCAGCGGAACACTCAACCAGTCGTTGTGCGCATCCTGAACGGCATGCAGCACAGGCAGCAAGGCCGACTTCTTTTTATCAGCCGGGTAGCGTCGGACCAGCTCGTCGATGCGGGCTGACAGTTCCGGCGTTATATTTATTTCTTGTATGTACTCCATATTGTTTTCGTTTAAGCGTCCAACTCTCCGGCAATCACGTTCAGGCTCGATAGCGTAAGGATGGCGTCGGAGATGGTTTGTCCTTTGATTAACTCGGGGAATGCCTGATAGAACACAAAGCACGGCCGCCGGAAATGCAAACGGTACGGTGCACGCGAGCCATCGGTGATGAGGTACATGCCCAACTCGCCATTGGCCGCCTCCACGGCATGATACACCTCGCCCACCGGAACAGGCACCTCGCCCATCACTATCTTGAAGTGGTTGATCAGCGATTCCATTTCGGTATATACTTCTTCTTTCGGCGGCAGGTAGTACTCCGGCAGATCGGCATGAAAAGGTTGTCCCTTCATCTGCTCCAGCTTCTTCAATGCCTGGCGGATGATCTTCATACTCTCCCGTACCTCTCCGGCACGCACACACCAACGGTCGTACGTATCGCCCGACTTCCCGACGGGGATATCGAAATCGAAGTCCTCATACGAGCTGTACGGGTTCATCTTGCGGATATCGTAGTCGATGCCTGTAGCGCGGAGGTTCGGACCTGTAAGCCCGTAGTCCATGGCTTTCTCTGCCGAGATAGCTCCCACACCGATAGTGCGGTCCATGAAGATACGGTTGCGTAGGAAGAGTCCTTCCAGTTCGTCCCACGCCTTGGGGAACTCGTGGAGAAAGATATCCAGTTTCTCCCAGGCCGCCGCACTCCATTCGCGTTCGAAACCACCGATACGTCCCATGTTCGTTGTCAGCCTTCCACCACAAATCTCTTCGTAGATCTCGTAAATCAACTCGCGGTACTTCATCACATAGAGGAAGCCGCTGTACGCACCCGCATCCACACCCAGAATACCGTTGCAGATGATGTGGTCGGCAATACGTGCCAGCTCCATCACAATGATGCGCATGTACTGCGCCCGCTTCGGGATCTCGATGCCGAACGCCTTCTCCACCGTCAGCCACCACGCCATATTATTGATGGGAGCCGAACAATAGTTGAGCCGGTCGGTCAGCGGAGTGATCTGGTAGAAGGTACGGTTCTCGGCAATCTTCTCGAACGCCCGATGAATATAGCCGATGGTAATCTCGGTATCGAGAATCGTATCGCCGTCCATCAGCAAGATGTTCTGGAACACGCCGTGCGTGGCAGGGTGTGTAGGGCCAAGGTTCATCACCGACAGTTCGTGACCGTCTTCGGGTTCCTGATTCCGGATAAGCTCTTCGAAATACTCGACGGTATGAGGGGCAAATGTAGACATGGCGAGGGATGTTTATGAGTTTTTATATTGGATGGCATTTTGCTGCCGGTTGCCGGGAGCGCGACCAAAGTAACGGTCGTCCTTGTCCGAACGCCCGGCATCTTCCAGCGGATATTCTTTCCGCAGCGGGAAAGAAACCATGCTTTCCACATTCAGGATACGTTTCAGGTTGGGATGTCCCGTGAAGCGGATGCCGAAGAAGTCCCAGGTCTCCCGTTCCATCCAGTTGGCCGACTCGAAGACGTCCGTAACAGTAGCAATCTCCGGGTGGTCGCCATCTACATACGCCTTGATGCGCACGCGGACATTGTCCAGCCAATTGTGCATCAGGTACACCACGGCAAACTGTGCTTCCTTCGGGTTATCGGGATAATGCACCCCGCACAGGTCCGTCAGAAAGTTGAACCGCAGCGTTTCGTCTTTCCGCATAAAGCGAATAAGCGTGTTAGCCGAATCCGGTGCTACATCCAGCGTCAGGATATCGTACTCCATACGGAAGTTGCTCACCGAAGCACCGAAGTGCTCTTCCAACCGGCTTTGAATGTCTGTATCTCCCAATGCCATATTATTCGAATTTATAAGATTCAAGTAGTTCCTGATAACGCTCGGAGGCACGGCGGTGAACCGACTCGTGCTTCACGATCTCCTGCAACTGCATCAGCCCGTCGATGATCTGCTCCGGTCGCGGCGGGCAACCGGGTACATACACATCCACAGGAATCACCTTGTCGATGCCTTGCAGCACCGAATACGTATCGAAGATGCCGCCGGAAGAGGCACAAGCACCAACGGCCATCACCCATTTCGGCTCGGCCATCTGTTCGTACACCTGCCGGAGCACAGGCACCATCTTCTTAGCAATGGTTCCCATCACCAGCAACATATCGGCCTGGCGCGGCGAGAAGCTGTTACGCTCCGCTCCGAAGCGTCCCATATCGTAGGTAGAAGCCATGGTCGACATAAATTCGATGCCACAGCAAGAGGTAGCAAAAGGCAGCGGCCACAGCGAGTTGGCCCGCGCCATCCCGATGACATAGTCGAAGCGGGTGGCAAAGAATCCCTGTCCCCGATACCCTTCCGGTGCGGGGACCACATTTACCCGGGTTTTATTAGAGTCATTCATTTCAGTCTGATTTTGTTAGTTTTCCCAATCGAGGGCTTTCCGTTTGATAATGTACAGGTAGCCTATGAAGAGGACTACCATAAAACCGCCCATCTTCAACAACCCGCCCAGACCAGACGACGCATAGTCGATGGCCCACGGATACATGAAAATGATTTCAATATCGAACAACACAAAGAGGATGGCCGTCAGAAAATATCTGACAGCAAAAGGATGGCGGGCATCGCCTATAGGCTCGATACCACACTCGAAGTTTCCACTCTTATTTTTGGTATTATGTTTGGGACCAAGCCAGTTGGATACGGCGATCACCAGACACATCATGATCGTACAAAAGACGATATGCAACAGGATGGGAAAGAAATCTATTTGTGTTGATTCCATAACAAAAAGAATTAACATTGGTGTATCATAAATATAGATACAACAATGCAGAATTCCTTTTGTTTAACATTCGGCTTCTTTATTCTGTACCGATGTATTTATACACATTACCATCTCCCACACTAGCAGAAGTTCCCACATAGACACCTTCGTGGAACGGAAGAATAAAATCATAACTGCTATAATAGCCATAAGGACATCCCATCAGTTTCAATTCGAGAAGTTCTAAATCGAAGCTAAAAAAGACACCCCCTGAAAAGAAATAAAAAAGATTGCCGTTACACCTTATGTCATAGGAGACTATATTAAAACGACTTGGGAACTCATAGACCAACTGCCCACGTACTTGTTGCGCCACATTGTATTCATACAAACTGTTTGCAAACAACGCGTATACCTTATTGCCAACAGCAAAGAGCCTATAAGGATTGCCCACATGGTCGTTCAACACAGTCCAGGTATCCGTATTGGGAGTATACTTCATCAAAGAGACGCCATTATACGGATCGCATAAATAGTATTCACCATTTATCCAATGACCAGAGCTGTATCCAGAGATACTTTTCGGAACTAGATGCTGACTCTTTGCCCATACACCGGTAGAAAGATGATAGGTGTACATCACCACACCTGCTGATTCACTATTTTCGTCTCCTACCACATAGAGATACTGTCCATTGCTAAAAATAAAAGTAGGGTAAACGTAATTCGTATACCGTGTAAGATCCTCCCAGCTATTTTTGCTTTTATTATAGTGCCGTATTTCGCTCCATCCCCAACTATATCCCTCGTTCTCGTGGATGAAATATGCCCACCCCAGAGAAGATGAGTATACTCCCAAAAAAGTCCACAAATCCCGGATTGAAAGAGGATACTTATCAGTCTTAATCATTTTGTCAGGAAAATACAGAAATAAGTCGACAGAAGTCATCCCGGGATAAAACCTGGGGCAAATACACCGAATCTTATTTGTACTTTTCTCTAAAATGGTGCAATCACTATCTCCAATAATCACGTTCACCGCTATTCCTGCGTCAAAACCATCCAGGTCAATAGTTAATTCCAACCCGCTATATATGTCGGAAGAAGAAACGGAAACAAGCTTGGGACCTTCCAGGCAAAAGCCTTTTTCCATCGTACCATCTTCGTCACCCACGCATACTTTTACATCATAGTAACCTATTTGAGAAACGCTATAGCCGACCACCAGTTCGTTCATCCCTACTGTCTTCACTGTACACAGTACATCATTCAGATAGACTCTCACACGAGAAAGCATCGTTGTGAAATTTTCACCCAGAACAATCATCGTTCCGTATCCTTTGTCATTACTTTTCGGAGTAACCGAATGTATGATCGGTTTACGAGGAGTACTTGGAGAAAAGCGCACCGTTTCACTACGGTACTTCTGCCCCTTGGTATTCATATAAGCATATACTGTACCATTAGTTCCCACCTCCCAATCTTGACCAAACCGGCATTCAAACTCTTCGTTCAACGGCACAGGATAGGTATCCTCTAAAACCCTAGAAGGAGAATTATTTTGAATGAAGTTGCGCACCACAACAAAACCTCTTTCGATAATTTCATCACCTTCTACTCCGCTCACTGTGGCAGAAAACGTGGCGCTGCTTGCATCCAGCAAAGGCGCATTGGCCACCAACTTATAGTACGGGCGAAAGGGGAGTTCAGCCTCATCACAACTATAACACAAAAGCAATAATGCTAACAAAAAAGGAAAATATCTTTTCATGATCGAAGCGTTTTAGAAGTTAAAGGATAAAGTGACATAAGTCAGGCTACTTTTTTCGGTATCAAGAGTGGCCAGATAACGAACATCCAAAAAGAACGAATGTCGAGAGTTTATTTTATATTCTGTTCCGGCGCCAGCACTAAATCCAGCATAGAGGTAGCCACTCTGCTCGGCAAAGAGGTAATAATTTGTATCTACGCTATATTCTTCAATCCTCACCTTCTGTACCTCACCCTTCTTCTTTAATCCGAAGAGCAAGTTAGGACCTGCTTGCAGATAAGGTATAAACTTCCCTCTACTCTGCAGGAAACTGTATCGCACCATGACAGGCAGCACCAGAGATTTTCGGTTGAAGGCTACGTCCTCTATCTGTGTTTGGGGTCCTTTAGTATCAACGTAAGCTTCCTGCCAATAGAAGAGTTCGGTCTGTAGACTAAATTGCCGGTATATGGGCAGATTGGCAAAGATTCCCACCAACAGTTCGGACTCACTACTTGATATAAGTTCCTGGGATAGCCGGCCAACACCTCCTCCTACCCATACTCCAAACCGAAAGCGGGTGATCAGGTTGGGATTACCTGTGCGCGATAAATCACCAGCCAAACACAGGGATGAAGCAGTAGGTTCGATTGTATACGTCTGCAACGGGTGATTTGGCTCCTGCGCATGCAATCCCATCAGATATTCGGCATATGGATTATTGGTTTTAGTGATCTCTTGCAAGGGACCTTCACCCTGACGGAAGAAGAAATGCTTCCCGGCCTCGTCTGCATACTGGTACACGGCTACTGCATCATTCTTGACCAACTGATAAAGGAATACTTTCGTTGTGCTTCCGGGCAAGGGCAGACCGACAAACACTTCATTGCCTGTTCCGAATTCAGTCACCTCGTCGGGCGTATATGTTATAGTACCTCGTTTGCCTTGGCTAAGAAATACCTTATGGTACTTTTCCAATCCTTTGGCGAGCTCCAATCGCACTCCTGTCAGCAACGTATCTGTCTTGAGTATATATCCATCCTGGGCATGGAGTTTTCCTGCCAACAAGAAAAGGATAAAAACGAGGGGAATCATTTTTCTGGTATTCATAAAGCGAGCCGGTTTTAATAACGTACTTATGTTGATAAAAGGAACTTACGGGGTACTTTTACAAATGTAGGAAATTTATTTATAAAGCAATCACCGGAACCCATATTTCTTCTTCCGAGTCGGGGGAAGTGTTATTGTACTTCTCGCCCAGCACTTCGAAATGCGGACGCTCGTCCAACCGGTAGCCGGAGGCGGGCAACCATTCACCGAAAAGATACTGAAAGATACGCGTATCGGTGCTCAGTCCTTTGTAGGGAAACACAGCATATTGTCCTGTAGGTAGGACAAACATATCCATTCCGTGGGGAATAGGTACATGGAAGCCGGAAACCTCGACCAACGCCCATTTCTCGAACACACGCTCCGGACGGAAGTTGGTCCAGTACTCGTGCGGATAACTCTGCAAAGAGTATAAGTCGACCGATAAAGTGTTTGTGATCTCTTTGCGTCGGGGCATGAAGGCGCGCCACAGCTCGCCGGTACGGTTGTCTGCCAGACTCATCCGCAGGCTGATGCCTATCAGGATCTTTTCCCGGGTGGTCACTATACGGGGTTGGATATCAATCTGCATGGTCTATCACGATATCATATTTGTCGAGCAATCCGGCCAGACCGATGAAGGAGAAGCGGGCCTTCCGTATCCGGTTGTTTTCCGGGTCGATGGAGTAGTGCACAGCCGTGCGCAGATCGGCCTTTTCGAGGTTGGTACGGTCGAATACCGCTTGCTGTAGGTCACACTGGTCGAACACCGCGCCAGCGAGGTCGCACTCGGCGAAGTCGGCTTCCTGCAGCTGGCAATCCCGAAAGACGATGCCTTTGAGTTTGCTTTTATAAAAAGAGGTGTAGTTCAGCGCACAGCTCTCGAAGCGGAACGAGAGGTTGAAGGTATTGCACTGATCGAAGTGCAGCCCCAGCATCTTGCAGTTCCGGAACGTGGTATCCTGAATGGCGGTCTTCAGCAACTTCGCCATGCTAAGGTTGCAGCCAGTGAACTCGCAGTCGATGAAGCTGCAGGCCGAAAGGTCGGTACCGTAGAAGTCGCACGCGGTAAAGGTACAGTTATCATACTCTCCTTTGGGTAGCGCTTCTTCTTTGAAGTCTATCTTGTCGAAGGTGTGGTCTATCATACATTTCGGATTACTTTGCACGGATTGCCCACTGCCAGGCAGTTGGCCGGGATATCTTTCGTCACCACGCTGCCCGCGCCGATGGTGGTATTGTCGCCTATCGTCACTCCCGGCAGGATGATGCTTCCGCCACCCACCCAGACATTGCTGCCGATGGTGACAGGCGCGGTGGAGGAGTTCCAGAAGGTAAACGCCCCGCCGACATCCTTCGCCAAACGTTCCTCGGGACGGATGGGGTGACCGACGGTATAGATCTGCACGCTGGGGCCGAAGCCGGAGTTATCGCCGATGGTGATGCGGTTGCAGTCCAGGAACACGCAGTTGGTATTGATCTCGCAATTACGGCCGATGTGGATGTTCTCGCCATAGTCTACGAAGAACGGGGCGGTGATCCATACATTCTCCCCCCGGGAGCCCAGCAATTCGTTGAGCAAGTTGTTCAGTAGCTCGTCGTCGGTGGAGTCGGCCTGATTGTAAGCAAGGGTCAGCTTCTTGGCGTAATGCCAGCGGGCAGTCAGGTCCGGGTCGCCGGCATTGTAAGGCTCGCCGGCCAGCATCTTCTCTTTTTCGGTTTTCATATATCGGTACATGATGTTTAAACGGATGTGTCACAAAGATAGAAAAATTACCTATATTTGTCGTGCATTCCTGTCGTGTATATGAAGAAAATCATCCTTGCTTCCGATTCGTTCAAAGGTTCCGTAACCTCTGCCGAAGTAGCCGATGCCTGCGAGAAAGGCATCCGGCAGGTGTTTCCCGCTTGCGAGGTGGTGAAACTCCCCATTGCCGACGGTGGCGAAGGAACCATCGACGCACTGGTCACGGCCACACAAGGGCGATACATCCGTTGCCGGGTGCACGACCCGCTGATGCGTCCCATCGATGCTATGTACGGCATCTTGGGCGACGGGCGGACAGCAGTCATCGAGATGGCGGCTGCCAGTGGACTGCCGTTGGTGGAACCGGGACTTCGTAATCCGTTGCGAACTACGACTTATGGGACAGGCGAACTGATACGTGATGCGATCGGCCGGGGTTGCCGGGAGTTTATCGTTGGCATAGGCGGTAGCGCTACGAACGATGCAGGTATAGGTATGCTGCAAGCTTTGGGGATGCATTTTCACGCTCAGAAGACAGTGCAAGGCGGCGAAGCGTTGCTGTCCATCGACACCATCGACCGGGACGGAATGCTCCCGGAACTCCGCGAGTGCCACTTCCGTATTGCCTGCGATGTGGACAACCCTTTTTCCGGTCCGCAAGGTGCTGCCTGTGTATTCGCCCCGCAGAAGGGAGCTGATGCTGCTACTGTTGAGTTGTTGGACGAGGGGCTGAAACACTTTGCCCGCCTCGTGGAGCAAGTTACCGGAAAAGATATCGACCCCATTCCCGGCGCCGGGGCTGCCGGCGGACTGGGTGGAGCCTTCCTGGCTTTCCTGCCCGCCACGTTGCAATCGGGCATCAACACTGTGCTCCAAGCACTTCACTTTGAGCAACATGTATCGGGAGCCGACCTCGTAATCACGGGAGAGGGCAAACTGGATGCACAAACACGGATGGGGAAAGCTCCGTGGGGTGTGTTGCAAGCTGTACAGAAACAGCAAGTGCCCGTCTGGGCTATAGCCGGACAGGTAGAGGACAAAGCACTGCTACTGCAATCCGGTTTCCAGCAGATACTCCCCATACATCCGGAAGAGCTGCCGCTATCCGAGGCCATGAACCGGGAACGGACTTTGCAGGACATCGAACAGGCCCTTGTGCATCATCTCCGGGAAGAGGCAGAGAGTTTCAACAAATAGAAGCAACTGCTACTGAAGAAATTCCGCACATAGGGTACCTGAGCTATGCAATGATTCAGCCGACGAGGCGTCCAACCAAACTTTGTTTCGTAATGCGGATTGATAAAATACAGTTTCCTATCGACCATCCGGTATCCCGTGCGACAGGTAATCTTCTGAAAATGCTCGATGGTACACCGGGTCTCCTTGATATGCATCAGTTCACCGACGGTTTTTGGTCTTTCGCCCAATAACCGCAGCAACCTCCGGTAAACCGGGGAAGGTAGCAAATGAATGAACGGTCCATGTGCCACAATCTTGCTGTGTGCTATCTGCTGATGTCCACCGAAAGGCATCTGCCAGGCAGGGAAAGCAACAAAGATAATACCGTCCGGTGCCAAGAACTTCTTCAACTCGTTTAGAAACTGCTCTTTCCGGTCGATATGCTCCACCACATCGTGTACGATGATCAATGAAAACTGGTGATGAAACTCTTCTAAGTCAAAAATATCCGAAACGATAAACATTCCCTCCTGTTGCCGCGTCGCAAAAAAGCTCCGGGCCTGTTCAATACGGGCAGGCGACAAGTCTACACCCACCACATCACAATTCAACCGGGCGAAGGGCAACAGGTTTCCACCTTCACCACAGCCCACTTCGAGTACCCGGAAGGGTAAATCGCCCATCTGCTTGCGGAGGTAAGGGATATAATATTTCTCTGTTGTCCGCGCCTGTTCTTCGAAATAGCGCTCTCGATTGGTATGCCGTTCTTGCATGTGTAGTTTGAGATTATGTTCTGCCTGTAAGATACCGACAGACGCCCATGACTGCATGAGGAACGGCACTTTTATCAATACGTCCAGCGGATACCTACCGGGAGCGTAATGCCGAACGGGTGTTCCTTTCGGTAAGTCTTCACGCCGCTGCCATCGTCGAAATAGTAGTTCAACCGGGGTTCTGCAAAGATTCCTACCGATGGCAGGAGTTGGTACTGAACACCCAATGCTCCATTGACTGACCATTGCAAAGGCAACCTTAACTGCTGACTCTTGCTGTATGCCGGCACACCATCAATAATGTATTCAGTCTCCCGAGTAGCCGATACAGGAATCTCCAGCATAACTCCCGCCGAGGTGTAGAACGAAAGACACTTGAGCTTCCCGATCCGGTAAGTAGCCCGAAGCGGAACGCCGAGGTAATGCAACTCCTGTTGTTCAAAGACAAGCGCCCCCTCCCCTTTCGTAAAGTCAGATTTCAGACGCGTGTACTGAAGTCCCGTCTCGAAGCCCCAACGGCTGTTGAGTGTCTTTTGCACTATAAGCCCCACCGTAAACGGAAGCTCATGATGGTTATGTTCTTCGATCTTACGACCCTTATTCCGCAGCGCAATCTGTTTCAGCAGGTCAATCTCGGGCGAAGTAACATCACTACCATGCTCCTGCAGATAGCGATAGTAGTCGTCCCAATATCCGACACTCGGCGGGAAAAGAATCGACGAAACACCCAAGGGTGGAGTGGGCATCGTTCCCGGCACAACTCCCTGAACCGACCGTCTGTTATCATACTGTAAAGCCAACATCCACCCTGCTTTCCGCTTGCCGCGGAAAGTAACTCTTTCATGTTCGGATCTCATCTGTTCCTTGGGTAGTCGAACCGGTGATGCAGTTCGGACCGTATCAGGTCTTTCTGGGGTCTCAGCAACAGAAGCAGTCACTGTATCGGCAGAAACTGAACCGACGACTATGGCTACAGACGAACCTCTCCCGCGTCTGGGCTGCCAAACAGGCATCGGCACATCCCCATCGGCCTTTGAAACGCATGCATCCCCGCCCGGAAGAGTGGATAAACCGGGTGTATCGGGTATAGATAAGATATTCTCTGCCGGTTTGTGCCACATCCAATAGCCTAATGGCAGTAGCAACAATAGAAATAGAAGTAATATTTGTGCGCGATACAGCACGATCAGTCGCTTAAGATATTCACGTGCACGGAAGAACTGCGAAGACGAAGAGTGAGGAGCGATGTGAAGAAGTTCGGCAATCTCGCTGTGCGAGAGCCCGTCGAGTACGGAGAGTTTGAAGATGCGGCGATAGCCTTCAGGAAGTTCCTCAATCATACCAAGCAACACGTCAAGCGAGAGCAAATCCTCCGGCACTTCTTCGACTTCTGCCGGCTCTTCGCCCTCCGGCAACTCGGAAAGTGGTAACAAAAAAGACACACGCTGCTGATTGAGATGTTTCAAAGCCAGGTTTGTCATGATGCGGCCCATCCAGCACTCCAGTTTTCCAGCTTGCTTCAACGACCCGATGGAAGCAAATATGAGTACAAAACCATCATGCATCAGATCCAGAGCTACCTGCCTGTCCGACACCCAATTGCGGCATATTCGCAACATCTTCTTTGAATATGTTTTATAGAGCCATGCTTGCGCTTCCCTATCACCCGCCTTACATCGCTCTACCCACTTGTTTAACTCCATCGTTCGTATTTACTATATTATAAAGATAGCATTCTACGAAAAGACTGCATGGAGTTGCTCCCTTTTTACTCGAACTTCACAAACATATCCTTGAAGTTAATGATGGTCTTATCGAACAGCTTCACCAGATCCATTCCCAAATTTCCGTCTTCTGGACTCTGATCATTCCCTTCGTCCGGATGAACGCGAATATCCTTCATCTCCACCGCCACATCGCCGATACAGAAACGGACGGAAGGCATCTTCAACATCTCTTTGGTGCGCACGTATCCGTATCCGCCACCCGTCACACTCTCGCGAGTAGCCACCCGGTCGATCTCCGCCTGGTACTTCTGGTAGAAGCTGTAGTATAAATCGGCTGTCACACACCCCGTATCGAAGACAAACAATAGTCTGTCATCACCGGCCTGTGCTTTCAGTACAGGACTGTTACCGTCTTTGAGAAGCAGGTTCCGGCCAGTTACCGGCAGCGGCGTAGTGGTTTGGGGGAAGATGAGTTTCTTATTCCGGATATCGATCCGAATTTCATCTATCCGCCGTATGAAGTCCAGCCCCAGTACAGCGTCGACCACTGCGATGCTGTCGACCGCATTCGGCCTGGCGATGAAAATCCGGGCATTCCGGAATACAATATCGCCGATTTGCAGGCTATCCAGATATCCTTCCATGCCGTATCCTGCTCCCAGCATCCCCCCGTTCATGAGGAGGGAGTCATTGACAATCTTCACTCCTACTTCTTTGGCAAACCGTTCGGACATGTAAGTCATACCTGCCCCAGTATCGAAAACAAATGGATAGGAAACACCGTGTATGGTTACCGGGAGACGGATATCCAGCCCGCGTGTTTTCTTCCCGTCCAATGGTACCAGCAGTTGCACGGGGGCTATGGTTACCGGTATTTCGACATTTGCATCGGGACGAGACACGGCAGGAGCAGCATATTCGCGCCAGACTTGGCTATTGTTGTACATTCGTTCATAAGAGCTATAGTCTATCTCTACTCCCTGTTGTTTCAGTTGCGTCATAAAATTGGACAGGTTGTCCGCCGCCTGTGCGTAGTTACCCAATTGCTGCTCCAAGATAGAGACCAACCGAACCATGCCGCAGACATTATCAAACCCGATTTCTTCCTGATAATGGGTAATGAGTTCTTTTATCTTTGGAACGACCTCGGTCGGACGGTTGAAATGATAGCCGAGCAGAATATCGGCATACAGATTCAGGAAGGGAGCTTGAAGCGACTCCTTCAGCACAGGGTACTCAGCGTCCAAGGTAAACCAATCCGATGTATTGAGCAATTCGGCTACTCTCATATCGGCTTCCTGGGCCGACACGGAGAGGCAAGAGAGGACAAGACCTGCAATAAGGGACGATAGTTTCTTCATATTAGTACATTTTCTGGGTTTGCAGCCGGGGGGAAGCAGAGCTTTCCTCCATGAGACTAGCGCAAAGATATAAAAATACTTCTATTTGGGGTTATATCGATTAGGAAAAGCAACCATAACACGATTCAGACTTCCTCTCACACGAAAAATGCAAAATCATCTGCCATCTACCATCAATTAATTGCAACTATTTAATAATCTGATTATCCGGATGTTTCCCCCTTGACCCAGCGGACCAATGTGTCCGTAGCCGGGGCACAAAGCAAACTATGTAAAAGTTATTGAGCGGATGCCCTGCCTCTACAAGCGGCCTTTTCTACACCATGCGTTTTTGATTTTATCCGTCACGCCTACACGATTTACGACCTATTGACCTGTATTAGTGGGCGTTACTCCGTGCAGGATACCTTTTTTATCCTACACGCATTTAGCACGTTTCGGGGTATCCTACACGCTCGTTTCCTGCGCCGGCTCATGGTTGTTGCCGTCAAGCCTCGATAATAAAAAGAAGATCAACGTTTTAGCGTTGCTAACCGTTGGTTGACTTCGTTGACCGTTGGTTCAATAAGTGTAACGCTCCGTTTCCAGCACTCTAACCCTCCGTTTCACCCGTTGAAACACTTTGTTACCCGGAGTGAAACTCTCCGGAAGAAAGAAGCTATCACTCAGTTGCAAAGAATCTTACACTTAGTTTCATCCGAGGAAACACTTGGTTTCATCCGAGGAAACGGAGTGTTTCGTCTGATGAAACACTTCGTTTCGAGGCATGAAACTATTCGTTTCCTATGAGGAAACTTTCAAGACGTAAGAACAAAAGAACACAAAA
Organism: Bacteroides sp.; assembly: GCA_031554505.1. Lineage (GTDB taxonomy): Bacteria > Bacteroidota > Bacteroidia > Bacteroidales > Bacteroidaceae > Bacteroides. Next base: position 667 of record JAVBVI010000069.1, on the reverse strand, counting down.
CATGGTGAACACCCCTGGAAATGGTGAATGAATGGTGAATAAAAGAAGTATTCACCATTCGGTAATTATCTATTTATCAGTTAGGTAGTACTGAGTTTATGGCGAATGGCGAATAAATTCACAAAAAACACATGGAGTAGAGATTCAGCTCCGACATCAGGGCATCCGCTCAATAACTTTTACATAGTTCGCTTTGTGCCCCGGCTACGGACACATTGGCCCGCTGGGTCAAGGGGGAAACATCCGGATAATCAGATTATTAAATAGTTGCAATTAATTGATGGTAGATGGCAGATGATTTTGCGTTTTTCATGTGAGTACTGATTGATACCTGTTGATTTTAGAGAGTTCATTTACAACGAAACGGCTATAAAAGGAGAAAGGGACGAACCGTGAAAATCACGATTCGTCCCTTAACGTACTCGAAGCGGGACTTGAACCCGCACAGCTGCTATAGCCAAAGGATTTTAAGTCCTTCGTGTCTACCATTCCACCATTCGAGCATCCTTTACCTCTGTAGAGGATGAGCGAAAGACGGGATTCGAACCCGCGACCCTAACCTTGGCAAGGTTATGCTCTACCAACTGAGCTACTTTCGCATTTTTAACGGGTGCAAATATAAGGGGTTTACAACTTTCCACCAAACATTTCGGGCGGAAAGTTGTCA
>JAVBVI010000051.1:0-14238 GCA_031554505.1 Bacteroides sp. | reverse complement strand
AGTAACCACCCAGCATCACCATCACGCGAAAAGCGTAGAAGTTGAGCGGAACGTTCGGCACCAGCTCGTGCACATCCTTGATATAACCGTAGCCAAAATAAGCGATATTGCTCTGCAATACAGAGTAAGCCAGATGAGCATCATCGTCATTGCCGGCTTCCTTGGCAGCCCGGTAGGCCGCCAGTGCAGCGATGGCTGTTTTTCCCCGCTCTATCTTGTCATGTGCTGAAAGGGCGATAGTGCCGTCTTTCTGCATATATCCTCCTTCTATGATATTGGCGATGCCCGGCACAAAAGCCTCCCGGTCGCGCTCGGCCAACAAAGAGAGCAGGCTAGGTATCTCCAAGCGGAACAGGAACGGATCCTTTCCGTCATCATACGTCTTCTTCTCTGGGTTGAGAAGGGCCACAGCCACCAGCCCTGCATCGGACTTACCTTCGTAAAATCCTTCTACCGCTGCCAGTTTCATGGGCTGCGTCTGCGCTATCTGATAGCCCGACGCGTCGCCCGTCCACAAGGTTAGCAACGAAGCCGCCAAGCCGAAGAGGGCTCCGATGCGGATACTGGAAAGGGCGAAATCTTTGTCGCGCTTCTTCCACAAGAACCAGCAACTCACACCCACCACAAAGATGGCTCCCAGTATCCAACCGCTCAGCACGGTATGGAAGAACTTATTCACCGCCACAGGTGAGAAGGCAATGGCCCAGAAGTCGGCCATTTCATTACGCATCGTATCGGGATTGAACTCCATGCCAACGGGGCATTGCATCCAGGCATTGGCCACCAATATCCACCAGGCCGAGAGTGTAGCACCCAGTCCGGTGAGCCACGTGGAGGCCAGGTGAAAGCGCTTACTCACCTTATCCCATCCGAAGAACATCACGGCAATGAAAGTAGCCTCCATAAAGAAGGCCAGAATACCTTCGATAGCCAGTGGAGCTCCGAATATATCGCCCACCAGGAAAGAGTAATTACTCCAGTTGGTTCCGAACTCGAACTCCAGGATCAGTCCGGTAGCTACGCCCACGGCGAAGTTGATACCAAACAGTTTCATCCAAAACTTGGCGGTACGCTTCCAGAACTCTTTTCCGGTAACGTAGTACATAGTCTCCATAATACCCATCACCATGGCAAGTCCCAACGTGAGGGGAACAAATAGCCAGTGGTACATGGCTGTCATCGCAAACTGGGCTCTCGACCAGTCGATCAACGAAGTGTCAATGCTCTCAATCATCTTTATTTATTTTTATATAGTAACCTAACAGATTCATTATGGGTTCACGCTACGCCTGAGGAGTTCGTCGTGCACATACTCCGCCCGGTCAGTATCCTTAGGCAGGGTACTGAAGAAGTTGGGGAAGAAAAAAAGCTTCAGGACGAAGAACATGATAAAAAGTTTGATCAATATAAGGAGCCAGAGGGTACGCCCCAGCGTCATACTGCGAAAACCTTCCACGTAGAAATGCCATACAACAGGCAACGGATTCTTCATAATCAGAATAATAAGATAAAATTGTTAACGCAAAATAGGGTTTTTTACTCATAATAACAAACGAAAGTGAAAAAAAGTTGCATAAGTACATACTTTAATGAAGCGGGAAAGGCGTGTTTCGGGATAATCGGCACAAAAAAGGGCTTCGGCGACAAAATCCGACCATTGGTCTATTGCATTTGTGGTTCGAAATATGGTTCCATACCTTCGCAATCGTTAAACTCATAGATATACAGATATGACAAGAGTAAAAAGATTGACAGTGATAACACTATGCATGGCCGGCCTGTGGTTGGGGTGCCCCGCCAAGATGCGGGCACAGACCGCCCAGCCAGCCGAGTGGACGTTACAGGATTGCATCGACTATGCCCTGCAACAGAACATCAGTATCCGGAAGAACCGGATCAACTCTGAAAGTAGCCTGGTCGACGTGAAGACGGCCAAGGCAGCCCTCTTCCCCAGCCTGTCGGTCTCGACCAGTCAGAACGTGACCAACCGTCCGTTCCAGGAGTCGAGCGTCAACGTAAGTGGTTCGGAGGTGATACAGACCAACAGCAACACGAGCTACAGCGGTAACTACGGACTGAACGCCCAATGGACGGTGTACAACGGCAACAAACGCCTGAACACCATCAAGCAACAGAAGCTGAACAACCAAGTAGCCGAGCTGAGCGTGGGTGAAGCAGAGAACAACATCCAGGAATCGATCATGCAGGCTTACATGCAGATTCTTTATGCATCCGAAGCGATTACAGTGAACGAAGGTACGCTGGCCGTATCTGTAGCACAACGCGACCGGGGCAAGGAGATGCTCGCTGCCGGAAGCATCTCGAAAGCCGACCTGGCTCAACTGGAATCGCAGGTGAGTTCCGACCGTTACAACCTGGTAAATGCGGAAGCAGCTTTGCAAAACTACAAATTACAATTGAAGCAGTTGCTCGAAATAGAGGGCGAGGACGAGATGAGTCTATATCTCCCGGCATTGGGCAACGACTATGTACTTACCCCGCTACCCACCCGGAACGAAGTATACCTGGCTGCCCTCTCCCACCGTCCGGAGATCGAAGCCGGTAAGCTGAGCATCCAGGCATCAGAACTAGCTGTGAACATCGCCCGTGCCGGATACCTGCCTACGGTTAACCTGAATGCGGGTATATCCTCCAGCAACCGGAGCGGTATGGATAATGCCTTCGGCGCGCAATTGAAGAACGGTTGGAACAATACCGTCGGGCTGTCCATAAGCATGCCTCTCTTCAACAACCGACAGACGAAGAGCGCTGTAGAGAAAGCCAAACTGCAACAAAGCTCCAGTCAGCTCGATCTGCTCGACGACCAGAAAGCACTTTACAAGACCATCGAAGGCTTGTGGCTCGATGCCACCACCGCCCAGCAAAGCTTCGTAGCTGCCGAAGAGAAAATGAATAGCACACAAACCAGCTTCGACCTGGTGAGCCAGCAATTCGACCTCGGCATGAAGAATACAGTAGAGATGCTCACCGAAAAGAACAACTTGCTGTCTGCCCAACAGGCACTCCTGCAAGCCAAGTACATGGCGGTGATGAACATCCAGATGCTCGGTTTTTACCAGGGCAGCAGTTTCTCGCTTCCGCAATAAGTACTATATATAATAAGGTATAGAAGAAAATAACAACTACACAGATATGAGCAAGAAAAGAATCATTATCATTATCGCCATCGTGGCCGTTGCTGGAGTCATCGGTTGGATGGTAGCCGGTCCATCGGCCCAACATCAGGTTACGTTCGAAACGACTACCGTAGCCAAAGGAAACATCTCGAACTCGGTCACTGCTACCGGATCCGTGGAGCCGGTGACACAGGTAGAAGTAGGTACACAGGTATCGGGTATCGTCAGCAAGCTATATGCCGACTACAACAGTCAGGTGACCAAAGGACAGGTCATAGCCGAACTGGACCGCGCCAACCTGCTCAACGACTACGGTTCGAAGAAGAGCAGCCTGGCCAGCGCCAAAAGCGAGTACGACTATCAGCTGAAGAACTACACGCGTCTGAAAACCCTGCATGACAAAGGGTTGGTGGCCGACTCGGACTACGAAACAGCTCTTTATAGCTACGAAAAGGCACGCAACTCATATGACATGAGTAAGAACGACCTGGCCAAAGCGGAAACCAACCTGGGATATGCCACCATCTACTCGCCCATCGACGGCGTGGTACTGAGCCGCGTGGTAGAAGAAGGTCAAACAGTAAACGCCGGTATGAACACACCGACACTCTTCACCATTGCCAACGACTTGACAGATATGCAGGTAGTGGCCAATGTGGACGAAGCCGATATAGGTGGTGTGATAGAAGGACAACGGGTACAGTTCACCGTCGACGCTTATCCCAACGACACGTTCGACGGACAAGTGAAACAGGTACGCCAGGAAGCTACGACCACCAGCAATGTGGTGACGTACGAAGTAGTGATCTCCGCCCCCAACCCTGATTTGAAGCTGAAACCAGGCCTCACAGCCAATGTAACCATCTTCACGCTGGAACGTGACGGTATCCTCACCGTATCTTCCAAAGCTCTACGCTTCAACCCGGTAGAGCCGCTCATCGGCCCGGAAGATAAGATAGTGGATTGCGAAGGTCGCCACAAACTCTGGACACGCGAAGGAAAGACCTTCACTGCACATGCGGTGAAAGTAGGCCTCTCCAACGGAGTGCTGACAGAAATACAGGATGGTTTGCCCGAAGGCACTGTAGTTGTCCTCGACGCTACCATGGGACAAATGCCGGGACAGATGCCGCAAATGCAAAACGGCAATGGTCAGCAACAGGAATCCTCTCCTTTCATGCCCAAACGCCCGGGTAGCAACAATAACAAAAAATAACCGGTGAATCACCTCACATTGAACAACAATGAAAGCAATCATCGAACTTAAAAACATAAAGCGCGATTTCCAGGTGGGTGAAGAAACGGTCCGTGCCTTGCGTGGCGTTTCGTTCACCATCCACGAAGGGGAATTCGTCACCATCATGGGAAGCTCGGGGTCGGGTAAGTCGACCCTGCTCAACACGCTGGGTTGTCTGGACACACCCACCAGTGGCGAGTACCTGCTCGACGGAGTAGCGGTACGTACCATGTCGAAATCAGAACGGGCTGTATTGCGCAATCGCAAGATAGGTTTCGTGTTCCAAAGTTACAACCTGCTAGCGAAGACAACTGCTGTGGAGAACGTAGAACTACCGTTGATGTATAACTCCAGCGTGTCGGCCTCCGAACGGAAGCAACAGGCCATCGAATCGCTCGAAGCCGTAGGATTGGGTGACCGCCTGATGCACAAGTCCAACCAGATGTCGGGCGGACAGATGCAGCGCGTGGCCATCGCCCGGGCATTGGTAAACAACCCCGCCGTAATCCTGGCCGACGAAGCTACAGGTAACCTCGACACGCGTACATCGCACGAGATATTGGTACTCTTCCAAAAATTGCATAGCGAAGGACGTACCATCATCTTCGTGACGCACAACCCGGAAATATCGCAATACTCCAGCCGCAACATCGTGCTGCGCGACGGAATGGTGAAGGAAGATACCGTCAACCCACATATCATGAATGCAGCCGAAGCACTGGCAGCCCTACCGGCACCAGTAGAACTATAAGTAGCATCGACTAAAGATAATAGAATATGAATGGAACCAATTTATTCAAGATAGCCCTCCGCGCACTGGCAGCTAACAAGCTGCGAGCGTTTCTCACCATGTTGGGTATCATCATCGGAGTAGCTTCGGTGATCACGATGCTCGCCATCGGGCAAGGATCGAAACGAAGTATCCAGTCGCAGATAGCCGAAATGGGATCGAACATGATCATGATTCATCCCGGAGCGGATATGCGAGGGGGTGTTCGTCAGGACCCCAGTGCCATGCAGACGCTGAAACTGGAGGACTTTTACAAATTGCGTAACGAAACGGCCTTTCTGGCCGCCGTCAGCCCTAACGTGAGCAGCAGTGGACAGTACATCAACGGAGCCAACAACTACCCTAGCTCTATGAATGGGGTATCGCCCGAGTACCTGACCATCCGCCAGCTAACGGTGGAAAACGGAGAGATGTTCTCGGAAGCGGACATCACGGCATCGGCTAAGGTGTGCGTTATCGGTAAAACCATCGCCGACAATCTCTTTACCAACGGCGAGGATCCCGTGGGCCGGGTGATCCGTTTCAATAAGATCCCTTTCCGGGTGGTAGGGGTGCTCAAAGCCAAAGGATACAACTCCATGGGACAAGATCAGGATGCAGTGGTGTTGGCACCTTACACGACAGTCATGAAGCGTTTGTTGGCCGTGACCTACCTGCAAAGCATCTATGCTTCGGCATTGAGCGAAGACATGACCGACAAGGCTACTGAGGAAGTCACCGGCATCCTGCGCGAAAACCATAAGTTGAAAGAATCGGCTAACGATGACTTCAACATCCGTTCGCAACAAGAACTGAGCAGCATGCTCAACTCTACCACTGACTTGATGACTACCTTGCTGGCCTGTATCGCAGGCATCTCGCTTGTGGTGGGTGGTATCGGTATCATGAACATCATGTACGTATCGGTCACAGAGCGCACGCGAGAAATCGGCCTGCGTATGTCGGTCGGCGCACGTGGTATCGATATCCTGAGCCAATTCCTCATTGAAGCCATCCTGATCAGTATCACGGGAGGTATCATAGGAGTGATTATCGGTATGGGAGCTTCGCTGGGCGTGAACTCCATTGTTCACTGGCCCATCTACGTACAACCGTGGAGTGTGATTCTTTCGTTTGCCGTCTGTACATTTACCGGGGTGTTCTTCGGTTGGTATCCAGCCAAGAAAGCTGCCGATCTGGACCCGATCGAGGCCATACGATACGAATAGCCATACACGCTGTCCGGATTTCGGATTTATCGATTATATTTGCATTATGAAACAATCCAATACACGCCATATCCAGCAGTTTGAGGTACTGACCCACCTCATCGGCTGGGGCATTCTCATCGGTTTCCCGTTCTTCTTCTTCGGAAAGAACGGGGAACCGTTCCATTGGGCAGTCTATCTACGTCATTGTGTAGTGCCGGTCTTCTTCCTCATCGTGTTCTACCTGAACTATTTCGTACTCATTCCTACATACTTGTTCAACGAGCAAGTGAAAAAATTCCTGGTAATCAACCTCGTACTGATTATCGTTATAAGTTTGGGATTGCACCTGTGGCAAATGTACAGCTATATGTTGATGGAAACCAGCAAAGAGGCCACCAAGCATCATGGTCCACCCGCCTGGGTATTTTATACCCGTGACTTACTTTCACTAATACTCACCGCAGCCTTGAGTGTGGCCATCAAGATGACCGGACACTGGATGCGTATCGAGAATGCACGTCGCGAAGCGGAAAAAGCCCGCACCGAGGCAGAACTCAAGAACCTGCGTAACCAACTGAATCCGCACTTCCTGCTCAATACACTCAACAACATCTACGCTCTGATCGCCTTCGACAGCGACAAGGCGCAACTAGCTGTACAAGAACTGAGCAAGCTGCTGCGCTATGTTTTATATGATAACCAGCAGACATTTGTGCCCCTAGGACGGGAAATGGATTTCATCCGCAACTACATTGAGCTGATGCGCATCCGTCTGACCCCTAACGTCACAGTAGAGACTCAGATCAATATTCCCTCGGACAGCCAGACGCAGATTGCTCCGCTCATCTTCATATCGCTCATCGAAAATGCCTTCAAGCATGGCATATCGCCCACCGAACCCAGTTTCATCTACATAAGTTTTTCAGATAATGGGCAGGAAGTGACATGCCATATCCAAAACAGCCATCACCCAAAGTCGGAAACTGACAAAAGCGGTTCGGGCATCGGGCTGGAACAGGTAAGTAAGCGGTTGGAACTGCTCTATCCCGGACGATACCGCTGGAACCGGGGAATAAGCCCGGATGGCAAAACCTACTCGTCGGATCTCTCCATACAAACAGGAACTGATACCGAACCATTTATCACGAACCCTTAATCTTTGCAATCATGATTCTGAACTGCGCCCTTGTCGATGACGAACCGCTGGCCCTCAGTCTGCTAGAGAGCTACGTAAACAAGACACCCTCCTTGCATCTGGTAGGGAAATATTCGAGTGCCGTGCAGGCTATGAAAGAACTGCCCGAACAGGAAGTAGACCTACTCTTCCTCGACATACAAATGCCCGAACTCAACGGACTGGAGTTCTCGAAGATGGTAGCCCCACACACCCGAATCGTATTCACCACCGCTTTCAGTCAGTACGCCATCGATAGCTACCGGGTGAACGCGCTCGACTACTTGCTCAAGCCAATCTCCTACGTAGACTTCTTGCAAGCCACCAACAAAGCTCTGCAATGGTTCGAACTGCAACAAAAGCCCATCGAAGAGATAGAAAGTATCTTTGTAAAGAGTGACTATAAGCTGGTACAGGTAGAGCTGAAAAAGATTCTCTATGTGGAAGGATTGAAAGATTATGTAAAGATCTATACGGAGGGTAATCCTCGCCCCATCCTGTCGCTCATGAGCATGAAAGCCATGGAAGATTTGCTCCCCCCTAGCCGTTTCATGCGTGTGCACCGTTCATTCATTGTGCAAAAAGATAAAATACGGATTATCGACCGTGGACGGATTGTTTTTGATAAAGCATATATTCCCATAAGCGATAGCTACAAGCCTGTTTTCCAAGCTTTTCTCGACGAAAGGAGTTAATTCTTCGATCTTTTGTAGAGAAAAAGAAACAGTTTTCAGCCTCTTATTTGCATATTAAATAACAATTCCTTATCTTTGCATTCATAAAGGAGTTGTGAAACTCTGAAGATAGAATAGTTTAGTTAAGTCTAGTTTAGTTTTTGTGTGGGTACTTCCTCCGTAAGCGAACGGGTCAGGAAGTACCTTTTTTTATTCTACTTTATCAAAAAATCGCTAATATTGTTGGATATCTCTAACAAATATGTATCTTTGGTACTTATAAAAGTTAACACAGCATCTGCCAGCAGTTGCCTTTGTCAAACAATAATACTTGTAACCATGAAAGCCTATCTGTTTCTGCACCCATACGTCCTTTCATTCCCTGGCGCATATACGACCTCGTGTGGGCCTCCTTCTCTTGCGCTGGCATTTATTAAACAAATCTGTTATATTTAAGGCTTGTAGAGAAAAATATAACCTGTTTAAAGCCATTTTATTACAAATTTCTTTGGAATTATTAAAATTGTCCTTATTTTTGTGGCGAATTTATATAACAAAGAATGCCTAATTTTAGATATAAAGGTTTAAAAGACAAGATAGATCAAGTAATGAACAGCTGTAAAGGCAGTAACTACAAAGTTTACATACTAGCATTCTTGTTTTGTAGCATTCATGCTGTTAACACTTACAGCCAGTCTGGAGAGATGGCTGTCGATTCTTTGGTTAAATTAGGATTTGAAAATGTAAGCTGGACAGAAAGTGAGAATGAGCGGATTTATGTAATGGAAAATATCGCATACCGCCTGAACGGTATAGGTATTGGGAAAGCAGTCGATGTTGTTCAAACAATAGGATTGCCCGTACAGAAATCTTGCCGTCTTATTTTTTTAGATAATAATGTTCCCCAGATATCGCTTTGTTACAAACCGATTCTGGGAGATAGCGTACCCGAAGCCACCCGATCGGACTGGAAAGTAAGTTACGATTTGGGAGCAGATGGAATGAAAGCCATCAAGGGAAAGAAAAAAAATAGTTCTTTGTTTAAGGTTGATATTGTTATATATCCTGAATTGTCATTCAAGAATTTGATTCTTACGCAGGTATATCAGGTATTATTCAATTTAAGTCCAGCCGTCGAGGTCTCCCTTTGGAATGGCATGAAGTTGACTGGACAGATTGTGATACCTATATATAATGACTACGGAAGTGATTATGATAAAATTCATCAAGGGTATGTAAGTTTAACACAATCTTTCAGATTGCCGCAAAACATATTCGTCACAGCAAGTGTTGGTACTTTCAACTTAAACCGCTGGGGAGTGGATGTAAGAGCCAAACACACATTTAAGGACGAACGTTTTTTTGTAGAAGGCAGAATGGGCTATACCGGCTATTCGGCTTTTGAAAATTGGCGATGGCAAGTAAGCAATCTAAAGCGATTGACGTGGAACATTGGAGGTGGTTTTTACTGGCCTCAGTACAATACGCAATTCAGTGGAAAGATTGAACAATATCTCTTAGGAGAAAGAGGAGTAAGATTTGACATGACGCGTTATTTTAGGTATGCTGCAATTGGTTTTTACGCCATGAAAGTAGATGTGCCTCATAATAATGGCATTAATGGAGGGTTTCGTTTTCAGATAGCTCTGCCTCCTTTCCGCAACAAACGGAACGGATATTTAAGAGTGACACCCTCCAAATCATTCGGCGTCGTATACAACGCAGCCAATGAACAATATTATGGTAAATCATATACTCCGCAATTAGGAAATACAATTATGCAGGAAAATAGTTTTAACCCATATTTTATTAAGTCGGAATTATCAAATTATTAAATTTATTGAGATGAAAATGAAAACAAAATTCTTTGGAATTAGCGCTAAATTAGCGTTAGCCATTTTGGCAGTTAGCGGCTCTTTGTTTACAAGCTGCTATGATTCAGTTGACGGCGACGTTACTGTACCTCCTACATACCCTAATCCGGTATTTACCGTTACAGGTCAGGTTACAGACGCTTTAACTGGTAAGCCAATCGATCAAGCAACCGTTGCAATGACTGGTTTATCAGCTGCTTCAACAACAACTGATGCTAATGGTAACTATCAGTTTATTGTTGTTGCAGATGCAGACAAGGACTATGCTACCACTTTACAATTTACTAAAACAGGTTATACACCTAGTGCCTCTGTTGCATTCACCATTGGTAAGTTGGCAAAAGGTCAAGCTGCTACTTATTCAAAGAGCATCGCTTTAGCGCCTACTACTTATAATCCGTTGGCTTATACATTGACTTTCATTGGTTCTACACCTAGTTTCTCAAGCAAGTCATTTAGTGGTGATCAGAACTCTGCTGACTACAAAGAAGAGGTTGATGTTAGAAACGACAAGAGCACCATCCTTCCTGTTCTGTTCGATATGGAAGTTGACAAGGGCGCAGTTTATACTAGCTATGACTTCACAGGCGCAGTTGCTGGCTTAGAAGATGCTGTAAAGGCTGACCTGACAGCAACTTATGGTACAATCGAAGAAATTGGTGACGCACTGCCGACCCAAGTAATTCCTTATGCTGTTGCTCTGCAAGCTAAATCTTCTTTGCAAACAGTTTCTTCAAAGACTTACTACTCTGAAGAGACCTATAAAGCAACTTATGGAACTAGCTCTTATACCATTAAGTTAATCGTTGTTTCTTACTCAGAATTCAATAGCACTCAATACTCTAACGAAGTATATCACGGACATGGTCATGGTCATGGTGGTGATTTGAATGCTGGTGGTGGTATTGTAAGCTCTGATAACTAATCACAATAGCCTGTCTATATTAGTAGGTTGAATTAAAAAAATAAGGAACATGAAAAAAATAATCATATTATCTTTTTTGGCAGCTGCTGCTATTACGGCAACAGCCCAAAACAAGGAAAAATTCTATAGCGAAAAGGCTAAAGACAATGTCTACATCAGTGTAGGCGCTGGAGCAGCTTTGAACATGTACAAAGAAGATGGTTCTAGCTTAGGCGACCGTATCGCTCCGCGCGTAACAGTGTCGTTAGGTAAATGGTTTACTCCGGTTTGGGGTATCCGTGGACAGGTAGGTCTGTGGCAGGATGCCATCCAGACTGGTTGGGCTTCAACAGGCCCGATTGCAGCAAACGGTACAGCTGCACCTAACACTACGCTCGAAAGCCTTGACCAGACTAACGTTAGACTGCACTTGGATGGAACAATGAACCTGTCCAATCTGATCGCAGGTTACAATCCGGATCGTTTGTTCACTGTATCTATGTTTGCAGGTCCTGGATTAACTATCGCAAAACCGTATACAACGAAGAATGTGACCAACAATCAAGATGGTACATGGACAAAAACATTGTCTGATCAGAAAGTTAGAACATTCATCAATGGTTCTGTAGGTTTGACCGGTAACTTCAATGTAAGCAGATATGTTGATATCTTCGTGGAAGCTCGTGGCGAATTGGCTCCTTCTACTTATGGTGCATTGGTTCCCGCTCGTACAAACGGTAACATCGCTGCAACTGCTGGTGTAACTTATACTTTCGGTGGCAAGAAGTTTGTTTCTTGCTCGCAAGTTGACGAAAACGCTATCAACGAAGAACTCAACCGTTATAGAAGAGAATTGGCTCAGTGCCAGTCTGACCTTGCTAACGCTCTCAACAAGAAGCCTGAAACAATTACGAAAGAAGTTGTTAAGGAAGTTGAAGTGGCAGGTCCGCGCGCTATCTTCTTCAAGATTGGTAAGTCTACTATCGATGACTATGGCAAGGTTAACATCCAGTTGGCAGATAATGTTATAAAGGCTAATCCTAAAAAGAAGAACAAAGTAGCTTGTTATGCATAAAAGGCTAATGGTAGCGTAGGTTTGAACCAGAAACTTTCTGAAAAACGTGCTCAGGCTGTTTATGATGCTCTTATCAGCGAAGGTGTAAGCAAAGACCAACTCGAACTGATCGGTTACGGTGGTACTTCTAACATGTTCGGTAAAGACTTCTTGAACCGCGTAGTTATCCTGGAATAATTTAATTCCGATATATTATTGAGGAAGCCCTGTAATAGGAAGGTGTAAGCCTTCTTATTACGGGGCTCTTCTTTTTTCGGGTTTTCATATAGCAAATGGTTCTGCCAGTAATCCCTTAAAAAATCATATTTCCTACTACAAAGCCATATAGTCGTTCCAAACTTTAGTTTCTCACCTTTGTTATAAGTAAAATAAACTAAAGTATGAACCAATGAAAAGCTTAAAGATCATCTATATATTCACCTTACTAAGCTTGATACCCCATGTGCAGGCTCAAACAACGACGAATGCCTCCAGTCAGACTACAATACCAGTCTACAATTTCACGCAATTTGAGCCATTCTTGCATCCCGTAACGAGTGACACCACTTATGTCATAAACTTTTGGGCTACTTGGTGCGCACCTTGTATCAAAGAGCTCCCCTATTTTGAGCAGATCCATACGAAGTATGCCTCCCAACGAGTCAAAGTTATCTTGGTGAGTCTCGATTTCAAGAACCAAATAGAGTCGCGAGTCATTCCATTTGTCCGACAACGAAATATCCAGTCCGAAGTACTTGTACTAAGCGACCCGGATGCCAATGCCTGGATCAACAAAGTAGACCCAAACTGGAGTGGCGCACTTCCAGCTACCATCGTCATGAAAGGAGATAAACGCGAGTTTCACGAAAAAGCGTTCTCTTCCGACGAATTAGAATCATTAATAACTAAATACATTGCCTTATGAAAAAAATCATTCTTCTGGCAGCACTCATTTACAGTGCTGTATTCAGCGCCTCAGCCCAAGGCTATAAAGTGGGCGACACAGCCACTGACTTCAAACTAGAAAACGTAGATGGGAAGATGGTGTCTCTGGCAGATTACCCGCAAGCCAAAGGCTTCATTGTTATTTTTACGTGTAATCACTGTCCGTATGCAAAAGCCTATGAGGACCGGATCATTGCTCTGGACAAGAAGTACAAACCTTTGGGTTATCCGGTAATTGCCATCAACCCGAACGATCCGGTCTCCTTGCCGGACGACAGTTACGCTAAAATGCAGGAAAGAGCCAAAGAGAAAGGATTCACCTTCCCTTATTTATTCGACGACGGACAGAAAGTCTATCCCGCATACGGAGCTACCCGCACACCGCATGTGTTTGTTTTGCAGAAAACTGACAAAGGGAATGTGGTGCGTTACATTGGAGCGATTGATGACAACTATGAAGATGCATCGGCCGTCAAGGTTCCTTATGTAGCCAATGCAGTCGATGCTTTACTGGCGAACAAAGCTGTAAGTCCAGACTTCACTAAAGCTATCGGGTGTTCTATTAAGCCGGCCAACTAGCTGGCTGTCTATTCCGAATTACGAACAAACCGGAGATAGGAAGCCCACGCTACGCCTCAGGCAGTATGCAACATAAAAACCAGATAGAATCTGTTTGTTATTGAAACTTAGCAGGTTACTGCGACAGCGTTGGAAAGTTTGAAAAAATGTTGCAAAAAGATTTGCGTAGTCCAAAAGTTCACCCTATATTTGCACCGCATTTAAGAGCAAATGCGGCCCAAGGAAGTGTGGGTGAGTGGCTGAAACCACCAGTTTGCTAAACTGACGTACGGGTAACTGTACCGGGGGTTCGAATCCCCCCGCTTCCGCAAAAATTCCAGCCAAATGGCGACGAATGCAAGACAAGTCCTACAGAATCAATGATTTTGCGGGACTTTTTCTTTTTTAGGTGGCAGGGTAAAAAGCCAAAATAATGCCAAAAATGGACAGTACTCGTAACCTAAATCGTAACCTACCCTATCCAAACTGAAATAGGTTACGATTTGTCTGAAATTGGCAGTCTGATGTCGCCTATTGGCAGTCTGTATATACTTGATGTTTAACTCGTTGCAAATAACTTTGCAACATTAAAAATTAGGTATATGAGAAGTACATTCAGCATCCTTTTCTATCTGAAAAGGAATGGCCAAAAAGCCAATGGAAACATGCCGATTATGGGGCGGATTACTGTCAACGGTCAG
>JAVBVI010000106.1:0-4742 GCA_031554505.1 Bacteroides sp. | reverse complement strand
CAACATTGCGCGACGGAGCCACCAAAGAAGGTCGCTCTTATACCAAAGTAATCAAAATGGTAAAGTCTCCGAAAACCGGTGCTTACATGTTTGACGAACAAATGGTTCCTAACGAAAAGGTTCAGGACTTCTTCAACAAGAAGTAATTGAAGCATCACACGATATTAAAATCCTCTTATAGTTTTCTATAAGGGGATTTTTTTGTGTTTCAACTTTTCTTTTCAACTTCTTTATTATATCTTTGTCCCATAATGTTGTTACACAAAGAATTATTATATGGGAATATTTAATTTTTTCTCAAAAGAAAAGAAAGAAACATTGGATAAAGGCTTGTCCAAAACCAAAGAAAGTGTTTTTGGTAAAATAGCACGGGTGGTCGCCGGAAAATCAAAGGTGGACGACGAAGTGCTGGACAATCTGGAAGAAGTGCTCATCACTTCGGATGTAGGGGTGGAAACTACTTTGAAGATCATCCAGCGAATTGAAAAACGGGCTGCCAGCGATAAATATGTGAATGCGCAGGAGTTGAACTCTATTCTCCGCGAGGAAATAGCAGCTTTGCTGACCGAAAATCATACGGACGATGTCAACGATTTTGACGTTCCGCTGAAGAAAAAGCCTTACGTCATCATGGTCGTAGGTGTCAATGGGGTAGGCAAGACCACTACCATCGGCAAGTTAGCTTACCAGTTCAAGAAAGCAGGCAAATCGGTCTACCTCGGTGCTGCCGATACCTTTCGCGCCGCTGCGGTGGAACAGTTGGTGATCTGGGGCGACCGCGTAGGAGTGCCGGTGGTGAAGCAGAAAATGGGAGCCGATCCGGCTTCGGTGGCTTTCGACACGCTGAGCTCTGCCGTAACCAACCATGCGGATGTCATCATCATCGACACTGCGGGACGTCTGCACAACAAGGTGGGACTGATGAACGAGCTTACCAAAATCAAGAACGTCATGAAGAAAGTATTGCCCGACGCACCCAACGAAGTACTCTTGGTACTTGACGGGTCGACCGGTCAGAACGCTTTCGAACAAGCCAAACAGTTCACCCTGGCCACGGAAGTGACGGCGATGGCCATCACCAAGCTCGATGGCACCGCCAAAGGTGGCGTGGTGATCGGCATATCCGACCAGTTTAAGATTCCGGTGAAGTACATCGGTCTGGGCGAAGGTATAAGCGATCTGCAGGTGTTTCGCCGCAAAGAATTTGTCGATTCGCTGTTTGGAGAACAAGCATGAGAAGAAAAACCATTGACCTCGTGACGCTGGGTTGCTCTAAGAACCTAGTCGACTCCGAACAACTGATACGACAACTGGAAGAGGTGGGCTATGATGTCACCCACGACGCCGAACGGCCGTCGGGCGAAATAGCGGTTATCAATACCTGCGGTTTCATCGGGGATGCCAAGGAAGAATCGATCCAGATGATCCTGGAATTTGCCCAACAAAAGGAAGAAGGCAATCTGGAGCAACTCTATGTGATGGGATGCCTCTCGGAGCGTTATTTGCAGGAGTTGGCCATCGAGATTCCGCAAGTGGACAAGTTCTATGGTAAGTTCAACTGGAAAGAATTGTTACAAGACCTGGGCAAGAACTACCACGACGAACTGTATATCGAACGTACGCTCACTACCCCCCCGCACTATGCCTATCTGAAAATATCGGAAGGGTGCGACCGAAAATGCTCGTATTGCGCCATTCCCATCATAACCGGACGCCACGTGTCGCGTCCCATCGAAGAAATACTGGACGAAGTACGTTTCCTGGTATCCCAGGGCGTGAAGGAGTTTCAGGTAATTGCGCAGGAACTCACCTATTACGGAGTGGACCTGTACAAGAAGCAGATACTTCCCGGGCTTATCGAGCAGATATCGGAAATACCGGGAGTAGAATGGATTCGTCTGCACTATGCCTATCCGGCCCATTTCCCCGAAGACTTGTTCCGGGTGATGCGCGAACGGGATAATGTGTGCAAGTATATGGACATTGCTTTACAGCATATCAGTAACCCAATTCTGGAACGCATGCGCCGCCAGGTAAACAAGGACGAGACATACCGGCTCATCGAACGCTTCCGTCAGGAGGTGCCCGGTATTCATCTTCGTACTACGCTGATGGTGGGCTATCCCGGAGAAACCGAAACGGAGTTCGAAGAACTGAAAGAATTTGTTCGTAAAGTTCGTTTCGACCGGATGGGAGCCTTTGCTTATTCCGAGGAAGAAGGAACCTACGCTGCCAACACGCACCCGGACCAAGTGCCGCAGGAAGTGAAGCAGGCGCGGCTGGACGACTTGATGGATATCCAGCAAGGCATCTCGGCCGAGTTGAGTGCCTCCAAGATAGGACAACAGATGAAAATCATCGTCGATCGTCTGGAAGGCGATTACTACATCGGACGGACTGAATTCGATTCGCCAGAGGTGGACCCCGAAGTGCTCATCAAGGCAGAGGAGGGGAGGCTGATGATCGGCAACTTCTATCAGGTAGAGGTGACCGGCGCCGATGACTTCGATCTTTATGCAAGAGTGAACTAATTTTTAATCAGATAAAAGTTGAACAATAAGGAATTTACTTTGGAATTGTCGCGCAGGTTGGATTGCTCTACCAAGAAAACAACTGACCTGATGGCAGCTGTTGTGTCGGAAATGTCCTTGTGTCTGGAAGAAGCCGATGTGCTTACCGTACCGGGATTCGGCACTTTTGAGGTAAAAAAGAAATCCGAGCGCCTATCGGTAAACCCCACAACCAAACAGCGTATGCTGGTTCCTCCCAAGTTGGTGGTTACCTTCAAACCACAGAATGTACTCAAGGAGAAATTTAAAAAACGGTTCTTATTATGAACGAGAAAGTAAGCATCCAACAGCTTGTTAATTCGCTGGCCGAGAAACATGGGTTGGGCAAGAAAGAGGCCGAGACATTTGTAAAAGAGTTCTTCCAATTGATTGAAGAAGGGCTGGAGAAGGAATTCTATGTCAAGATCAAGGGGCTGGGTACTTTCAAGCTGATCGAAGTGGACAATCGGGAGAGTATCAATATTAATACCGGCGAACGAATTGAAATACAGGGGCATACGAAGGTGTCATTTACTCCGGACAATGCTTTGCGCGACAAGGTGAACAAGCCTTTCGGGCATTTTGAAACGGTGGTGCTGGAAGAGGGTACCGTATTGGAAGGCATGGAGTCGGAAGAATTGCCGGAAACAGATCCTGAAGAGCCGGCCGGAAACGTAGCCGAAACGACGGTAGGCAAAGCCCGGGAGGAGGAAGAGAAAGCCAAAGAAGCAGCGCCCCGGTCATTGGCTGACGAGATTATTGCGCGCGAATTGGCTCATTCAAAGTCGGTGCGCCCGTTAATGGCCGCTGCTCCGCAAGAAACCTTCACGGAACTGGTGAAAGAAAAGGCAGACGAGGAAGAGTCTGCTCCCGTTAATACTGCGCCCGAACGGAAAAGTATGAAAAAGCAGTTCATAGTGATAATGGCTATTGTAGCGATGCTCTGTTGTGCAGGGGTGTTGTACGTTTTTTATCCCGAAATATTCGAGGGAAAACAGCCGATCACGCAGCCCGCGGAGCCTCAGGAGGAATCATCTTCTGCTGCTTCATCTGCTGAAGAACCGATTGCCTTGGTAGCTGATTCGGCTTCGATCGTAGACTCCCTACGTAAAGCAAATGATCTCATTCTTGAAGATGTACCGGATTCTGAAGTCGTTTTAATTCCCGAAACTCCTTCGGCAAGCACAGACTATACTTCTGCAAGTGATGCTTATAAAATTGTTGGCACTAAAGCGACACATGTCGTGGCGGCAGGCGAATCACTGGGAAAGATTTCTAGTCAATATTTTAATGCTAGAAAGTTTTGGCCCTATATCTTACAACATAACCAAGATATCCTGGCAAATCCGGATATGGTGCGCGCGGGTATGAAACTCAAGATTCCCGAACTGGTCGAAAATAGCCGTTGAGAGAGTAAAAACAATCACCTGAAGGTCGAAACATCGTACATTCGGGTGATTTTTGTATTCCCCGAAATGTTATTCAATTATTAAACCATATAAAAGTAACTTAATCTAAAGGTTTTGCATTGTTTTTTAATAAAATTTAATTGCAATGGTTAATTATATGGCGTACTTTTGGAAGCATTTTTAAGAAAAGGAGGCTTGAGAAGAGCCAAATCATTGTTTGACAATTAAATAAATAATAATAGTAAATTTTATGGCTGAATCGATTGATATCCGCGAGCTGAATGAGCGGATTGAAAGACAAAGTGCTTTCGTTACCAACCTGATGACAGGTATGGACCAGATCATTGTAGGGCAGAAACACCTGGTAGAGTCGTTGCTTATCGGACTCTTGTCCGATGGACACGTGTTGCTGGAAGGAGTTCCAGGATTGGCAAAGACATTGGCTATCAAAACATTGGCTTCGCTCATCGATGCCAAGTATAGTCGTGTACAGTTTACGCCCGACTTGCTCCCCGCCGATGTTATCGGTACCATGGTATATAGCCAGAAAGATGAGTCTTTCCTGGTAAAGAAGGGACCTATCTTTGCTAACTTTATTCTGGCCGACGAAATAAACCGTGCTCCGGCCAAGGTGCAGAGTGCTTTGCTCGAAGCCATGCATGAGCGTCAGGTGACCATCGGTAAGGAAACGTTCCTGTTGGATGAACCATTCCTGGTGCTGGCTACCCAGAACCCCATCGAACAAGAAGGAACCTATCCGCTTCCCGAAGCGCAGTTAGACCGT
>JAVBVI010000019.1:0-19696 GCA_031554505.1 Bacteroides sp. | reverse complement strand
CTTTCTCCAACGGGCGCTACGCGTTTTTCTGACGGGCGCTACGCGTTTCTAGAAAAGGCGTAGCGCCCGTAAAAAAAACGCGTAGCGCCCGTTGAAGAGCCCCCTTCAATATACTTGTTGCTATCTGCAAGAATCTGTTTTGTATCTTTGAATGTGTATCTATTGGATGGGAGATGACAGCATTTAGTGGGAGATGGTGGTTGATTGGTGGGAGATAAACGGTAATTTATCTTGATCAACCACCAATCAGTAGGCTGATTATCAAATGATTAACGCCGTTTGGTGGTAGATGGGAGATGATTTCGTGTTTTTGTGTAGAAGCAAAACTTAGTTGGAAAGAGACGGATTTCGTTGAAAATATTCCGTAGGCGTACACCCGTAATACTGCCGGAAATTGCGCAAGGCGGTGGTCTTAGAGCGGTAGCCCACTTCGAAGAAAAGAGTCTGGTAACTGGTCATGGGCGAGCGCCGGGCCAGCTGCATAAAGTCGTTCATGCGCAGGCGATTGATGTACGCCGTGTAGTTATCGTACCCCTGTTCGCGGATGGCATAGCCCAGGTCGGTACGGTTGCTGCCCAACCTGATAGCCAGTTGGTGGAGGGTAAGGTCGGGGTCGCGCCAGGACTGTTCCCGCCGTACATATTCCTCCAGTGTGGCATAGAGCGAAGTATACTTGAGAGGCAAGGAAGAAGAAGCTTCGGCAGGCGCTTCCATCTTATTGATTGTTTCGGCCAAAGGCACCACATCCGGCATCTCTTCGGCATGCCGGTCGATGAGCCGCACGAACAGCTCCAGGTACACAATGTACGCCTCGCACCCCACACTGACAAAGTAATAGGCCGCCTTTACATACATGCTATCGCAAGCCAGCACCACGATGTACGCCAGGTTGTTGACGACGAACACCACGATGTACCGCCGTATCCAGTGGCGGTCGGTATTATTATACTTCCGGGTGTACGTAGGGTACAAGATGAACAGCAACGGCAGGAATACCAACAAGCTGAGCAGCAGCCGGAACCACACATCGAACCGATCCAGGTGCGACAGCATCGCTATCAGGTTGCCATAGGTATCGTACGTAGCTCCGCACAGGCCACTCACCCAATACACCACCAACAGCACGCCGATGGGCGAGTACATGCGGAGCAATCGCTTCCAGGTGATCCACCCCGGCGAGATCACTTCCACCGGATAGATGATATAACTGATCACCATGAACAGCCCCACGATAAGCATAGGCGCCGATACCACCAATGCCGGCATCTCACCTTGCAGCAGGCTGGCTATCCGCGTGGAGTAGTTCAGCACCGACACCAGCACCAGCCCGGCCAGTATCACGCGGGAGCGTTCGCCTTCCTTGCGTTGCAGAAACAGCAGCAATGCCATCGCCAGATACATCACCGCTGCCATGAATATGGAACCGAAATAGATTAAATCCATGATTGTTGCGTTTCATTACCGCACTGCCCATCCCTGTAATGGGTAGTGCATCCCTGCAAATATACTGCTTCTTTTGAGAGCGCAGGTCATTAACCGGTAATTATTGTTTTGACTACCGAACGAAAAATTCTAACAATTACTTTTGTTTCCGGGCTCAAACAAATGAGAAAGTTCTTCCTCTACCTCTTCAATAGTTGGCAAAGCAGATTTCAGATGTTCGGGAATGGCTTTACTTAGCTGATAATCGCTCACACCAATGGGTTGGTTATAGCCGGCTAAAGCGTACTGAGCCATTATTTCGTCTTTTCCTTTGCAAAGCAGTAAGCCGATGGTTTTATTGTCATGTTCACCTCTCAACTTATCATTGACTACATTGATATAGAAATTAAGTTGTCCGGCATATTCCGGTTTAAACGAGGTGGCTTTCAATTCCACAACCACATAGGCATGAAGCCTGATATTATAAAGAATCAAATCAGCGTAGAAATCACTATTCCCTATTTGAAAGTGTTTTTGACGGGCAACAAAAGCAAAACCAGTTCCCATCTCAAGTAGATATTTGGCAACATGCCCCACCAATTGTTCTTCAATATCCCGTTCGTCGGCATGCTCTTTGACTCCTGCCAGATCGAATATATACGGATCCTTCAATAGATAGTTAGCCAGGTCGCTTTGAGGATCGGGCAGAATCTTCGAAAAGTTATTTACCTTATTCTCGTTGATCTGCCGTTGGAAAAGTCCGCTTTTTATCTGCAAATCCAGAATATTCCTGCTCCAACCGTATTGAACAGCCTCTTGCATATACCAATAGCGAATACCTAACGGCAATTTATGATTCATTAAAATTACATGTCCCGCCCAATTAATCCGGGAAACAGATGATGACAAGAACAATTGCTCAGTTTGCGCAACAGGTTGTTGCGCAATTAAGGCCACAACTTTTCCGACAGGTAGTATTTGCGCAACAGGTTGTTGCGCAAATATTGCACCCTCATTACCAGCAAGTTGTATTTCATCAAGAGGCTTCTGTTGTAATTCAAACTCATTCAACCCTTTCGTTACAATCAAAACCTTATCTACTGTGGGCAGCTCCATATCTCTATCTGCTTGTAGGAGTTCTTCCAAAACGGTAGAAGGATATAACCGGGCAAACTGGCACATGTATTGCAAATTACGGGGCGAGTACCCTTTCTTGCCTGGGAATAGAGTATGTAATGAGTGGGCTATTTGTTGTATTACTTTGGCTCCCCAACCCAATTGTTCTTGGTAGTAGAGTATAAAATGTCCCATCTTCCAGTAGTGAAGCAACATCTGGGAATTGGCTGCAGAGATTAATTTGACTTGTGCCTGTTCTATTTCTAAACCGATAGCGTGAATAAATTCATCGAATTCTTTTCGTTGTAGATTACTAACTGGTTTTTCTTTTCCGAATGGAATTTCGTCAAAAGGTTTCATAATAGTTTAGTCAATGTTAAGTGATTACTTAGTTTTACACGTGCAAAGATACTGTTTCTTTTGAATTTCAGAAAGATTGCTTCATCAGAAAATTTTTCATAGCACAATACCTTCATTCATAACATTAATATAGAAAACACTTGGAATTATGCAAGAAAAACATTATGTTTGCGGTACATAATTATTTTTCCTATGAAATTCGTTGATAGAACAGAAGAAAGCCAAAGGCTTGCGCAGGTATTAAATGCAGATAAATCTACATTTACAGTTATTTATGGGCGCAGGCGTTTGGGCAAATCAACATTGGTTACCCGGGTGCTCAACGAGACCGACGTGTATTACTCGGCCGACCAAACAGAGGCGGGCCTGCAACGGGAATCGTTGGCACGGATGGTAGCCTCTGTCATTCCGGGATTCGATAAAGTGATATATCCGGACTGGAATGTATTCTGGGATACACTCAACGACCGCACTTCGCAGAAGTTTACGTTGTGCATAGACGAATTTCCCAACCTGGTAGGCAGTAGTCCCGATTTACCTTCGGTGCTTCAAAATAAAATTGATTCCAAACGGCTGAAGTTCAATTTAATTATATGCGGTTCTTCCCAGCAATTAATGTACGGACTGGCATTAGAGGCTACCTCTCCTCTGTACGGACGGGCAGATGCTATCTTGAAAATTGCTCCCATCAAGATGCATTATATTCAGGAAGCACTAAGTATATCGGCCATCGAAGCCATTGAAGAGTATGCCGTGTGGTGAGGAGTACCCCGTTATTGGGAGCTACGCGAAGGCTATGCCAACCTGCGTGAAGCCATAGAGAGCAACCTGCTATCGGTCAACGGAACCTTGTACGAAGAGCCTCTTAAACTCTTTAAAGACGATATTAAGGACATGGTGAAAACCGCCACTATCATGTCGTACGTAGGAGCGGGAGCCCATCGGTTATCAGAGATAGCCGGCAGGTGCGGAGAAATAGCCACCAACCTTTCGCGACCACTTGCCAAACTGATTTCCTTGGGGTATTTGACTAAAGAGATACCCTTTGGCGAAAATGAGAAAAACTCAAAAAAAAGCCTGTACAAGATAAGCGACCCGTTTATGAATTTCTATTTTCAATATGTTATCCCCAACCGTTCGTTGATAGAGATAGGGCGTATCAATCCGGTATTGTTGCAGCTTGACAACCATTTCTCGGGGTACGTGGCCGATTATTGGGAAAAGTTCTGCCGGGAAACGGTTTCGGGCAATACCATTGACGGCATAACGTACGGCGTAGCACACCGTTGGTGGGGCAATGTATCAAAAGACGAACGCATTGAATTGGATGTAGTAGCCCTTTCGTTGGATAAAAAATATTTGTTGGTAGGCGAATGCAAATGGACTGCCGCAGAGAATAGCGACCGCCTGTTGGCAGAACTCAAGGCTAAAGTCGAAAAGCTACCGTTCACCAAAGGGCATGTATTGGTTGCCAAGCTCTTCCTTAAAAACCGCCCTACCGGTAACCTGACGGATGTGTTGCTTCCCGACGATTTAATACTACTCCAATAAGTTGCAGTGTATACAAGAATTCCCCGTTACGGTCACCTAACTGATGGTGACGGTAACGGGGAATGTGTTGTTTTTACTACCCGGAGGTTAGGGGTGAGAACCGGCTCTAATGACCGCCATCGTCATTCGCACTGCCACTGCCGGTACGTATATCCTTGGAGGGGGTATCGTCGGTGTCTTTGGTGACCAGCCCTACATTGGTATTGCACAGCGGGGCATCGCCCTTTCCGCAGATGCCGCCTACGTATTTGGTTTTTGTAGTGGTAGCACCGGAGGTAGTTACCGCACCGGTATTGTAGGAACTATGCACAGAGGAGTAATCAGCAACACTTTCTCCACAGATTCCTCCTACATGGATATCGCTACTTCCATAGTCCCCAGTGTAGACACCCGTACAGGTAACTGCTTGGTAGTTACGGCAGTTCTTGATGCTACACACACCCTCTGAATAGCCGTTGGCTTTTCCGGTAATGCCACCTAAATACACTATTGGTGCCGTAATTCCGGTATGGGTGTGGGTGTGGTGGTAGGCAATGGTGCCTTCGTTCACGCAGTTGTTCATGGTAGCCCCAAACAAATGGCCTGTAATACCGCCTACACACTGTTCACCAGTCCCATCACTCACACTCACAGTGAGACACGTTCTATTTATGCAATTCTCTATAGCACCATATGAAAAATCCCCTATGACTCCACCCAAATAGAACTCTGAAGGACTATTCTCAATTGTTACTTCTATTTCACCGAGCGAAGCACAGTTTTTTATCGTCCTCATTAATTCGAATGCAGAATGGTGCCCAATTACTCCTCCTACCCGATGGATACCCCTATTTACCGCTGTATACGTTAGCTTACCGGACATGGTGCAATTCTCTATATCCCCACCAGCAAGCCCTACTATTGCTCCGTAAACTGATACAGTTCCGGTAACATCGATTGCTGATTCAACTCCGGTAACATCGGCTGCAACATGCAGATTCTTAATGGTGCCGGTGGCCTTTCCGAAGAAACCAAAATAGTTTGTTCCTGCAGCAGAAGTCAATGCACCGCTTATGGTATGGCCACCGCCATCGAAATGCCCCTGAAACTTAAAATTATCATTTCCTATCGGCGTCCAGGAGGAGGCTGTTACATGGATGTTCTTGGTGAGCTTGACGTACTTGCCGGTATAGCTACTATTTGTTGCAGAATTATTCACCCCGTCGATGAGTTTCTTCAAATCGGCAGCAGAGGAAATAAGGTAAGGCTTTGCTTCGCTTCCATCTGCACTGCTGTCGCCGCTAAAATAAGTAGAGGCAGTTTCGGTTCCCGTATAGGTGAAAGCATTATCAATACCTGATTCATCATATTTTTTCCATTCCGCAATCGATACATTATATACCTTAGCTGCACTAAATGGTAAACCACCTTCAGCAGTTATCTCGACCTTTTTTGACACGTATTGCAGTACGGTACCCGAGGCATCCGCATACGCAGCAGTAAAGTATATTTCACTGCCCTTTCTCAACGTACTCCCAAACACAGCCATGTAGGCGGTAGTTCCCTTGTTTACATCATATCCACTAAATACAAGCGTGTGGTTCTTGGAGGTCTGTTTATCGGTAGTAAAAGCGTTCTGTACCACCACGATATCCTGGTTATTCTCCAAACTCATGGTAAGACTTTTCAGTGTATAGCCGCTATATCCCGCCAAAGGAATGCGCAATACAGCGATGGCAGGGGTAAAGGTGATGGAGGTGGGTTCACCCGTAGTACCTGTAACCACCATATAGTTGTAATCGGACAGATGGTTCATGTTCTGACCGGCTGTTTCTACGTTGTCCGAGGCTTTGACCTGCACTTGTCCCAATACGCTCATTACGGCCTGGCTCTCGTACTCGGCAGCTTTGTGGGCGGGGTAGAAGAATTTGTAGGTCTTATCAATGCCTTTATCTTCGGGCAACGTGCCGGTAAAGGAGGCGGTTGTAGCAGGAGTGCCCAATGTGGCTACCGTAAACTCGGTGCCTTTACCGCCTTTGTACATCTTGAAAGCATCGGTGGTGGTCCACTCTACATCAATGGTGTTATTAGTGTTATAGGTGTGTCCCAGTCGCGTGGCCGGAGCATCGTCGCCAAAGACAGCATTAATGGTTATGGTTTTACCCGGGGTATACACGGGTGTTTCGGGCAGTTCGGTAGCGAAATCGGCCGATGTACAGGCACTGAGTGCCGGCAGGGCTGCAACGAGCAATATGCGCAGCACGTTTATGGTGGTTGTACGCATGGTGGTTAGTCGTTAATGGTGGTAAATAAATCGTTTACTACATTCTCAAACTCGGCAAAGTCGAATCCGGGGTTCCGCATAAATTGTGGGTTTCCACCATCGCCGAAATTGTTAATGCCTGCACCCGGGCTGGATGCCATCACTCCTTCATGGTCCATCTCAATGATTTCGATGGCAGGAATCGTGTACTGTTCTTTCTTCATGTGTGTATGCATTCTTTTTTAATAGTACTATATAGTGCGTTTTATTTGTCAGCGGCAAATATAGCCTTCCACCCTATTCATGGGGTACCGTATATGCAATAGTGAGGTACCATATCAGCAATTTCAGGAAGTTTAACAAATAAGGGAATCCTTCAAAGATTTGCTTGTAGAGGGGGTTTCGCTTGTTTTCACCGATGGAATCGGCTGTTTTAGTGGTATTCAGTAAAAGCGTGTGTGTATACTTCATTATATAGAGGGCACTACGTCCGAAAGCATTTTCAATGCAAAACATTCGTTCATAAACGAAAAAACAATATCTTTGTGCAAAACATTCAGCTATGGACGAAAAAATAGCATCCTTGCAAAAGTATAATTTATGGAATGGAAACACCCTTGATGGGGGGTATCTGCGTAACGAGTACACCGATAAAATAGCAGGTGCCACCGGAAATCGCCTTATCAAGGTATTGGTAGGGCAAAGGCGTTCGGGTAAAAGCTATATCCTGCGACAAGTAGCCAAACAATTGGTAGATAACGGAGTAAAACCCGAAAACATTTTGTTTATCAACCGGGAGTTTGCCGACTTTGAATTTCTGAAAACCGACAAAGAGTTGCATGAGCTTATCAAAGCCTATAGAAAGAATCTTAACCCCACGGATAAAGTCTATCTTTTTATCGACGAAATACAACTCATCGAGGGTTGGGAAAAGGTAGTCAACTCCTATTCGCAGGATTTCGCAGAGAGTTACGAGGTGTTTATCAGCGGTTCTAACTCTCGCATGTTATCGGGCGAACTGGCAACACTACTATCCGGAAGATATGTGTGTTTCGAAATATTCCCATTTAGTTACTCTGAGTACATAGGCATCACCCAAAAAGAGAGCGGCCGGCAAAGCTACATGGAGTACCTGAACAGTGGAGCACTCCCCGAATTATTTAGCCTCTCCAATGAGGAGTTGAAGCGCAATTATGTTTCGGCGGTAAAAGATACGGTATTGTTGCGCAACATCATTCAACGCCACAGCGTGCGCGACCCCAAACTGCTTGAAGATATTTTTGTGTATTTGGTAAATAATGCCTCCACCCTTACATCCATCACCAACATAGTCAACTACTTCAAAAGCCAGGGGCGTAAAACGAGCTACGATGCCGTATTGGCCTACATCGGATACATTGAAGATGCCTTTCTGGCACATCGCTGCAACCGGTACGATATCAAAGGCAAGGACATACTGAGTGGTACTGCCAAATTCTACACCAATGACCTGGCATACAAAAACTATCTCTATTCGGGATATGGATATGGATTGGGTTATCTGCTTGAGAATTTGATTTACCTGGAACTTCGCCAAGCAGGCTACCAGGTGTATATAGGGGCTTTACGGAATAAAGAGGTCGACTTTGTTGCCACGAAAGCCGACCGTATTGTGTACCTTCAAAGTACCTATATGCTGGTAGACGAAACCACCATCGAAAGAGAATATTCACCGCTGGAAGCCATCGACGATAATTATGAGAAGATAGTGGTATCCATGGACGACATTGCCCTGCCGCTTCGCCGGGGTATCAAGCATGTACAGGCATGGAAACTTACTGAGATTTTGTAAGTACTGCTATGAAATATAATTTTATCTTTGCAGAAGTAAGCAACATTTTATGACAAAACAACATCATTACTGCATCGCCCATCACGCATTTACCTTGTGTGCTCCTGATACCTTGAATTTGGAGGCACTGCTTCCCTCGTTCATACCCTTCATTCAGAAAACTTCTCCGGAACAACCGCTGTTCGTATTCCGGCTCGTAGATAGGCTGCCGCGTCTGTCGGGAAGCACCGAACTCACCCGCTTTGAATGGGAAGGAGCGGAGTGTACCATCTACCGGGGTGCCGAGGGATACGAGGTAGAGATCCGGCCCGAAAAGAGTGGGAGAGCGTGGAGGATGCAAACCGATACGGACTTCCGGCAGGCTACGATGGAAGTTCGTACCCAAGATGAACGGCTGAGCTTTGTGATGACCAACTTCCTGATGATGCTGTACGCTTTTGCCTCGGCACCGCACCATACCTTGATGTTTCATGCTTCTGTCATTCGCCGGGGCGGAAAAGGATACCTCTTTCTCGGAAAGAGCGGAACAGGGAAAAGCACCCACTCCCGCCTCTGGTTGCAACACCTGGAAGGTAGTGAACTGCTGAACGACGATAATCCCATCGTGCGCTGTCATACTGACGGACGGGTAGTAGTGTACGGTTCGCCCTGGAGCGGAAAGACTCCTTGCTACCGGAATGAGGAAGCACCTTTGGGCGCTTTTGTCCGGTTGCAACAGGCACCTCATAATAAGATAGTACGCGAGGGGGCAGCCAAGGCATTTGCCGCGTTGCTGCCTTCGTGCTCCTGCCTCAAGCAAGACGAGAAGCAGTACAATCATATCTGCGATGCCATTACTGTACTGGCTACCGAGGTACCGGTGTTCAAATTGGAATGCCTGCCCAACCGGGAAGCTGCGGAACTTTGCTACCAAACCATCAGCGAACCGAAAGGATGAAAGAGAAACGAACCATCAGCATACCCAATGAGATCCTGTTGCAGGAAACGGCACAGCTTATCGCCGAAGGACATACTGTAACGCATACCGTACGGGGCAACAGCATGAATCCGTTCCTGGTAGACCGGCGCGACCAGGTGGTACTGGCCAGCTTCACCGATGAGCAGCTTTGCCCGGGAGCATTCGTTCTGGCACGTGATACGTACGGACGCATCGTACTACACCGTATCATTGCCCGCGAAGGCAACCAGATCACGTTGATGGGCGACGGGAATATCGCCGGTACGGAACAAACTACCCCTGCCGATGTTATGGGACTGGTAATACAAATGATCCGCAAAGGAAAAACCTACCGGTGCGACGGACGGACATGGAAAATCTATTCACGGATTTGGTTATGCATCTGCCCGGCACGAAGAATATTGTTGGGAGCTTGGAGAAGAATATTGTTGGGAGCTTGGAGAAGAATATTTAAAATACACGCTATATGAGAATTAAAAAAGGATTCAACCTCCGCCAGATAGGCAATGAACACATTATCATCGCCAGCGGAACAGAAAATGTGGACTTCACCTCAGTGATCAGCCTGAACGAACCGGCTGCCCGGTTGTGGAAGGAGATAGCCAACCAAGAGTTTACCGCTGAAGAACTGGGTAAACTCCTGCTCGATTGGTACGAAATAGACGAAACTACGGCGCTGAACGATGCCCGCATATTGACCGACAGTTGGATCCAGGCCGGCATTGCCGAAAGATAACGCCATGAATAAGTTCGTCTGGTTTTGGAAGGTATCGGCAGGGCAACGCAGGCGCATTGTGCTGAATTGCCTCACGGGGATAGCGGGCGTAGGATGCTCGCTGGCCTTTATCTGGTCGTCCAAGAAAGTAATCGATGTGGCTACCGGTACTTCGGAAGGAACATTGATTCAGTATGGCATCATCACGGTGGTATTGTTGCTGTTGCAAATAGGTTTCGGAGTACTCGATACGTGGATCGGAAGCCGTATGCAGGTGGAAGCCGGCAATGCCATGCGTCGCCGGCTCTTTGCCCGTCTGCTGCAAAGCCGGTGGAACGAACTGGAACAGTTTCATACAGGCGATGTGATAAACCGGATGGAACAGGATACATCGGCCATCGTGGGATTGCTCACTTCGACCATTCCTGCGATCATGGCTACCGTAGTGCAAATGGTGGGAGCATTCGTCTTCTTTTGTCTACTCGATCCGTCGTTGCCTTGGATACTGGTGGGTATCGTACCCTTCTTCCTGTTTGCCGGACGATTCTATACCCGCAGGATGCGTGGATATACGCACAATATCCGGCACAGCGATAGTCGCATCCAGTCGGTTATCCAGGAAAGTCTGCAACACCGTACCGTGATCAAGACGTTGGAACAAGGTGACCGTCACCTCGAAAAGCTCGATTCGTTGCAGAATACCCTTCGTACACAAGTCAACGAACGGATTCGTTTCTCCTTGCTCTCACGAACCGGCGTAGCGTTGGCTTTCTCGGGCGGATACCTCATCGCTTTCCTCTGGGGAGCAGTACGGTTAAGCCACGGAAGCATGACGTTCGGTGCCATGACTGCATTTTTGCAACTGGTCAACAAAGTACAACGCCCGGTACTCGACGTGGCGAAAATCATCCCGTCATTTGTTACCGCCCTGACAGCTGCCGACCGCCTGATGGAACTCGAAGCACTCCCTTCCGAAGAAGAAGGCACCCGCATCTTGTTCGACGATACACCCGGCATTTCGCTTCGACACATTACTTTTGCCTATAAATCGGGAGACAAACCTGTATTCAGTGACTTCTCTATGGAGATTGCTCCCGGAAGTCATACAGCCATTATGGGCGAAACAGGCAAAGGAAAAACCACCCTGATCCGTCTGTTGCTGGCATTGGCCACTCCACAGACGGGAGAGATTCTGCTGCAATCATCTACCAAAGAGGTGAATACATCGCCGCTTACCCGGGGCAACTTTGTGTATGTACCGCAAGGAAATACGCTATTCAGCGGTTCCATTCGAGATAACCTGCTGATGGGAAATGCAGAAGCCACAGAAGCGGAAATGCAACAAGCACTTCACACCGCTGTGGCTGGATTTGTTTTTCAATTACCACAAGGAATAGATACACATCTTACTGAGCAGGGTGGGGGACTTTCCGAAGGGCAAGCCCAACGCATCGCCATCGCCCGGGCTTTACTCCGTCCCGGTAATATCTTGTTGCTCGACGAAGCTACTTCAGCTCTCGACCCCGAAACCGAACAAATGCTCGTCAATCATCTACGGGATCAGTACCAGGGAAAGACAGTGATCTTCATTACACATCATCCGGCTCTGGCCGAAGCGTGCGATCAAACCTATCACCTCACGTAGACAATTACATCTTACCCATCTTACCGATAAAGAGAATAGCTCCGGTACTCTTTTCCTTGATAATATAGACAAACGGACGATTCATGTGGAAAGGTATCACCTGAGGAGGCGCGGCCGAAGTATATTCCATTTCAACAATAGTAACGGCCGCCGCTTCGGTACCTTCTTCATTCACCTCTACAAAAGAATTTTGCTTCACCATCGATATAAAAAGCCGAAGATCGGACATTTTACTGAAATCAGCTTTGTTAGGATCAAAAGCTTTCTGCATACCCAATTCTATCAAATCATCATTCAATTCTCTGCTATATTCCATTTTGAATTTCGGAAACCGAACATCCAGCGTACTTTCTCTTCCTAAAAGTTTATCCATCCATTCCGTCCATTTTTCGACCGTAAGTCCGGCAATTACTTGTTCGGGTGTCTGATTATCTTCCGGAAGCAACACTACCATGCTGAACGCTTCATTTCCATAAGAAAATTCGGCAATCTGAAGATCCATATCGGTTATATAAGGAAATAGATGTTCCTGCTTCATCATATCTACCTTCTTCTTACTGCCATCGCTGTTGGTAAAGTCGGATTTGGAAGTATTCTTCTTTTCGAACTTAGCGTTCCAAATACCTTTAAAATAAAGAGCATTCAGGAGATACATCCGAGCCATTTCCGGTATTTGATCAAGCATCTTATCGATACGTCCATTGGTTTGGTCGGCACACCACTGATTGATGGTTTTCACGGCATTCGGAGAGTCGAAATTCAATTCCTCTACCTGGGCATCATACATTGTCCGGTTCACTTCCTTAAAAGAAGAAAGTACCGGAAAACCTTCCTTAACCCAAATGGAATTCGCAATACCCAGTTCGGTGGAATTGTCCACCTTCAACAATTCGTTTACCAGCTTTTTATAGAAAGTATTCATTTCGTCCACCGTATAAGCGTCGAAACCGAGTACCTGCTTCATCTCACTAAGCGTAGAAGAACCCGCACCGTTCGTTGTCATGGAAAGAGCCAATGAAGCGCTCAGGGGTGAAATAAAGTAATTCTCCTTCGTCTCATTTTGTTCTACCACTTTCAGAAGATTGAAAGCGAAATAGTTTCCTTCTTCCACCATGTCTTGCTCGCCGCGGGTCAACACGATGTCTTTCCGTTCTTGAGTTTTAAACTTATTCCCGCCTTCTTCCGACTGGCAAGCACAAAATAACAGCACACTCCATACAAAAATACTTTTTCTCATATTCATTCATTTTTAGGGTTAACTTACTATCTATATGAATTAAAATACAAACAGAGTAGAAATATTGCATGTATACTTTTATTTAAGTTAAGAAAGCCCGGTATAAACCTGTAACTATACAAGTCTATACCGGGCTTTCTATTATATCAGATTCAATCAGAGTCCGAGCTGCTCGGAAATCTCCAACATGCGTTGAATAGGTTTCACTGCCTTAGCCGCTACAACCGGATCAACTGTAATCTCAGGTGATTCGTTCTTCAAACAATCATAGAGCTTCTGCATCGTATTCAGTCGCATAAAGCTACACTCGTTACAAGCGCAGGTACTATCGTTCGGAGGAGCGGGAATAAACGTCTTTTGCGGGCACTTCTTCTGCATCTCATGCAAGATACCCGATTCGGTAGCCACAATGAAGCGTTGTTCCGGGCTGTTCATAGCGTATTTCAACAGGGCGGCGGTAGAACCTATATAGTCGGCCAACTTCAACACAGCTCCCTTGCATTCAGGGTGTGCCAGCACCATAGCATCGGGATATTGTGCTTTCAGCTCTACAATCTTCTCCACTGAAAACTGTTCATGTACATGACAAGCACCATCCCACAGTAACATCTCCCTGTTGGTAATTGAGTTGATATAATTTCCCAGGTTCCGGTCCGGACCGAAGATTATTTTCTCATCTTTGGGAAAGCTTTCCACGATCTGCTTCGCGTTGGTGGAAGTCACCACCACATCGGTCACCGCTTTTACGGCAGCCGTGGTGTTGACGTACGATATCACCGTATAGCCTGGATGCTCTTTGACAAACTGCTCGAACTGATCCGCCGGACAACTGTCGGCCAACGAACAACCTGCATTCAGGTCGGGAACCAGCACCTTCTTCGTCGGAGAAAGGATCTTGGCTGTCTCGCCCATGAAGTGAACGCCACACATCACAATCATATCGGCCTCTGTCTTGGCCGCCCATTGAGCCAGTGCCAGACTGTCGCCCACGTAGTCGGCGATATCCTGTATCTCACCCATCTGGTAGTAGTGCGCCAGAATCACTGCATTCTTTTCTTTTTTCAGCTCACCGATAGCTTTTATGAGATCATTCATAATAATTT
Organism: Bacteroides sp.; assembly: GCA_031554505.1. Lineage (GTDB taxonomy): Bacteria > Bacteroidota > Bacteroidia > Bacteroidales > Bacteroidaceae > Bacteroides. Next base: position 5,516 of record JAVBVI010000019.1, on the reverse strand, counting down.
TATTTCTTTTCTTCTAATTTCTAAAAATCCTTTGTTAGTGATGATAGCCTGTTAATAGTGTTGGAAAGTAATTGTCCTATTATTTGCGTAATAAGTTATTAGTCTCCGGCCGGTGGTTATGCGTAGCTTATCAACGTCGGTCAACAGCGTTAATCGCTGATAATAAGATACCTTTCCACCTTTATCAACATCCTGTTCACAACGTGCAAAGTTAAGAACTTTATAGATATAAACAGGTTGGAAACGGCTGAAAAATATGTTTATATATGCTTTGGAAATTTATCTTAACTTATTTGTAATGTTTATTTCATATCTCCCTTATACAAGGTTACGAATAATGCAAGAGAAAGTTTTCAAAATCTTTGCCGATTCTTTTGACAGGTTTTCAACGGTTATAAACAGGCATGTTAACATGGAATTGATTACCTTTGCGGGGTCTTTAGTAAGGAGACGATTTACAATTTACGATTGAAAAATGAGGAAATTAAAGATAACTGAGTTGAACCGGATCAGCGCCGAAGAGTTCAAGGAAGCCGGTAAACTACCGTTGGTAGTAGTGCTGGACGATGTTCGCAGTATGCACAATGTGGGTTCAGTGTTTCGTACGTCGGATGCGTTCCGGGTGGAATGTGTCTATTTGTGCGGCATCACGGCGGTTCCTCCGCATCCAGAATTACATAAGACGGCTCTGGGTGCCGAATTCACTGTCGACTGGAAGTATGTTCATAACGCTGTCGAATCTGTTGATAACCTCAAAAAGGAAGGATATACAGTTTATTCGATAGAGCAGGTGGAAGGAAGCGTGATGCTGGACGAACTCGTGCTCGATCCGTCGAAGAAATATGCCGTGGTGCTTGGAAATGAAGTAAAAGGGGTGCAGCAAGAGGTTATTAACCATTCGGATGGTTGCATCGAGATTCCTCAATATGGGACCAAGCATTCGCTCAATGTATCGGTCACGGCAGGAATCGTTATCTGGGATATATTCAAACAATTGACCTTTAAATAATAGGATTCACCACAGAGTCACACAGAGTTCCACAGAGGAATAAATTGAAAAATGGGGCAACCAAATTCTTTACGAACAGGTTGGCCTTGTTATATGGATGAGTAGTTAATACCTTAAAATTCTCTGTGGAACTCTGTGTGACTCTGTGGTGAATTAAGAAACTCACAAAGCTTGTTTACAGCCCGGGCCCGGTGACTAATCTTATTCTTCACATCATTCCCCAATTCAGCAAAAGTCTGTTCATAACCTTCGGGAACGAAGATAGGATCGTACCCGAAACCGGCAGTACCTCTCTTTTCCTGAATGATTTCGCCCCGGACGATTCCTTCGAACAAATATTCCTTTCCTCCCAGAATCAATGAAACGGCCGTACGGAACTGTGCACAGCGATTCTCCTTTCCTTTCAGATTCAGCAGAAGTTTCTGCATATTAGCTTCCGAATCATGTGCTACACCGGCATAACGAGCCGAGTAAACACCCGGTTCATTGTTCAGTGCTTCCACCTCCAGGCCGGTATCGTCGGCAAAACAATCCAATCCGTAGTTATCATAGATATAACGGGCTTTCAGCAAGGCATTGCCTTCCAGTGTATCGGCAGTTTCGGGAATATCCGTATGACAGTCGATGTCGTTGAGGCTGAGCAGTTCGATGCTATCGCCCAGGATGGCAGCTACTTCCTCCAGTTTATGCGTATTGTTGGTAGCGAATACGAGTTTACGTTTCATTTACTTTACTTTTAAGCGGTCGAATCCTTCCCCGTACACACCGATGACGGAGCTTTGGGAGATAAAAGCATTCGGGTCGATATCCTTGATCAGTCGGAATATATCCGTCGACTGACTCTTCTTGGCCAGTATTACCAATACTTTCACATCGTTTTTACTGTACCATCCTTGTCCATCCAACACCGTTACACCGCGATGTGTATCATGGGTGATACGGTCGGCTATCTCCTCGTAATGCTTGGAAAACACCAGGAACTGTACCGATTGGCGGGCACTATTGATCATCCAGTCGAGCACGAAGCTGATGATAAACAAAGTAGCAAACCCGAAGATCACCCGTCGCCAGTCATTGAAGACGAAGTAACAGGAAGAGATGATGATGATGTCACAATACATGATCATCCGCCCGAAGGTGATATCCCGGTACTTGTTCACGATGGCAGCAATGATGTCCGTTCCGCCTGTGCTACCGTTGTTGATAAATACGATACCCAGTCCCAAACCGCACAGAAAAGCACCCAGTACACAAGCCATAAAGTCCTGTCCGGCACCCAACAGTTGCAAAGGCTGTCCGGCATCATCGACAACGATGCGCTGGAAAAGCCACAGAAGGAACGTCAGCATGAAGATAGCGTACGTCGTCTTGATACTGAACTTCGGGCCAAGTATCTTGATGGCGAACGTCATCAGAAACGCATTGATGATGAAGTAAGACCACTGAATGGGAAATTGAGTGGCGTAATAGATAATGGCACTGATACCGGTGACACCGCCCGTAGTGATCTTGTAAGGGAGCAGGAAAGCGGCCCACCCCAGTGCATAACTCATCAATCCGAAAGTGATCATGGTGTAATCTTTCAGCTCTCTTAGTATGTCCGACTTTGTTGGCTTGTACATGGTGATGAATGATAAGCGTGATTAAAATATAATCAGAGAACGATATTCACAATCTTCTTCGGGACGATGATCACCTTCTTTGGTGTCTTGCCTTCGGTCCACTTCAGCGAACGTTCGTCGGCCAGTACCGTTTTCTCGATCTCATCGTTCGGCGCATCGGCGGCAAACTCCATATTGAAGCGTGCTTTTCCATTGAAAGAGATGGTGTAGTTCACTACATCTTCTTTGAGGTACTCTTCGTTGCATACCGGCCATTGTGCATCACAAACCGTGGCAGTGTGCCCGATAGCTGCCCACAACTCCTCGCAAACGTGCGGAGCGAACGGAGCCAGCAGGATGAGGATCTGTTCCAGCACTTCCTTCTTGTTGCACTTCAGCGACCAGAGTTCGTTGACGCAGATCATAAAGGCGCTGACCGAAGTATTGTACGAGAACTGTTCGATGTCATACGAAACCTTCTTGATCAGTTTATGTAACGCTTTCAGTTCTTCTTTTGTTGCCGGTTCGTCTTTCACGAGGTAGTTATCGTTCTTGTCGTAGAAGAGCGTCCAGAACTTGCGGATAAAGCGGTGCACACCGTCGATACCGTTCGTATCCCACGGTTTGGATTGCTCTACCGGACCGAGGAACATCTCGTACATACGGAGCGTGTCGGCACCGTACTTCTCGACGATCATATCCGGGTTTACCACGTTGAACATCGACTTACTCATCTTCTCTACCGCCCATCCGCAGATGTACTTGCCGTCTTCCAGGATGAACTCGGCAGTTTCAAACTCCGGGCGCCAGGCCTTGAAGGCTTCCACGTCGAGGACGTCATTCGATACGATGTTCACATCCACATGCAGCGGAGTCACTTCGTATTGGTCTTTCAGATTGAGTGAAACAAACTTGTTGCTGTCCTTAATGCGATACACGAAGTTGCTGCGTCCCTGGATCATACCTTGGTTGACCAACTTCTGGAACGGTTCTTCCGTAGCCGAAACACCCAGGTCGTGCAGGAACTTGTTCCAGAAACGCGAGTAGATCAAGTGTCCGGTAGCATGCTCCGTACCACCTACGTAAAGGTCTACGCACTTCCAATACCCATCCACGGCTGGATCGACCAGTGCTTTATCGTTGTGCGGATCCATGTAGCGCAGGTAGTAGGCTGATGAACCGGCAAATCCCGGCATGGTATTCAGCTCGAGCGGGAAGATGGTGATGTTATCGATCTTCTCATTGTCGGCAATACAGTTGTTCACCGTGTCCCAAGCCCACTTGGTGGCGTTGCCCAACGGCGGTTCGCCTGTTTCGGTAGGCAGGAACTTGCTCACTTCCGGGAGTTCCAGCGGCAGGCATTCCTCAGGTAGCATATACGGCATACCTTCCTTATAATAGACCGGGAACGGTTCGCCCCAGTAACGTTGACGGGAGAAGATGGCGTCGCGCAGGCGGAAGTTCACCTTCACACGTCCCAATCCCGATTCACGGATGTATTCTTTGGTTTTGGCGATGGCTTCCTTCACGTTCAGGCCGTTCAGTACCAGTCCGCCTTCGGCAGCGCCCGGACGGGGAGAGTTCATCATGATACCCTCTTTGGCGTCGAAACTTTCTTCGCTCACGTCGCATCCTTCGATAAGGGGACGTATTTCGAGACCGAAATGTTTAGCAAACGAATAGTCACGGCTGTCGTGTGCAGGTACCGCCATGATGGCGCCTGTACCGTATCCGGCCAGTACGTAGTCGCTGATCCATACCGGAATGGCTTCGTTGGTCAGCGGGTTGATGGCGTAGCTGCCCGAGAACACGCCGCTCACACTGCGGTCGGCAATGCGTTCGCGTTCGGTACGTTTCTTCGTGCGGTCTAAGTAAGCAGCTACTTCCGCTTTCTGTGCGGGCGTGGTGAGCTGGGCCACCAGTTCGCTTTCGGGAGCCAGTACCATGAACGTCACCCCGAACACCGTATCGGCACGGGTGGTGAATATGGTGAATTCAATATCCGAATCTTTCACCTTGAAACTCATTTCGGCACCTTCCGAGCGGCCGATCCAGTTGCGCTGTGTCTCTTTCAGTGAGTCGGTCCAGTTTACCGTGTCCAGTCCGTCGAGCAGACGTTGTGAGTATGCCGATACACGCAGACACCATTGGCGCATTACTTTCTGCACCACCGGGTGACCGCCACGTTCCGACACGCCGTCCACTACCTCGTCGTTGGCCAGTACTGTTCCGAGTGCCGGGCACCAGTTGACCATCGTATTGCCGAGATAAGCGATGCGGTAGTTCATCAGGATTTCCTGTTGCTCCTTATCGCTTTTAGTTTTCCACTCTTCGCCGGTGAAGCTGAGCTCCTCGCCACAGGCGATGTTCATGCCTTCGGTACCTACCTGTGCGAATGCTTCGATCAGTTCTGCGATGGGGCGGGCTTGTTTTTCGTCGTTGCAATAGTAGCTGTTGAACATCTGGATGAAGGCCCATTGCGTCCAGTGGTAGTATTCCGGTTCGCAGGTGCGTACTTCGCGGTTCCAGTCGAAACAGAAACCGATCTTGTCCAACTGCTCGCGGTAGCGGTTGATGTTATTGACGGTAGTGATGGCCGGATGCTGTCCGGTCTGGATGGCATATTGTTCGGCAGGAAGTCCGTAAGCGTCATATCCCATCGGGTTCAGTACATTGAATCCCTGCAGGCGTTTGTAACGGGCATAGATATCCGAAGCGATGTATCCCAGCGGATGTCCCACATGTAGTCCGGCTCCCGACGGGTAGGGGAACATGTTCAACACGTAGAATTTCTCTTTTGAGCTGTCTTCTTTTACCTGATAGGTCTGATCGTCGACCCATCTTTTCTGCCATTTCTTTTCGATCTCCCTGAAATTATATTCCATTGCGATACTCCTTATGTTTAT
>JAVBVI010000084.1:0-18366 GCA_031554505.1 Bacteroides sp. | reverse complement strand
TAAATATTTATTTATCAACAGGTTGCAATAAAAACGGTTGATAACATACCCCGTTTTTGAATTTTCCTTTTTGGGGGACAATAATGAGGGGTGGGGAGGCCGTCTTTGAGCACAGGATACATCTTCCGAACACGACTGGGTGTAAGCCCACGGTACCCTGTGTACCCCATTACGCGCCACATAGTGGTGCTGTTATAGGTTCTAAGTCTTGTACACGGCACCACTACGTGGCGCATAGGTAAGATACATGGGCCCCGTGGGCTTACACCCACGGCTACGGACACATTGGCCCGCTGGGCCAAGGACTTAAATATAAGATCAGCTACTGATTCACATAAAATGTACCAACTTATTTTTTACGATTACTTAGCAAAAACAGATGGCTCTCTGGCAATATTCTTCCCAAACATTTTGCTGTCATTCGTGTTATTTACAGAATTAAAATTGATTGAACTTTTAAACAGCAACTATAAATAAACAATAAACCTGATTTGTCATGATAAAAAAAAATATAAATAGTGCAGTTATGGTGTCTACAGTCGCCATTTGCGCAGCTCAGGAGGAAAGTGACGTGTCCGACGGTTATAAAGTGGGCAATTATGAAGTATTCTTTCTTACCGAAGGTGACAGCAACGCGGACGTCGGCCTATTGGTAGAAGTCCCGGCAGATATAACAGCCCAATATGCCCCGAACGGCACTTTCCCTTTCGATACCCACGCGGTACTGATAAAAGGAAAAGGAAAAATATGGCTAATCGACACCGGCTACGGCCGGAATATCTTCGGAAATCTAAAGAAACTCGGCATCGAGCCCCGGGATGTTGACCATGTATTGCTGACACACATGCATGGAGACCATATCGGGGGCATGCTGACGGACGGAGAACCTGCTTTCCCCAATGCCTCGGTAACCGTAAGCGAAAGGGAAGTCGCCTATTGGACCAGTGAAACCGAAATGAATAAGCTACCCGTTACCAAAAACAATAGCTTCCAGGCGGCACAGGAAGTTCTAGCACAATACGGCACCAAGATTAAACAAGTACAAGGTCTTGCGCTCGACGGCAATTACGGCGACGGCATCTTCCCGATAGAGGCTTACGGCCATACCCCGGGACATATCATGTTCCTCCTCTCAGATGGTGGCAAAAAACTGCTGATATGGGGAGACCTCACGTTTTCACTGACGATACAGACGTCGCATCCCGAAATAGCAGTAACTTTCGACGCCAACCCCGACCTGGCGCGGGAAACACGTTTTAAAGTGCTGGAGTATCTCTCCGGCAAGGACATAGCCGTGATAGGGATGCATACACCGATACCGCAGCCGGGAAAAATAGTGAAGGATGAGGTTTCGGGAGGATACAAGTACAATTTAGCCGGAAAATAATATATGAAAACAGGATTAACCGTAAATAAGCTTTGTGATAAAATGGTTATTGCCTAAAAACAATTGAAAGCATGGATAGTTATTTCCGGAATCTTTGCCATATCATATACCTGACGGCCTGATTCATAAACAAGTCTGTCACACAAATTGTTATGAAAAGAAATGTATGAGCAACTCAGTAGCCTACTAACTTAAAAGCACCAGATATGAACTATTTTAGAACGATATTGGCAGGCGTATCATCAATGATTATTCTATCTGCATTCGCCAACTGCAATCAAAGTACCCAGCAGGAAGAAGAGAATCAAACTCTACCTCCTGTGGAAACTCAAAAGCCCAATACCAACTATAAACCGGCATTTGAAGGGCAGACGCGAGTGGCAGCTGTAAAAACAACCACTCCATATCAAGTGACCATCCTTACGGACGGACTGTTCAAACCATGGGCGGTGACATCTCTTCCCGACGGTCGGTTGGCCATCACCGAGAAAGCAGGTACACTACGCATCGCCACCACCACCGGACAACTTAGCAATCCTATTACAGGATTTCCCGAAGTAGATGATAGGTTACAGGGAGGACTGCTGGATGTAGCTCCCGCGCCGGATTTCGAAATAAGCCGGATACTCTATTTTACGCTGGCCGAAAGCACGTCTCAGGGTTCACTGACTGCTGTAGGAAAAGGAACGCTTTCAGCTGACGAGAAACGAGTCGAAAACTTTCAGATTATTTACCGGGCCATCCCCTACTATGATAACAGCATGCATTTCGGAAGCCGTATCGTTTTCGATAATGATGGCAATATTTTCGTATCGACCGGTGAACGCTCTGACCTGGCAACCCGGTCCAAAGCCCAGTTGCTTGACAATGGATATGGCAAAGTTATTCATATTACACCCAATGGGAAACCGGTGGATGGAAATCCATTTGTTGGTACCGAAGGGGCTCTGCCCGAAATCTATTCGTACGGGCATAGAAACCCGCAAGGGTTGGCTATCCACCCTGTTACTCAGGAATTATGGCTGTCGGAAATGGGACCTCGCGGAGGTGATGAGATTAACCTGATAAAACCCAGTAAGAATTATGGGTGGGCTACTATCACTTACGGAATCGAATATAGCGGACAACCCGTAGGTGAAGGCATCACACAAAAAGAAGGACTCGAACAGCCCGTATACTATTGGGATCCGGTACTTTCGCCCAGCGGAATGACATTTTATAGCTCGCCCACTATTCCCGAATGGCAAAACAACCTATTTATAGGGGGATTGAATAGCAAACATATCGCCCGTATTGTACTGAAAGACAATAAAGTCATCGGTGAAGAACGGTTGCTCACAAATGAAAATCAGCGGTTTCGGGATGTAGGCGAAGGGGAAGATGGGGCGCTTTACGCTGTAACAGATGAAGGAAGGCTGTACAGGATAGCTAAAAAATGAAAGCATTCTTTGTGCTCTTATTGCCATTTTCCGGAGTTACAATCATGGGAGACAGCGTGTCGTGGTGCCAGAGCTGGGAGCAAAAGTCCCATTTTTCTCACAAACAGGATGCCCTTTGTACTTCTCTATGATTTGTTTGGGAACATTCAACAGTTTATTCATTATAAAATGAATAATCGTACCGCCTATACCTGATGGATTGCCGAACTGTTTGGCTACATATTTTGCAAATGACTTCATTACTTTTTTTGATTGGTATGCACACTGTCTTTACAGTGAATAATTCTCACTGGCCCTTTTCAACTTTGCCTTCATTAAATCAACCAGATGCGGCGGTTCCAATATTCTCACCCCATTTGCAAACCCCAGAAATTCCCGCTGCAACTCCTGATTGATGACCACTTCGATCTCAAAAACCATACTACCATCCGTGTTTCGTTCTATCAATTGTTGGCTGCGGTGAATCGGTTTGGTCAGGATATAAGGAGCATCGCCAACACCTGCCCAAAAGCGAACCTTCTCAGCTTTGGTGTTAAGGCTTTTCGTAACGCCTACCAAATCATTGAAAAAAGTGGAAGGATCAAACAGTGTATTTTCGACGAACGGTTCATCGGTTGAAACTTCCAATCCGTGAATGCGGTCGAGAGCAAGGTTCCGTAAGGTACCGCTTCGTTTTTCCAGTCCGAAAACAAACCAACGGTTGCGGTATTCCTTGAGCAAATAAGGATAAAAGACGATTGTTCCTGCTGAACGGGCCTTAAAAGAACGGTATTTGATATTCAATGTCTGCTTACCCACAATCGCATGGTAAACAGTATCCAGATGCTCCAACCCTTTCAGGCTCTCATTCTTCTCAAAATCAATCACCGGAATGGTATGCTGCCGGGCAGAAGTCACATGGTCCTCCAACCGGCTGACGATATCGGTCATTCCGGTAAAGTAACCGAATCCTTTGAATTGACGAAGAACTTCCACGGCTTCCGACATGACTTTCAGGTCCTGTTCGGAAAGCGGCGTATTGGTGATGCTGTAGTTCGGGTCCTCATACGTATAATACTTTCCTTCGTAGACAATAATCGGAGCATTATAGCCCAGTTTCTCGCTGCGCATCAACTGAATATCCAGTTGAATGGTACGTTTGCTGATGCCTTTTTCGATTCCTTCGAACTCGTAAAGGGCATCGGAACAGGCATCGATCAAATCTTCCAGCGTCCATTGGCGATAACGGTTGCGCAAGCAGGTATCGATGGTTTTATAACGGATGAGTGCGTTTCTGTTGGCAGGCATAATTATTTTGGTTTTTCTTATTTCAAATAATCGATCGGATTCAAATAAAACATCTTCTTCCATCCTTGTTTATCACCGTCAATACGCCAAGGATATGGCACTAAAGTAACAATGGCGTAATGAAGATGCGCCGGAGTGGTGGCTGCATTCCCTGTTTTTCCTACGGTTCCAATTGGCTTACGTTTATTGACCCATGTAAATGGTTGGGCATATATATCTTTTAAATGTGCAAAATAATGGACTCTCCATTTAGCACCTAAAACAAGTACGAAGTTCCCTCCCCTACCATTTTCACCGGAAGCAATGACCAGCCCGGGAGTTGAAGAACAGATATTCGTACCTTCTTTGGAGAAAATATCAACCCCTTTATGTGTGACCGATTTTCCCCAGGGATAGTACCAGAATGTATTTGCGTTGTAGCTCTTACTATCAGCTCCTTCTACAGGCATAGTAAACCGTTGGGGAATAAGGAATCCCACTATAATAATAAGGAGAACGCTCCAGCCAAATTTTCTTTTTATTTTTCTCATAAAACATTTGTCTGAAATCCAGTGAATTACAAATCATTTTCTGCAAAAGTAGAAAATAATTTTCATTACGCAAAAAGATTGCGCACCTATGAAAATATCTTTGCAAAGTCAAACGATAAAAACAGAAAGTTATGAAATTCAATCTTATCAGCAAAGGAAAAAATCAGGTTGTGAATTACGAACAGGCACCTGCTTACCAATTATCTCCGGAGTGGAACTTGTACACCGCCGTGGTAACATCCTCTTTGAGCGATACCTTTTACGAAAAAGCTTCCGAGCGATTGGAATCCCTTCGTAAACTGATTGGAGAGAATGACCCGCAATTTGTGGCCCGTTTGGCGGTGTATGCAAGAGAGCAAATGAACCTCCGTTCCATACCGTTGGTGTTGGCCGTAGAACTGGCCAAAGTTCACACGGGAGATTCGTTGCTGTGTCAAATGACAACACGGATCGTTCAACGTGCGGATGAAATCACCGAATTGTTGGCTTACTACCAACTGGCAAACGAGCGGAAGGATACCAAAAAGCTGAACCGCCTGTCCAAACAGTTGCAGGCGGGATTGCAAAATGCGTTCAACAAATTCGATGAATACCAGTTCGCCAAGTACAACCGCGATGCAGAAATCAAATTGCGGGATGCTTTGTTCCTGGTTCACCCGAAAGCAAAAGATGACGGTCAGCAGATGGTTTTCAACAAAATCGTTGAAGGTACCTTGCAAACTCCATATACCTGGGAGACGGAATTGTCAGCTTTGGGACAGAACAAATTTGAATCGGAAGAAGCTAAAAAAGCAGCTTTCACTCAAAAATGGGAAGAACTGATCGATAGCGGAAAAGTAGGTTATATGGCTTTGTTGCGGAACCTTCGCAATATATTGGAGTCAGAAGTTTCTTTGAATCATATCGACCGGGTTTGTGAAACGATCAGTTCCCGGGAAAAAGTGCTTCGGTCCAAACAATTGCCGTTCCGTTTCCTGGCTGCGTACAGGGAATTGTCGCAAATCAGTTCCGGTTATGCTTCTAAGGTAATGAACGCGTTGGAAGAAGCGGTGAAAGTAGCTGCCGGAAACATTGCCGGTTTCGGTGAATCGACAAAGGTGTTGGTGGCCTGCGACGTATCGGGTTCCATGCAACGGCCCATTTCTCCGAAAAGCAAAGTGATGGGGGGAGCGGAGAAAAAAGAAATCGAATAAGGAACAACCGGAGCAAACGCCCAAACGCCAATATAAAAAGAAAGACCCGAATAAACCTCGATTGTGTGCCGACGATGTAATGGCAAGGAATAAATTGACAGGATATCAGGATACCTATGCTGAAGCCATGCAAAAATACGGTTTGGAACGGGGAATCAAGGGTTCGGAAGCCCGGCATATCACCGCAACGGAATACCATAGAAACCTCGCATTGGAAACCAAAGACTTGCAGACTAACATCGATTTACTGTTTGCCGTAGAAGAATCCAAACGACAAAGCATAGAAGAATTCAAACGGCAGGAACTGGAAGCCAAGCAGAAATCTATTCAGGCAGAAGAACTAAAACAGCAGAAAGAATCGGAACTGAAAAAGACGGAAGAAAATCTCAATCAGGCAAAGGGGCAACTGAAGACCGAAGAGTTCAAAAGTAAAGCCGCCGATGTTGGCTCCAATATCATGGACGGTATAGGTTCCATGATTGGCACATCGAAGGTGAAACGGCAGCAACAGGAAATAGAGGTGTTGAAATCTGAAAATGCCGGATTGCACACAGAGGTCAACAATCTGAAAGAACAAATCCAGACCAAAGAGAAGGAGCAGACCAAAGTTATAGACAAGCTCCGTCAAGAACTAGACAAGATTTACTCCCTGTTCCCGAAGATAAAGGAGTTACTCCGTATAGAAAACCTCTGCCGACATCTGGGGTTCAGTGAAAGCCTGACAAAGGCTATACTGGAGATGAAACCGGTTGGATTCAAAGGAAAACTCTATTCATCCGAGTACAGCCGACATTTTGAAACAGAACATTCGGTCGCCGAAATCAAACCGTCAGTAAACGAACCGGACAAACTTCGGTTGACGATTGACGGAGTTGGCGATACAAGTTGGTTCAGACAGAAGTACAAGGAGTTTCAGGAAAGCATAGGAATTAAGATAAAACAGGAGCCGGAAATAGGTAAAAACAAAGGAATTAAGATGTAATAGAGGCTATATCCTAAATATTTGCTAGCTTTGCAGCAGTTTGAAAATGATAATATAAAATACAAATAGAAATATAATATATTAATTAAAAAATAATTGAGCTTTTTTTAGCTCTTATTCTCATATCTTCGAAATCTGGTAAATTTCATCCGAGAATAAGGTTGCGAAGGTTCGCGCTCATAGGGCGTGGACTGTTCGTGCTTATTTGGATGAAACGGTTTACCAGAGCCGGAAGATATAGATAAGCAATAACGGGCAGTTTCACGCTTCTTTGTTTGCAGGATGAGGAGAGCCAAACACAACAATAAATTTAGAATGATTGAATATGAACGAAATTATCACTAACGGAACAGAAATAAAACGAAGAATTATTTCTGAAATAAATAACGCAAGGCAATGTGTTTATCTCGCAATGGCGTGGTTTACTGACAGAGATATTGCTAATGCAATTATTGGTGCAAAAAGTCGAAATGTATTAGTTGATATTATTCTTTCCTCAAACACCCAAAATGAAACAGTAAAACAAATGTTAGTGGATGCAAATATAAGTGTACACGCTTTTGATACAGGCGATGAAAGAGGAATGATGCACCATAAATTTTGCCTTATTGATAACAAAATTTCTATGAACGGCTCATACAATTATTCTTATAATGCAAGTAATAACAATGTCGAAAATGTAAATATTTCAGACAATTTCACTGTTTACAAACAATTATTTGCAGAATTTGAGAGATTAAAATATAATATCGACCACAACATAGATGTAAATGTAACAACAGTGCAAATACAAAACAATATGCAACAAATACAACCCACAAATTTCGTTGATGCTTTTGCTCAACAATTACACAATCTTGTTTATTTGTCAGCACAAATTAACACCGAAGATTACAAAAAACAAGGATTTGAAAAATCCAAAGAAAGTGAAGGGAATATTGATATATTCAAGTCCGAATACAACAATATCAAGGAAAAAATTCGTGTTTTTGCTACAGATGATAGTTTGAGCAGCAAAAAAAACATTCTAACTTCCAATATTAACTCTGCATTTGAAAGTAAAAAAACTGATTTGGAATCTGATAAATTAACTGAAATAAGTACAGTTAAGCGTGAGATTGATTTGGAGAAAAAACAAATTTCAGATAAAAACGAAGAAATAAAGCAGCAAAAATCTGTGTTAGAAACAGGTAACCAAAACACAGGAGAAAAGGGTTTGTCTCAAATAAATAAGGAGATTGACAAGAATAAACTCGAACTAAAATCATTAGAACAATCATTTGTTGTAAAGAAATTTTGGACTGTTGGTACTATTTTGTCTCTAATTGGCTTATGCGTTTTTACCTACTATTTATCAATATTTTTTGCCTCGGCAATGTATAAAGTATTTTTTGAAGCCAATATAATTCGGGCTTCATTAGAGGCAGGAATAAATCCGGGACTACCACAACTTGTTGATGCAAATGCTATTATAAAAATATTTACCCAAGAAGGAACATTGTTTGGCATAATGGCTGTGCTTTTCTTTTTGATTCCGATTTCATTGTCAAATTTAAAATTACTTGGTAGTGAAAACAAGTGGATAAATATTTTCTGTTTTTGGATTGGTGTATTGATTTTTGATATTCTGGTTGCTACAATGGTTGCTATCAATACAGATGAAATCAAAAGTTTATTAGTTGGACAAGAATCTCAAATGCAAATTTGGGAAGTTGTGCGACACGGCGAATTTTGGTTAATATTTGTATTTGGAATGTTGCCTCTTATTGTTACACACTTTTTAATCAACTATGTTTCCAATGCTTACAAAAAATCACAAAGAGAAATCGTAGATGCAGAAAAAGCAAGGAAAATTCAATTTTTAGAAGAAGAATTGATAGAACTGAATGCAGAAAAAGATATTTTAACTAACAAAATTGACGAGAAAAACAACTCGTTAAAGGAAAATGGCGAAAAAGTCTTGGATTTAGAAAAAGAAATGAATAACCGTCAAAATCAAATAGAAAATAAATTCGCAGATTTATCAAAACATATAAAAACCATTTTTGACGATTTCAATGCGAGAATTACGAGCGGCAAAATTTTTACAGATGAAATTCTTGGTACTGTTATTTCAGCCTACAAATCGGGTTTTATAGATTATTTACCGGACTATTATTCTGAAAATGAAGTTACAAAAAGAGTAAGCGAAATAGAGCAAATAGTAAGAAATTAATTAGAGCAATGAGAAAAATTATAGTCTTTTTTTCGGCAATTATCTTGTTTGTATCTTGTTTGCCCCAATCGAAAAACAAGCATTTGACATATCAGAATATTGTTATACTTTCCGATCTGTCCGACCGAATTGAACCATTTATTAACGGTGGAACTCCAAATCAGCAATTTCCACCGAAAGACATTGACGAAATTCGAAAAATAGTTCAATTTTTCAAAAACGAATGCGTAAAGCCGGGCGAAAAGATTGGCGATAAATCTTGTATTACTTTCTCTCCTTTTTCCGAAAAAGTTACCGTATCTGTTGATGTTGACCAAATTAAAAATCTTGGTGATAAACAACAATTTGTAAATTCGACAGGAAAATATGTTGGGTGTGGTTTAGTTGAAAAACTCGATGAATTTGAAAGCACTGTCAAAGCCAAATATGATAGCACAAAAAATCTCGGTTTGGATTTAATCAGTATTTTGATTGAAAAGATTGAAGATGAGAAAAATGTAAAGCAAAATACATTTTTAACAAATGGACTAGATACCACCTTTATAAGTTATGAAAATCACATTTACATTTTCACAGATGGCTATTTGGAATATTGGAATGCGGGCTCAAATCGCCAATTTTATTTTGGCAGTTCCGAAATTAACAAAGTGCGACAATATTGTATAAATCATGGCGTAAATATAGAAACGGCTCTTGAAAAAGAAAAATCTCTAGGCTTATCTGCTTATCGTAGTGCAAAAAATCAATATATTAATTTGCATATTTTAGAAACACACGAAAGAGATTTTAACAGCAAATTAAATACATATAAAAACCCAAAAGGATTGCGAGACAATGAAATTTTGGAGGTAGCTTGGCGAAAGTGGGCAGAAGAAAGTGGTTTCAAAAATTTTGAATGGAAAAAGTTTTGAAAATATACTGTAAGACGGTATACAGGTTACAATCTAGCGACCGTACAAACGTTTGGGGTCAGTTGGATGAGAATTAAAGGAGCGACAACCTGGAAGATCCGCTGATCCTAAATTGATAGCCATTTATTACATTCTGCATTGGCTGATTTATATCTAATATAACAAAACACCCAATTTTACATTTTTGGGTGTAAAATTGGGTGTTAATTTTTCAAGTCATTGATTTTCAGACCTATTTGCGGAGAGAGAGGGATTCGAACCCCCGGAACCTCGCAGTTCAACGGTTTTCAAGACCGCCGCAATCGACCACTCTGCCATCTCTCCAAACTCCTTTTCAGAAGTGCTTTCCTTTGAAAGCGGTGCAAAGGTACGGATCTTTTTTAATTCCGCAAATGTTTCCATAATTTTTTCGCAAAAAAAATGTACTTTTGCAAAATAATAGAACAAACAAAGAGATGATATACCCTCAGAATTTTGAGCAAAAAATAGGCTTTGACCAGATACGACAATTGCTAAAAGACAAGTGTCTCAGCACGTTAGGCGAAGAACGGGTGACGGACATGATTTTTTCCGATCGCTTCGACGAAGTAAACGAACGGCTGAACCTCGTCACGGAGTTCGTACGCATCATTCAGGAGGAGGACGCATTCCCCGACCAATATTTCTTCGATGTACGTCCGTCACTGAAACGCGTGCGCATCGAAGGGATGTACCTGGACGAGCAGGAATTATTCGACTTCAGGCGCTCGCTGGAAACCATACGCGACATCGTGAAATTCCTCCAACGCGAGGACGAGGATGAGGGTACGTCCTACCCTGCCCTCCAACGGTTGGCTGGCGACATTGCGGTATTTCCACAGCTCATCTCCCGCATTGACGGCATACTGAATAAATATGGTAAGATAAAAGACAATGCTTCGTCGGAGCTCTCGCGCATCCGCCGTGAGTTGGCCAGTACCATGAGCGGTATCTCGCGTTCACTCAACGCCATCCTGCGCAACGCCCAAACGGAGGGTTACGTAGAGAAGGATGTGATGCCGACTATGCGCGACGGACGGTTAGTAATACCCGTAGCACCGGGACTGAAACGAAAAATCAAGGGTATCGTGCACGACGAGTCGGCCAGCGGAAAGACCGTCTTCATCGAACCCGCTGAGGTAGTAGAAGCCAACAACCGCATCCGCGAGCTCGAAGGCGAGGAACGCCGCGAGATCATCCGCATCCTAATGGAGTTTTCTAGCACGTTACGTCCGGTTATCTCGGAAATCCTACAATCGTACGAATTCCTGGCTGAAATAGACTTTATCCGTGCCAAGAGCCACTTTGCCCTGCAAACGGCTAGTGCGAAGCCGTCGCTTGAAAACCTTCAGATACTGGATTGGCGCATTGCTATCCATCCGCTACTGCAAATCTCACTGACCCGCCATGGCAAGAAAGTAGTACCACTGGACATCGAACTGACACATACGCAACGTATTCTTATCATTTCAGGACCGAATGCAGGTGGAAAGTCGGTTTGCCTCAAGACCGTGGGATTGCTGCAATACATGCTACAATGTGGACTGCCGGTGCCGATGCACGAAGCCAGCCGCGCAGGCATTTTCCAGAGTATCTTTATAGACATAGGCGACGAGCAGTCCATCGAGGATGACCTAAGCACCTATTCCTCGCACCTGACAAACATGAAAAACATGATGCGCGGGTGCAATGAGCAGAGCCTGATCCTGATCGACGAGTTCGGCGGCGGGACAGAGCCGCAGATAGGGGGCGCCATCGCCGAAGCGGTGCTAAAACGGTTCAACGACCGGCACACGTTCGGCGTCATCACCACGCACTACCAAAATCTAAAACACTTTGCCGAGGACCACGAAGGAGTAGTGAACGGGGCGATGCTCTATGACCGTCATCTGATGCAGGCACTTTTTCAGCTTCAAATAGGTAATCCGGGCAGTTCGTTTGCCGTAGAGATAGCACGCAAAATAGGTTTGCCAGAGGATGTCATTGCCGACGCATCGGACATCGTAGGTAGCGAGTACATCAATGCCGACAAGTACCTGCAGGACATCGTGCGCGACAAGCGCTATTGGGAAGGCAAGCGGCAGAACATCCGTCAGCGGGAGAAACAGATGGAGGATACCATCGAGCGTTACCAGAAAGAGCTGGAGGAATTGCAACGATCGCGCAAGGAGATCATCCGCCAGGCGAAGGAAGAAGCGGAACGAATGCTCCAGGAATCGAACGCACGTATTGAGAACACCATTCGCAGCATCAAGGAAGCGCAGGCCGAGAAGGAAAAGACGCGTACTGTACGGCAGGAACTGAACGACTTCCGCGAGTCGCTGGAACGACTCACCGCACAGGACAAGGAGGACAAGATAGTTCGTAAGATGGAGAAACTGAAGGAGAAACAGGATCGGAAGCAAAACAAGAAGATACAAGGAACTGAACCAGCAATAGGGGTCATCGCCACTCCGCAAACGCCCAAAGTCACCCCACTCACTGTGGGCGACCGCGTGAAACTGAAAGGTCAGACCACCCCAGGCGAGATACAGGAAATCAATGGCAAGAACGCTACGGTAGTCTTCGGTAACCTGAAAACCACCGTCAAGATAGACCGTTTGGAACGTACCAACGCCCAGACCGTGAAGCCCGAGGCGCAAAAAAGCACCTTTGTCAGCACGCAGACACACGACCAGATGTACGAGAAAAAGCTCAACTTCAGACAGGATATCGACGTACGAGGTATGCGCGGGGACGAAGCATTGCAGGCTGTGACGTACTTCATCGATGACGCTATCCTCGTAGGCATGGACCGTGTACGAATACTCCACGGCACAGGAACGGGTATTCTGCGAACATTGATACGACAATATCTGGACACGGTTCCCAGCGTCCGGCATTTTGCAGACGAGCATGTGCAGTTTGGCGGAGCGGGTATCACAGTAGTGGATTTTGCGTAGACTTCGTTTTCTCAAAGCAGGCAACCTCATGATGTAGAGTTGCCTGCTCCCAAACAAAACCAGCAAAAACCTTGTTCTCCTATAGAAATCTGTTACCTTTGCGGCAACGAATTTTTATAACGTAATTATTCGGCACATGAAGAACAATCTCTTAAGCGAAAAGCTAATCTACACCGGCACCAGCCAGTCCCCTACCCGTCTGCACCTCTGCACGTACAATGCCGCGGAGATGCACGATACTACGTCCGGCAGATTCGCTCAAATCCTTACAGCACTGAAGCCCGACCACATCAACTGGCTACAAGTGAACGGTCTGCGCGACACTGATACCATCCAAGAGATTTGTCGCCATTTCGAGATTGATTTCCTCACACTACAAGACATTCTCAACGCCCATCATCCCACCAAGATAGAGGATCACGACAAGTACATCGTACTCATTCTGAAACTTTTCCAACTAAATGAGAAGCGACAGGAATTACAACACCAGCAAGTCAGTATCGTCCTGGGAGCAAACTTTGTCCTAACCTTTCTGGAAGACGAGACGACTTTCTTTGAAGACGTCCATACAGCCTTGACGAACGACGTCCTGCACATTCGCGGCCGACAGACAGATTATCTGCTCAGCGTATTGCTGAACAACGTGATGGGCAACTACATTGCCACCATCTCCTCCATTGCCGACGCTTTGGAAGATCTCGAAGAAGAACTGCTCACCATCACTAACGGACGGGACATCGGTAAGCAAATCCAGACCCTTCGCCGCCAATATATGTCGATGAAGAAAGCTATTCTTCCGTTGAAAGAGCAGTATACGAAGCTGCTCCGTACGGAGGACCTACTAATTCACCGGACCACCCGCGCCTTCTTCAACGACGTGAACGATCACCTGCAATTCGTCCTGCAAACCATTGAGATATGCCGCGAAACGCTTTCCTCGCTCGTCGACCTATACATTTCGAACAACGACCTGCGGATGAACGACATCATGAAACGACTCACTGTAGTGTCCACCATTTTCATCCCGCTAACTTTCCTCGTAGGTGTCTGGGGCATGAACTTCCGAGTGATGCCAGAGCTGGACTGGACGTACGGATACGCCTTCGCCTGGTTCGTGATGGCTATGGCCGGACTAGCCTGTTACTGGTTCTTCCGGCGAAAGAAATGGTATTAATTGGGGAGAATGCACAACAAATAATAAGTAATATATGAAATCAATCAAAGAATTATACCGCATCGGTACAGGCCCATCGAGCAGTCACACGATGGGACCACGCAAAGCTGCTGAAATCTTCCTCGAACATCACCCACAAGCACACGCGTTCCAAGTGACGCTGTACGGTAGTTTGGCTGCCACTGGCAAAGGACACATGACGGATGTGGCCATCATTGATACACTACAACCCACAGCACCAGTGAAAATCATCTGGCAACCCAAGATATTCCTCCCCTTCCACCCCAATGGTATGACTTTCGCTGCCATTGATGAGCGGGGCTGCACCACCGAAAGTTGGACAGTGTACAGTGTAGGAGGTGGTGCTCTGGCAGAAAGTAACAGCCAAGCCATCGAAACTCCCAATGTATACGCCATGAACAACATGACCGACATCCTAGACTGGTGCGAACGTACCGGAAAGAGCTATTGGGAGTATGTCAAGGAATGCGAAGAAACTGATATTTGGGACTATCTCGAAACGGTGTGGGACACGATGAAAGAGTCCATCCGCCGTGGTTTGGAAGAAGAAGGTGTACTGCCCGGACCGCTCAACCTGCGACGAAAAGCAGCCACGTACTTCATCCGCGCATCGGGATACAAGGATTCATTACGTTCGCGCGGTCTGGTGTTTTCCTACGCACTGGCCGTAAGCGAGGAGAACGCTTCGGGCGGAAAAATCGTGACGGCACCTACATGCGGTTCGTGCGGGGTGGTTCCGGCAGTACTGTATCACCTGTACAAGAGTCGGGATTTCAGTGACATACGTATCCTGCGGGCATTGGCCACGGCGGGACTATTCGGCAATATCGTAAAGTACAACGCATCGATTTCTGGAGCCGAAGTTGGCTGTCAAGGCGAGGTAGGTGTGGCATGCGCCATGGCGTCAGCAGCAGCAAATCAGTTGTTTGGTGGCAGCCCGGCACAGATAGAATACTCAGCAGAAATGGGACTGGAGCATCACCTTGGCATGACATGCGACCCAGTCTGCGGGTTGGTACAGATTCCTTGCATCGAACGCAATGCCTACGCAGCAGCGCGAGCACTGGATGCCAACATCTACTCCACATTTACCGACGGCATGCACCGGGTATCATTCGATAAAGTAGTACAGGTAATGAAGCAAACCGGGCACGACTTGCCTTCTTTATATAAAGAAACCAGCGAAGGCGGACTTGCCAAAGACTACGAGCAAATGTGATGCGTTGTATCTTTTCTTTCTTCTTTGCCTGGATACAAAGAAGAAAGAAAAGATGCCACCAGCCCATTGAAAAAGAAGAACTCCACCCCATCCAGAACAATTTTAAAGAAAAATCGTTAATTCATTAATTAAGACAGAATAATCCAAACAACCGTGAACGAACCCACTTGAAAGAAACCATAAAAGCCTATATCGAATAAGCCAAAACCGCATTTTAAGGCATTCAGTCACTGAGTTTGAGATATAATTCTTACCTTAGCTGAGATTTTACCAATAACCACCCTCTGAAAAATGAAAAGACTGATTGCTATATGGCTTCTAATTCTCCCTCTCGCAGGCATCTACGCACAAGATGGGACGATGGTCAACATCAAAGACGACCAATTTACTACCGGTGTATCCGTACAAATGGATCTGCTCACGAACGACTCCACCGTTACTTCCTCAAAAACCAAAGTACAACGTAATCTACACTACAATATCCTAGGCGGGCCAAGCTATACACCCGACTTCGGTATGCTCCTCGGCGGTAGTGCTCTACTCACGTTCAGCATGGTCCCGTCGGACACACTGCTGAAACGTTCTGTGGTACCTGTCAACGTGGCCTTCCTGTTCAAAGGCGGACTGAATATATTCTCCAAACCACAGCTCTTCTTTAAGGGAGACCGTTTTCGCATCTTCGGCGTGTACAGTTATAAAAATTCAAGCGACAACTTTTATGGCATTGGCTACGACACCAACCGCGACTATGTACGCAGTGACACTACCAGCCAGTACCGCTACAGCGGAGCCCAGTTCAACCCGTGGTTCCTGTTCCGTTTAGGCAAGAGCGACTTCTTCATTGGTCCACAGGTAGACCTAAGCTACGACAAAATGTCCGAACCAGCCAAAGGTCTTGTCACTCAGCCCGATTACGTAGCCGGAGGTGGTACTGAAAGTGGTTACAAGGCCTTCAGCTCAGGACTGGGCTTGTTGATGACATACGACACCCGCGATGTACCTTCCAACGCTTATCGCGGCGTATACCTCGACTTCCGCACCATTGCTTACGAACGTTTCCTGGGTAGCAATCATGAGTTCTATCGTTTGGAATTCGACTACCGCCAATACAAATCAGTGGGCAAACGCAAAGTTATAGCTTGGACAGCCCAGACCAAGAATGTCTTCGGCGATGTACCACTCACGAAGTACGTTCTCAGCGGTACCCCATTCGATTTACGCGGCTACTACATGGGACAATATCGTGACAAAACCTCTCATCTTCTGATGGCCGAATACCGCCAAATGATCAATACAGATTCCAGCACCTGGATGAAGAAAATGCTGAACCGTCTTGGTTTTGCTGCCTGGGCTGGTTGTGGATTCATGGGACCGAATCCCGTACATATTGAAGGAGTTCTGCCCAACTATGGTGTTGGTCTGCGCATCGAAGTACAACCCCGCATGAACGTCCGTCTCGATATCGGAAGAAACACAACAAATAAACAAAGTTTGTTCTATCTGAACATGACTGAAGCATTTTGATATACAAAAATGCGTTTTTTTAAGAGACCACATAAAATAAATGTACTAAAGTTCTTAATATATGAAAATATTACCTATATTTGCAACTAGATAATACAAGTATTTGGCCGATATTTACAATAAACAGTTGATTATTATGAAGTACTTTCACAAATTAACACTATTAATCCTAATCATTTTCGGCTCGGGACAGATTGTCCGGGCGCAGGATGTCAGTAGTTACACTGGCTTAACATTGGAAGATTATAAGAACATTAAGCTTCCTCCCTTAAGCGAACTCTTTGAAAATGCGAAAAGCGGACCTATTTATCAAAAGGCGCAAGCCGAACTAGAAGTTGAGAAGAAACTCCTGTCTAAAGAGAAAAAAGCCTTTCTTAATTTCTTCAGTATTAGGGGAAGCTACCAGTATGGTATGTACGGAAACGACCTAAGTTTCACTGACGTGCGTACCCCTGTAACCTATGAGTATACCACAACAGCTCAGAATAGCTACACCATAGGTGCGGCTATTAGCGTTCCGTTGGATGCGTTATTTGATTTGGGTAGTCGGGTAAAACGGCAGAAATTAGCAGTAAAAGCTTCTGAATTTGACAGAGAGCTAAAATTCGAAGAACGTAAGAAGCAGATTATTGAGCAATACTCCATGGCCAATTCACAAATAGTAGTGCTAAGACATAGCGCCGAAAACTACTTGATGGCCAATCTTCAATACGAAATCGCGGAAAAAGATTTCTCTGCCGGTCTTATTGATACCAGTATGTTATCTACGGAAAAACAGAGACAATCAGTTGCGCTTGAAGCATTCGAAAAGAGTATGTTCGAACTCACCAAAAGTTTACTGCTTTTAGAACTATTATCCAACACCACCATCTTAACACAATAATAGTATGGAATATATATTTTACTTTACCCGTTTTTTATATCGTATTCGTTGGTATTTATTACTAGGAACGATATTGATTGGCCTCTTTGCTTATTGGTTCACCCGGAATCTTCCGAAGTTGTACCACGTGGAAGCCACTGTTTATACAGGAGTTGTATCTGGTTATTCCATTGAGAATTCAACCAGAATAGACTGGGCAGCTACACAGAATGCTATTGACAACTTGATCAACATCATGCGTAGCGAAAGTACTCTTCAGAGTGTATCCATCCGTTTGTATGCTCGTTGCATGATCCACGGGAATGCCGAGGTAGACAACAACTACATCACAGCAGGCAACTACCGGGCGATGTACGACCATGTCAAGAACAGTAAACAAGGCAGAGAAATCCTGGCGTTGATAGACAAAAGCAGTGAAGACAAGACGGTGGAAAATTTGAGAAGTTTCATGCGTCCCACCAAGGAAAACTATATCTATGGATTGTTTTATTACACCCACCGGCATTTCAGCCACAACTCCCTGAAAAACATTCAAGTGTATCGTCGGGATGCCAGTGACCTACTCAATGTCAGCTATTCTTCGGATGATCCCGGTATTGCCTACAATACCATCCAGATCTTAATGGAAGAGTTTGTCAACG
>JAVBVI010000118.1:0-10447 GCA_031554505.1 Bacteroides sp. | reverse complement strand
AGCACCGGAACCGCATCGACTCCCGCCATACCGAGGCGTTCGGCAGGAGTCGGGAACGATTATATATAATTACAGATTCTTTCGTTCGCCACAGAGTGACACAGTGGCGAACGAAAATAAAAACTCTGTGGAACTCCTGTGACTCTGTGGTGAAATTATCCTCATGCGAAAAAAAATTATCCTCATAGGATAAAAAATTATCGCATGAGGATAATTATTTTTCCTATGAGGATAATTCCTGCCCTATAACATCAGGTTTTTTTCAACTCTGTCGGGAAGAATTGGTGCTCCGCATCCAAAAATACAACGTAGAAAACATGTCCGATAACGTGCCCTGCCACTCTGGGTTGCTGGCCACCTATATTCATAATGACAGCCCATTTGATCGTTCCATCCTGCTTGACAGTCTTAGGATATTTGAATCCGGAATTTTCCGGGAAACCGGGATATATTTTTATCATTTTTTGCTGTTGAGCTTCAACGATGTTACATTGACAGATTGCGCCAAACTTTTCGAGCATACAGGCTAATAATTCATTTTCCTGCCATTCTCCATAGGACTGCCCGGGAGGAATTTGCGTTCTGTCGAAATCTTTAAAGCTAAAAACGATCTTGGCCAATTCTTCTGCTATCTTTTTTTCTTCCCTTGTATTTTGTTTTCGCAGAAGGGAGTCTTCGCCAAGGGGGGCGAATTTATTCTTTTTTTTCGTCATCGCCGGCCGTATTAGTGAACTCATTGATAAAACGGCTGATATCTCCGAAATAGGGTATCGCTCCGTATTTCCCAATCAAGTAATCCTTCTCAAAGGAGGCATCATTGCGCACACTGGTTGCCTGATTGATTTTATATTCGACCAACGAATACAGATCGGAACTGCCCGTCTGGCCATCTTTCTCTACAAACCATATTTGGTCTCTCCTGAACAAATCGTTTCGCAACAGATTAGTGTCATGAGAAGCGAAAATAAGTTGGGCGCTCGTATTCATCGAGGATTGGAACATTTTTATGAGCTCCACAGACAGTTTGGTATGCAGGCTGCTCCCAAATTCGTCGATGATCAGAATGCTGCCTTGCTCTAAGGTGTCAAACCAGGGTCCCAACAAGGCAAACAGGAGCTGTGTTCCGGCCGATTCCATTCTGAATTTCAGCTCGGCCAAGTCTATCAGGTTCATGGCTTCATCGTACTTTTTATGATACGATGTGATATCTATTCGTTTGGGTTCAGTATTTTTAGCCCCACTTTCAGTGATGGCTTTTTTAAGCTCTTCCTGCAACTCCTCGAATAGATAATTCAGTTTAGGATATTTCGTGCTTGTAGAAACTTTGGGAAGTATGTTTCCCAACACCCTTTCTTCGACGTGAATATCTTCAATTCCAAAATCGACCAGTTGGATGAAATCAATGATTCGTTGTTTGAACAGAGGATTCGTCAGGAACCTTTCGGCGGTATACCTCAACGTGTTTTCCGTGGTGCCCGACAGCATGTTGATCTGGTCTTTGAACCAGTTTTGTATAGAAATGGATTTTTCTCCATTCCATTGGGCCACCGAGGAAAGAAACAAAGCGTTCTTCCGGGTGCGGGCTTCCACTCCTTTTCCTTCCTTGAAAGTTTTGGCGTTTATTTTAATTTCCTGATATTCGCGCGTGAAATAGCTGCTTTCTCTGGCCGATTCTTCCAGGTTCAAGGCAAACAACCATTCGGAGACAATTTCCTTTTGTGTGGCTTCAAAACCATACCGGTAACGGGTCGTCCCCATTATAAATATCATCTCAAAAAAAGAAGGTTGATTCTCCGTGGCCGAACTGAATAAAAAAGGCACCGTTTTTATCTCATCTTCAGCCAAACTTTCTTTCGACGACTCCAGAATGAGCATCCGAAAAAGTCCAATGGCCGAAAACAGATTGCTCTTCCCACTGCCATTGGCTCCATAAATAGCAGCGCTCTTCAGGTATTTCACCTTGCTATGAGGAACAGTAAAGACATTGTTCAGCTCATCGTTCTCTCCTTCTAACTCTTTTACAGTATTGGAAGCAAGCATACTGAAAGTTACAGGGTCTTTGAACGACAGATAATTACCAATACTAAATTCAATGATCATTTTATTGGGGTATTTTGCATTATTGTCCGACAAATATACTCTGTTTTCGGATACAAAACGAGAAAAACACGAAAAATTCACAAAAAACAGCGATTGGAGAGAGATATTTCGCCATCACTCTCCCGGCTCGCCCATATACTTCACAATGAGCGCCACCTCGCGGGGCAGGTAGCGGTGCCGGTACTTGTTGTAGCCTATCTTTCGGAGCTCGGCAGTGAGCGGGCGGTTGAGCCGCATCCAGCGCGAGAAGTTGTTCAGGGCATTGGTCACGCATTCGCCGGGGCAGTACAGCATGGCCAGCTCGGCTTTCGTGTAATTACGGATAGGGAAGGGGCGGTCGTCGTCATCGGGTCGGTGCATAACGAATTGTTTAAGAGGTTATTACAATGTCCGTAAGATACGAAAAACTCTGGACATACGCAACAGAAAAACAGCTAAAACACTCACGTTCAGTCGCGTTTTGGCCGGGAAACTTTCACACACATCATCTCACATCATCTCCCATCAACACCCATCATCTCTCTTCATCCGTGCCGGCCGCTTGCCGTACCTTTGTATCAACCAAACGGAAGATGTAGGCCGATCGATCACGCCATTCCCCCGGGAACTACACTCGTCCAGGCGGTTTCAAGTAACTATTTATGAACCACAATCGGCAAGAAACGCGGGCAGCATTGCAAAACTGTCCATTGTCCATTGTCCATTGTCAATTAAAAAAAACTATGTCAGTATTTTACAAGAAAATGTTGCGCAAAGACCCGCGCGACAAAAGTAAACCGGGCAAATACCACCCCATGCTGGTGACGATGGGACAGAAAGTGGACATCTACAAAGTGGTGTACGACATGCAGAAAACCAGTTCGCTGTCGCAAGGCGAAATAGAGAACGTGGTCAACACCTTCGTCGACGTGATGCGATCCACCCTGTACAACGGCCATTCGGTGCACATTCGCGACTTCGGCGTGTTCAGCCTCTCGGCCCGCACCATTGGCGTGGACAAGCCCGAGGAGTGCACGGCGCAAAACATCCGCGAGGTGCGCATCAACTTCCGTCCGGCAGCCAACGTGAAACCCCTGCTCAGCGCCACCACCCGCACACCGGGCGAGAAAATCAACTTCGTGGACGTGGAGAAAGCCAAGGAGGAGGACACCCCACTCACCCCCGACGACGGCACCGAACCCGATCCGGACGACGGCGGAGGAGAAAGTGGAATAGATCCGCGAACAGAAGTGTAACATCGTGATGCGGACACGAGCAAAGAAAGGAGGTGTTGATACGTATGAAGAAGTTTTCCTGGGCTACCATCTTGAAAGTGGTCATCGCCGCGGCTACAGCCGTTCTGGGCGCTTTGGGACTGAACGCTATGAACTAGCGTAAGAATGAGAATCGCCGTACTTGCGTTGAGAGCGCAGGTACGGCGATTCGAGTTGCTATATTCTAATTTTCAGAATCATCACTGGGCTCATCAGCTTCTTTCAGGACAAGGTTTATCATGTCACTGGCATATTCTCTGTCCTCCTCATCCCTATTTATGTTTTACTTCCCATCCGCAAAACTCATTGCCCATAGTTTTACTAAGCACCACGATGCTATCTTTTAAAGTCGTACGAATGGTATCAGCCTTCAGTAGCTACACATAGCCAGGCTTTGGGTTCTGAGACGATCGAACTAAAAGCGCTATCTATCGTCGTTGAGATGGGTTCATAACTTGAAAAACAATACATTCAAGGCAACTAAAATGGAGAACAAAAATTGCAGCTATCCATAAGCCTGCCTAAACAATTCATCTGAAATAGTGTTATTCCGGAAACAAAATAAATGACAATTGATTAATAATTAAACTTGATAACTTATAAGCCTATGGACAGAAAATTATTCCTCCTGTTGCCGCTTGCGGCAATACTGCTATCCTGCGGAGGGGACACAGCGAAAAAAGCCGCCGAACAGGCGCGACAAGATTCGGTCACGGTACAAACCATCAAAGAAGCCTATGCTTATAGCTTCCCGTTGGTGGTCATGGACATTTCCCGCCAGCAGATGACCGATGGAACGACGGGGGTAAAAGGGGGTGGAGTAAGGGCGGCAGCCAATTCGTTCGGTAATCTTTCGGTCTTCCCCGATGCTTCGTTCACCGACGTGGTGCGCCCCAATGTGGATACCTATTACTCTTCGGCGTGGCTCGACCTGAGCAAAGAGCCGGTGGTGCTCTCCCTACCCGACACGAAAGGGCGCTATTACATGATGCCGATGCTCGACATGTACACCAATATCTTCGCCTCGCCAGGCACCCGCACCACGGGCAACGGCACGGGCGATTTCCTGGTTACCGGCCCCGGCTGGAAAGGTGAAGTTCCCGCAGCGATGAAGCAGATCGAGGCACCCACCAACTCGGTTTGGATCATCGGACGCACGCAGGTCAACAGCAAAGCCGACGGCGATAAAGTGGTGGTCCCCCTGCAAAAGCAATATAAAATAACTCCATTAAGCGCCTGGGGCAAACCTTACACCGTGCCCAAGGCCGAACCGAACCCTTCGGCTCCCAAAGGCTTCCCGAACGCTATTGTCGAGCAGATGTCCGTGGCCGATTACTTCAATTACGTAAATAAGTTGCTGGCCCTCTATCCGCCTCCCGCCGCTGATAAGGCCGCGCTCGATAAGTTCGCTGCCATCGGTGTGGGCGAAGGCAAAACTTTCGACCTGTCGGCCTTTGACCAGAACGTACAAACTACTCTGGGTAGTCTGCCCAAAGAGATAGCGGCCGAACTGAAGAAAAACATTTTGGCCCGGCAGGAAAACGGATGGGACATGCTGATTGAGGTCATGGGAACATACGGCACCAATTATGCGCAGCGGGCGCACATCGCTTGCATCGGCCTGGGTGCCAATCTGCTCGAAGACGCTATTTATCCCTTAACGGGGGTCGATGGCGACGGCAAGCAGCTAAACGGCGCCAACAAATACATGATTCATTTCGACAAAGGGCAAACCCCTCCGGCCAATGCCTTCTGGTCACTGACGATGTACGATTCTGCAGGACATCTGGTGGCCAACCCGCTGAACCGCTATGCTATTGGCGATCGCAGCAATCTGAAAGCGAATGCCGACGGTTCGGTGGATATTTATCTGCAAAACACATCCCCCGGCAAGGATAAGGAAGTCAACTGGCTGCCTGCCCCCACAGGCGATTTTAACCTTGCCCTGAGGGTATATTATCCCAAGCAGTCGATGATAGACGGAAGCTGGAAGATCGCGCCCGTCAAGAAGGTTCAATAAAAGCGAATTATACCGATTGATGAGAATCCGGTGGCTGTGGTCGCCGGATTCTCCACTTTTTACTCTCCAAAGCTGTTATTCCTCTTTGCTTTCTTCCTCTTTTTTATTCAGTTCTTCTCCTGCCTTCAGTTCGGCAGCAATTTGTTTTTCGATAATCACCTTCTTATACAAATGATATTCGGCTATGGTTGCCATACAACCGCATTACAACTCTATGGCTACACCCGCATATATGGCGAACTTGGTAACAGCCAGGTTAATATTGATCATATTTATATTCAGCACGGCCACTCCACCATAATCGAACCCTGAAGCAGAAGAACTTACAGAGAAGCTATTATGAATTCCCGAATCGGATACATGATAGTTGCTTCCGTCTGTGGTTCCGTATGATACACTTGCATAGCCTATGATGGGAATAATTCTAAACTTTTGCGTAATAGGAATCTGGTAACCCGTATGCGCCATAAAACAAGTTTTATCGGACCACTGACTTACTCCCCAATCGTCTTCATGCAAAGGAGACATACCCAAGAGATCGGCATAAAAGCCCTTATAGGAAAAATTAAATCCCAGTGCAATACTTGAGTAATCACCCCTGTATCCCATATAACCTCCCATCATACCTATGTTCCACTTTTTGTTGGCACCTCTAGTCGGGAAATCATTCTGTGCGGATAGGGTAATCATCGAAAGGATCATAACCAGGAAAAATAAAGTTCTCTTCATCATTGCGCGTTTTTATAGGATATAATTCGCAAATAAAAACAATTATTCACTGCCAGTCAAATGTTTGTCGGATTTTTTCTAAGCTATCATTTTGACAAGGCTTCTTTTTTCTTCTCTTCCGGGGACATTGAACGCTTGTTGCGCTGTGTTGAATGTTTGTTGGTCGGCATTGAACGCCTGTTGAGCTTTAAGTGTATTGTAGAGTAATAGAATGCTCAAGATGCCAATGAAGGGGGCCGTTATGCCGCCGATAGTATCTCCTATTGGTCCTGTACCAAGAAAGTTAAAACATGCAAGACCGCTTCTAGCGAAAAGAAACGGTGCAGCTAATATAAAGATGATTGATAGGCCAATTAGGCAATTGTATTTGCAATTTTTCATAATCTGAATTAATTATTGTTTGATGACTTTTTTAATAACTCTTTGTACTTTTCTGATTCTGAATAGAAAAGTAACCGCCCTTCCTCCGCACTAGTTAAATCTATTTGCAATTTTGTATTGTGATTTTCAAGAGCCGAAATTATAGAATCTTTTGAATCCGCCAAACCTTTAAGCTCATTTATTTCAATGGCTTGTTTCTTTGTCAATTCATAGAATTCAATCTTTTCTTTGTCGAATTTAGTTGCGCCAAAATACCATCCAAATGTAAATGAAGCACTAACTAAAGCAACAACAACAGGCCAAGATTTTATAAATCTAACGAGTTGGTTTTCGCTTGTCTTTGATCTAGGATTTATGTTTTTGCATGATTGCATAACTCCAATCAATATTGATAATTGTTTATCAAAATGTTCTTGCCCATAGTCGTCTAATTCTTTTCTGTTGAATGTTTTGTACAATCTGAAAGGAGCACTATCTTCTCCGTAGTTGCTACTGACAAAATCTTCTACAGTTATAATCCAACTCAATAGCTCCGATGAAGCCCTACTATATGTTCCTAGAGAGGTTGTGTGCGAATTATCTTTAAACGTAAAAGTCCCTCCGGTTTGTATTAAATACCTTAAACAAATTTATATACCCACTATTCCTGTCCACCCGAAGCCATTCGGGCAGAAACCGCCTGCCACACCTTCACTATGTGCCCAGCCTTACACGCCCCCTGAACTGCACACCCTTCTCTACAAGCCTTGTAATGCCAGCCAATAAAAACAGGTGCCCAGAGCTTTTCTATGTTCTCAAAGGTGGATTTTCCAGTATCTATACAGCGTGTATTGTTCGTATCTGTATCTTTGCGCCCATTATTAACCAAAACAAAGATTCATTCAGATGATTACATACGAAGAATACAGAAAAGCGAAGGATATAACTGAGCAATATCGAGAAGAACAAAGGGAGATCAGGGATGCCATCCGTGAAAAAAGTTTTCTATCCTTTGAAGAGAATCATCCTGTTGCTGAGAGGGGTGACATTATAGAGATAACCTGTGTTTATTCGCCAGGGGCTTCTAAGCATCTTAAAATTGGGGCTAAGTTCAGAGTTCTTAGCGTATATGCAAGGGGTGGATACGTTTCGTATCGGTGTAAAAAAGCTGATGGCAAGGAATCTGTTAATTTCTTTAGTGATAACTACGATTGGAAGATAGTAAGCAAGGCAGCCGAGTAGCTGCCTTTACTCTTTCCTTTTAGAACAGCTCTCCCTGGGTAACCTTCTTCCGAAAGTCACTACCCACTTCATAAGCTTCCATCGTCTCAGCCGGATAAGTTTGCAATAACAAGCCAATATCGGATGATAACAGCCACTCTTCTTCATTCCAAGGGTGAAGAATAAGCGGCATCCGTCCCGGATTCTTACCTCCATTGTGTATTTCTCCTGTCAGCTCGTTGGCTGGCGTGGTAATGATTGAGAAAGTCTTCAGTATTTCATCCGTTCCCGGCTCGATCCATTCCTCAAACAGTCCTCCCATAGAGAAAATACCTCCCTCAGTTTTCCGGTCGAAGATGAAGTAGGGCGTAGTACTCCCGTCAGGGTTGTGATGGTACTCAAAATATCCGGTACTTGGCACGATGCACCTGGTATGCTTGATAGCGTGTCGGAACGATGGCTTTTCGAAAAGAGTTTCACTACGTGCGTTGTATGTCATCCGGCGAATCTTGTTAGCATCCTCTTTAGTCTTCGTCCAGGAGGGTATTAGTCCCCAATGCGCGGCTTGTACCTGATCGCTTCCGGCAATGATGGGACACAGAGGGTTGGCAAAAGCATTGATGTGGTTCTGCTCTTCGAGAATCTCTTTTACAATCTCAATCACGTCACTTTTTCGTCCGTACCGGGCGGCGAGCTTTTGAGCCTTGGCACTCATGCTATTATGGAAACACATACTATTCGCACTTTATTTGAATGATATCTTTTAACTTGGTAGTATAACAAGGGGAGAGGAGTTCTTGTTTTAGCTTCCACTCTCTGGATGTACCCTGTGAGGCAAGCTGAATCCGGGAGTTGTTGAACCCGGAGTTCACCGTGTCTACTACTTTCATCAGTTTGGTATGCTTTTCCCGGTTCACCTTGTCGAACAGGTCGCGCTGTACACCATCTTCAGGAACTATCTCTGTGATGATGACCCCAGCTTTCTTATATCGATAGCCTTTGACAAAAATACGTCGTAGAGCTTCACGGGCGTACTGCGCAATCTCTATTGTACTATTTGTTGGGGTGGGGAAGGTGAGTACACAGTTCTTGAAATATTGAGGCAGGTCTTCCCGGAAGTTGTTCGTATGAATGAAAACCATAAGTGAGACGGCGCATCCTTTCTGTTTACGTAGCTTCTGGGCACAGATAGCGGCGTAGGTTGCTACTGCTTCCGATATCCCTTCTATTTCGGTTTGCATCTGGCCGAACGCTCGGGAGGTGCAGATTTGTTTCTTGGGTGGTTCGGCATTATCCACCTCAATGCACGGCTCACCATTCAACTCCCTCCACGTGCGTTCGCCGACAACGGTCATGTATTTCCGTACCCAACTTCTTGGCTTTTGGGTGAAGTCGTATGCTGTGAAGATTCCTTCTGCGTTGAGTTTCTTCTTCTGCCGGTGGCCGATGCCCCACACGTCACCTATGTCAATGCCTTTCAATGCCTTGATTCTTTTCTCCTCGGTATCTATAATACATACTCGATTATAACCGGGATATTTCTTGGCGTATCGGTTTGCCATCTTTGCCAATGTTTTGGTTGGGGCTACTCCCAGAGAGATCGGTATACCGGTACCTTTGGATGTCTCCCGGACGATGTTTACACCTACTTCTTGCAGGTTAGTAATCCCAGACAAGTCGAGGAAGGCTTCGTCGATGGAATAAACTTCAATACCTGGTGCCATTTGTTCGAGGATTGTCATCACCCGGGAAGACATATCTCCATAGAGGGTGTAATTGGAGGAGAAGACACCAATACTATACTTCTCTATTTCATCTTTGATCTGGTAGGCTGGAACTCCCATTCCGATTCCAAGGGCTTTGGCTTCGTTGCTTCGTGCAATCACACATCCATCGTTATTCGAGAGAACCACGATAGGCCGCCCATTGAGTTCAGGTCGAAAGACCCGCTCACAACTGGCATAGAAGTTATTGCAGTCAGCCAGCCCGTACATCATCTCTTCCTCCGGTTGTTTTTAATGGTGTAGGTGACTACTCCCCATACTATGAAGTCGTTATCGGCAGTTACTTTGATTTTGGGGTATTGGGGGTTTGATGGAACAAGCCAAATGACCTCTGTCTCTATTTCTACTCGTTTGAGGGTAAATTCCCCGTCGATGAAGCAAACAGCTAAGTCACCTGATTGAACTTCGAGCGATTTGTCTACAACAAGAATATCACCATCTTCGATTCCTTCATCGACCATGGATAACCCTGATACTCGACCATAAAAAGTGGATGCTGGATGTTTGATAAGCTCTTGGTTCAAGTCAATGGATAGTTCCATATAATCCTGTGCTGGGCTGGGGAATCCGGCTTTGATACCTTCCTCGGCATAGGGGAGGGGCAAGCTGCTTGAGGTATCGACACTATATATTTTTATCGACTGCTTTTTCATTATTTCTACGTTATGTGTAGATTGATTCTTTTAACAGGAGTAAGATTGTAAAGTTTTGTGCGTTAGAATAATATCGTACAAATTAATTCTTGTTGTCTATCTATTTTATTACTCTGCTAAGATAGATATTGCCTATCCCGAATAATTTCCCCATATTTGCAATGCGTTACATTTTAGGAGGGCAAGTAAACTTGCCAAAGTGGCTACAGGCGTTTCAATACGTCTGTGGCTTCTTCATATACGGTTCTGACCCCCGTGTGATGTATTAATGTACTCACTGCCCTCCAAGGTGTAACGCAACGGGAAAGCGGAACCGTCTTTTATTTC
>JAVBVI010000071.1:0-39720 GCA_031554505.1 Bacteroides sp. | reverse complement strand
TTAATTCAACTATACAAATATACAAAATATAATTGACATATAAAAGTTATTATATAACTATAAAACAAATAGATACAATATTTTAAAACAGTGATATATTAGGACATTGTAATTACTTAAAAGTAATGCGTCAGCCCTGCCTCAACTGTGGACTTATGGGCCCCCATATGGGGGCTCACTTCTTCGTGCCCGGAAAATCAGTAATATTCGGAGGATCATGCATATATCCTCTGACGAAAAACAAAAAGGATATGAGCTTATGATATTCGCCTCATTGGTTCTGATACTCTGTAGGCGTCATTCCGAACTCTTCTTTAAAACATTTGGAGAAATACTTGGGATATGAAAACCCGGTAGCATAGGCCACTTCAGAGATATTGGCTGTTTTATTCTTTAATAAGGTGCAAGCGTATTTCAGTTTAATGTTCCGTATAAATTCCAGCGGAGTACACCCGGTGATGATTTTGCACTTCCGGCTCAACGTGGAACGGGATATATTGAGTTCGGCTGCCATTTGTACCGTATCAAAGTCGGCTTCCTGGATATGTCGTTGCACGCATTGTATGGCATCGTTCAGGAACGCTTCATCGGGATTCTGGTAGTTCAGATTGGAGAAGTTTATTTCCATCTTGGAGCGGAAACTTTTCCAGGACACTTCGCGCGCCTCCAGCAGATTGTTGATGCGGGCCTGTAGTATCTTCATTTCAAATGGTTTGGCAATATAGCTTTCCGCCCCGGCCTTGTAGCATTCTATCTGGTCGTCTGGCGCATTCTTGGCTGTCAGCATAATGATGGGAATGTGATTCGTCTGCAAATCTCTTTTCACATGCCGGCAAAATTCCAATCCGTCCATTTGTGGCATCACTACGTCGCAGATGATAATGTCCACCGAATTGCTCTTCAGCAATTCCAGTCCTTCCAGTCCATTTTCGGCTATGAGAATGTGATACCTTTTGTGGAAGATGCGGAATATGAGTTCCCGCAAGTCTTTATTATCGTCGATAAACAGAATACAAGCTTCGACATCCTGTTGGGATGTACTTGCTTCTTCCTGAACAGTTTCGGGAGCGATTTCTACTATCTCCTGCTCGCTGTACGCCTCTTTATCTATCGGCAGTTCTACGGTGAAGAGAGAGCCTTTGCCCACTTCGCTGCTTACCTCGATGCTTCCGTGGTGCAACGTGATCAGTTCTTTGGTGAGTGACAAGCCGATTCCGTTCGACTTGTATCCCTGGCGGTTCCGGTTGTTGTAAAACTTGATAAAGATTTGTTCGATATCTTTCTCCGCAATTCCTATCCCTTCATCGGCTACTTGGAGTATCAGGTACCTGCGGCCTTCTTTGTGTTCCACTTTCAGGCTTACCTGTATCTTTTTGTGCGAAGGCGTATGCTTGATGGCGTTAGAAAGTAGATTGAACAGAATATTGTCGAGCTTGTCGATGTCCAGATACCCCCAGACTCCCTCCGCGATTTGAGTGGTCAGGCTGATCTCCTTTTTGTGAGCCAATGGCTGGAAGCTGGAAGCTACGATGTCCGATATGAAAGAAGAAATGTGACTGTTGCTTACATTCAGCCTCATCTTTCCAGTTTCCACTTTCCGGAAATCCAGCACCTGATGCAACAATCGTTTCAACCGGTTGGTGTTGGTGCGCAATATCTCCACTTGTCTTTCCGAACCTTCCTTGTTTTCTTCCAAATCATCGGCTACGCAGGAGATGATGGTAAGCGGGGTGAGTAGTTCGTGAGAGACATTGGTGAAATAATTCAGCTTTACCTGGGTCAGCTCTTCCTGGAGTTTCAACTTGTTTTTCCGTGCGATGCGTCTGGTGATGACACGAAGCAGGAGAAACAGGAGAGATATGGCGAGGAATGTATACAGCAAGTAGGCATACCAGGTTTCATACCAGGCCGGGAGGCGGCGGACGATTAATTGTTGCTCTTCTTCCATCCAGTTTCCATGAGGGTCGGTGGCTTTGATGCGGAAGATGTGTTCTCCCTTGCCCAGATGGTTATAAAAAGCGGAATGTTTTCCATTCTCTATGTACGTCCATTTGGTATCCACTCCTTCCATCAGATAGGCATACTTGATTCGTCGGTTGGAGGTATAAGTAAGGGTGGAGAATACGATTTCGATGTTGCGCGCGTCGGGCAAAAGCATTATTTGGTGAACGGAGTTACCGGCTTCCCGGTCGACAGGAGAAAAAAGTACGGACCGGCTGTCAGACTTCACATCTGTAACAAGCACTTGTCCCGCCTGATTGCTCCTGGCCTCCTGCCTGTCCGGTAGTATTTTGATGAACCCGTTGTGCCCTCCTGCATACAGACAACCTTCTTTGTCCACGAAAGCGGCGCTATGACGGAAAGAGGAAACGAATATGTTGTCGTCATTGACCGAATACGTGGTGTTTGCTTTTTGCACCCAGTTGTGGCAGACGATATATTTGTCGCAAACAATCCATACCTTATCTCCATGCGACACAACTTCTAAGATGTTATCTCCATTCAGTCCGCAAGCCTCCGTTTGGTCTGTTATTCTTTGTTCTTTTCGGTCCAACCGGAACAATCTCCCCAAAGAAGTGGTGACCCAAACAGCCCGGGTGTCTGCACTTATATTCTTCAGAGAGCCTTCGTACGGTGGCATCGATTCTTTGGAATATTGTTTCAGCAGAGTCGGTTTGCCCTCATAAGTCATTTGATAGATGTCTTTCGGACAACAAATCCAGATAGTGCCTTTACTGTCCTTGGATATATCGGAGATGTGAGAGATGCTGAAAGGCAGTGCGGCAATCTTTTTAGAATCGGCCGGTTTGAAGAACAGGTGCAAGGTAGTTCCAATCCAGATATTTCCATAATTATCCTCTACCAATTGGGTAATGTTGCCCGGAGCGTCGACCACCTTTTTCAAATCATATTCTTCCAGAATCGTAATACGCATCTGCTCTTGTTTCATTTTCCATACCTTGGTGGAAAACTCTTCGCGTCCGCCCAGCCACACCACATCTTCCTTCTGCGACGGAATGATGGACGTAGCAACCATCGAATACAAAGCATTCATCTTGCCCCCATACGTGGTCTTTCCGGTTTGTTCGTCAAAGAGACAGAGACCATAGCGCGACTGGTCGAACCAGATGACACCTTTCGAATCTTTGTTGAAGTACAAGATGTTGGCATCGATGCCTAACTCCTTTCTCATATTCTCCATGGTATGGTTTACTATTTCCGCTTTCTCAAAGGCAATGGTATAGCCCTGGTCGTACGCTCCCAACCACAAATTCCCAGACTTATCTTTGATGATCCGGCTGTATGTCTTATACTGGTCTATCGGTTGGTTGATATTCTTTATCGTATTGATGTCCACCTCTTCCAGTTTATTTTGCTCGTTTATCCGGAATACATAGAGCCGGAAATGAGACAACGCCCAGATGTATTCGTATTCATCGTCCTGAACGATGTCAAAAAAGACTTGTTCCGGAGAATGGCGGATGGGATTGACAATGGATTGCCGGTGAAACATTTGATCTTTCTCGGTACAGGTGGGGTCGAAACGCCAGATCCCGTTTCCCCAGGTTGCAATCCAGTATCTGCCTTGATTGTCTTGCGTCATCCGGTACGGATTGCTGTTATCCATCCGGGCATATTCCGCAAAAGAGTCATTCTGATCGTCATATTTCAAGATGTCTCCTTCCCATGTCAGAAACCAAAGGTCACCGTTCCGGTCCTCGAAGAAAGTATTCGGGTTATTCTTTAGCGGGTACTCTTTCAATACGCCCGCTTGGGCATCGCATCTGAACAGGCTTCTGTCGGCAGCCACCCATATATTCCCTTTCCAGTCGCAAAAGAGGTCTCTTATTTCTCTTTTTTGCAGGGTAGAGTCGGGGAATAGAGAGATTTGGTAAGTGACTTTACTCACCAGATTGATTCCCTGAACCGTTCCTACCCAAAGAAATTGGTCGTCCTCGGCGAAACACCGGACATCATTATGGATGAGTTTATGTGGGTTCTTGTAGTTTTTTATGAATGGTTGGATGTCATATCCATCATAGCGTCCTAGTCCGTAGGCAGTTCCCACCCAGACGAAGCCTTGATGGTCTTGATACAGATTGAAAATAGAATTCATAGGCAGCTTGTCCAGAAATGGCATGGGGCTGACGATGATTTGTTGCGCGCTGAGAGAGAAACCGAACGGTATGCAGCAACAACAGTATATAAGAATCTTTACGATATGTGTTCTCATTGTATTTTGATTTCAACCAGCCTAATTGATTGTCGGCGGCAATTTATGGAAAAATTATCAGATGACAAAGAGCGCAACCGAAAACATTCCTTACATTCTATTTTGCCCAACGCTTAGCGGAGGGTATTCTTTTTGCTCAATTAGGGAGTGAAATTTGGTCAGAGCAATTTCTATCCCCCAGATGGGCATATTTAGGGCATGGTTCTGTTAGAAATAGTACATCTTTGTCAAGCTTGTTTAGTGAAAGGATTCAGAAAAAATAACAAGGTAATAGGGTAATTAAGGTAAGTTGAATAGGTAGCCCATCCAATTGATTCGGTTGCTTAGTTTGTTTTCAGGATACACAGAATATCAATTTTTTAATTTTAATTTAGTGATATGAAAAAACACAGGTTTTTTACATGGCTTACTCTCTTATTTATAGGTGTAGTAAGCGCGTATGCTCAACAGAGCGCTGTTATAGGTAAAGTATTGGAAAATAATGGAGAACCGATGATTGGCGTTACGGTTCAGTTGAAAGGAGCTTCGACGGGAACCATTACAGACATTGATGGTCGATTCTCGATTCAAGCCTCGAAAGGAGGGACACTGGTCGTCTCTTATATAGGCTACAAGACGCAGGAAGTTCTTCTGTCGGGCCAGTCCAATCTGACTGTCGTATTATCGGAAGATACCGAAATGCTCGAAGAAGTGGTTGTGATAGGGTATGGCACCGTTCGGAAGAAGGACCTGACAGGTTCCGTGTCGCAGATTCGTCCGGATGCTTTGGCCAATGAGGCCCCCAAGACTGTGCAGGACGTACTGCGCGGAACAGCCGGTTTGAACGTAGGCTTTAGCAACTCTGCCAAAGGCGGTGGCTCTATGAGCATTCGTGGCCAGCGTTCTGTCTATACCGATGGCGGTCACAACGATCCGCTCATCATTCTGGATGGTATGATGTTCTATGGAGAACTTTCTGAAATCAACCCCAATGACATTGCGCAGATAGACGTGTTGAAAGATGCGTCATCGGCTGCTGTATATGGTGCAAAGGCTGCTAACGGTGTTGTTATCGTAACCACCAAGAAAGGTAAATCGGAAAAACCGGTAATCAACTTCAGTGCCAATATGGGATGGACTACTTTGGGAGACGGCCGGGAAGTATATGGTGCCGATGATTATCTGAAATATCGTACAGACTTCTATACGACCGATACCTATGGACTCAATTCGGCCACCGGTAACTACGAAGCTTATCAGAAGGGAGGCAAACCCGCGGGATATTATGACCGTCCGACGGATGCTAATCTGAGCAAGTATGGACTTACCATGGATGCTTGGAAGAATCAGACTACTCAAGCCACCGGCATGAGCGCTGATGAAGTTTGGGGAAGACGCATTGGGTTGAATGCCAGTGAGGTAACACTCGCTAATTTCTTGCTTGGAAAGACGTTCGATTGGTATGACCACTCGTTCCAAACCGGACTGAATCAAGATTATAACATAAGCGTTAGCGGAATGACCGGAAGGTCAAACTATTACTTCTCACTGGGCTATCTTTCTAACGAGGGTGTGGTACGTGGCAATGAATATAGTGCCGTACGCTCCAATCTGAAACTGGAAAGCAAGGTGACCAACTGGCTTACCGTGGGAGCTAACGTTAACTTCCAGAACCGTACAGACGGTGACATCGCAGTAGACTGGTACAATCAGATCACCAGTAACAGCCCTTTTGCCACTCCCTACAATGATAAAGGAGAACTGGTGGCACATCCGCAGGGAGAAAATGCTTACTGGAAAGGATATAACTTCGACTTCGACCGTCAATACTTGGAACTGAAAAAGGGTTATAGAGTGTTTAATACAGTCCTGACAGCCAAACTGACATTGCCTTTCGGTATCACTTATTCATTCAACGCATCACCGCGCTTTCAGAACTTCTATGACAGGTACTTCCGCTCATCGGAACACCCCGACTGGCAGGCAGAAACAGATACCAGGGTAAACCGTGAACAGACCGAACGGTTCGACTGGTCGCTCAACAATACCATTAACTGGGATCGCACGTTTGCCGGCAAACATCACGTCATGCTGACGCTGGTACAGGAAGCCGAAGAGCGCCAATCCTGGCTGGATAGAATTGAAGCTAAGAACATCCTGCCATCCGAAGCATTAGGACTGCATGCTACTGCCAATGCGGATAAGAGCCTGAGCTCCTTCAGATCTTCCGATACCAAAGAAACAGCTACCGGATACCTGGCACGTATGTTCTATTCGTATAACGACAAATACATGGGTACCTTCTCTTTCCGTCGTGACGGATATTCCGCCTTCGGTACAACGAATCCGTATGCCAACTTCCTCTCCGGGGCATTGGCCTGGACATTCACCAACGAAGATTTCTGGAAATGGAATGATGTGTTGGATTCCGGTAAGTTGCGTGTCTCTTTTGGACAAAACGGTAACCGGAGTCTGAGGGATTCTTATATCGCGTTGGCCAATCTGGCGCTGGGAGCGTATTCGCAAGGATATATCAACTCTGCCAATGGTACGTTGCTGGATATGAAGTATCTTTTTGTCGACCGTCTGCCCAATACGGGCCTGCAATGGGAGAAAACCACTTCGTGGAACGTAGGTCTGGACCTCAGTTTCCTGAAGAATCGCATCAATGCCAGTGTGGAATATTACATCATGCCTACTACGGACATGATTATGAATCAGTCGTTGCCCGATTTTACCGGATTCAACTCCATCACCACGAATCTGGGACGGGTAGAAAACCGCGGCTTCGAGCTAACACTTAACACACGCAATGTGGAAGCGGCCAACTTTAAGTGGGATACTTCTCTTTCTTTCTCCTATAACAAGAACGAAATCAAAGAATTGTACGGTGAATATGAAACCATCGTGGACGCTGCCGGCAAAACTACCACCAAGGAGCGGGATGACATCACTAATAAATGGTTTATCGGACAACCGATCAGTGCCATCTGGGATTATGAAGTGACAGGTATCTGGCAGAAGAATGAAGTAGAACAAGCTGCCAAGTATGGACAAAAACCCGGTGACCCGAAAGTAGCCAACCACTACACAGCGGACGACAAAGTG
Source organism: Bacteroides sp. (assembly GCA_031554505.1). Lineage (GTDB taxonomy): Bacteria > Bacteroidota > Bacteroidia > Bacteroidales > Bacteroidaceae > Bacteroides. Next base: position 32,399 of record JAVBVI010000071.1, on the reverse strand, counting down.
AATGCGGACGGAACTACCACTGCTGTTTACAACAATAACGACAAAAAGTTCCTGGGTGAAACCACACCACCTATTCATTGGTCCATGCGAAACAACTTCACCTTCTATAAGAATTGGAGTTTCTCTTTCAACCTCTACTCCTATATGGGACACAAGAGTTCGGATGGTAACTACTTGAACAATGACAACAATTACTCGCAGATTACCAACTGCCAGAATATCTATATGAAAGAGTACTGGACATTGGATAATCCGACGAATACTTATGCGCGGATCTCTGCACAAGGCCCTACGGGGCTCACTGCGCCGAACCGGGTGATCGACCGCTCGTTTATTCGTCTGGAAAATATCTCGCTGGCTTACAATGTTCCGGGATCCTTGTTGTCTAAGGCCAATATCCAGAACGCCAAAGTCTTTGCCACCGTGCGCAATGTAGCCACTTGGAGCAAGGCATGGGAATACGGAGATCCTGAAACCGGCAATATCGCACCGAGAACTTATTCTTTAGGTATCAACTTAACATTTTAAATGAACGAATTATGAAATACAATATAAGTAAATTCAAATTATTGGCGGGAGCTGCATGTGTTTCTGCGCTTCTTATGGGATGTGAGGATGATTTTCTGAAACCAGAGCCCCTCAATCTTTATGAACCGGCAGCTACATTCAGCACGGTAAAAGGTTTGGATGCGGCTTTAGCTTCAGCAGACAAGGCGCTACGCGCTTATTGGACCAATGTGGAAGCTATTGACTTGATGTTGCCTTTGATGAGTGAATATTTATTCTCTGATTTGGCAGTAGCCGGCAAGACGGACGATGTATCGGCCTTCTGTGACATCAACGAACGTTTCACTCCAACTAATGGCTGGTATAATTTTGACCAGAACCGCCTCGTCATATTCTGGGGCGAAACATTTAACGGCATTAAGTATGCCAATACCGTCATCAGCTATATTGATAAGGTGGAAGGACTGAATGAAGCCACCCGGAATGAATATCTGGGCCGCGCCTATTTTCATCGTGCCTACCGGTATATGAATCTTTGCTTCCAGTTTGGGGATGTTCCTTTCGTTTCCAAAATCATCGAATCTCCTAAGCAGGACTATAAAAGCACCAAGCGCGAAGCCATCATCAAACGTCTGGTCCTGGACATGGAATTTGCTGTACAGAATGTTCCTGATCAAAAGGATATGACTTATATCGGCATGATCAATAAAGGTGCTTGCCGCCAGTTGCTGATTAAGTGCTACCTGGCCAACGGAGAATTCCAGAAAGCCAAGGAACAAGCTGACATCCTCATCGGACAGTCCGGATACTCGTTGATGGAAAAAACGTTTGGTAACTTCTCCAATCCTAATCCTAAGACTTGGAACATTACCAACAATGTGATATGGAACTTGCATCAAGGCGGAAACAAAACCATTGCTGCCAACAAGGAAGCTATCTTTGTAATGCCCAACCGCTACGGAACAGACTCTGGTATCCGTACCCGTACCATGCGTAATCTGGCACCCCGGTGGAATGCCGATGAAATCAAAACCCCCGACGATATAAGGGCGGTAGATAACTTTGCCTTGAATAACGCTGATTATAGAGAAAACTTGGATTTCAACCGTGCTTTTGGACGTGGACAGGCTGTTGTCCGTCCCACTTACTTCGCCGAAAACTCCTTGTGGTATGTCAACGGAGTGAACGATGAGGGCGACTTGCGCCATAATAGCACTGTGGGCAACTGGGCTCGCATGGAAGACTTGAAGTACAACCGTCTGAATACCCAATACCATGGACAGAATGTTCGCTATAGCTGGGTCGACGGAAACGGTAATACGAAGGTACTTTGTTCCGACACGATTCGTTGCTGGTTTGATTGGCCTCATTACAAAGTCTGGTCTGAGTCTCCTCAGGATGAAACCCCTTCGGCCAACCAATATAATGGTGGCGGTTACGACGACTTCTATCTATATCGTCTCGCAGAAACTTATCTGCTGCGCGCCGAAGCTAAATATTACCTGGGCGATGCCACGGCCGTTGATGATGTCAATGCGGTTCGCAAGCGTGCCAACTGCCAACAGTTGTATACAACAGTGACTATTGACGATATCATGGACGAACGTGCCCGCGAACTGTATATGGAAGAGTGGCGTTTCACGGAATTGAGCCGTGTCTCTTACTGCCTCGCTCTTAGCGGCAAGTCCGACAACGAAGGTAAAACCTACGATAAGGCTCGCCTCCACGAGGATAGCTTCTGGTTCCATCGCATCACCCAGTATAACAACTTCTACAACAAGAATACCGGAGCCAATATTAAGGGCCGTAAGTATACGATGGGTAAACACAACATCAACTGGCCTATCCCTAAGTCGGCCATTGATGCTAACCGCCTGGGCAAACTTAGCCAGAATCCGGGTTATGATGGTTATGATGCCAATGTTGAGAAATGGAATACTTGGGAAGAAGCAGTAGCTGACGAAAAGTAACCACTCTTCACTGATATACAAAAGAGCGCAGATTATCGCTTCAATGAAATCGTTGCGATAATCTGCGCTTTGTTTATTATAATCATATTAGAAAGGTATAACATGAAAAAAAGTAGCATTCTTTTACTATTACTCTGTCTGGCAGGTGGTATCATTCAGGCGCAGGAAATCAGAAAAAAAGTAGATCTATCCGATATCTTAGCTGGAAAAACGGAGAAAATGATGTTGTCCGGCAATTCTCCCGACGACAACGTGATGTGGGACTTTTATTGCACGGCTGGAAGAAACAGTGGTGAAAAGAGCCGTATGCGGGTTCCCTCTTGCTGGGAATTGGAAGGGTTTGGCGGATACAACTATGGTCACGATAAAGACAAGCACGCTGAAAAAGGCATTTATCGCACCACGTTTACTGTACCCGAAGAATGGAAGAATAAACGGATCTTCATCGTTTTCGAGGGTTCCATGACCGATACGAAAGTAGTAGTGAATGGCAAACAGGCAGGTGATATCCATCAGGGAGCCTTCTACCGTTTTAAACGTGAAATCACCGATTTGGTAACCAATAAAAAAGAGAACCAGCTCGAAGTAGAGGTTAGCAAAATGTCCGCCAATGCCAGCGTGAATAGTGCCGAACGTGATGCGGACTTCTGGGTGTTTGGAGGAATATACCGCCCTGTATATCTGGAAGCTGTTCCCAAAACATTCATTGAATATTCTGGTATTGATGCCAGACACGATGGATCTATCAATATAGACTTGTTCCTGAATGAAGCTATTAAGAATGCGAAAGTCGATGTGGATATCTTTGATGCAAAAACCGGAAATAGAGTAGCAGACTTTCAATCAAAACTGCATTCAGGTACGAAAAAGCTGACTGTGGCTTCTATTATTCCCGGCATCAAACCCTGGAGTGCTGAAGCTCCCAACATCTATCGGGCTGTTATAACCGTAAGACAGAATGAGAATGAGTTGCATACTATTACCGAGCGTTTTGGATTCCGTAGCATAGAAGTGCGCGAAAGAGACGGTGTGTACATTAATGATAAAAAGATCATGTTCAAAGGTGTCAACCGTCACAGCTTCTGGCCTACTACCGGACGCGCCATGAGCCGCGAACAGAACTTGCAGGATGTAATGCTTATCAAAGAAATGAATATGAATGCCGTACGGATGGCACACTATCCGCCGGATAAAAACTTTCTGGAACTTTGCGACTCTGTAGGCCTATACGTCATCGATGAGCTCTGCTCCTGGCAAAAACCTCCTTACGACACACAGGTAGGGACTATTCTTGTCAACGAAATGCTAAGGAGAGACATCAACCATCCAAGCATCATTTTCTGGGCAAATGGTAATGAAGGAGGATTTAATTTTGACCTCGATCCGCTTTTCCCCCAATTAGATATCCAGAAACGTCCCGTCATACATCCTTTCGGGCTATTTGGTACTATCAATACCGTGCATTATATTACCTATAATTCCGGTATTAAAGATATGTTCAACGGGCGGGATATCTTTATGCCTACCGAACTTATACACGGACTTTATGACGGTGGACATGGCGCAGGTCTGGACGATTTCTGGAACCTGATGCGTTCCAATCCCCTCTCTGCCGGAATGTTCCTGTGGGACTTTTCGGACCAAGGTGTGGTACGTACCGATAAAGGCGGTATACTGGATACTGATAAAGACCATGGTGCCGACGGTATTTTAGGCCCTTATCGCGAGAAAGAAGGAAGTTTCTATACCATCAAAGAGATATGGTCGCCCATATTTCTGGAAAAGAAATACATCACTCCACAGTGGAATGGCGTGTTCCATATCGAAAACCGGTACGACTTTACCAATACCAATCAATGCCGCTTTACCTGGTCTCTGGCCCGTTTTAAATCTCTGAACGGTGATAAAGAAGAAGTGAAAGGAACTATCGAAGCACCGGATATAACACCGGGTAGCAAAGGTGCTCTAAAGCTTTCTCTGCCTTCCGGGTGGAAAAACTTTGACGTGCTATACCTCACGGTCTATGACCCGGATGGATACGAACTCTTTACCTGGAGTCACGAACTGAATACACCGGCATTCTTCGCAGACAGAATCATCAACCAGAATAAGAAAGAGACGAATGTGAATATGCAGGAAGACGCATCATCTTATATTTTATCTGCTGGTGGGGTTACGGCAAAGATCCATAAAATGACTGGTTTGTTGGTTGAGGTAGCCAACAGTAAAGGTATTACTCCTTTTACCAATGGTCCGGTGTTTATTACGGATCGGGATGTTGTATGCAGGAAAGTTACTACTTCTGTCAACGAAGGATTGCCCAGTATAACCGCTATCTATAACTTCCAAAGAGGTCGTGAAGCATATCGATTTACTTGGACCATGCAGAAAAACGGTGTCTTGCAATTGGATTATGATTATCGTCCTTTAGACAATATTGAAATGGCAGGAATTACGTTTGATTTTCCTGAAAAAGAAATAAAAGGAGCTCAACTTTTTGCCAATGGTCCATACCGGGTCTATAATAACCGGTTAAAAGGAGGCGCCTTGAACGTTTGGGAAAAAGAATACAATGATGCCATTACCGGCGAAGTATGGGATTATCCAGAATTCAAAGGCTACTATTCCCTATTTTATGGTATGCGATTAATATGTCCGACACCATTTGAGGTATATAGTACATCCGAGGATCTCTTCCTGCACCTCTTTACCCCGACCATACAACAACAGTATGATCCGAAAAGGAATTATACATTCCCCAAATACCCGAACGGAAACATCTCCTTTATGGATGCGATCCCTTCTGTCGGTACCAAATTCGGAGAAGCTGAAAACTTCGGCCCCCAATCACAACGGCATCGCTTTAAAGAGTTTAGTGCATCGCCTAATATGCAAAATAGACTCTACTTTAAGTTTGACTAAGAAGCTGTTTTGAAATTTATTGAATGGCTCCTACTAAACAGATTTTCGCGTTTAGGTAAACAGAAAAATCTGTTTAGGTAAACGCGAAAATCTCAGTAGCTATAGAACTAGTTGGATTTTCAAGATGGAAGAGTGGATTATGTTACTGATTCAATAAATTCAAAACAGATTCTAAGTGTAGAGAGCAAAAAAGGGCGCTGAGGTACAAAACTCAGCGCCCTTATGGAAACTACTCTCATAATCATTTATTCTATTTCAATACCTTTATTCTTAAGAGTTACGTTCAGCAGTTGAGTGTACTTAGAGTACTGCTCAGGGGTCAGCGTCTTCTTCATCAGCTTCAGATTACCGTAGACGGCGTTGTGCAACTTGGCACTTCTGTCTTTCTTAGCAGTGGTAGCCTTCTCCATTTGTTCGGTGAAGTACTCGCTGATGTTGTACACTTCTTCGCTCTGTTCGGACGACAAGTTCAGGTACTTGCCCAACTTGTATACGTTGATGTTGGTTCCCCACTTGATATTGGTAGGTTCAACGGTTACTGCAAAAGCACTTGCACTCAGGGTTAATATCGCTGCTAATGTAAATATTGACTTTTTCATTTTCTTATCTCCTATTGATTGGTTATTAATGGAGAACCTTCTTCCAATCTCCTTGTCTCCTTACCAGTTTGTCTGGCTTTTTGTGGAGGAGCTTTTGGTTTTTGTTCCCTTTTGATAATACAACAATATGTTTTACAACATTGTTTTAGGAGCATGTAATGAAAAGCACTTTCTTGTGCATTTCTTGATGTAAATCAATTTTTCGGTCGTTTACGGGATGAGCAGAGAAGAGTCTCCGTAGCTCAGGAAGCGGAAATCGTGCGTTAGGGCGTAATCGTAAATGGTGCGCCAGTTGCCTTTCACGAAGGCTGAGACCAGCAGTAACAGAGTACTTTGCGGTTGGTGGAAGTTAGTTACCATGGCTCGGACGACCTTATATTCATATCCCGGTGCGATGATGATTTGCGTGCTGCCATGGAAGGTCTCTATGTGGTGACGGTCCAGGTAGTCGACGATGTGCTGTAGGGCCTCCGTGGCGCTAACCGGTGTTGCGTCCGCATGGATATACGGTTGCCATTGCTGCACGTGCAGTTCTTGTTCCGTGGCATCCGGGTGGGCGGTCAATGTTACACCTATATAATAGAGGCTCTCCAGCGTACGCACAGAAGTAGTGCCCACGGCGATGACCGATGCTCCGTGACGGATGATGTTCTGAATGGTGCTGCGCGATACCGAGATATATTCCGTATGCATCTCGTGTCCTTGGATCTCTTCGCTTTTCACCGGCTTGAACGTTCCTGCGCCGACGTGCAAAGTCAGTTCCTCCAGGTCGATTCCTTTGGCCTGCAGCGTTTCCATCACCCGGGGAGTGAAATGCAGTCCGGCTGTGGGAGCGGCTACCGATCCTTTTATCTTCGAATATACCGTTTGGTAGGTTTCTTTGTCGCTTTCCTGCGTGTCCCTGTTCAGGTACGGAGGGATGGGGAGTTCGCCGAATACCTCGAGAATGTCAGCGAAGGTCACCTCTGGGTTGTCCCATCGGAAGTCTACCCAGTGGCTCGTGCCCCGGCATTCGCCCCGCGTGGCGGTCAGTGTCAGCGTATGTCCTTTCACCGTCATCACCTTGTGCAGGCTTCCTTCCTTCCACTTCTTGAGGTTGCCCACCATGCAGAGCCATGCCGCGTGCTCCGTTTGCTGGAAGTTCAGTATATAGTCGTTCGGCTGGATGGGTTCCAGGCAGAACACTTCGATCAGCGCTCCTGTTTCCTTGCGGAAGTGTAGGCGGGCCTGAATTACCTTGGTGTTGTTGAATACCATCAGGGCGCCTTCCGGCAGATAAGAGGGGAGGGAGGTGAACGTATCTTCGGTTACCTCACCGTGGCGGTAGACGAGCAGCTTAGAGCGGTCGCGTTCGGGCAGGGGAAACTTGGCAATGCGTTCGTCGGGCAACGGGTAGTTGTACTCACTGATGCGGATATGTTTGGGATTTTCTTGCATGGTTGTTCTTCTTTAGTCGGCAAAAATAACGATATTTGCTGAACGAATTAAGAAAAGCAAATAGGAAAAGATGAAAATAGGAGATAAAGTACGCTTCCTCAGCGAGGTAGGCGGTGGAATCGTGAAAGGATTCCAGGGAAAGAATATCGTCTTGGTGGAGGATGTCGATGGCTTCGATATCCCCATGCAGATCACTGACTGTGTGGTTATCGACACGGACGATTATAATATGAAACGGAAATCGGCACCTGCTCCGACAAAGCCTGAAGAGCCTGCCAAACCGGCCAAACCGGAGTTCTCGCCCTTCAAACAGCCCGAAATGAAGGGAGGCGACACGCTGAACGTCTTCCTGGCTTATGTGCCCGAGGATGTGAAGGCTATTAGTAGTACGCCTTTCGAGGCTTATCTGGTGAACGATAGCAATTATTACCTGTATTATACGTATCTCAGCGCGGAGGGAAAGGCTTGGAAAACCCGCTCGCATGGGGTAGTAGAACCCAATTCGAAGTTGCACCTGGAAGATTTTACCAAAGATATACTGAACGAGTTGGAACATGTGGCTGTGCAGTTCTTGGCGTTCAAGGATGGACGGACATTTGCCTTGAAACCTGCCGTCAGTGTGGAACTGCGTGTCGATACGGTGAAATTCTATAAGCTTCATACGTTCAAAGATTCGGACTTCTTCGAAGAACCGGCCTTGATTTACGATATTGTGAAGGATGATGTACCGGCCCGTCAGGTATATGTATCAGCCGAAGAGATCCAGTCGGCCCTCCTGCAAAAGAAGGATATCGATAAACCGAAATCGCAACCTATTGTGAAGCCGGCTGGTCATTCCGGTATCATCGAAGTGGATCTCCATATCGACGAGCTGCTGGACGACACCCAGGGTATGGGCAATGCCGAAATTCTGAATTATCAGTTGGATAAGTTCCGTGAAGTCATGGAACAATACAAGAACAAGCGGGAGCAGAAGATTGTATTTATTCACGGCAAGGGCGACGGAGTGCTCCGCAAAGCATTGGTCGAGGAGCTGAAACGGAAGTATGGTACTTGTCGTTATCAGGATGCTTCGTTCCAGGAATATGGGTTCGGTGCCACTTTGGTAACCATCCGATAAAAAAGTAAGCCGGGGATGTCTTGTTCCATCAAGATATCCCCGGCTTACTTTTTTATATCAATTATTCTTATTGATTAGGTTGACTACCACCTTTACCATCACATCTTTCTCTTCCGTCCGGCTTTCGGCAATCATCAATGTCAAAGCAACTAACGTATTGTTTCCGATTAATAGTGTTCCATTTGCCTTGTACAGTACTCTGTTCTTCTCCAGGAACCAGAGGAACAGAAAGGCGGCGATTCGCTTGTTGCCGTCGCTGAAGGAGTGGTTCTTTGTGACTAAGTAAAGCAGCATGGCTGCTTTCTCTTCCACGCTTGGATAGAGCTCTTTACTGTCGAATGTTTGATAGATCTGTCCGATGGAGCTTCTGAATGATTTATCTTTCTCATTGCCGAACAGGGCGCTGCTTCGAAACTTAGCTCCCAAGGTGTGGATAGCTTCCATGGCATTATCGTAGTTGGCGCGGAATGGAACGTCGGTTGTTGTTCCTTCTATCTCCAATTGTTGATAATCGTACTTGTCGAGAGTGTCCAGAGCATAGGTGTAGTCTGTGATGACTTTCAACAGCCCGGTAGCTTCATCGGCCGATAAAGGATGAGCATCCAGTACATTGGATAGTAGTTTGACTGCACCTTTCAGGTCTTCCAACTGCTCGGCCCTGGCTTGCTGATTGATGGCATAGCCTTGGATGAGATACTCTTTCAGCACTTTGTTAGCCCAGATACGGAATTGTATTCCCTGTTGAGACTTAACGCGATATCCAATGGATAATATCATGTCTAGATTATAATACTCCATTTGATAAGTCTTATTGTCGGTAGCAGTTGTCGCAAATTTTGCGACAACTGGAAGGCTGAGCAATTCTTCGTTAAGTGCATTATTTATGTGCTTGCCGATTGTCTTAATATCTCTATTGAAGAGTTCGGATAATTGTTGACGATTGAGCCAAACTGTTTCACTCTCTACTCTAACATCCAGATTGGTACTGCCATCAGGCAACTGATAGATAATAATTTCTCCTGTTTTCATGATTCTTGCGAGTTTAGTTCTGATAGAATTGTTTACATAATGGAAGTTGAAACAACCATTGGATTGAACAAATGATTGTTTCCTGCTCAAAAGTACGCAAAAAACTCAGTGATAAGTCTGAATCCGAGGGGAAATTGCATAAAAAAAGCGCCCATAAATCAGGACGCCTTTTTTGAAAACTACTCTAAATTGTTTATTTCACTTCTATACCTTTATTATTCAACGTCACGTTCAGTAATTTGGCATACTTGGTGTACTGTTCCGGAGTCAATGTCTCCTTCATCAGTTTCAGATTGCCATAAACGGCGTTGTGCAACTTTGTCTCTTTATCTTTCTTCGAGTTTGTTGCTTTTACCATTTGCTCCGTGAAGTATTCACAGATGTTGGTCACTCGCTCACTCTGAGCTGAAGTCAAGTTCAGATAACGTCCCAACTTGTAAACGTTGATGTTACCTTCCCATTTGGCATTTGTCGGCTGGTTACCTGCTGCAAATGCGCTGGCAGCGATAGCGAATGCTGCTACGAATGTTAAAACTGACTTTTTCATACTAATCCTACTTTAATTTGTTATTCCTAAAAACTCTCAATCTTTTAAAAAACTAATACCTATTGAAAAATGAATGTTTAAGCGCTTATGTTTCGTTTTCCCTTTCGCAAAGATAACAACATGTTTTAAAACATTGTTTTCAATTCAGGAAGAAATGTGCTATAAAACATATTTTCTTGATATAAGTCAATTGATTGAGTGTGGAAATTACATTTATATGTCTTGTTTTTTACTTTCTTTCGTGTAGGACAAAGTATGTGAAGCCAGCGCACCCTACTGATTATAGTCCTTATACAACATGAGCAGATGGGCTGCACTCCAACTAAAGTGGGGGGCTTTCAATCGTTCTCCGGTATGTGTACCGTAGTTCTCGTGGATAGGAGCCTCTTCTTTCAACCCTTGCAGGCGGTCGAATACCTGGCGGGTACAGGCATCGGCTAACTCATTGTAACCGTAGTTGCGGAGTCCTTTGATGGCGAAGTAGGTTTGATCCAGCCAGATGGGACCACGCCAGTAACCTTTCGGCATGAACTTCGGGTTGTCGGCGGCTACAGTGGGGAAGGGGATGTAGGTGGCAAACTTCGTCGTGTCGGTGAATTGGTTCAAGGCACTTTCCATCTGGTAGGGTGTAGCTATGCCGGTCCAGAAGGGGATGTATGCTTCGCAACCTTCCTCACGAATAAAACTGCCGTCGCTGAGCTGTCGGTCGAAGAAGAAACCTTTTTCCGGATCAAAGAAATAGTTGGCAACATCGGCGGTATAGTTCTTTTCATCGAATGGTTGGCCGATGAGGGCGGCAAACTTCTTTAGCAGACCGTACTCCAGGGCGAGATAAGCATTCAGGTCGACGCTTTCCTGGCTGAAACTCCAGGCGTTGGGTCCGTTCTTCACCATGGTGGCATTGTCGAAGCGGATGGCGTTGTCCATTCCGCTCTCCCAGGCGGCGGCTTCAGTGGTTCCGTCGGTGGAGCCGAATTCGCAGATACCGTTTTTATTATGGTCGCGGGCGACATACCACCAGCGGTGATAAGCTAGTAGTTGCGGGAACATTTCCTGCACGAAGGCGGTATCGCGGGTCTGTTCGTACACGGCATCCACTGCCCAGGCTGCGAGGGGAGGTTTACTGTCGCGGGCGTTGTTTTCCTCAGGATCGGTGTAGATGCAGTCGATGATCATGCCATCCGGTTGCTGGTAGTCAAACATGGCGCGGATGTTGTTCTTGGCCAGTTCCGGGGCAAAGGGGGCCAGAGCCACAGAAAAGCGCCAGCAGTCCCACGCCCAGAAACCTACAAAGTAACCTACGGCATGGCTGGGCACGACACCTTCGTGCAGCAGCCCTCCTTTGTGCGTTCGCCAGTTAGACATCAGGGTGACGATGGACTTGACGGCAATACGGTTGTACTCCATCGGCATGTCATCGCGTAGAACGCTGTTGAGATAGCCTTCCCAGCGTTGGCGATTGGCTGTGGCAAAGGAGTCGGGTTGACTCAGTATAGCAGCTGTGCGGTGCAGTCCGGACATTTTCTCTTTTCCGTTGTAGAAATAGGAGATGGCTATGTAATTGTTCTTGGCACCGTTGCAAACAGCCCGGTAATTATCATCATCGCAGCTGACTTTTACATCGGGGGCAAAGTTGAGTGATATGACTTCACCCGATGGATAGATGGCTGTGATCGCGTTCTGGTCGATGGACAACTTAGTGCCCTGAGGCCAACCGTCGCTCGTCAGCAGCAATTCCTGGGATTGATTGGAACGTATGCACAGCAAAGCAGTATGGGCATCGGCAAAGAACAACTGTTGTGCGATGCTACCCGTGGCCGAGTGGGCCGACAAGTGAAGCTCACCGGGGTAGTAACTCACCGAGTCGGGGGTGAATACTTCCTTCTCCGGTTGCAGGAAACTGGCCTTCACTATGGAACGTGCCAACCAGGTACGATTGTCCAGACTGAACGGTCCGCAGAAGCCGTTGACCCATTTGTCTGTTTGCGGTGGAGTGAATCCCATCCACGAACCTTGGTCGGTAAACCATCCCGTACAGCGGGCGGTATCGGGGGTATAGGCAATATCTAGGATATGGCCGTATTGATATATGATGGAATCTTCCATCCCCTTCTTCGGCTGGCAGGCAATGATGATTCCGGCCAAGACGACTAGAAATGGTAGTTGTAGATATCTTCTCATGGTTGTATGTGTTATTAGTGGTCAATTCATAATGGTTTTCAGGACAAAACTATACGAGATAGGTCCGGGAGTGATGGTGTATTCCGGATGCACCTGGGCTCCCCAGGTGTTATCGCCTCCCACTCCCATCTGCCGGTGGTCGATGTTGAACCATACCATATCCTTCTTCTCGATACTTCCGCCGTGCTTGCGCTCTACCTTGAAAGGTACATAGGCGATGTCGTCCATCGGGAAATTCCAGGCACTGACACTAAGCGGTTGCTGACCGGTGATCCGGATGCCGAAGCCTTCTTTGTTACAGAGGTTCACCCAGCGCACGTCGCACTTGTTGGCTGTTTCCTGCGGACGGATGTAAGGATGGAACTGTTTCCAAACGGTAGCCGAATAACGTCCGATAGCAGCCGATGTGAGTCGGTCGGCATAGTTCTCGTGCGGGCCGCGGCCGTACCAGGTCATCTGGTCGTACTCGCCCGGTAATACCATATATATACCGAAGCGTGGAATCTCGGGCAAGGGCTTCTGTCCGGGCGTGAACTGCATGTCGACCTGTATGGTGCCGTCCGAATGGATGCGGTAGGTCATAGCCAGTTGCGAGGATTGTGCTTCCAAATTGTAATAAGCGGTGAGTGTCACTAATCGGGGGGCATTGCTCTCATCCACTTCGAAGCGTTGCAGGATTTTGTTTGTTCCGGCATCCTTCCAGATACCACAACGGCCGGAGGTGTTATTGGCTACATCGTTGTCGGTCAGGGCGCGCCAGAAGTTGGGCTGCAGTCCTCCCTTCAGCAGTTGTTTTCCCCGGTAGCTCCAGGAAAAGAGTTCGCCTTCCGGGAGAGAGAATACCACCTTGAAGTCGGAGCTCTGTACGATGAGACTGTCGGCGATACGCTTTGTGGTGAGCGAACCGGGAACCGATTGTGCCTGGCTGATCAGTTGCCCAAAGCGTTGTTCGAAGTCTGTGGTGGATAGTGGGAATTGCTCCATGGCCGTCACATGTCCTTTCGGTACCATGGGCGCATCTGCCCGGGTGAGGGCTTCCAACTTGAGGAAATACTCGCGGCCGTCGGCAGGCAGTGGTTTCATGGGAATAGTCACTTCGTCACTTCCATGTGCCTGGATGATTGGGAAGTCCAGCAGCCCGGAGTCGAAAGCCAGTCCGTCGGCTTCCACTGTCCAGCGGAGTTGCAAGCCTTCCAACCCGATGAAGTCATGGCGATTCGTTACCTTCACCCGATTGGTGGCGAAAGGAACTGATTCGAAGTGTACATACTGGTACACCTTCTTCACTTCCCAAATGTGCGGATGCAGCGAGCGATTGGCCGCTACCAGCCCGTTGGCACAGAAGTTGGAGTCGTTCGGCACGCCGACAAATCCCATATCGCCGCCATAAGCCGATATCTTGTTTCCTTTCGCGTCCTTTATCTCAAAAGTCTGATCCACCCAGTCCCAGATAAAACCACCTTGTAGCTGGTCGTATTTATAAATCAGGTCCCAATAATCTTGCAGATTGCCCACACTGTTGCCCATGGCGTGTGCATATTCGCACAGAATCAGTGGGCGGGGCTGGCGCTGGTTGACGTGTTCGCGCAACCACCAGATACGTCCGTACATGGGGCAGAAAATATCCGATACTCCCTGCTTGCGCGAACCTTCGTACTGTACCGGGCGGGTAGGATCGAACTTCTTCGTCCAGTAATAGATGGTTTCGAAGTTCTTTCCATAGCCCGATTCGTTGCCTAACGACCAGGTGACAATGGAAGTAAAGTTGCGGTCGCGCATCACCATCCGTTCCATGCGCTGCATGAACGGCAGTTCCCAGTCGGCGTAATTGGCCAGCGTACCGTCCTTGTGGTCTTCCATGCCGTGGCTTTCCAGATTGGCTTCGTCAATGAGGTAGAGTCCGTACCGGTCGCACAACGTGTACCATTCCGGCCGGTTGGGGTAGTGACTGCATCGCACGGCGTTCAGGTTGAACTGCTTCATCAGGCGGATATCTTCCACCATGCTCTCCACGGAGATGGTGCGTCCGGTCAGCGGTTGGTGCTCGTGGCGGTTCACACCTTTGAACAGAACCGGTACATTATTGACCAGCAGCATGCCGTTGCGCATCTCCACCGTACGGAAGCCGAACGGATGGGTGAACGATTCCAGCATGCGCCCGTCGGCACCGTACATATTGACTACCAGACGGTAGAGGTAAGGAGTTTCGGCACTCCATGCCTTCACCTGGGGTTGTACAAAGCGGGTGGTCAGCAGCGTATCGGTACCGAGTGTCTTCCATTCGGACAGCAGCGTCTGCGTCCCGTCAAGCACTTTGATCTCGACCGACTGTCCTGGCTGGGGAGCATGTATAAGTGTTTCGAGGCGGAAGTCGCCGTCGGTATATCCATTGATCAATCCGGCGGTGAGCTTGAAGTCCTTCACCCGGCTTGTGGGACGGGCATACAGAAACACACTACGTTCGATACCGCTGTATCGCCAATAGTCCTGACCCTCCAGATAAGAACCGTCACTGTAACGGAATACCTGTACGGCCAGCGTGTTTTTTCCTTTCTTCAACAACGGGGTGACGTTGAAGTGGGCAGGCAGGCGACTGTCTTCGCTGTATCCGGCCAACTGCCCGTTCACCCAGCAATAGAAAGCCGACTCCACCCCTTCGAAATCGAGGAAAATGTCCATGCCGTTCCAGTTGGCAGGTACGGTGAACTCGCGTACGTAGGAACCTACCGGATTGTAGTCGGCAGGAACATGAGGTGGATTGGCCGGGAAGGGATAGGCCACGTCCGTATAGATAGGTGCGTCGAATCCTTGCAATTCCCAACTGCCCGGCACGCGGATGGTCCTCCACTTACGGGTGTTATACCCCGGTTGGTAGAAGTGGACCGGACAGCTCTCCGGATTGCGTGCATACTGGAACTTCCAGATGCCATCCAGCGAGATGCGTCGTTCGGTAGCCGTGTTTAGCGTCAGGCACTCGGGTACGGGGAGACTGGCTTGCCGCAGGGCGCCTGCTTCGTCTGTGAAGGTAATGAAGTGCGCCGTCATCGGCTCCCGGTGAAGGCTGTTCTGTTGCGGATTTTGCCAGGGCACTTGCCCCGCTCCGGCTGTCTGCGCCGCGACGGGTCCCGCCAGTGCACCTATTATTATATATAGAAAGATGAGATGTTTCATAAAGAGCAAAATAAAGTAACTAAAAATGGAACACTGAAATCGACCACAAACCCGTGGAAGATGGAAACAATGACATACTCCTGTCCTGAACACCGAGTGATGATGGGCAACGTGGTGTCCATGGTCGTAGCACCTCCGACGGAGATGGGAGCCAGCTTGCCAAAGTACTTCACCAGAAACGGAGCAGCCAGCAGGGCGATGATCTCGCGCATGATGTTGGACAGCAAGGCGATGGTGCCCATTTCGGCTCCCTTGTATTCGGTGATGAAGATGCTCGAAAGCGAATAGTATCCGAAACCGGAACCGATAGCCAGACAGTCGAACACGGAACGATGACCCAGAAAGAGGCTCACGACGGCACAGCCGGACAGTGTACCGGCTATTGTCATCACCGGGAGGAATACCAATCGGGGATTGAGTGAGCGGAAGCTCTTCAACGTTTTCGGGTCGCTTCCTACACCGATACCTACACAGAACATCAGCGCAGCCAGGGCGTAGAAACTCAGGTTGCTTTCGGCTGGGTCGAACGAAATCAGGCGAGACACTCCGCAGAGCACACCCACGGCGAAGAAAAGCACAATAATCAGACTTCCTTTCATCGCTTCACCTCCCCTTCGGCCGAACGGTTACGAACCGCCACCAGATACCACAGTCCCCAAGCGAATAACGTGCTTCCCACCACCGCCGCCAGCGTGATGACTGCGGCTTCCAGTCCGATGGTGTGCAGCCCCTGGATGATGGCGTCGTTCCGTCCCACTTCGATACCGAGCAGGAAGAGCAACACCCATATCAACAGGGTGATGACTTTGTGTATCCATGACAGCTTTTGGTTCCGGAGCAGATAACCTATCAGCATCCCGGTAAGCATGATTCCGATGATTGTAAACATATAGTGCCGTTTTTCTGCAAAGATAACCGTTCCTTCGGGAATGCGAAGCAGACTTTCCGGAGAAAGCCCGCTTCGCCAGATTAATAGAAAACTTATAAAGAGAACGTGTTATCCTTTGGGGTTCAACCGATGAGCGCGTAGTTCTTGGGTAAAGTTGTTTAACCCGCCGGGAAACGATGTATAAGATGTACATCTTATGCTGCATAAGGTGGCATCTTTTACAGTACAAGATGTACATCTTATACATCATCCCTTTAGGAGTAAAGGAGACTTTTGTCAAGAGATAAATTATTTTGCTCCCTTGTTTCCCGATTGTCTCCATCTGATTACGCGTTTCCGGCCGGATTTTATTTCTGTATCAAGCTATTTGCGTTCAATTCTGTCAGCGGCGTGGGATAGAAATCGTTCTTTGCCGGATCAAAGGTTCTGCCTACTGCATTCAGCGCTTCTTTCGTCTTGCCCCAGCGGCGCAGATCGTAGAAGCGGTAGTTCTCCAGCGGGAACTCCAGGATGCGTTCGTGTTCTATCTGCGCGCGGACAGCTTCGGCGCTGCTTCCCTGCATGGGCGGCATGTCACCGTGTACGTTTCTCACTTCGTTGATCAACGGAATGGCGTCGGCCGTCTGTCCCAGTTCGTTCAGTACTTCGGCCTTCATCAGCATCACGTTGGCGTAGCGCATGAGCGGGATGTTGTAACCCACACGAGAGGTACGCAGTTCGGTCAATGTGTTGGGAAGCAACTTGCGGAACACCGTGCGCCCATCTTCGCCGAACCATTCGTCGTACGTTTCGCCGTATACATCGCCACCGCCGCCGTTGAAATAATCGTCGCGGAAGTAGAGCGTTTCGTAGGCGCGGGTATCGTAGTTGCCGGTTGTGGCTGTTTTGCCTTCTTTCTTGAACTCGTTGACCAACGCTTCGGCGGGCAGGATTTCGTCCCATCCGAACAGCTCTTCCGAGCCGATCCAACGGTGCATCTGTGTGCGGTAGTTGGCTCCGTCGGTGCTGGCCATGGTGCATTGCAGTTCGAATATCGATTCGCTGGAGTTCTGGTTACGTCCGTCGAACATCCCGCGGAAGTTCTTCTCCAGGCTGTATCCGGTTAGCTTGTTGAAAGCTGTCAGGGCGGCGTTCAGGTACTCGCTCTTCTTGGCAGGTGTTTCGTAGGCCATGGTCAGGTAAGCAAAGCCAAGGTAGGCATTGGCGGCACCCGAAGTAGCACGTCCCAGGTAGTCGGGGTTCAGTTGGGCGGGGAGCGCCTGTGCCTTGGTCAGATCGCCGATGATGAACTCCCAGGTCTCTTCGCGGGGCGAGAGCGCCTTGGCCAGTTTGTCGGGCGAAACGGTGATGATGTACTCGTCGCGTACCACGATCTCTCTCCAGTTGAGCAACAGCTTCATGTGGTAGTAAGCGCGGAGGAAGTAGGCTTCGTTGGCGATCTGATCGCGGTACGTGGGATCCATGTCGATCTCGGGTACCTTCTCAATCACTTGGTTGGCGTAGTTGATGCCTTTATAGATATTTTCCCAATAAAGATTGATTTGCGAGTTGCCGTTGGTGTAAGTGAACTTTGACAGTTCTACCCAGTTGAGGTAGTTCATGGCATCTCTGCCCGGATTGATCATATCCTCGCGGTAGGCTTCCACCGGCCAGCGGACTTCGGCGAATTCCCAGGTTTCTATGTAATGTTCCAGCTTGGAGTAAGCGGCTGCCAATCCTTTTTCGGCATCCGAGGCATTGCGCCAGTACTTTTCGGAGGTCAGTTGGTCGGGCGACTCCACTGTCAGGAAGTCGTCGCAGGCGCACAAAGTGGCTGTCACCAGTATGCAAAGGGTATATAGTATCTTTTTCATGACTATGATATATTATAAGGTGATTAGAATGAAAGTTGCAAACCTACCACGTACGAACGGGTAAACGGATAAATGTGGCGGTCCACTCCCGTGTTGAGTACGCTGCTGCGTGAGAATTCAGGGTCGATGCCCGAATAGTTGGTCCATGTCAGCAGGTTCTCGCCGCTGACGTAGAAACGCAACCGTTCGATGTAGGCCTTCTTGGTGAGGTGGGTGGGCAACGTATAGCCCAACTGTACCTGACGCAGACGGATGAAGTCACCATTTTCGAGGAAACGATCCGATTCGCGGGTGTTACCATTGTAGTCTGAATAGACGGCGCGGGGCACATTAGTGTTCTTGTTCTCGGGTGTCCAGGCATTGAGTGTAGTTTTCAGGAAGTTACTACCCGAGCTCATGCCTTCGTAGAAGTACTTGTTACCGTTGTACAACTTATGTCCCCAAGCGCTGCCCAGCAGCAGGGAGAAGTCGAAACCTTTGTACCCCAGATTGAGGTTCAGGTTGGCCTCCAGTTTCGGAATACCCGAACCGCAATATTCCTTGTCATCGTCGTCGATCACACCATCCTTGTTCAGATCCTTGAAGCGGATATCGCCGGGGAAAGCATCGGGTTGCATCAAGTTCCCTTCCTTATCCACGTGGGCATTCACCTCCTCCATCGACTGGAAGATGCCGTCGGTACGGTAGAGATAGAATCCGCCGATCGGTCTGCCTTCGATGGTCTGTGTGGGGAAGTGTTCGGTTCCGTACTTCAGTCCTTCACCGGTGAGCATCTGTCCGGCATCGGCCAGTTTCTCAACCTTGTTCTTGGTCGTAGCCAGGTTTAGTCCGGCGGAGTAGTTGAAGTCCTTCTTTGTTTCCGTCCAAGCAATTTCGAACTCGATACCGGTGTTGCTGATCTCGCCTACATTCAGCACCGGGTCGTACAGACCGGTGGAGGGAGCCATCTTCTTGGTGATCAACATATCTTCGGTGCGGTTGTAATAATAGTTGATGGTACCGCTCAGCTTATTATTGAAGAAGCCGTAGTCGAAACCAATGTTTTTCGTGTCGGTGGTTTCCCACTGCAGGTCCTTGTTGGCCAGACGCGGGGCGATGCTTCCCGGCCACGGTGTGTTGCCGGTGCCCTGTACATAACCCTGGTACATGGTGTTATAAGTGTCGATGAGCGAAAGGAAGTCATAGTAGCCCAACGCAATCTCGTTGCCCAGGCGCCCCCAACTGGCGCGGAGTTTCAGGTTGCTCATAGCGATGTCTTTCGGGAAGAATTCTTCTTCGTTGATGCGCCAGCCTACAGCTACCGACGGGAAGGTACCCCAACGGTTGTTGCTACCGAACTTCGACGAACCGTCGCGACGGATGGTGGCTTGCAACAGGTAACGACCGGCGTACGAGTAGTTCAGACGACCGAAGAACGAGGCGCGGTTGTACACATAGTTCGAACCCGAACCGGAGTACGTACCTCCCGTACCGGCGTCGATGGTGGCAAACATCTCGTCGAGGAATCCGCCCGGGACCAGGGTGCTGGTTAGTTTACCGTCCTCTACCTTGTATACAGTGGTTTTGCCTTCCACACCTATGCTGTTCCAGGTAGACTTGGTACTATTGATGGATGTTCCGACCATGGCATTCACCGAATGGCGGCCGAACTCTTTATTGAATGTCAGGATATTATCGAATACCTGCTCTTCCCAATAGGAAGTAGATTCCGAATAGAAAGGATATTCGTTCGGTGACTTCTGGTCCGCGGTGTATACCGGTGTGTGGTATGTGCTGCGGCTATGAACACCCCGGTATGAGTAACTTGTCTTGAATACCAGCCAGGGAGTGATATTTACGCCCAGCGATACATTAGCGGTCATATCATACGCCTTGTCCGTCGCCGTTTCGTTTTCGTAGTCCGCCATTACGTTGCGGTTGTTGGGTAACTCGTTCCGGTTGGTCAGTCCGTAACCGGAAGGTTGGCTTTCGTCATAGATAGGTACGAGCGGGCTTAGCATATACATCTCCTTCAGCGAATACTGCGGCTGTGCACTGTCTGTCACACGCAGGGCCAGGTTGGCATCTAGGTCGAAGATGTTCTTCTTCAGGTAGAGCTTGGCGCGTGCATTGTCCTGGCGGAAGTCATTGCCCAGGAAGATACCCTTCTCATCGGCCCGGTTGTACGACAGCGAGTATTTGGCATTGTCCGAACCGCCACGAACACTGATCATGTAGTTCTGCGCCAGTCCGCTGCGGGTCATAGCCTTCTGCCAATCGGTATCCACATTGCCCGGGTTCGCGATGTACGATGGCAGGTCTTCTCCCCAACCCCAGGGTCCCCATTGCTCGTTATAGTTATCGTACATCTGTTTGTGTACCTGTACATATTCCTTGGCATTCAGCATTTCGAGCTTCTTGGCAATCTGTGTAGAGGTGACGTAGGCGTTGAAGTCTACCTTCACATCTCCTTTTTTACCGTTCTTGGTGGTAACCAGGATCACACCGTTGGCTGCGCGCGAACCGTAGATAGCTGCTGCCGCACCGTCCTTTAGGATCTCCATTTGCTCGATGTCCGCCGGATTCACATTCTCAATGCTTCCCGGGAAACCGTCAATGACATAGTAAGGCTCGTTACTGCCGAAGGTCTTCACACCACGGATCTTTACCTGTACACCTGCACCGGCATTACCACCTGATTTCTGGATGTTGACACCGGCTACTTTGCCTTGCAAGGCTTCGGCAGGGTTGGTTGTGGCACGACTGGCCAGGTCTTCCACGTTCACTGAGGAGATGGCACCTGTCATGTCGCTCTTCTTCATCGTACCATAGCCGATGACTACTGTCTCTTCGAGCATCAAAGCATCTTCCTGGAGCACTATTTGGAAGTCACGCTTATCGCCCACGGTAATTTCTTGTGATTTATACCCTACGTACGATATCACAAGAATTGCTTTCGAGGGAACAGTGAAGGCAAATTTACCATCGAGATCGGTGATCAGTCCGTTGGTAGTTCCTTTTTCGATGACGCTGGCTCCGATGATCGGTTCACCGGAAGCGTCGGTAACAATACCTTTTAAAGGGATGTTTTGTGCCAGGACAGTAGTCGGCAGCAGAAAGGCAAACAGCAGTATCAGCAAAGAGACTGCGCCTTTGAGATGAGTCTTGTAATTCATGTGATTAAATATTAAAAAGGTTATTAAAGATCGTTTTAATCTCGACGCTAAGTAACCTATTTCTATATTTATATCACTATCCGGACTGTCTACTTTGTACCTACAAAATGAGGTTTCATGGATATAATAAGTTCTACAATAGTTTTAGTAAATGACTGACTATGAGCTTCGTTATTGGGTGTAGTATATCTACAAACTCCCGTTTTTTAGATTTGCTGCAGATACTCTGTTAAATCCTCTTCCGATGGCAGGTCGAGTGATTTACGCAGGCGGTAGCGACTCATGTTGATAGTTTTGGGAATGGTGCCTGTGAGCAGTGAAATTTCCTTGGTCGAGAGATTGATGCGGAGCAAGGTAGCTAGGTATCTTTCGCCCTGCGTCAGGCCGGGGTGTTTCTCCAATAAGCGTCGGAGAAAGTCTGTGTTCTTCTGCTCGATGCTCATCAGCAGAGCATTGGTGTCTTCCGTGCCGTTCTGATGCTGGCTGATGAAGGCGTTGACTTTCTTTAGGTGTGTGGAAATTTGGGAGGCATCCATCCGGTAGCCTTCTTTGATCTGTTCGCGTATGAGTTCCAGCAGTTCGTTGCGGCTGCGCAGGAACATGGCGAATCCGGTCACCTCCTGCTTGGTGCTATCCAGTTCGCCCTGAATGGTAAGCAGGTCCTGTTCCTGTTGCTTCACCTTTAGCTCGGCCAGTTCCCGTTCCGACTGTTCCAGTTGGAAACGCGTCCGCATCAACTGCATGTCTTTACGGCGTTTATACCAGCGGGGGAGAAAGATGGCGATGGCAATGGCAAAGATGAGTATCACGCTCAGAACCATTATATTTCTCCGTAGAAGCTCTATCTCGAAAGCACTCTCTTTCAGCTCGGTTTCTTTTTGTTGCTGCATCAGTTTCTTGTTGGCGAGTTCCTGCTCCACGCTGCGTAACTTCTTATCGTTCTGCAGTTCCTGGCTCATTTGGTAGAGTTGCAGCAGGCTCGCGTACGCCTGGTCGTATCGCTTCATGGCGGCATATACCCACGAGTAATATTCGTAGTTGTCGCATATCAGTTCCTTGCCATTGATCTCGGCGGCGGCCACCCGGGCTTTGCCGAGTGCTTCGAGGGCTTTCTCGTACTGTTTGCCGAAGAAGTACTGTTTCCCCATGTTGTTGTAGTTCTCTGCCAGCGCCCAGGTAGCGTTGAAGTTCTTATTGATCACGATGGCTTCCTGGATGAAGACCAGCTTCTCTTCCGTATTCCCTTCGTAGAGGCAGAGGTTATTCAGGTTGGCAGCT
Organism: Bacteroides sp.; assembly: GCA_031554505.1. GTDB lineage: Bacteria > Bacteroidota > Bacteroidia > Bacteroidales > Bacteroidaceae > Bacteroides. Next base: position 9,741 of record JAVBVI010000071.1, on the reverse strand, counting down.
ACCGCCTTGATGTTGCCTATCCGACGGTTGATCTGCAGGGCATTGCGGAAGAACTGCTCGGCGGTGGTAAACTCATTCAGGTTGTAATGAATGATGCCCCGATTGTTGTAAGCCACGGCCAGACGAGTGGAATCTTGGTGTACCTTGCATAAGTTCGTTGCCTTGTCATTGATTTCGAATGCTTTCTGGTAATCTTTTAGCCGGCAATACACATTGGCCATCTGCATCTGGATGTCGGCCAACAATTTGTATTCCTCCAGTGGGCAACTGTGCAATGCGTCGTACAGAGCCTTGATGGCAAGGTCGAAGTCGCCCAGAAACTTGTAGGCTATTCCATTGGCCAGCAGAGCCTCTGCCTTCTTGGCGTGATAGGTTACATTCGGAAGGTATTCCAATGCTTTTTGCGAGAAGTAAACAGACTGTTTGGGGTTGGTATAGACGACGGCTTCCGCCCGCTGTATCAACGAGTCGGCTTTCAACGGTTCATTAGTGGCCATGCAGGGGAGGAGGCCAGAAGCCAGTACCAGCAACAGGGCGATACGGATGTTTAGAGAGGTGTACATAGAAATCAGATGTTACGGATCACTGCAAATATAGTTATTAATTGACTGATTGCAGTGTAATGAACTAATTTCTTGTACGGTTTGTCTTTTCGTTCGTTATTGGTTCGGAGACTTGCCACAGTCCACCTTTAGTTGTACACTCGTTTGCGAGCAGATACCTACGAAGCCGGTTCCTCCGTTTACATTGCTGGGGAAGGCGAAAGGCTCGTTCAGAATCTCGTCGAAGGCATCTGAATCAATGACGTTGAGCAACTTCAGGTAGCGGTACTCTGTTTCCGTGATGCTGATCAGGCTTACGTGGACATCGGAATGAAACCGGTCATATGTGTATTCGGTGTAGGGGTAATCGTCCGGGTTGGTGTACCAGTTCATGTCGTAATACTTTTCCGAGAAATACGAAGAAGTGTATACATTCAGGGTGTACTCCTTGTTGGCGAAACGGTAATCGTTGAATACCCCGTATATATTGTCCGGGCGGGTGAACAGGTCACTGTTCTCGGATGTACGGGGCTGGCCGTCGGTAAGTACTACATCTTCGTGGGTGAAGATCCGGGAGTTATTCCAGGGTTGGATGATTGTTTTTTGTTCGTCCGGCCCTTTATAATATACGGTGTCATGGCTCTGGATGACCAACCGGTAAAAATTCTTCTCTTGCGGCCGATCCTGAATGGCGATTTTATAGCGTGTAGTGTTGATGATATACTCGTTGCCGGTTTGCTGGCTCATAGTAATAGTGGTGTCTACCTTCACGATGGTAGCCGGTTGGGGCACGGTGACCTCTGCCCAGGTGTGGTACTTCCCATCGGTGGTATGCGCGTCAATGCGTACCACGTCGCCGGGATGGAAGCGTGAAGTGATGCAGAAGCGTTTCTGTGGATTGGCATACCACTTATCCGGCTCCTCGGGGCGGATGGTTTCGACGGTGGTGCCGTTCACCTGTACCTCCACGGTGGCGTCGTCCACATGCAAGTAGTTGTACGGGCCGGTGAGGTTCAAGTAGAGATAGTTGTTCACACTATCGCAGTGAATGAACGAATTCATGATCAGTTTGCGGGACCTGTCGTCGGGGTCCAGTTCTGTCTCTTTGACGCAGGCTGTGGGTAATAGACAGCTCAGCAAGAGTGTCAGGTAGAGTATCTTTTTCATAATCAGAACTTATATATATAGGTGACGGATGGCATGAACGTCAAGAAGGTCAGCTGGGTGATGTGAGCCTTTTCGTATGTTGTGGCCGGACTGTAATAAACAAGATTGGGATTTTGGGCAGCGTAAGCGTTGTACACGCTGAAGTTCCACGTCCGCACGCCGTGCTTGGTCTTTTTGTTGAAGTTCACACCGAGGTTGAGCCGGTGACTGGCGGGCAGGCGGTAGTTGTTGCGGCTCTCGATGTAGTTGGCATCTTCCACCGGCTGGCGGTAACTGGCGGCATCGGCCGGGCGGATGATGGCGGTACTCTCTTGAGGAACAGTCATGGCTCCGCCGGTGTTGAATATCCACGAGGCGCTGACATCGATACGGTCGTTGATTTTTTGGTTGATCACCGCGGTGATGTTGTGCCGGCGGTCGTACTTATACGGGAATCGCTGACCGTTGTTGATGCTTCCTTCCGGGAACTTCCGGTCGTTCTTGCCCCAGGCATAGGCCATCCATCCGGTGGTGCGGCCGGCGGTTTTCTGCACCATCAGTTCGAATCCGACTGCCCGCCCTGTACCCATTTCCACCTTCTTATCCCAACTGGACGAGCTCCCGAGAAAGGTGATTCCGTCCTTGTACTCTAGTACGTTCTTCATCTGTTTGGAGTAGGCTTCGGCCGAGAACTCCCATCCGGTCAGGCCGGTGAAGTAGATCCCTGCCGAGAGCTGGTGTGCCTGCATGGGTTTGATGTCGCCGGTGACAGGCACCCACAAGTCGGTAGGCATGGAGAAAGGGGTGGACGTGAGCAACTGCACGTACTGGTTCATTTGCGTGTAGGCTGCTTTCAGGGCTACATTCTTCCCGAGCTGATGGCGTAACGAGATACGTGGCTGGAGGGAAGCATACGTCTTGGATTGTACATTGAACAACGAGAAATGCAGCCCGCCGTTGAGGTGGGTTCGTGGGCCGAGCTCAAAGTTATCCTCTGCGTAGAGCGTCATCTCATGGGCTTGGATGGGTTGGTTGGCAAGGTCGCTGAACAGGACTTCCTGACTGGGAGAATCGCCCACTTTATCGGCTATCCGGGCAGTGGCAATCTCGGGCTTGAACGTGTGGTACAGGTAGCCTGAGCCGAACCGGATGCGGTGCTGCGGGTTAGGGGTGTAGTCGAAATCGGTTTGCCAGCTCCAGTCGGTGATGCCCGAACGATAGTCGCTCCGGTAGTTGTATTCCGTGGTTTGCTTCTCGAAGTATTGGTAGTTGTTCTCGGAGAGGGCGCTCATCTGGCAGTTGTTGTACGCAACCGTGGTGTTGCTGAACAGCTTGTTGTTAAAGATGTAGTTCCACCGGCCTGAGACGATGGTGTTACCCCAATGGACGTCCGACCGTATACGCTGTATCGACAACAGCTCGCCTTCATTATCATTTTTATCTGTTTCGTCGAAAAAGTATTTGTCTTTCCCGTTGTAAAAGCTTAGGAACAAGCGGCTACGGTCGGAAAACTTATGGTTCACCTTGGCGTTGATATCATAAAAGAAGTACCCGAACTTGAGATCTTCCCGCAGGAAGGCCCGTATCGGGAGGTCTACGTAGGACCGTCGCAAGGAGATGTTGAATGCCGTGCGATTCTTCACGATTGGACCCTCGAACTGCAACTTGGTGGTAAGCGAACCGATGCTGAACATGCCGTGGAACTTCTTCATGTCGCCATCGTTGGTGCGGATGTCCACTACCGACGAGAGGCGTCCGCCAAAGCGGGCGGGGAAGGAACCTTTGAACAGCGTCACCTTCTTCACCGCTTCGGGGGTGAATACGGAGAAGAAGCCGAACATGTGGTCTACGTTGTACACCGGTATCCCGTCGAGCAGAATCAGGTTCTGGTCCGGACCACCGCCTCGTACATGGAGTCCGGCCGATCCTTCCAGTCCCGACTGTACGCCCGGCATCAGTTGGATGGTTTTCATCACGTCGGGTTCGCCCAGCACGGCCGGGGTATGCTTGATCTGTGCCATCGGTATGTCGATGGCGCTCATCTGCGTGGCTTTGATGCCGGCCTCTACTTTGTCCGAAATCACGACGACCTCCTGCAGTTGGTTGTCCGATGTGAGGCGGATGTTCAGCACCGTGTCCCGCAAGAGGATGAGCCCGGTGCTGTGTGACGAGTAGCCCAGGTAGGAGAAGTGGAGCACGTTGGCTCCCTCGGGTAGTGTGAGGCTGTAAAAACCGTAAGGATTGGTGGCCGTTCCTTGTTGTTGACGACTCTCAAAGACGTTGGCCCCAATCAACGTCTCGGACGACGTTCCGTCGGTCACATATCCGCTGATGGTGAACTTACGGCTTACCGGTTTTTCAGTTTTCTTGCGAAGCAGGATGTGCCGGCCCGTGATCTGGTACGTGATGGGCTGTTTGGCAAAAGCCTGGTCGAGTATCTTGCGGAGCGGCTGCTTGTCGGCATCCAGTGTGATGAGGCTGGCTAACTTTATCTCTTCGCTGTACACGAACGAGTAGTGGGTGGCGGCTTCTACGTGGCGGACAAACTCCTCGAGCGTGGCGTTCCGTACGTGGATCGATAGGGAGTCGCCGGGCGACTGTCCTTTCAGTATGTGTGGGAAAAGCAGGAGCACCCCCGCCAGGAACAGCGTCCTGGCGAGGCATCCCGCGATGCGGTGTATTTTCATCTTAGGGTTGTTTAGCGATGAGGATTACTTGATGGTCTGTGTGGATGCACTCGAAGCATCCGGCTTGTTGCTGCAACAGGTCGAGTATGTACGTCAGGCTCTCGCCGCCGGCAAACCGGGCGGTGAAGCGGTACTGGCGAAGCGTGTCGCTGTCGATGCGTATCGGCGTACCGAACGAGTTGGACAGCTCGCGGGCAATCTCTTGCAGCGGTTCGTTGTGGAAGATGAACTCGCCCCGTTGCCAGGAAACGATTGGCTGAACGTCGGGCACGGTGACCTGCGTGAAGCTTCCCTTTTCCTTATTATAGATCGCGCTTTCGTTGGGACGGAGCACGAGACGCCCGTTGGCGTGGCTGACGGCTACCGATCCTTCGAGCAGGGTGGTGTGTATCTCCGGATTGTCACGGTAAGCTTCTACATTAAAGTGGGTTCCAAGCACCTGTACGCTGACTTCCTCGGCCTGTACGATGAACGGATGCTCCTTGTCCGGACTTACCTCGAAGTAAGCCTCGCCCGTGAGTGTCACTTCCCGGTTCTGGCTTCGGAACCGTTCCGGATAGCTGAGGGTGGAAAAGTGGTTCAGCATCACCGAGGTGCCGTCGGGCAACTGGATGCTTTTCCGTTCGGCCAGGGTGGAGACGGTGTGCAGGGTGGGCGGCAGGGCATATTGATAGACTGTCCATCCCAACACGCAGAGCAGGGCGATGGCTGCTGCGGCACTCAGGGTACGTAGCGGAAGCAGATAGCGCCGGTGGGCCGGTAGGCGCGGGGCCAGTAGTTTGTAGCTTTCCTCCGCCGAGAAGCGTCCTCTCGGTGTGCGGGTGGAAGCAACGAGTTGCTCCAGCAATTGATCCAACTTTGTGTCTGACAGTTTCATCTTCTAATGTATTAGTACGCGGGCAAAGTTAATCAAAAACCACACTGGTTGTCCCGTCTTGCTTCTTGACCAGATAAATATATTTTCGATACACCTTCTCTTTGTCTGTCCAGATCACTTCCCCATTTACTTTCCACGAAGTAGCCATGGCCAGATAGTCCTGTCCGGCATTGACTTTCTTAGATTGGTACTCGAAGGTAACATCCATCCGGTCGGCCTTTCCTTTGTGGTAGACATAGAACGTGTACGAGCTATACCTGGAATCGCCATAAGCGAACGAAAAGAATTGATATAACTTCTTGTCTTCGTTATATACAATACTGTTTAGCTTGTTATTGTATTGCAATCCGCTACTTAACGATTCCGGCGCTTCGGGCACGGTTTCCTCTATGGTACTGATGGGGAGTGTACTCAGGTCGGTGGGTTCTATCAAGTCGTTTCCTTCTTCGTCCACATAGAAGAACCTTAGAACATGACCTTCGTAGAACGGGCCACCATCGGGCATGCTGTCATACCACCGGTTCTCTTCGTCATCGTTACAACTTATCATACAGGCGGTGCAGAGTAAGAGCAGCCCTGTTCTTAAAAAAGTTTTTGTTTTCATTGCATAGAACTTATTTTGTGGGTGATTAGTCTTTATTTCTGTTCCATCCGGATGGCTAGTTGGGTGGTCTCTCCATCTTTCCACTGCGGCGTGCACGTTATTTGGATGTAAGCGTGCTTGATGGCCTTTGGGGGGTAGACTTTGACTTGTGTGCTGACCGATTTCTTACCGGCTTTGATGGTCAGCTGTTTGTCTTTCAGTTCGAAGAACTCGGGTATGCCTGGTATGCTGACATTGTTGGTGGTTAGTTTCACCACTCGGTCGGTATCTTCTTTGTCGATGGCGATGATCTTAATGTCGATTGTTTCCTCCTGATGGCTGACATCGTAGTAGTGGATGAAAGCACTCTTCTCGAAGCCTACATAGTCTTCGGGATAATTGGTGTTACTGTTGCTACAGGAGGTCAGCAGCAAGAGGGCTGGCAGCATGATGGCTGCGAAAAGCTTAAAACTTGATTTCATAAGGGTGTAAGTTTGATGTATACTGATGAAGACAGGGGATAGAGATGGATTCCCTACTGCGTAATATTTAAAGAAAGTTAATGATTTGCGCGGTTGTTTCTTTCTTCTTCCCAGAGAAATAAATGTGACTCTATTCGCCATTCGCCATATTTTCCGACTTATTGATCTGATTAAGTGATGGTTGTCCGATGGTGAATGCCGTTTTTATTTGCCATTGATTCACCATTTCCCGGGGTATTCACCATCATTGCCTTTCCTTTCCTTCCGGTTGCTTCTTGCATTGGCCCCGGAAGCTTCTTGCAACTGGCGGGTTTCCTTGGGCGAAACTCACTGTTTCAAAGACTCTAACGCGGTGTTTCATAGGAGGAAGCACCTTGTTTCATGCCTTGAAACACTGAGTTTCATCCGATGAAACAGTGAGTTTCCTCTGACGAAACACCGTGTTTCCTCTGATGAAACATTTTCCTCGTATGAAGCTCAATCAATCTGGTGAGAGGGTTCGAGATGTCGGCGAAGCGAATCTTTTAGTCGGTGAAGCGCTTTCTGCAACTGGGCATCGACCGTTTTAGTACTAATACCTAACTCTTCGGCTACCTGTGCATACGTTTGCTTCTCTTCTTTGATACGGACGAAGACCTCGCGGCAACGTTCGGGCAAGCGGTCGAGCGCTTTGACGTACGTGGCAAACAGTTCTTCGCCGATGAGGTGTTCCTCCGGTGAGCGGGCTTGCTCGTCGAGCTCGGGCATCGTGTCCGAGGCGGGGGAGGAGAGGTGACGCTTCTCCTTATTAATATAGTTGAGCGAGGCGTTCTTGGTGAGCACGAAGCAGTAGTCCTCGATGCTCAGCACGGCGGGTAGGGTGGCGCGTTGCTCCCAAAGCTTGAGAAACACGTCGAGCACGATCTCCTGCGACCACTCCTCGCGCTGCGTGTAGTAGTAGGCAATGCGGAACAGACGGTCGTACGTCAGGTTGTAGAAGCTGCGGAAGGCTGTTTGCGAGTCCTGCTCCTTCATGCGTCGGATGAGTTTACGTACTTCAGATTCGGTCATGGTGTTCGGTGTTTAGTTGTCCACCCAGAGCAGGTCGCTCATGATACCGTCGGAGACGAAGATCCCCGGACGCGTCAGTCGCAGGTGGTTGTGTTGGACTTCCAGTCGGCCGCTTTGCAGGTAGGCCTCGGCCATGCGCAGGCAGTAGTCGGCCAGCGCGTCGCCAAACTCTCGGCGGAGCGTGCCCAGCGGTAGCCCGCGGGCGGTGCGCAGGGCAGTGATGACGAACTCGTTGTACCGGGTGGCCGTGTCGCGTTCCTCGGTCTCGAAGGGACGGCGGCCCGTCTCCATGCCTTCCATGTAAGTCTCGATGGACGAAGCGTTCCACTCCCGCGTGCATCCGTCGAACGAGTGGGCCGAGGGGCCGCATCCCAGATACGGCACGCCCTGCCAGTACGATGTGTTGTGGCGCGACTCGTGGCCCGGCCGGCAGAAGTTCGATATCTCGTAGTGCTCGTATCCGGCGGCCGTCAGCTCGTCTATCAGCATAGCAAAGTAGCGCAGGCTGTCTTCTTCGTCGGCCTCGCTCACTTTTCGTTCCTGTAGCATCTTATAAATAGGTGTGTCCTCTTCATAAATAAGGTGGTAGGCGGAAATGTGCTCCACGTCGAGGGCGATGGCTTGCCGGAGGTCGCTCTCCCAACGTTCGGGCGTCTCGCCCGGCAAACCGTAGATCAGGTCGATGCTCAGGTTGCGGAAGCCTGACTCGCGGCAACGGCGTACGGCCTCGACAGCCTGTGCAGCGGTATGCCGGCGGCGAAGCAACTTCAACGTGTCGTCGTGAAACGTCTGTATGCCCATGCTGAGGCGGTTAAAGGGGAGGGCGGAGAGTGTGCGGAGGTAGTCCGGTGTCAGGTCGTCGGGATTGGCTTCGAGAGTGATCTCGCTAGCTTGTGCCAGTCCGAACAGCCGGTCGATGGTGGCGAAGATCGCCTCGAGGTCGGCGGCTGAAAGTTGCGAAGGCGTGCCTCCGCCCAGGTAAATAGTCTCTACAGGTGCTCCTTGCAGGTAGTCGCGACGCATCTCCAGCTCCCGGCAGAGGGCGCGGATGTATCGATCTTTCCACTCACTGCGGGTGGTGGAATAGAAGTCGCAATACACGCAACGGGTCTTGCAAAAGGGAATGTGAATGTAGATACCTGCCATGGGTGTTTAGATGGTTTGCTATAAAGACGCAAAAATACCGGTTTTACTGCTGGCGATGGGTACGGAAGTCGATGTTTTTAACAAACGTTGGGCATTTATGGCTTTTTCTTCCGGTATATTCGCCCTTGTTCGGCTATGAACAGAAAGAAGCGTTCCATCAGCGTGTCGCCCGCCACAGTCAACGCTTCGGGATGAAACTGCACGCCCCAGATGGGACGCCCGTCGGTGGCTTCGATGGCTTCGGGGATGCTGTCCGCCGCCCAGGCGGTGACGCGGAAATCGGGAGCTACTTGCTTCACTGCCTGGTGGTGGTGCGAGTTGGTGAACAGTTCGGTCTGCCCGGTGATGCGGGCTACTTCCGAGCCGGGCAGCACCGTCACGGTGTGCGTGGGGATGCTGCTGGGATCGGCCTGGTTGTGGTGTACCGTGGTGTCGGAGTGCTGGGAAGGAATGTCCTGGTACAGCGTTCCGCCGAAAGCCACGTTGATCAGTTGCTCGCCCCGGCAGATGCCCAGCATCGGCAGGCCGCGGTCGGCAGCCAGGCGAATCAATGCCAGGTCGTACACATCGCGCACATCGTCCACCGCGCCCAACTGTTCAATGGGTTCTTCCCCATAATAAGAAGGGTGCACATCGTCGCCTCCCGTCAGGATCAGCGCATCGATCCGGGCGAGTATGTCGTCCAGCGCCTCCTCGTCCTCCGTGATGGGAATCAGCACCGGTAGTCCGCCCGCCAGCAGCACCGATTCGGTGTACGAGCGGCGTACCGAAGAAAAATCGTCCGGGTGCGAACAAGAAATGCCGATGAGCGGTTTTACTTCTTGTGCGCAGAGGCCAATCGCCAGGCCAAACAGGCAGTATGTCAGGATAAACTTTTTCATTTTGTACTATCTTATTGAAAATTTAGTGAGAGCTGAATGCCATCAAGCTTGCTTGAATGGCTGAGGCGCATCCTATATTCTGTAAATAACACGTAAAGGTAGGCATTTCTCCCGGTAGTAGTGTTATACTTTCAAAACAGTGTTATATAACACTTCCGGTAAATTGTTAATTCGGCGATTAATGTCTATTTTGCGCCTCACTTAAGTTAATGGTATGCGAGAAACATACTGAGTCATTCATTTAAATCTTCATATATTATGAAAGTATATCAAACTAATGAAATTAAGAACATCGCCCTGTTGGGAAGTTCTGGCTCTGGGAAAACCACTCTCGTGGAAGCGATGCT
>JAVBVI010000013.1:0-8207 GCA_031554505.1 Bacteroides sp. | reverse complement strand
TGTTTCAGTTGGGTAGGGTCGAAGAAATCGTATTCGATAGCGTAGCCCGGACGGTAGATGACCAAGTCTTTGAAAGCAGGTACTTTTCTCAATGCAGCTATCTGAATGTTCAATGGAAGTGAGGATGAGAAACCGTTGAGGTACAATTCCTGTGTGGTTTCGCCCTCCGGTTCCAGGAACAGTTGGTGCTGTTCTTTGTCCGGGAAAGTTACGATCTTTGTTTCTATACTGGGGCAGTAGCGTGGTCCGATACTCGCGATTTGTCCGTTGAAAAGGGGCGAATCGGGCAATCCTTCGCGTAGGATGCGATGTGCTTCCTCGTTGGTATAGCAAGTCCAGCAGGGGAGTTGCTTCAGGTGGCGCACGCTGGTGTTCATGAACGAGAACTTATGGAAGTCGTTCTCACCATCCTGAATATCCATCCGATCGTAGTGCACGCTTCGTCCGTCGATGCGTACGGGTGTTCCCGTCTTCATTCGGTCAAAGGTAATGCCATGCCGGGCGATGGATTCGGTCAATTCGTACGATGCAGGCTCCGCCATGCGTCCGCCCGGGAGCATCGTTTTGCCCACATGCATCAGTCCATTGAGGAAAGTCCCGGCGGTCAGCACCACACATTTCGCCCGGAAAGTCACTCCCCAGAAAGTCGTTACCCCTACAATTTCCCCGTTTTCAACGAGGATATGCCGTACTGTGTCCTGCCAGATGTGCAGGTTGGGTGTCTGATCCATCACTTCCCGCCAGGCCCAGATAAACTTTTCCCGGTCGCACTGGGCGCGTGGGCTCCACATGGCCGGCCCTTTCGACCGGTTCAGTATGCGGAACTGGATAGCCGTCCGGTCAGTGATCAGCCCCATCTGTCCGCCGAGCGCGTCGATTTCCCGCACGATCTGTCCTTTGGCAATCCCGCCGATGGCCGGGTTGCAACTCATCTGTCCCACCTTGTTCATATCCATGGTGATGAGACACGTGCGCGATCCCAGGTTGGCGGCAGCCGTTGCGGCTTCACATCCTGCATGCCCGGCACCTATTACAAGTATGTCGTATGAAAACTCCATCGTTTTTTGTTGTTGATCCAAACGATGCAAAGTTACGAAAAAGTTGAGACTATCACTCGCTGATACACTTTCGTTGGTGTAATTTAAGCGTTTCTGAGTCGATTTTCTCGGATAGGTGGGCGGGAGAGGCGAGAAAAACGCCGGGAATTTCGATTAAGATATGCCGTTTACCTATATTTGCGAAAAAATATTCACAAAGCAAATAAAGCATGAATTCTTGTAAAAACCTGATTTTACTACTGGGAATGCTCTGGTGCCCCTCCACGCTGTTAGCACAAGAAAACGATGCACCTTCCATAAGTAGGGCTGACTCAACTGCTTTTCGCAAAATGAATAAAACTACCCAGACATTGGGAGTGATAGTTCCGGCAGCGATGGTCACCTATGGAATCGTATCTCTGCACAGCAATAATTGCCAGCAATTAGATTACAAGGTACGTAGCCGGATTATTGACAGCGGATCGCAATGGAATAACACATGGGGCGACTATCTCCAGTTTGCCCCCGCTGTTGCGGCAGTAGGATTAAAGGGCCTGGGCGTAAAAAGCACCCATAAACTCCCGGATATGCTCATGGTCTATGCGTTAAGCAATCTCCTCGAAACCGGGGTGATCTTCTCTTCCAAGCGGTTTTGTGGCAGACAACGTCCCAATGGCTCCAACAACCATTCCTTCCCTTCCGGGCATACCGCCACTGCATTTGTTGCCGCCGAGTTCCTGCACCAGGAATACAAGGGCCAGTCTATCTGGATCAGTATCGGTGGGTATAGCATGGCTACCCTGGTAGGTGTGTCACGTATATACAACGACAAGCATTGGGTGAGCGATGTGATAGCGGGGGCGGGTGTAGGTATCCTTTCCACCAAGCTGGTCTATTGGGTTTATCCGCACTTTCGGCGGAAGGAGAAAAAGGATAGCAAGACATATAGTTTATTCTACCCAAGCTATTCGAACAGAGCGTTGTCGATGAATTTTTCTTGTGCGTTCTGATAGATTTAGAATGTAATAGAAAAAAAGATTTGGTAGACAAATTTCTTAAAAACGAAATTTATTCTAACGTCTGAAAAGTGTTAAAAGAGACAACTGTGCAAAAACGTGAATAAGTATTCGTGTTTTAAATCCAAAACGACCTCTGATTTGTATCCAGAACTGAGGTTAATAGAAAAAAGTATTGCTCTTCATCTGGCGACTGATTGACGAAAGTAAACTTGTCATTTTGTCATTCCTGACACCTGTAGAATCGTTTGTTTGTCTTTGTTGTAACCCATGCATAGAAAAATGCGCAGGATTTCCACGTGTGAGAATTCAGAATGAATGCATAGTAGGCGTTTGTCTTTTAATTTATTGCCCCATGTTGGAAATGTGAAACAGTATTTCTATGAAATGGGCTGAAAAAGAGAAATGTGGCAATGCGAATTTGATAGAATGTTTTGTCCTAATAGGGTCGAAGTCTGCTCTTTATTACCATTTTCACCACTGATTTCAGGGTCAGAAGTCGTTGCTTGTAGCGCAAAGGTGCCTTGCTCTACGAGTAACGAGTCCTACCTCTACGGGCAACACCCCCTTTGCTCTGCCAGGGAGAATGAATATTTCAAAATAAAACCGGTTAAATATGCACTTCGATTCTATTAATATTGCATATTGTTCCATTTCTTACTCCTGAATAGCAAAGAGACGGCTATGCCGCGTCATTGAAACCGTTGAATAAACGGTATTATGACGCGAAAAACCTTAATAAGTGATCATATAGATTATTTATTAAGCCAGTATCAAAGAAAAACCGGAGTCCTTTTACTTCCGTTCCTTCTGCCTTTGTTCCCTATCCTTCTCTCTCCAACGATTGAATCGTTTCAGGAGCGAATCCGGGTCGATGCCCTCGAGTTGGTAAGTTTCCCAGAACCGATAAGCCGAATCTTTGTAAGAAAAGCCTTTCTCCTTTCTGTTCAGCAGAAATTCGAAGAGCTCTACATTCATTCGTGTCTCTAACTGTTCTTCCAGATAGGCTGCACTCTCCTTGCTCAGATAGTTGAACACTTCAGGGCGTTTCCCGTGCGCGGGTTTGGGGAGTACCAGAGTAAGGTTCCCTTCCTCGCGCCCGGAAATGTCTTTGGGGCGTCGCCAGGTCAAATCAAGCAAGACATAGTATACATAGTCATGGCATGAAAAAAGGACAGCCCTTCCATGAAGAGCTGTCCGAAAATGCCTGTACACATACGAAGCCAGATATGGCTTCACTTGAATAGTAATTGTTAGCATGGGTCCTTGTTTTTAAAGGTTATTAACAAGTCTTGCTAAAAAACTAATATTCATCGGTTTACATCAAAAGAAAGGTCGCATTACCGAAGATTTATTTCATTTGGTTTATTTTGATGCCCCAATATGGCGAAAAAAACGGGATTCCTACACTGTTTTAGAAGAAAAGTTTGCCATCTACTCCCCCGTTTTGTCCTTTTTTACCCCTAAAAACTGGCGTTTTTCCCAGCCACGGTACGCTGTAGCCTTGTCCTTTGACTCCCCTAAAAAATGCGGCATATTTGCATCGTTAACGTTAGCTGAAGAAAATGTTTTTAGTATTCATCATAAAAAAAAATGTATGGCAATCGTGTACAAAAAAGTGATTAGGCCGAGCGACCCGACAAATCCTAACTCGGCAAAGAAGGTTTACCCAGTTGTAATCTACCGTTATGATGTTCCTGCCACCCTGAAGGAGTTCGCCAGAAAGATTTATCTCTCGTCCGGCGTCAGTGAGGGCGATGTGTACAGTGTGTTGAAAGATTTCCGTGCAACACTTCACGAAATGCTGGCTCGGGGCAGGTACGTCAACATCGAAGGATTGGGATGCTTTTACGTCTCCCTGCACAGCAAAGGGACGGAAAAGGTGGAAGATTTTACGCATGGTCACATCGACAGCCTGCGTGTCTGCTTTCGCGCCAGTAACGACATCCGCCTGAATAATGGAACAGGTAGTACGCGTACTGCTGGAATAGCCTTCAAGGATGCCGACCGTGTCAGTGGTCCGGACGAGTTAAATCCGGCGGATGATGATCTGGAAGAGGAGTCTGGCATCGATCCCCGCGTTTAAGTAATCCTTTTGATTTTAATTCACTAAATGAAGAAAATCATGAAACAGTTTTTTGAAAAGGTATTGGAGTGTCTGGTAGTCGTCCTGCCTTTCCTTCGCAAGAAGGATACCCGGGAGATGAAAGAGTTTACCGAGTTGATCACTGGCCAGTATGGCTTCCTTGCCGACCAACTGGAGAAGGCTCTGAAAGATTACTTTGAGCTGAGCACCAAGGTAAAAGAGATGCACACGGAGCTATTCGCGCTCAAGGAAGAATTGAGCAAAGCGTTGGCCAAGAAGTGCGAAGTGGAAAAATGCGATCAACGCATGTAACCGAGTAGCTAACCATTTTAATGTACTGAAAGGAGGTGTACGAGTCATGAAGAAACCAGTTTGGGATACGATCCTGAAAGTGATTATTGCAGTCGCTTCGGCTGTATTGGGTGTCCTTGGCGGCAGTTCCCTGAATTTGTAATCGTTTGAGAAGGTATTCCTCCCCCAGGCGCCGGGGGAGGGTACCACTCTGTTTTAAAAAGATCATCTATAGATCATTCATCAATAAAATACTCAAAATGACTAAAAGAAAAAGTTATGAAACGAAATATAATATTTTTAATAGCTGTTTTCTGCTCCATGCTCAGCCGATTGTGTGGACAGGATACGATGTCTGATGCTTACAATTTCGGTTTCCTCAAATATAACATTGCTAAATCACATACTGTTAATACTGGAAATTTTGCGAACAACTATGGCGGTCGTCCTACGAATGATGTGTTTTACCAGTTCGAAAATGGTAGTTACAATAATGTAACTATTTCTCACTGTGGCTCCGCACTTCAGGATACGTATCTCTACCTGTTGGATGCTTCGGGAACTTGTATAGCAGAGAATAATGATCACTCCACAGGAGGGTGTGCAGAACCCCGGAATGCTTATCTTAAAATGATAGAGTTGCCTCCGGGGAGATACTATGTGGTTTCCAAAGGGAATCATTTGAATGGGTCTATAACGACCAGCGTTGAATTTAGCTTTTCAGGTACTCTCCCTTTCTTTCGAGATATAGGTAAAAAGAATTCTTCCTTTGGCTATTCAGATACTTGGAATACGACTAATACGCCCAATAAATATGGGAGGAGTACCAATGATGCGATGTATAAATTTACCCTAACGGTCCCGATGGATATTGTGATTTTGCATTGTGGTTCGGAACTATCCGATACTTATGTAAGCCTATTGGATGCTTCTATGAATCAGATAGCTTATAATGACGATTACTCTGGTGTGGGTGCTTGTGCCAATACCAACCATTCTTATCTAAAGGTTAACAAACTGGCCCCTGGTACTTATTATATCATCTCAGAAGGACACAGCACCAATGGGAATATCACTACGATTGTTACAGGAGTTGCACAGCAGACATTGCTGGATGTAGGTACTAAAAACGCTTCGTTTACTTACTCGAATACGCAGAACACCATCAACTGCAGTAATTCTTATGTAGGAAAAAACACGAATGACGCAACCTATAAATTTACATTGTCTATTCCGATGGATATTGAGATTTCCCATTGCGGTTCGGAAGTTTACGACACCTATCTGTATCTGTTAAATGCTTCCAAGAATTGGATAGCTTCCAATGATAATTACAGTGGAACAGGTGCCTGCTCCAATACCCAGCATTCGTATCTGAAAATGGTGAAACTGGCTGCCGGCACCTACTATATAGTTTCCGAAGGGAATTCAACCAATGGGAACATATCCACCACTATCAAAGGAACCTACAGTGGAACATTTCTCCCGGAAGGTAAAAACTACATTTATTCGGTCACTCCTACCATCGCTACTACCCTTGCCGATACATTGACCGCAACCAGCAGTATGCAGACTGTGCGGTATTTCGAGGGATTTGGACGTCCGGAAGAAACTGTGCAGATAGGTATTACCCCCGGTCATCATGATCTGGTCACTTATCAGGAATACGATGATCAGGGACGTGCCACCCATTCATGGTTACCCGTGATGGCTGCAAATAATAGGGGAGGATTTACTTCTCTTACTGATGTGATAGATAGAGTGCCCGGTACGTACGGAGCAGAGAGTAAGCCCTATAGTAAAACCGTCTACGAAGCTTCTCCTTTGAACCGCATTATCCAACAATACGGTCCGGGTATGGAGTGGCACAACAACGGCAGAGCCACCAGTGAGATATCCCTTACCAATGTTGGGAAAGCCAGTACTACGTTGACTATCGCCGACTCGCTGGTGTGTGGAATGTACATCGCCGACGACAGTAATCTGGAAGTTAAAATCCACCGGATCGGGAACTATCCTACAAAAAGCCTTTTTGTCATCCGGGGGAAAGATGAAGAAGGAAATACCACTTATGAGTTCACAGATAAACTGGGGCAGCTGATTCTCGTCCGCCAGCTATGCGACAACAAATTGCATGACACTTACTATGTATATGATAACTATGGCCGCCAACGATGCGTGCTCCCGCCGGCCGCTTCGGATCTGTTGACTAACACAGCTGCTGACGCCCCTTGGACAGATGCCCATGTGTCCATGCAACAGTATGCTTATCTGTACCAATACAATAACAGGAACCTGTGTATTGCCAAGAAATTGCCGGGTGCAGGCTGGATATACTATGCGTATGATAAGGCCAACCGCCTGGTTTACACACAGGATGCCGAACAGCGTGCCAATCAACAATGGGCGCTCAGTATACAGGATGCATTAGGTAGAATCGTACTTACAGGCATCTATTCAAATATGCATCTGGATTACAGTAGGAGCCCGATGGAAAATCAGGAAATCAGTGCCGTGTGGGACCCGAACAATGCACACTATTTGGGATATAAATTGGTGGGAGTCATCCCAAGCAGCAATATAAAGATAAAGACAGCCAGCTTCTACGATCAGTACGACTTCCTGTCGCTTTCCGGCTTCACAGGATTGGGTTACACCACTCCCGGTAGTGCTTATGGGGGGCGGAGCACATTGGGCAATAAAGGGCTGCTCACCGGAACTTATGTGACCGAGGTTGGAGATGGCAGCACTGTATTGCGTTCGGCCTTGTATTATGACTATCGCAAACGGTTGATTCAATCCAAATCGACTAACCAAGTTGGGGGAGTAGACTGTGAGTATATCGGATGTAATTTTGCAGGTCAGCCCTTGGAGCGACTACATACGCATACGGCCGGTGGAGGACGCCCGGGACATACGGAATATTATTCGTACACATACGATCATGCCGGACGCTTGAAAGAGACAAAGCACAAGCTAAACAATCTCAGAGAATACATTTTGGCGTTCAATACGTACGATGACCTGGGGCGTTTGAAAAAGACAGTCCGCAACGGACGTACAGATTTAACGGAGAATTTCACTTACAATATCCGTTCATGGATGGAAGGAATTTCCGGAACACAGTTCACTGAAAACCTGGCGTACAACCCTAATGGGAATATTCGGTCGATGGACTGGACCATGAATGCGAAGAAGCGTACATACACATTCGCGTACGATGCACTGTCGCGCCTGAAATCAGCCCTATATACAGGGATTGGTGCCGAAAAGTATGCTACTGCCTATACGTATGACAAGATGGGCAATATGCTCACCCTGCAACGAAGTGGAAAGACGGCTGCCGGAACTTATGGCCTTATCGATAACCTAGCCATGGCGTACACCGGTAATCAATTGGGTAATGTAACGGAAACTGTTCCCAGGATAACCCTCCCTGAGTCCAACGACTTCAAGAAGTATTCCACCACCAATTCCGGATACGCTTACAATTTAAATGGCGCTTTGGCGAAAGATTTAAATAAAGGAATATCAAGTATTTCGTATAATTTATTATCTTTGCCAGAGCAGATGGACATCAAGAGCCCGGTAGCTGAAGCGCGTAATACGTATACGTACGCAGCCGACGGCAGAAAACTGAAAGCGGTCCAACAATGGAATTCTAACTATTCTACCAACCCGGTAATCGGTTCGGCTATCAATGTGAGTTCTTTGAATAATACAAAAACCACAGAATATGTAGGTAATATGATTTACGAAGGAACAGGAACCAGTGCC
>JAVBVI010000086.1:0-11864 GCA_031554505.1 Bacteroides sp. | reverse complement strand
AGTAATAAATGTGGATAAGAAATATGCGTTCCAAACGAACGATTACCTTCTCTGCACGCCCGAAACGTATTGGTATCCGCGTCCGGGTGTGGCATACAGTAACGAGAACCCCAACTGGCAACAGACCTATTTCAGCCGGTTCAACCTCCGCGTGAAACCGCTCCCCGGGCTAATGGCACTGTCGCAAGGGGAACGGATAGCCGGTGAGGACAGTCTCCGATACACATATCGCACCGACCTTCCTGTACAGGCTACCACCCTCATCATCGGGAAGTACGAACATAAGAGCCTCACGAAAGACAGCGTACAATACAACCTGTACTGTCGCCCGGGACATGATTTCATCAGTGCCGAGCTCGACAGTCTGATGGATACCGTACCGGCACTTATCCATGAGGTACGCATGAATATGGAACGTGGCAGCCGGTTGAGTTATCCTTTCAAACGTTTCTCGGTGGTGGAGGTACCTGCACAATTCGGAAGTTACATACATACCTGGTCGCAGGCACAAGAGACTGTCCAGCCCGAAATGGTATTATTTCCGGAAAAGGGTTGGAAGTTTCACCAGATGAAGATTTCTTCACGGTGGAAAAATCACATTAAATGGGCCAAGTGGAACGGTCAGAACATTGATGAAAAGGAAGCTAAGATGAGGGCTCTCAATGACATTTTGTCTATTTTCCTGCAACAGGAGGGAGACTATAACTTCTCTTCGGCCGGGCGCGGAAAACACAAACTCACCTCCCAGCCCAATCCATACTATCTGTTCCCGCAGGTCTACAACTTCCGGTACAATATTTTCTCTGCTGAATGGCCGGTAGCAAACAGGCTCATAGAACTTTACCTGCAAAACCGGCAGGATGGCAACGGATGGGAAAGAGACTACAACGGTATCTCCAATCAGGAGAAGGCCAACATGTTACTGGAAAAACATACCTTCCGTCAGATGTTGGGCGATGCAGAGAACAAGGATCTGCTGAATGACTTTATCACGCTGAAGGCCAGTGAACTCTTCGCCCAGGCCGAAATCAATAACGGAGTGAGTGCTTTCCGGGGTTCAGTGTATAGCCTGTTGGCGCGAAACAACTTCCGCAACATCCGGTTCGAAAATCTGCTTGATACACTGGAACGCATCGGACGTACTGATATGAAGCCACAAGTGATGAGATGGGACAGTCTGACTCCGCTGCCTTATTACAGTTTTGCTTCGCCCGAAGTGATTCGGATCAACAACAAAGGACAGGAAGTAAGTGTGCTCAGGCAACGGGTATCGAACGATTCGGATCACGATGGCATTATTCAAATGCAAATCAATATATCCAATAACCGGAACCAGATTCCTGATCCCAGAAGTGACCGGAAAGTGCTTATCCGTGCCCATGAGAGCCTTCAACTAGTCAGCGTATGGAACGAAGTGCCTTCTGAAGTTATTATCCGTACCCTTGTATCGGGCAACCTGCCCAATACGGTGAATCTGCCTGTACGGAACATCGTTCAGGAAAACAATCGTCCGGTGGATAAAGAAGGTGACTTTGTGCTCCCCTCCTCTACCTGGACTTCACCTAACGAAATCATTGTAGACAACGAAGATTCGCTTTTCGAATTATCGGCTCCATCTGTGACAGGTCTTTTGCCCCGGTTGCTCGACAAGGTGGAAGATACTTCCTTTAAATATTCGGGAACTGATTGGTGGAGAGCTCCTCTGCAATGGACTGCTACTACCGATGCCGGTTATTTTGGCAAATACATCCGTTCGGCATACGTAATCCGGGGTGGAGATGGTAGTCAGACTGCTACCTGGAAAATACCTCTTCCCGGACCGGGCTTCTATGAAGTCTATTACTGGGCATTCAATAAAATGGTAAAGCAAAACCGTGAACGCGCAAACGGGGAATACCGTTTCCAGATAAAACATAACGGGGAAACGGAAGAAGCTTTCCTCACTCCCAAAAATGTGGGTGAGGAATGGGAGCAGTTAGGTGTTTATTATTTCAGTTCGGATACTGTCCAAGTAGTGCTGAGCAATCAGAGTAAACTACGGACAGTCACTGCTGATGCCGTGAAGCTGATAAAAAGAGAACAATAAAACAGATGGATAATCGATACAAATAATATAAAAACAAATATACTATGTCAACAACATTTCCGCTCCTGAGAAAGGGGATTCTAGCTTCCTTCTTTCTATGGGGTTCCGTCCTGGCTGTAAACGGGCAGCGGGTACTGACCATCGAGAGCGCTATGGATCTGGCGGGTGAGAATAGCCCTACCCTGAGACGTTCGTTCATGAACCTTGAACGGTATCAGCAAATCCTCATCGCTCAACGGGCATCGCTCAAATCAAAATTCGCTCTGAATCTCAATCCACTCAACTACAGCAAGACCCGCAAGTTCGAGAACCGGCTATCGGAATGGTACACCAACGAATCGCTTGCTTCGAACGGAACTTTCCGCATTGACCAACCCATCCTGTTGACCGACGGAACCATCTCGCTGATCAACACCTTCGGCTGGCAGGACAACAATTCCGAGAACAGTGGCGTGCAAACGAGCAACAAAGCGTTCAGCAATGATCTTTACTTGCAGATATCGCAACCCATCTTCACCTACAATCGTCGGAAGATGGAATTGAAACAGATCGAATACGATTTGGAGAATGCTAACATCAGTTATGCCCTGCAACGTCTCACCACCGAACAGCAGATCACCAACCAGTTCTATACTGTTTATATGGGACAGAACAATCTGGAAATCAGCAAAGAAGAATTGACTAACGCCAAGCAAAGCTACGACATTATCAAAAACAAAGTGGAAGCTGACTTGGCCGCTCGCGATGAACTCTTTCAGGCTGAAGTAAACCTGGCTACAGCCCAATCGACCGTGGACGAACGCTCCGTGGCGTTGGAGAATGCAAAGGAAGAACTGAACAAGACCTTGGGCGTTGCCATAGACGAAGCAATTGCCGTAGTAGCCGAAGTAAAAATCAACCCTGTGGCGGTCGATCTGGAAAAAGCCATTCAGCACGGACTTGCTTCCCGCCTTGAACTTCGCCAGCGTGAAATCGAAAGCGATCAACTCAATTTCGAAATGATCCGCACCAAGGCGTTGAACGAATTCAAGGGAGATATATCATTATCGTTCGGACTGATGGGAGACAACAAGAATCTCAGCAAAGTGTACGATAATCCTACGCAAAATCCCCGTATCTCCGTCAGCTTCACCGTGCCACTCTTCGATTGGGGAGAAAAGAAGGCCCGCATCCGCGCACAGAAGGTGGCCCAGATGATTAACCAACTGGATACCCGGGAAGAGAAAGTGGATATTGAACTCAATATCCGCAAGACCTGGCGCAGTCTGGAAAACCTGAAGACGCAGATCAAGATTGCCGAACAGAACGTGACCAACGCGCAGTTGACTTACGACCTCAACCTGATCCGTTACCGCGAAGGAGACATCACCGGTATGGAGATCAGCCAGTTCCAGTCACAGCTTTCCAGTACAAAAATATCATATTCTCAGGCATTGATTAACTACAAAGTCGAGTTGCTCAACCTGAAAATACTCTCTTTATACGATTTTGAGAGAAATGAACCCATTGTACCCCTGAATGACATCAACCAGATAAAATAACATCGCCATGAAATATACGATTCAAACCCTCGCCTCTTCCCTCTTGTGCATCGCTTTGTTAAGCGCCTGCCAGTCAAAACCCGAAAATAACCCGAACGACATCGCCACTCCCGTATCGGTGAAAGAACTTCGGAAAAGTGCTATCAACAAAATGGTAAACACCACTGGATCGGCTAATCCGACCTTCGGTGTGGAACTGAACGCACTGACCGGTGGAAATTACATACTCCAGAACAATCCCCGCACCGGACGTCCCTTTAAACTGGGAGATGCGGTGACCAAGGGGCAGACTATCATCCGCCTCGAAGACACAGAGTATGAAAATGGTATCGCCATCGATGCCAAGAAACTGAATCTGGAAATTGCCGAGCAGGAACAGAACAAACAGAAGATTCTCTACGAAAAGGGAGGGGTGACGCTGAGCGAAATGCGCACCACCGAAGTGCGCGTAACCAATGCCCGTTACGAGTACGAGAACGCCAAACTCAACCTTGAAAAGATGAATATCCGGGCACCTTTCAGCGGAGTTATCGTCTCGTTACCGCACTACACCTCTGATGTGAAGGTGGAACAAGGCAAACCAATGGCAGGCATCATGGACTATGCCCGTATGTACATGGATATCAATATGCCGGAAAGTGCCATCCAAAGCCTCAAAGAGTCGCAACCGGTGTATATCACTCACTACTCCCTGCCCGACGATACACTGAAAGGAACGGTGGCCGAGATCTCTCCTGCCATCAGCATGGAAACACGTACGTTCAAAGCCAAAGTGCTGATAGAGAACAGTGAACTGAAACTGCGGCCGGGTATGTTCGTCAAAGCGGATATTCGGGTAGACCGGGCAGACAGTGCCATTGTCATTCCTAAAAATGTGATCCAGTCGCAACGGAACGAGAAATTTGTCTACATCATAGAGAAGAACACTGCCGTAATACGTAACATCCAGACCGGAATGGAGGATGAAACCAGTATCGAGGTGCTGCAAGGACTGAATGTAAACGACAACCTCGTGGTACGCGGATTCGAGACACTGAGAGACAAGAGCCGAGTGAAAATTCAACGATAACCGGAAGCACATAAGCCCATGAAAAATATCGTCAGATTCGCAGTAAGTAATCCGGTCACCATAAGCATGGTGATACTGGCAATCTTGCTGCTTGGAAAAATATCGTACGACCAGCTCAGTGTCGATCTGTTGCCCGACCTGAACAATCCCCGGCTCTTCGTCGAAATCAAGGCCGGAGAACGTCCGCCCGAAGAGATCGAAAAGCAGTACGTAAAGAACATCGAGTCGATGGCTATCCGCCAAAGCGACGTGACTCAGGTATCGTCTGTGGTCAAGGCAGGTTCGGCGCGTATCACAGTGGAATATGCCTGGTCGAAGAACATGGATGAGGCTTTCCTCGACTTGCAAAAGGCGATGACTCCCTTTGCACAGAACAAGGAAATCACCGAGCTGAAGATCACCCAGCACGACCCCAACACAGCACCGGTGATCCTGATCGGCCTTTCGCATCAGTCCATCCGTGACATGGCGGAGTTGCGCAAAGTGGCCGAAAGCTACATCCGCAACGAACTGGTTCGGTTGGAAGGTGTGGCCGATGTTACCCTTTCGGGCGACGAAGTGACTTCGCTCTATATCCATACCGACCCGTACAAACTGGAATCTTTCAAGTTGACGGTGGATGAAATTGCTGCTAAAATTGAAGCCAATAATCAAAGTGTATCCGGTGGACGGGTATCTGATCTTGGTGTACAGTACTTGGTGAAGAGCAGCAGCCTCTTCAGCCGGGAGTCTGATTTCGAGAACCTGATCGTAGGCTACAAAGCCACCGACAGTCAGACAAATACTGTCACCGGAGCAGCAGGAACAATTACTGCAACGGGTGATAAAGCCCCCATCTTCCTAAAAGAAGTAGCCACCATTACCTTTGAGAATGCACAGCCCGAAAACATTGTCCGCATCAACGGCGAACGGAGTATCGGTCTGTCGGTATACAAAGAGATGCGTTTCAACACCGTCAAGGTGGTCGACGCTGTGAGCAAGCAACTGGGAATAATCGAACAGGCTTTGCCCGGCTATCATTTCCAGATCATCACCAACCAAGGAACCTTTATCAAAGAGTCGATCGATGAGGTGAAGAGCAGCGCCATTATCGGCGTGCTGCTTGCCATCGTGATCCTCTTCCTGTTCCTCCGCCGGATTGGTTCCACGCTGATTATCAGTTTGGCTATACCTATATCTATAGTGGCAACCTTCAACCTGATCTTCTTCAATGGGCTTACCCTGAATATTATGACGTTGGGAGGGCTTGCACTGGGTGCGGGAATGCTGGTGGATAATGCCATTGTGGTCATTGAAAGTGTTTTCCGGAACCATGAGAAAGGACTCAGCATCCGGGAAGCTGCCATTACCGGAACCAGCGAGGTGGCGGGAGCGGTTATTGCTTCGACATTGACCACGATCGTAGTGTTCCTACCCATCGTTTATCTACATGGCGCCACGGGAGAGTTATTCAAAGACCAGGCATGGACGGTGACATTCTCCCTCATTTCATCCTTGTTTGTGGCCGTTCTGGTGATTCCGATGCTATACACACAGTTGGCCGGAAAGAAGAAAACGTTTACAGATACACAGTCTATACAATTCGGCAGATATTCCAATTTGCTCCGCCGGTTGATCGGTCGTCGCTGGATAGTGATCATCGGATCGGTAGTGCTGCTGGTAATTGCCTTGCTCTGCCTTCCGTTTATTGGAACCGAATATATGCCCCGGGCCGAAAGCCAAAGTTTTACCGTACAGGTGAAATTACCCGAAGGTACCCGGTTAGAACGTACAGCGACTGCCGTGGCAAGCCTCGAAGAACTCATTCAGTCCATCTCCCGGGATTCGCTCTGTACCCTGTACAGTCACATAGGTCCGGGAAGTGGCTCCGAGAACGCCATCTTTGAAGGAGAAAATACAGCTTCCATCAAAGTGATCCTCTCGCCCGACAGTCCCACGACTCCTGAACAGGTGATTGAGCAACTGGTACAGACGGCCGAGAACCCGGAGTATCTGGAACTCACCATCCGGCAGGAAGAGAACTCACTGGGTAATCTGTTGAGTGCTGAAGAAGCCCCTATCGTTGTCGAAGTGAAGGGTGAAGAGTTGGACGAGATTGCCCGGATCAGCAATGAAGTGATGGCACGTATGCAGCCCATCGAGGGCTTATATAACATGGTGTCCTCCACTGATGACGGTGCGCCCGAAGTGATAGTTTCTATCAACCGTACGGTAGCCGGGGTGAACAACCTGAGTGTAGCCACCGTAATTGAGCAACTCAAGCAACATCTCAATGGTCGTGAAACGGGCAAAATGGAGTACCGGGGGGAAATGCGCGACATAGTGATCAAGCTCCCGGACATCACTCTCAGTTCGTTGAACAACCTGGTGATCCGCAATGGCGAACAGACATTCCGGTTGCAGGAGATCGCCACGCTCGAAGAAACGCAGGCTCCCAAAGAGATTTTCCGGAGAAACCAGAGCCGCATCAGCAAGATACTGGCCAATATGGACTCCGGCAAATCGTTGGATAAAGTGGCTCAGGATATACGTGTGGCAGTCAAAGACATCGAACTGCCTGCCAACTATACCATCACTGTGACCGGTGAGGAGGAGAAACGACAGGAATCGATGAACAGCCTCCTGTTTGCTCTGGCACTCTCCGTGTTGCTGGTGTATATGGTACTGGCGGCACAGTTCGAATCGCTGTTGCATCCGTTCACCATCCTGTTGACTATTCCGCTGGCCTTGGTGGGAGCTATCCTGCTCTTCTTCGTGACCGGCACGACTATCAACATCATGGGTGTGATTGGTATTGTGATGCTGGCTGGGAGTGCCGTGAACAACTCCATCATTCTGGTGGACCGCATTAATCAGTTGAAGCAGGGTATGGACCTAACCGATGCTATTGTGCAAGCCGGCCAGCAACGTATCCGCCCCATTATCATGACCACCCTCACTACCATTCTGGCGCTGATACCGTTAGCGCTTAGCTTCGGACAAGGAGCTTCGCTGCGTTCGCCGATGGCCATCGCTGTGATTGGTGGATTGGTGACTTCTACCCTGATGAGTCTGATGGTGATTCCCTGCGTGTACTACGTATTGGAGCAAACGAAGAACCGGTTATTAAAAAAAGATTCCGAAGAATGAATATTGTACTGCATAGAAGAATAACCATCAGTATGCTGTTTATTGCACTGACCCTGCTGGGGTACGTGTCCTACAAACAGTTGTCTGTGGAGCTGCTGCCCAACGCAGAACTTCCTTGTTTGTTTGTTCGGGTGGCATCCATGCAGGAGATGGATCAGTCGTACGTAGAGTCAGAGATCATCATCCCGTTGGAAGGCGCTATCAGCACGGTAGGCGGGATAGACCGGATCGAGTCGAACATAGACAGCCGCCAGTCGACCATCCGTGTGGATTTCAAGAGCAACGTCAACTTCAAGATCACTTCCCTCAAGCTGGAAGAGAAAATCAACGAACTGGCCGCTACCTTCCCCACCGGATTTCAGGTACAGATGATGAAAGTGGACATGGCACAGATGGCCGGCGCTTTTATGTCTCTGCAGGTACGTGGCTCGGGCGGAGTAGACCGGGTGCGTCACGTAGTAGACAAAGAGATTCGTACCGAATTGGAAAATGTGGATGGTGTAGCTTCCGTAAGTGTGTATGGCGGACGGGAACGGGCCATTGAAATCCAACTGGAACCCGATATGTGCAAGGCTCTGAACCTCACACCAAGCGCTATTAGTAGTACCCTGAGTCAGTACACGCAAGAGAAGGCTTTTGTAGGCTTTACTAACGAACCGGGCAACAAGAATTTCGTTCATGTAAACGCCCTCTACACGCAGGTATCCGACCTTGAGAACATTGTCGTTGCCCCGGGTCCCGTCTATCTCAAGGATATTGCCACCGTCTTCTTCGATTTGAAAGAAGAAACTTCCTATAGCCGTGTAAATGGCAAAGATGCCATTTCAGTGCAGTTGATGAACGACTCGCAAACCAACCTGATTGAACTGTCGCACCGGGTTACCGGAGCCATTGACCGGCTGAATGAGAAACTTGCCCCGATGGACGTGGAGATTGTGGTGCAGAGCAACACTGCCGAAATCATGGAGAAGAATATCGACGAGATCATCAACCTTGCCATTACAGGCGGATTGCTGGCCATATTTGTGCTATGGTTCTTCCTGAAAAATATCCGGTTAGTGTTCCTCATTGCTTTGTCTATCCCTATTTCGGTGTACACAGCCTTTAATTTTTTCTATGCCTATGGTATCACGATCAACAGTCTGACGCTGATTGGAATGGCCCTTGCCATCGGGATGCTGCTGGATAATAGTGTAGTGGTTCTGGAGAATATTTATCGTCTCTCCGGTTCCGGATGTACGCCCGAACGTTCGGTAGTACAGGGAACCAAGGAGGTATGGCGGTCCATCCTGGCGGCTACACTGACTACGATAACGGTCTTTTTGCCGTTTGTTTTCTCCGAGAATTTCCTGATTAAGCTGATTGGGCATCACATCGGTGTGTCCATCATCGCCACCCTGCTGATTTCGCTGGTCGTGGCTCTATTACTGGTCCCGATGGTGACATATACCATCCTGCGGAGAAAGAAAAGCGCCGGAAGCGTGTTCTACGAAAAGATTTCTGTCGACCAACGCGCTATACAAATTTACCTGGTATTGCTCAAAACGGCAATGCGAAACCCGGGAACGACGATCTTTGGGGCCATCATCGTCCTGTTTCTTACCCTCATCATCTCGGTAAGCCTGAACGTGCAGCAGATGCAGGAGGTGTCCACAGACCGGTTCAACGTGTATGTAACCCTACCCAAAGGGAGTACGCTCGAAAAGACCGACCTTGTCATCAAAGTGATGGAGGAACGTTTGGCCGATTTCCCGGAGAAGAAAGAGTTGATCTGCCAAATCCGGGAAGGAGAAGCTATGCTTACGCTGGTGCTGAAGGATGATTACAAGAAGAGCAGCAAGCGTGAAATAGCCGATATCAAAGCAGACGTAGGAGGCAAACTCTCCAACATCAGTGGTGCGGAAGTCCGGTTGTCGGAATCCAGCGGTGGTGGTGGAGGTGGCGGAGGTGCGGCGAGTATGAGCGGCCTGGGTAACTTCATGCGCCTGATGGGTATCGGTGACAATCGCGAGCGTATCGTGATCAAGGGTTCCGACTTCGAAATGATGCAACGGGTGGCCGAGGACTTACGTTATTACGTGAACGAACAGGAGTACATCGGAAATTCCTGGGTATCTTACTCAGGCAGACAGGCCGAATTGTTACTAAACTTCGACCCCATCCTGCTGACGACTTACAATATTTCCCGCACCGATATCTCGTCCGGACTAACAGCCCTGAGTGGTGAGTTTTCTTCAGGTACGAATCTTAAAATCGGTGACGATACGTATGACATTGTGATCCGTGATAAAGTCCCTGAAAAAGAGAAACTGACACTTCCCACGGAAAACAAAACCAAAGCCGACACGATTGTAAAGGCTGATTCAATCGCAAAGATTGGCAAGATTGCTAAAGCTGGTGGTATAGCGCAAACCAAAAAAGCTATTCCCAACGATAGTACGGTACAAACCGACAGTATAGCGAAAAAGGATAGTGTAGCCGCTATAGATTCCATGGCTGTCGCTGAAGCCGACTGGCAAGACCCGATAGAGGAAGAAAGCAAAGATAAAACGATCGATGACCTTCGCCGTATCCAAATACGAAATGCACAAGGTGGGCTGCACAACCTGGAAGATATTGCTGAAATCCAGAAAGGACGCGGAAGAGCACAGATTACACGGGTAAACCAGGACAAACAATTGGAAGTATTTTATCGCTTCTCCCGCAGCGTGGAATCCTCGAACAGCTTACTGGATGCATACAGGTCGGATATCGACCAACTGATTGCCAACTACAACCTGCCTCCTGGAGTAGCCGTGGAAGTAATTCACGAAGAGGACCAGTTTGCCGAGTTCAAATTCTTGATTCTGGCAGCCTTCGTCCTGATATTCATGATCATGGCATCGGTTTTCGAATCGACTCTCGCACCATTCGTTTTACTGTTTACCATTCCGTTGGCCGCCATCGGATCATTGCTGGCGCTACTATTCACGGGAAGCAGTCTGCTCAATGCCAATACCCTGACCGGATTCCTGATTCTGCTCGGAGTGGTGGTAAACAACGGAATCATCCTGATAGACTATGCCAACATCCTGCGAAAACAAGGTTATCGTCGTCACAGAGCCCTGATGACAGCCGGACTCTCGCGCATACGCCCTATCCTGATCACCTCCATCACCACCATCATTGCCATGATTCCCCTGGCGATGGGTGATTCGGAATACTCCGGAACCATCGGCGCCCCGTTTGCCATTACGGTCATTGGCGGACTGGCTTTCTCTGCCCTGTTGACATTGATATTCATCCCGACCGTCTGCATGGGATTGGAAAACACTCTCCAGTGGTATCGCGGACTATCGCCGAAGCTTTGGATACTCCACCTCATCCTGTTCCTGGGAGGAGTTTGGTTTATCTGGGCACAAGTGGATGGTTGGATCTATCAATCCATCTACTTTGTGGCGCTAATCAGTCTGATACCCGGCATGACTTATTTTATTCAAAACAGTCTACGCCGTGCAAGAACCGAAGTGATCGACCCGAAAGAGGAGATACGGATCACCGTACGCAACCTGGTGAAGATCTACGACTGGCCGGGACGATTCACCCGCCAGTGGAACAGCGGATTACAGATTCGCCGCCGACTGGGATTGCGCAACGAATACCATTCGCTCAAGGACATAGCTAATGAAATATGGGTATTCGGACTGCTGGGCTTCCTGATCTACTTCACCTATTTCTTTATCAGCAGCAAACTTTGGATTTTCCTGCTCTCGCCGGTGATATACCTACTGGCACTGAACCTGTGGAAAAAGACTCGTTCTTACCTCTTCTTCCGGTTTGGTACAGGCAAATGGATCAAACGTCTTAACCGATGGGTGTTCTGGATCATCCCGCCCGTGATCTGGGTAACGCTGTTCCGGAAGATGGACAGCCCGGGATTATCCATTGTAATCATTTTGTTATGGGCCATCTGTATCTCCATTTACGCAACCTCTCGCTATCTGTACAACCGGGAAATCAACATAGAGCGGGTAAAAGGACGCTTCGCCGGACTCCGCCG
>JAVBVI010000057.1:0-16654 GCA_031554505.1 Bacteroides sp. | reverse complement strand
AAAATCTTTCAGCTTACAGATAAAGGTACCGTAGTTGTTACCCTGTCCGGCCAGGAAGCTGTAACCGATGATCTGCGTACGGCTCTTGAGAGCCGGAGTGGCAGCCAGCATCTGGTCTACCTGGGTCATCACTTCGGTGGTACGTTCCATGGAGGTAGCCGGCGGAAGATCCACTACTACGAACATGGTACCGGTATCTTCGTTGGGAACCAGTGCAGTAGGCGTGTAAGCCATGAGTATCACCAGCATGGCAATACCTACAACCACGCTACCGAAGGCCAACCAGCGGTGCTGGATGAAATGGAGCACGCCGTTCTTGTATTTCTTCAGGATGCTGTCATACGCCGTATTGAACGAAGTATGGAAGCGTTTGGCCATGCTCATCTTTTTGGGCTTTCCGTCTTCATCGTGTCCGGTATGCGGTTTCAGTAAGATGGCGCACAGGGCAGGTGTCAACGTCAAGGCGTTCAGAGCCGACAGACCGATAGCGAAAGCCATCGTGAGTCCGAACTGGCGATAGAACGTACCTGATGTTCCGGTCATGAAACTCACCGGAATAAACACTGACATCATCACCATAGTAATAGAGAGGATGGCGCCTGACAACTCACTCATGGCGTCGATGGAAGCCAACCGGGCCGATTTATATCCCTGGTCGAGCTTGGCATGAACACCCTCGACAACCACAATAGCGTCGTCCACCACAATGGCGATGGCGAGGATCATGGCACAAAGCGTCAGCAAGTTCATACTAAACCCGATGAGGTTCAGAATAAAGAAGGTACCGATGAGCGATACCGGGATGGCAATGGTAGGAATCAGCGTCGACCGGAAATCCTGCAGGAAGATGTACACTACGATAAATACCAGCAGAAAGGCTTCGATCAGCGTCTTGATTACTTCATGGATAGAGGCGAAGAGGAAGTCGGTGGAGTCCAGCAACACTTCTACCTTGACTCCTGGCGGGAAGTCTTTCTCCATATCCTTAAGCAGGAGTTTGATGTCGCCTACGATCTCGGTAGCATTGGAACCGGCCGTCTGGAAAATCATGGTGGTTACAGCCGAGTGGCCGTTCATGGTGTTCTGGAATCCGTAAGTAAGACGTCCCAACTCGATGTTGGCTACATCTTTCAGTCGCAACACCTCTCCGTTGGGAGTGGCCCGTACAACCATATCACCGAATTGTTCCTCGGTCTGTAAACGTCCTTTGTAACGCATAACGTATTGGAACGACTGGTTACCCTGGTCGCCAAACTGTCCCGGAGCCGCTTCGATGTTCTGTTCGGCCAGGACGGCGCTGATATCGCTCGGCATTAGGTGGTACTGAGCCATGACGTCCGGTTTCAGCCAGATACGCATGGAGTAGTCCGAACCCATAACCATGGCCTCGCCCACACCGTTCACGCGTTGTACCTGCGGGATCAGGTTGATCTTGGCATAGTTCTCGAGGAATTCCATGTCATACTTGTCATCCGAGCTGTAGACGGCAAAACCCATCAACATACTCGTCTGGCGTTTGCTGGTGATCACACCCACGCGGGTTACTTCGGCAGGCAACAAACCTTGTGCCTTGGCTACACGGTTCTGTACGTTTACGGCAGCCATGTCCGGGTCGGTACCCTGCTTGAAATATACGGTGATCGAAGCGCTACCGGTATTGGTGGCGGTAGATGTCATGTACATCATGTCTTCTACACCGTTGATTTCTTCTTCGAGCGGGGCGATCACACTGTTCAATACGGTCTGTGCATCGGCACCCGTATACGATGTACTAACCTGGATAGTAGGTGGAGCAATGTCCGGATACTGCGTTACAGGTATAGTGACAAGTCCCAGGATACCCAAGATAACGATGAAGATGGAGATCACCGTCGAGAGTACCGGGCGATTAATAAATCTATCGAGTCTCATTGTTTACTTCGTTTCTTTTGGTTGAATCTTCATTCCGTCTTTCACGCTGGTGCCTACACCTTCGGTTACAATCTTGTCGCCCGGTTTCAAACCTTCGGTTACGACAAATTGTTGTCCGTTGTTGATGGGGAATACACCGATCTCGGTCGATTTCACCGTTGCGCTGTCGGTCAGCAGGAATACGAATCTCTTGTTTTGGATTTCGTATGATGCTTTCTGAGGAATCACCAGAGCATTGGCCTCAGTGTAGGGAATCATCACGACACCCGTACCACCACTGCGGAGAATATTCTTGTTATTGGGGAAGGTGGCACGCATAGTGGCTGCACCGGTGTTTTGATCGATGACACCGCTCAGCGTCTCAATCTTACCGGTTTGCTCGTACGTGCTGCCATCGATAAGTTGCAGTTCCACAGGAGGCATCTTGGCCAGTTGTTCTTTCAGGCTGCCTCCATCACGAGTCAGGCCGAGCAACTGTTTTTCGGTCATGGAGAAGTAGACATACATCTCCGATATGTCGGAAACCGTGGTGAGCGGAGTCGCAATCGACGCACTTACCAGGCTACCCACACGGAAAGGAATAGTACCTACCACACCGTCCGAAGGGCTGGTCACTGTGGTGTAATTCAGATTCTGACGAGCATTGGTCAGTTGTGCCTGTGCCTGTGCCTGTTGTGCCTGGATGGAAGCCAGTTGGTTCTCGGCCATTTGCATGTCATACTGACTTATGATGTCCTTTTTGAGCAGTTCCCGCTTGTTGTTCACAGTGAGCTCTTGGGTGGATACAGCTGCTTTGGCCACCTCTACGGCTGCTTTGGCCGATTCTACGGCTGCCTGGTACTGTACCTGGTCAATGATGAACAGCGGTTGCCCTTTACGAACCACGGCTCCTTCGTCTACACATACTTTAGTAATGAAACCAGCCACCTGTGGGCGAATTTCAATATCCTGCTTGCCTTTAATAACGGCAGGGTAGGCACTTCTCAGCTCGCTGTTGGTTGGTTCCACGGCCATCACGGAGTATTCCGGTACGCCACCCATTCCCATTTGTCCCTTCTGTCCGCATCCAAACAATGACAGACAACAGGCAATTAAAACGATTCTACTTTTCATCTTTTTCATTATATTCAATGTTTTGTGATAATTTTACGTAACGTATCTGTAGAAGAAATAAGGATAAAGAAGGGTAAAAACTAAACACGCACTTTTGAGTTTTTCGCGGCAAAAGTACTCTATTTATATGTATATACAAGTTCTTTTCCTCTTTTTTTTAACTATGTTTTTGCGATTTTAATATTGATTTATCTTACAAGCAGCCTTGAAGAATTCATTATTCGCCCGTTATTTTATTAATTAGTGTGAAGTGTAGCGTTAATTGCCGAAGAAGCTTTATTTTTGCACCATGTTACATGCCAAGAAACATACTATCAGGCGATTTGTTCGTCGAGTAGGAGGGGGGATTGCTATTGTCGCCCTGATTTATTCGTGTGCCAGTGTGGGGCGTCCCGACGGGGGACCTATCGATGAGAAGCCACCTCGCTTCCTAAGCAGCACCCCTGTTCCCGGTGCATTGAATTATACAAAGAAAAGGGTGACTATCGAATTCGATGAGTTCATCAAGCTGGAGAAACCCGGTGAGAAGGTGGTCATTTCTCCTCCGCAGAGCAAGCAACCGGAGATTAAATCGGTAGGAAAGAGAATTACCGTCAATCTACTTGACAGCCTGAAGCGCAATACGACATATACAGTCGACTTTGGTGATGCCATCGTGGACAACAACGAGGGTAATCCGTTGGGCGACTTCACCTTCACCTTCTCTACCGGTGAGGTGATAGACACCATGCAGGTATCGGGTACTGTGCTCGATGCTTCGAATCTGGAACCGGTGAAGGGTATACTCGTGGGACTCCATTCCAACCTGACCGACTCGGCCTTTACCAAGCTTCCTTTTGAGCGTGTGGGACGCACCGACAGTCGCGGACGCTTCCGTATTCAGGGAGTGGCGCCGGGCAGCTACCGCATCTTCAGTCTGATGGATGCCGATCAGAACTTTGCTTATTCTCAGAAAAGCGAAGTGTTGGCTTTCAATGATTCGCTCATCATTCCGCATATGGAAGGGCGCATGCGGCAGGATACCGTATGGCTCGATTCACTTACCATCGACAGCGTTTCCGAAAGACCATACACCCATTATCTGCCCGATGACGTGATTCTTCGTTCTTTTAAGGAACTGTCTGTTAACCAATATTTAATCAAAGGCGAACGGCTTACTCCGAATAAGTTTACCTTCTACTTCTCAGCTCCGAACGACACGTTGCCTACGTTGGAAGGACTTAACTTCGACCAGCGCGATGCATTCGTCATTGAGCCGACGTTCCGAAAAGATACCATCCACTACTGGGTCAAGGACTCATTGCTCTACAAACAAGACACGTTGAGGCTGAGTTTGAACTATTTATATACGGATACGTTAAGTATGCTGGTGCCTCGTACCGATACACTGAACCTGGTGACAAAGAATGTGCCCAAAAAGGAGGAACCCAAGAAAAAGAAGAAGAAAGACAGTGAGGAAGAGAAGCCGGTCACTAAGTTTCTGGGGGTGACGCCGCGCGTTCCTTCGTCGATGGATGTGTACGACTATATCTCGCTGACGGTGGATGAACCGGTCGACTCGTGCAACGTGGAGGCATTCCATTTGCGACAGAAGGTAGATACGGTGTGGACGGATATATCGTTTGAGTTCGAACAAGATTCCTTGTTTAAGCGAATGTACAACGTCTATTATGACTGGGAGCCGGGAGGGGAATATGAGTTCTCGGTGGATTCTCTGGCATTCAAGGGCATCTACGGACTACATTCCAACAAGATCAAGCAGGGCTTCAAGGTGAAGAAGGAGACGGAGTATGGAAAGATCACGTATGCCGTTACCGGAGCCGATCCGAAAGCGTTTGTCGAACTGCTCGATAACCAGGACAAGGTGTTACGCCGCCGCCGCTTGGAAGACGGCAAGGTTGTGTTCTATTTCCTGAATCCAGGTAAGTACTGTGCACGGCTCATCAATGACACAAACGGTAACGGAATTTGGGATACCGGTAGCTACGAAGAGAAGCGGCAACCCGAAATGGTATATTATTATTCAATCATCATAGACGTAAGGGCTGACTGGGAGTACAACCAAGATTGGGATGTGACTGCCCTACCGCTTGACAAGCAGAAGCCGGACGAACTTAAAAAACAAAAGCCTGATGAAAAGAAGAAGAGAACTACCCAACGAAATAATCAGAACCGACGGAACTAATCGTCGTCGGAGTGTTTTTGCAGGATTGTTCCTGTTGCTCCTGATCTGCCTGCCCACGAGCCCGGCGAAAGCCCAGTGTGAAGCGAATAACGACGCCTTCAAATCGGGTGAGCACGTAATGTACGATCTGTATTTCAACTGGAAGTTTGTCTGGGTGAAAGCTGGCTTTGCCAGCCTGACTACCAATGCTACCGCTTATCAAGGGAAGCCGGCCTACCGCATGAACCTGTTGGCTATCGGTAGTAAGAAGGCCGATTTCTTTTTTAAGATGCGCGACACGCTTACCAGCGTCATCAGTGACAGGCTGGAACCCCGTTACTTCCGCAAGGGAGCCGAGGAGGGGAAGCGGTATACGGTGGACGAGGCTTGGTTCAGCCACAAGGACGGTGTATGCTACGTAGATCAGAAGCGTACGCACCAGAGTGGAGAGATCATCGAAACTTCGCAGGATGATAGCCGGTGCATACACGATATGCTGAGCATCCTGGCTCAGGCCCGCTCGTACGATCCGAAAGACTATGTGATAGGGCAACGTATTAATTTCCCGATGGCTACAGGCCGCAAGGTGGAAGAACAGACGTTGATATACCGTGGCCCTAAAAAGATCACCGCCGAAAACGATACGACGTACAAGTGCCTCGTCTTCTCGTTGGTGGAGTATAAAAAAGGAAAAGAAAAAGAGGTGATCACCTTCTACATATCGGACGATAAGAACCACCTCCCCATCCGTCTGGACCTGTATCTCAACTTCGGGTCGGCCAAGGCCTTCCTGTCGAGTTCCAGCGGGGTTCGTCACCCGATGACTTCCATTGTTACAAAGTAAAATAAAGAAGCCAACAAATTTAGTTGGCTTCTTTATTTTTATAAGGTAAACGGAAGTGATTGCTCTTTACGGAATACACTCGACTCGAACGAGGCGATCAACTCTCCCCGCTGGTTCGTCACGTCTACCTGGTAGTAGCCAGTAGTGCGACCGGTGTAGCGTTCGCGTGCTTCGGCGGTGAGTGTATCGCCCGGGCCGCTGGCACGCAGAAAGGTGATGGTAGACGAGAGCGAAACGGCCAGTGTGCCGTGCGAGTTAGATGCTCCGGCCAGTGCCAGATCGGCCAGGGTGAAGACAGCCCCACCCTGGGTTCTTCCGCCGGCATTGAGGTGCCGGGCTTCTATCTTTAGTTCCGCCTTGGCATATCCTTCGCGTATCTCTATCAGTTCGATGCCTGCATTCGTGGCGAAAAGATCATTTTTGAAAAACTCTTGAGCTGTCATTTCCTTTGTGTATTAGTTCGCCACAGAGTCCACAGAGTTCCACAGAGGAATTAAATTAAGAATTAAAACTCTGTGGAACTCTGTGTGACTCTGTGGTGAATATTCTTATTTATTCAGCTTCCATTCGAAGCCATCTTTCGTGTCCTTGATTTCGAATCCGAGAGCGGTGAGTTCATTGCGGATCAGATCCGACGTCGCCCAGTCCTTGTTGGCTTTGGCTTTCATGCGTTGATC
Organism: Bacteroides sp.; assembly: GCA_031554505.1. GTDB lineage: Bacteria > Bacteroidota > Bacteroidia > Bacteroidales > Bacteroidaceae > Bacteroides. The sequence continues at coordinate 9,945 of JAVBVI010000057.1, read as the reverse complement.
CAGCAGCATGTCCACTACCTTGCCGTAGGCCGCTTCCCGTCCGTCGGACGAGCCGGTTTCTTCCTTCAGTCCTAGTACATCGAACAGATAAAGGTGGAATACCTCTTTCAGTTCTTTCAGGTCGTCGGCCGAGAGCGTGTTGTTGCCGGCTATTACATTATTAATAACGCGTGTTGCGTCGAACAGGTGCGAGATGACGATCGGTGTGTTCAGGTCGTCGTTCATTGCCTCGGCGCATTGAGCACGGAGATTCTTGACGTCGGCGGTCGAAGCGGCGGCGGGAACGATCTTGTCCAGATTGGCTACCCCTTCGAGCAGGCGTTGCAATCCCTTTTCTGAGGCTTGCAGGGCTTCGTTGCTGAAGTCCACCGTGCTGCGGTAGTGTGCTTGCAGGATGAAGAAGCGGATGGTCATCGGGCTGTATGCCTGTGTCAGCAATGGATGCGAGCCGGTGAAGAACTCTTCCAATGTGATGAAGTTGCCGAGCGACTTACCCATCTTCGTGCCGTTGACAGTGAGCATGTTGTTGTGCATCCAGTAGCGAACCATGTCGTCGCCTTGCGAAGCTACCGACTGAGCTATTTCGCATTCGTGGTGTGGGAAGATCAGGTCCATACCACCACCGTGAATGTCGAAATGTTCGCCCAGGTACTTCCGTCCCATGGCTGTACATTCGGCGTGCCAGCCAGGGAAACCTTCGCTCCAGGGCGAGGGCCAGCGCATGATGTGTTCCGGTTGGGCGCATTTCCACAGGGCGAAGTCGGCCGGGTTGCGTTTTTCGCTCTGTCCGTCCAGGTCGCGGGTGGTATTCAGCACATCGTCCAGGTTGCGTCCCGAGAGCTTGCCGTAGTGATGATCCTTGTTATATTTAACCACGTCGAAGTATACCGACCCCTGGCTTTCGTAGGCGTAGCCGGCATCGAGAATCTTCTTCACGAGGTCTATCTGTTCGATGATATGTCCCGACGCATGCGGTTCGATGCTGGGCGGCAACACGTTGAGTGAGCGCATGGCATCCTGATAGCGGTTCAGGTAGAACTGTACTATTTCCATTGGTTCCAATTGCTCCAGACGGGCTTTCTTGGCTATCTTGTCTTCGCCTTCGTCGGCGTCATGCTCCAAGTGGCCTACGTCGGTGATGTTGCGCACGTAGCGTACCTTGTATCCCAGTTGGGTAAGATAACGGAACAGCACATCGAAGGTGATGGCCGGGCGGGCATGCCCCAGATGGGCGTCACCGTAAACGGTCGGTCCGCACACGTACATGCCTACATGGGGGGTGTGCAGTGGTACGAACTGTTCCTTTTTCCTGTCTAAAGTGTTGTAAATGGTGAGTTGATGTTCCATATTGTTTTTGATTTATTTCTTTTGAAACCACAAAGTTATAACAAATAATTTACACGGTAAGCGCTTTCACCGCTTTTTGCGTTCGTATAAACGAAATCCTCCTAAAAGCGTGGGGCTTTTAGGAGGATCATCGGGCGGGTTATAGGGTTTATCGGAAGAAGCGGTAGGTCACCGATACTCCGATTCCATTGGTGGGTAACGTATAGTGTATGGTGGTGTTGTCTACCTTGTTCTCTACTTTTTTGACTCCGATAAAGTCGGAAGCAAAGAGAGCTACGGCCAGTTTCTTGCGGAACAACTCTTTGGAGAGGTTCAGCCGATAGAAGTAGTTTTGCATGTCTTTGTTTGCACCCGACGAGATGGGGAAGAAATAACCACCATTGGCAGCCAGACTGATGTTGTGCGGCAACAGCAGGTCGGCTCCTGCGCTCAACTGCCCATAGGTACCATTGTCTTTATCGCCCGTTTTCAACTCGATACTTTGGTGACCCAGCATGGCCAGTCCGCGGAGGCGAAACTTTTCCGTAAGCCGATGCGTGGCGGCCACAGAGAATTGTAGCTGTTGGAAATGGAGTGCTTCTCTGTATTGAGAGAAGCGGTACTCATCTGGATAGTTGATGGACCGTGTCAGCAGGGAACTTCCGGGACTGTTCTGATAGATGGCGTCGGCTGTCACTTGCGTCTTCTCACCTGTATAGCGATAATTCAGATTCAGCTTGTTCAACCATTGATGTCCCAGCCAACCGGCTTCCAGTATGGGCTCCGGGGACGACCGTTGGATGGTGTAATCGAGGGCAAGGCTGTTGTGATCGTTGAATCGGTATCCGATGTTCAGGAAAGGATAGAGGGCGAACGACTCGTCGAAGGAAGAGTACATCTCGTAAGGCATTTCCCAGTGCACGCCGACTCCCAGATGCAGATGAGAGAGATTCAAGGCATACTGGGCATAGGCTGTCCATCGTTGGGAGTCGAACGGTATTTCCGTCAGTTGGTCTGCGGTGGATTGAACAGGCTCAAATACCGGGTTGTTGCCTGCCAGTGCGACTTTCGGTGCGTACAGATACATCGCGTCCTTCCAGTCCAGTTTGGAATAGCGTGCACCTGCTTCCAGACTACTGCGGTCGTTGAAAGGGAGGAAGAAGTCCAGGCGAACGGCCTGTTCTTTGGGCTTATTCGTATCATCTTGTCTGATCTGGGTCAGTTCGCCCATAAACGCTGTTACAACCGTTTGGTTCAGTGTTTCTTTGGTCTTTCCCCACTCGTAAGTGAGTTTTACGAATCCTCCCCGGGTAAAGAGATGCTTGTAGTAAGCGGCCAGGTTGTAGTTTCGGGAGTTGCCATTCAGGGAGAGTGTGCTCTGGTGCATTTCACCGTCGTACATGCCGTTGTAGCTTGCATCGTTTATAAAAGCTTCGCCAGGATTAGTAAAGAGATTGAACGAAGCCCCGACAATGTCCTGTTCGCTGATTTGCCAACCGGCATGAAGCGTGGCGTTATGGGTTTGGTCATCGCGAACTCTGGTTATGTTGGATATGTGGTATTGGCTCAAGTCGGAACTCGTTTCCATCTTGGCAAAGTTACGGAAACCGTAGGCATAGTTCCCATCGAGGAAGAAGCCTTTGTGCCGGGCATTCACCTGTACATTCCCGCCGAAGAGAGTAGAAGTGGCTCCGTGTGCGGTGGCTTCCAGGGTGATCCCCTCCGTTTGCCGTTTTCGGGTGATGAGGTTGATGACGCCTCCATCGCCCAACGTCTGATCCGAAGCTTTCCGGCTGACCTGGATTTCGATGCGCTCCACCCGACTGGCCGGCATGGAGCTGAGGAAACTGCCGAAGGTACTCTTATTGAGCTTTTGCGGGAAGCCGTCCACGCAGAGAGTGTTCTCTGAGAGTCCAGCCACATAGATCATGTCTTGTGCGTCGACTATCACGTAAGGCAACTTCTGCAGAATCTGCAACACGTTGGCCGAGAGAGCTTCCGGGTCGGAAGTTACGTTGTACGAATAGATGTTACTGTTTGGGGGTGTTGCTTCTTGTTGCCCGAAAGCAAGGAGAGGAAGCATGGTTAGGATGAAAATCCCGGATAGAAATTTAATCATACTTTATAGTAATTAAGGGTGTTTAGAAGATGCAATATTGGGAATATTTTCTGATTCTCGCAACTGTTTGGGGAGATTTCTATGAAGCGGATACCTGAAGCCTTAACTCCTCTTCTCCTCTCTCCATGCGAAAAAAGTGATTTTATTCGCCATTCTTCTCGTACGGTTCGAAAAGTGATCACTGTCTTAGACGCTTTGTTCCAGGCAGCTAACACCGCATCCCTTCCGCGAGCCTCTTTCCAAACGTCCGGAAGCTTCTTCCCAAACGTCCGGAAGCTTCTTGCAAAACGTCTGGAAGCTTCTTTCTGCAAGCCTGTTTCATACCCGGAAACACTTTGTTTCATCCGATGAAACAAAGTGTTTCTTCCGATGAAACTATCGCTTTGCAGGAAGCAATCCATCGAGAATAAAGGAAATTGCGTAACTTTGGCGCATGATGAACGAGAACAAACGAGTCTTGTTGGGTATGAGCGGTGGTACGGATAGCTCCGTGGCCGCTATGCTGCTGATGGATGCCGGTTACGAGGTGACGGGCGTCACTTTCCGTTTCTATGAGATCGATGGGAACACCGCTTACCTGGACGATGCCCGCGAGCTGGCGACCCGCCTCGGGATAGAGCATCTCACGTACGACGCCCGCGAGGTGTTCCGGGAGCAAATCGTGCACTACTTCATCGATGAATACATGGCTGGTCGCACGCCCGTACCCTGCACACTTTGTAACAATCGGCTTAAATGGCCTTTGTTGGCCCGTATTGCCGATGAAATGAGGGTTTTTCATATAGCCACCGGGCATTATGTACAGAAGGTGCTTCTCGACGGGAAGTATTACATCGCTCCGGCCGTGGATGCAGACAAAGATCAGTCGTTCTTCTTGTGGGGCTTGCCGCAGGACATCCTGCACCGGATGTTGCTTCCTATGGGAACGATGACCAAAGTGGAGGCACGGGCCTTAGCTGCGCAGCGCGGATTCGAGAAGGTCTCGACGAAGAAGGACAGCATCGGCGTTTGCTTCTGCCCGATGGATTACAGGGGCTTTTTGCAACGTCACAATGACGTCACAAGCGCGTCACAATTTTCCGGTGACAAGAATGTGACGCCACCGTTGCGTCACAATTGCGTCAAAAAAACAATGGAGAGAGGAAAGTTTCTGGATGAAGAAGGGAAGTTCATTGCCTGGCACGAAGGCTATCCGTTTTATACCATCGGCCAGCGTCGCGGACTGGGTATCCACCTGAATCGGGCTGTCTTTGTTAAGGAAATACGTCCCGAACGGAACGAAGTGGTGCTGGCTCCGCTCTCTTCGTTGGAACGTTATGAGATGATACTGAGAGATTGGAATATGATCGACGAGAACCGTCTGCTGGGGCACGACGATATCATTGTGAAGATACGATACCGCAAGCAAGCCCATCGCTGCACGGTAACGAAACGACCCGACGGAATGCTTCATGTACAACTGCACGAAGCGCTTACGGCCATAGCCCCCGGTCAGGCGGCTGCTTTCTATAAAGACGGGTTGGTGTTAGGCGGTGGGATTATTGAGCGCTAACATCTCTTCCATGTAGTCACGGGTATTGCTCAGGCGGGGTACTTTGTGCTGTCCACCGAGTTTGCCGCGTTGTGCCATCCAGTCATGGAACAGTCCTTTGCGAGCTACGATGATCTCCAGCGGTTGGAGAGCAATGTTTTTCCAGCGCTTGGCTTCGTAGTCCGAATTGACTTCCTTCAACGCATCATCCAGTATCTGGGCAAACTTCTCGATGGAGTCGGGCTCTTCGGCAAACTCAATCATCCACTGGTGACGACACTTGGCCGATTGGTCCATGAATACCGGTGCGGCGGAATACTCGCTTACCTGCGCGCCGGTAGCGGCACAGGCTTTGGCTAGTCCTTTCTCGGCATTATCCACGATCAGCTCCTCGCCGAAAGCGTTGATGTAATGCTTCGTCCGTCCGGTGATGACAAACTTATAAGGATCCCGGCTCGTGAACTTCACCGTGTCGCCTATCATGTAACGCCACAAACCGCATGAGGTAGAGATGATCAGGGCGTAGTTCTTGTTCAACTCCACTTCCTCCAGGCAATACATGCGTGGGTTTTCCTTGTCCATCTCCTCCAACGGCATGAATTCGTAGAAGATGCCGTAGTCGATCATCAGCAGCAGAGCCGGATCGGCAGGATCGTCCTGCGTGCCGAAATAACCTTCCGAAGCATTGTAGGTCTCTACGTAATGCATGCGGGGCGTCTGGATCACCTGCTTGTATTGTTCGCGGTAAGGCGTGAAGGCCACTCCGCCGTGGAAGAACACTTCCAGGTTGGGCCATATCTCCTCCAACGTTTGCTTCCCGGTCTTCTCGAGAATGCGCTTGATCAGTACCAGATACCACGAAGGGACGCCCGACAGATTGGTTACATTGGTATGGATGGTGCTGTTGGCAATAGCTTCTATTTTGGTTTCCCACTCGCTCATCAAGGCTATTTTCTTGCTGGGCACGCGTATCAGGTTGGCCAGTGGAGTTATGTTCTGAATCAGAATGGCGGAAAGGTCGCCTACGAGGCTGTGGTTGGAACTAAGGTTGGGGCTGTGGCTACCTCCCAGGATTAATCCTTTTCCTGAGAAGAACCGGCTGTCCGGGTTGCTGCGGAGGTAGAGGGCTACTGCGTCGGCACCTCCCTTGTAGTGAATGTCCCGCAGCGACTCTTTGCTGACAGGAAGGAATTTACTTTTATCGTTCGTGGTACCCGATGATTTCGCAAACCATCGGATTTCTGATGGCCAGAGCAGATTCTGCTCTCCTTCTCTCAATCGTAGGACGTATGGCTTGATATCTTCGTAAGTCTGTATAGGTAGGCGCTTTCTGAACTCTTCATAGCTACGAATGGAAGCGTAGTCGTACTTCTTTCCCCACTCGGTGCCGGCGGCCTTCCCGATGAGGCGGGTCAGCGCGCGGTGCTGAAGCTCGCCTGCGCTGGTGGCGTAGCGGTCGATCTCTTTTAGGCGTGAGCAGAAAACGTGGCTTATTATTTTTGTTTCGTTCATTATAACCTTCGCATTCTATGATTAATCGTGCAAAAGTAAGCCAATTTATCTTTTTTTTCTATCTTTACTCCGGAAATAAAAGTTAAAAGCCCTGATAAAGTGACTATTTTCTAAAAATGAAGGAGTGAATTCAACTATGCGAATCGGAATATTAACTTCGGGAGGCGACTGTCCCGGTATCAACGCCACCATCCGGGGGGTGTCCAAAGCGGCTATCAACCATTACGGCATGGAGGTCTGGGGCATTCAAAGCGGTTTTCAAGGACTGCTGACCAAAGACGTGGAGCCGTTCAATGACAAATCCCTGTCGGGATTGCTGAACCTGGGAGGAACCATCTTGGGGACTTCGCGCGAGAAGCCTTTCAAGAAGAGTGATCTCGATGCGGGCATCGACAAAGCTCGGATCATCGAGGACAATATCCGTGAGTTGGGCTTCGACTGCATCGTCTGCATCGGCGGAAACGGCACGCAGAAGACGGCCGCCAAGTTTGCCGCCCGGGGCTTGAACGTGGTGTCTGTTCCCAAAACCATCGACAATGATATCTGGGGGACGGATTTTTCCTTCGGGTTCGACTCGGCTGTTCACATTGCTACCGATGCTATCGACCGCCTGCACTCCACCGCCAGTTCGCACAAACGGGTGATGGTGATCGAGGTGATGGGGCACAAAGCCGGGTGGATAGCCCTGTACTCTGGCATGGCTGGCGGAGGTGATGTGATTCTGGTTCCCGAAATTCCTTATGATATCAACAATGTGCGCGAAACCATCCTGGCCAGGGCCCGGAAAGGCAAACCGTACTCCATCGTGGTGGTAGCCGAAGGTATTCCTACCAATGGAAAACTGCGGGCCGGCGAGTACATCGCTCGTCAACTGGAAGCGGAAACAGGTATTGAAACCCGTGAAACGGTATTGGGATATATACAACGGGGTGGATCGCCCACTCCGTTCGACCGTAACTTGTCGACTCGCATGGGCGGACATGCTGCTGAACTCATTGCCAACGGGCAGTTCGGCCGGATGATCACACTAACAGGTAATGATATTTCGTCCATGCCACTCGATGAGGTGGCCGGTAAACTGAAATTAGTGACAGAAGATCATGATTTAGTCGTTCAAGGACGACGAATGGGAGTTTGTTTCGGTTAGTTGGCCGGCTCAGATTGCTCTTCTTCTATGCTTTCAGGATAAACTACGGTTTCGGGGTCTGAAGTGATTTCGGTATCCGGAGCGATTTCAATGAGCTCGTCGGATTCAACCGGCATATTGGTGTCCATCGGCATATCTGCTGCTTCCACCTCTGATCCTGCTTCGATAAGCGCATTAGCTTCCTGCTCTTTAGCTTCTCGAATGCTTGCCAGGAGCTCCGGCGACGACTTAATCTTCTTCAAAGCCATCTGTGCGGCATTTTGCTGCGATTCCTTTTTCGAATATCCGCTGCCCGAACCGACGGGGTGCCCTTCGATATGTACTTCGGTATGGAATGTAGGGTTGTTTTCTTTGTCTATCGACTGTTCGATCAGCTCGAACGAAACCTCCATTTTGTTTTTTTGACTCCATTCGATGAGCTTCGATTTGAAGTTCACCTCCTTGCGCGACAGCTTGTCCAGGTCGATGTGTCGCCCGATGATCCGGTTCTCCATGAACCATTTGCAGCGGTCGTACCCCTGGTCCAGGTAAATAGCTCCGATGAATGCCTCGAACGCATTGCCGTACATGTAACTGTTGTGCGAAGAAGAGCGCAGGGAATACTTGATCAGCTTATCCAGCCCGATCTGTACAGCCAGTTTGTTCAACGTTTCGCGCTGAACAATCTTGGAACGGGTGTTCGTCAGGAACCCTTCCCGTTTGCCTTCGAAGTGATTGTAAACAATGTCGCCGATGATGGCGTCGAGGATGGCGTCGCCCAGAAACTCCATGCGTTCATTGTTCAGCATGCGTCCTTTCTCCGACCGGATGGTCGACGACTTGTGGAGAAGTGCCTCTTCATAGAGGCGGAGGTTGCGGGGAACGAACCCCAGTATCCTATAAAGACAAAAATAAGACTCTCTGTCCTTGCGGAACAGGAGCCTTATCTTATCTATTTGGTTACGTAACACGATCTTACTCAGCGTATTTCTTGAAGATAGCGCAAGCGTTGTGACCACCGAATCCGAATGTGTTGGAAAGAGCTACATTCACTTCACGCTTCTGAGCTTTGTTGAAGGTGAAGTTGAGGCTGTAGTCGATGTTCTCGTCGTTATCACCCTCTTCGTGGTTGATGGTCGGCGGAACGATATCATTCTTGATAGCCAGGATACTAGCGATGGATTCTACCGCACCGGCAGCACCCAACAAGTGACCTGTCATGGATTTCGATGAACTGATGTTCAACTTATAAGCGTGTTCGCCGAATACTTCCTTGATGGCTTTGACTTCCGAAATGTCACCTACCGGGGTAGATGTGCCGTGTACGTTGATATAATCAACTGCCGACGGTTCCATTTGGGCATCTTCCAATGCGTTCAGCATAACCAGACGTGCGCCCAATCCTTCCGGATGAGAGGCAGTAAGGTGATGTGCATCGGCCGACATTCCTACGCCTACCAGTTCTGCATAGATCTTAGCGCCACGTGCTTTAGCATGCTCCAACTCTTCCAGGATGAGGCAACCACCGCCTTCGCCCATCACGAAACCATCGCGTGAGGCGCTGAACGGACGTGAAGCCGTTGCAGGAGAGTCGTTGCGGGTCGACAAAGCGTGCATGGCATTGAAGCCACCCACACCTGCATCAAAGATAGCTGCTTCCGAACCGCCAGATACGATGATATTGGCCTTACCCAGACGGATGAGGTTGAAAGCATCGGCAATAGCATTGGTGGAAGTAGCGCAGGCAGAGCAAGTAGAGTAGTTGGGGCCGTGGAAGCCATACATGATAGAAATCTGACCGGCTGCGATGTCCGAGATCATCTTGGGGATGAAGAACGGATTGAATTTAGGGCCATTTTCCTTACGAAGTGCATAGTTACTCACTTCTTCTTCGAACGTGCGAATACCACCGATCCCAGCTCCAAAGATCACACCAATTCTGTTCCGGTCTTCTTTTTCAAGATCCAGAGCAGCATCGGTTACTGCTTCTTTGGCTACGGCGATGGCGTAGTGAGTGTACAGGTCCATTTTGCGTGCTTCTTTGCGATCCATATATTGGCTTACGTCGAAGTTTTTCACTTCGCAAGCAAATTGAGTCTTAAATAAAGAAGGATCAAAATGAGTAATAGGTCCTGCTCCGCTAACCCCATTTACAAGGTTTTCCCAAAATTCGGGAACACTATTGCCAATAGGAGTAACGGCGCCAAGACCCGTTACTACAACTCTTTTTAATTCCATACTGATGAAATACGATTACTTAGCGTGTTCTTCGATGTAAGATACAGCGTCGCCAACAGTACCAATCTTCTCAGCCTGATCGTCCGGAATAGA
>JAVBVI010000130.1:0-30436 GCA_031554505.1 Bacteroides sp. | reverse complement strand
TTTCGCATGAGGATAATTTATGTCCGACAGCAGGTCGACCAGCATTTAGTGGTTGATTGGATGGGAGATGACAGCATTTGGTGGGAGATGGTGGTTGATTGGTGGGAGATAAACGGTAATTTATCTTGATCAACCACCTGTGTATATTTCTGCACCACAGTTTGTTGTGTTGTTTTGGTGGCTGATGGTTGATTGATTCGCGTTTTTTGTAGGGAGTGCTGAATCAAGAACAGTACTAATTTTTTAAAAAAGGGTTGCCCCGGACATACCGGAACAACCCTTTATTTTTCTTACAGAGCAAGTTCTGATTATCTATTCAAGAACTGTTTGGGCCAAACCAGGTTCTGGTTCATCTGTATAGACAGACGGAATTCTTCTTTGGCTTTTTCCGTATTACCGTTAGCCAGATTCACCAGGCCATTCAAGTAGTGCAGATTGGCCAAGCGTTCGGCTCTTGATCCATCTTCTCCGAATTTAGAGTATTCATCGACCAGCACCTGACTGTTCAGTTGCTCGTCCACTTGTTCTTTCAGGCTTTTGATCATTTGTTCGGCTTCTGTACTTCTACCGATCTCACGCATAGCCAAAGCCCGGAAGAAAGCATCTTCGGACACTGCCTGACGACGACGTCTTTGCTCGGCATCGGCAGCAACTTCATAGCATTCTTTGGCTTTCGCGTCGTTGCCCATTTGCTTATAAGCTTCTCCCATATAGTAGAACCCTTTAGGACTGTGGCCTCCATTGGCCGGGCGTCCTACTTCCAGATTTTCCGGATAGAGGTCGGCCAGTTCGAATTCCTTGATGGCGGCCGCGTATTTCTTACCGGACAGGAGCTTCATGCCTTTCAACAGATGTGAGTCAACATAGATGCTATGTACCTGGCCTCCGCCTTCCCACACATGGAAGTGACGTGTATCCATGATTTTCACTGCTTTGTCGTAAGCCCCGGTTTCATTGTACAGCGTAAGCAAGCGGAGTACGGCATCATCATGCTTCAGAATGGTATTCAGATTCTTTTCCATCAGTGCCAGACGCTCTTTAGCCGGCTTGTTGGTCTGCTCATACAGTTGGTCGAGTTCCTGGAAGTAGCGCGGATCAGTTTTGTTATACTGAACACCCTTTTCCAAAGCAGCAATGGCTTTAGGCGTATCACCGGCCCGGTTATACCCGAAACCAAGATTGCGATAAGCCTGGGCAAATTGCGGCGTTAGCTGTACGGCCTTTTCCCATTCCTGCACTCCCTTTTCTTTTTGTCCCAGGTAGTAATAGAGATTGCCAAGGTAATAAGCTCCCTTTCCATCGGCATTATTTGCGGCCAGGACAGTATGGAGTATATCCATCTCCTCCAACCGGAACGGGAAAGTATATTCGGAAGGTTTCGTTGCAGCCTTCTGGAAGAACTCTTTGGCCAATGCTTCGTTACCGAGTTTCAGATTGAAATAACCACTGTAGTAATAAAGCAGGGGAGAGGATGCATAAGGTTCGCCCACCTGTATGGAAGCATTTATCAAATCGATAGCCTCTTTGTAGGCTCCTATATGCGCATAGTCCAGAGTCATCTCGAGCAATTCCTGTATCTTGATGATTCCCTTACCACGTTTCTTCTCTGCTTTTTCGAAGAATCCCGTACCGTTTCCGGCCAAAAGGCTTTGTTCGGAAAGGCTCCAGTAATCCAGCGGATCGATCAGCAACACTTGCTTGATAGCCTCGGAAGCTTCGCGCGTTTTACCGGCTTTGCGCAAGAGGTATGCTTTCATGGTCAGTGCTTTGGTATCGCGGCCTCCTACATTCAGAGATTCGGAGAGGTACTTCCAGGCAGCAGCGTAATCGCCTCCCAAAGAAGCTATCTGGGCAAGGGCAAAGTAAGCCGGGTGTTGGAAAGTGGGATACCACGTAGCTTTCCAGTACTGATCGGCTGCTTCTTTATACCGGCCGGTCGACTGGTAAATAAGTCCCAGATAATAGTGAGGCTCGGGATCTTTTGTTACCGTATAATCGTTCGTAGAACGGGCCAGAGCACGCAACAAGTGTTCTTCCGCCAGCTTCCATTCGCCCATACGTGCATACCGGATACCTACCACTGTATTGACGCGGGCATCGCCGGGATCCCGGCTAAGCGCCTCGTTATAGAAATCCATCGGGTTGAGACGGGCGTTATGGAACTGCTCGATGCGCAGACCAGCCAGGTATAATTCCTCTACGGTTTTGTATTCCTTGACAGGTTTGGTACCACTTACCACTTCCGGCAAGGGCTTCTCTTCCAGAACAACAGGCTGATAAGCAACCAATTCCTTACCGGAAGCATCTTTCAGGATAGCTTTCAGCTCGGCATCTTTCACATAAACAGGCACCGGTATCTCTTTGACATAAGGTGTAGCCGGATCTATCGATATGGTTTGCTCGTAAAGCGTCTTATCGCCTTGCAGCAACAATACCTTGGCATTGGGATATTTGGTGGTGGCATTGAATCCTAAGAAGACTTTCTCGGGCGATATACGTTCCAGATTCACGGCTGCGTCGTCTGTGGCATTCTTTACCGACTTAATATCACGGATTCCATACCAACGCTGAACAAACTCGCGGGTTTCGCCCGGGCCTATCCAACTGTAATCGGGTTGGTTATCGGAATAGGCGCCTACCATCAACTCCAGATAGTGTCCGTCTTTATCCGAAAGCATGGTGTTCCACATTTCACCACTCGGATTATTCCCCCAAAGGAAAAACTTCTTTCCGTTCACCACATGGTGGTTGGCTACGTGTACCGTTCCGGCGTTCTTATTATGATCGTATCCGGCAAGGAAATCGTCGTCATAGTTCCAGGCAAAGATGGAACGGGAAGATCCGGTATAGTTCTTCCACCAACCGAGGGGAACGTTCTGGCCACTGTTGCGCACAGCTTCTCCGGTAGGCCAGGGAGTAAAGTAAACCTTGGAGTGGTCGGTACCAAACTGCGTTGCGGGCGGGAAGATCACTTCATAATCCTCATCGCAATGTACAGATACATTGGCCCAATAAAGCATGGACTGAACAAACTGGCTGCGGTTCATGATCTTCACCCGTGCTTCCACCCATGAACGGTCGGGGTAAACCGTAATACCCACCGACCATTTAATGCGGTGACGAAGTTCTGTTTCGCCTACCCAGACGGTCTTACTGCCATCTTCGTTTTCGGTGATTTCCCAGTCAATAGGCATATAGCTCGATGGCCGGTGATGGTGTGGGAAGTTCCATTCTACTCCACCCGAAAGCCAGGCACCCAACATACCGATCAGAGCCGGTTTTATTCCGGTTTGACGATAGAATATCTCGTAATCGTTCGTTTTATCGGTTGCCGAAAGTATACGTCCACCCATTTCAGGCAATACACATACATTGACATACTCATTGTCCAGGTAGAGTGCATTGTATTCCTTATTCACTTTCGTATCGGTCAGCAAATCGAATAGGGGGTAGGGATAGATATGTCCCTGTGCTCCCTGATAAACGCGGCCGGTGAAGAATATCGGATTCACATCCGGCGCACCGATCTCATAGGTCGGGAGGGATAGAGGTTTCTGCTCCACCTTCACCGATTGAGCCAACACTAACTGACCTATTAATAAGAGAGGTAATAGTTTGTACTTTTTCATATTCGTAGTATTTAATGTTTTTCTTTATCAATAATGAATGGGAGGGACATTGGTGATCGTAGCTTTGTACGGTTCGACAGCCCCGCTTGCCACCTGGTATATTCTTTCATTCGTTATTGTCATGGCTTCAGTGAGTTCCGGATAAGGGAGGTTGGCCGTTGTGACTACTCCGATGTTGTAATTCTCCCCATCATTGCGTCCGTAGTAAGGCTGATCCACCCATTGGAAATAATGCATACCAATCAGTTCCGGACGAGCAAAACCTTGCTCTATATAATTCCGGAAAGCGGCGGCACGGTCTTCCTGTGTCAGCACTCCGATGATTCCTGTGGCAGGAAGAGCACGGTCCACAGCTCCGTGATGGAATTCGCCTATGATAATCGGTTTACCGCTGATGCGTGAGATTTCTTCCGTCGGAGGAGGATTAATACCATATCCATTGATCGAGAAGACATCGAAACGCTCACCGGCTTTGTATAGCAGGTCGGAACTTAGCCAGGCATAGCGCATGCCGAGATTCAAGTGCTTGCTATCGATCTTATTCACCTCGTTGCAAGGAATATCGACATACATCTTGACCATGATCGTAGAGAACTCATAAAAGTCTTTATCCGACACCTTGGACGGGTACTCTTTCAAAACCAGAGCTTTTACCTCATTGAAGTCTTTCAGATCGATCGCCCAAGCCTTATTCAGTGCCTGGATATCTTGTTTGTATTTAGCGGTCAGCCACCGGACGAACTCATCTTTGGTTTCCGACTGTTGACCGGTCCCGAACATCTCATAAGCCAGGTTGTGGTAACCGAAAGCCCACTGCGGTTCATTACGCAGGAAGTAGCCCACCAGATAAGGATCGTTGCGATAGTTGGTAAGTTGTTCGGCAAATGCTACGGAATTTGTTTGGTATTCCTTGGAGAAAACATCGGGAAAATCGCGATACAATTGCACTTCCGTAGAGGGGAACGCACGCATCTGCAACACATAAGGTATCTTGCTCTTCCGGGCAAACTCCAGGTTAGACCAGTTTCCTACCGTGTTGAAACGGAACTTATGCATCATATTGGCCGTGAGTGTTGTCCATTGGTCTTTCCAGTCAGCTCCATATACGCGGGTCATATTGGCTACATAGAAGTCCATGGACTTTCTGTTCCGACCCGTATTTAGTGCTTCGCCGAAGGTAGGATCATCGGCACCAGGTAGCCACTCGAAGAGGTCTTCTATACCGTCGATAGGACCGGACGAACCGGGATTGATACAGTCTACTCCTGTACTCAGGAATGCATATCCTTCGGGGTCGACCATCCACCAACGTTTCCCGTCATGTTGGGTACGGAAGAAACCTGTCGCCTGAAAACGTTTGCCTTTCCAACCTCCATACTGACTCCAGTCGGCAGGCATTTTAATGCTTCCGGCTTCTTTGGCCAGTTCGAGGTTGCGGGCAATCAGTTCCTCTTCATCCTTCAACTTACCCTTCCATTCTTTATCCTTCCATTGTCCTAACTTATCAATAATAGGTTGATCGATAGGAGGGTATGGCGCGGGGATAGAGTCGGTAATAGTGATAGAAGCCACTTCGTACTCCGGCAGGAAATAGGGGTCGGAGTAGGGGCCGAAGCGTAAAAGCACTTTGATGATGTCGTTTGGATCCAACCGGTCTCCGCTCACCGTTCCTTTCAATTGGCGGGGCGACCGCGGCACAAAGAGTTGCTGCGCATCCAGATAGCTTAGCGGGAAAACTACCTGTGTCTTCAATCGGGGGAGTATTCCCATTAAGGAAGATATCCAGGGCATATCCTCTTCCGTACCGGATATTTCACCGCTTTGGAGCACGATCTTTTCCTGTGCAAAGTCTTTTACTTCCTTGTAGAATTCGATGTTGATCACTCCACTGAACTCGTTCTTTCCGTATATTTCGAAAACGAGATAATTGGCTTTCGCCCAATCCTGCTTATCTCCTTTTTCCCAGATCACAATTCCTTTGTGCCCATCTTCGGGAGATACCAGTAGAACCTTCTCCTGAAAAATCTCACTATCGGTCATAACAGTTTTATCCGAGTGGCGCTTGGCAATCTTCTTCAGATCGAAAGACTGTACACCTTGGCTCTCTTGCCTGGAGCAGGCTGCTACTACCAAGATTAATAGCAGCATGCTCACTGTTGTTTTGAAAGGTAATCTATTCATTTGCTGATGTATAAATTCATATTTCTATGTGAATCACCTTGGGAAAAGGCTCTGTTATCTTCTGCTTGGAGCAGGTACGACCAATGGAATATCCCATTCCTCGCTAAAGTTTCCTTCTTTAATACTGACCCGTACATGCGAATCCGACAAGGTGTTTTTGTCGGCTTTGAGCACAAAGGTGAAGGAATCTTTTTGCTTAGACTTGTCTATGGATAGGATCACAGGCTTATTATTCCCTGTATTGGCACTCCAGGTAAGAGAACCAGCTACAGTTGATTCGATAGGTTCGCGAAGTTTTATTACCAGGTTACCATTTTCCGGAATGGGTAAAGTAGCCGGGAACATCCACTTCGTCCAGGCTATACGCGATTTCATCCGTTCTTCATCGTTCAAGGATTTTTCCTTCGCAATGTCAGCAAATACACCGGAACCTAATTGCTCATAAGCGCCGATATCCACCGAACCGTCATTGACCGGATTGCCAAAATAATCACGGACGCCGTTCAGGGGAACGAACATGCCGGTATTGATGCAAGGTGATTCCGGACGAAGCTTATAGCCACCTACCGTGCCAATGCCATTACCACCTGTTCCCGGGGCAACGAACATCGGATCGGCTGTCAGCTTCTTCGGGTCGTTGGGCAAACCGTTCTTCCAGGGACCGTAGTAGCAGTTATTGATGAATAGAGAACCAGCCGGAAGGTTGGGTTTCGAAACTTCGTCGAAGTTTCTGCCTATTACCTCACCTGAAGAATATACCGATCTGAAACGTCCTTGTCCGGATGCGTAGAATATATTGTTATAGAACAATGCACCCAGTTTTTCTATGTTGCCGTTATTGTCGTTGCCTTTAAAGAAGTCCAGGTCGGCTGTTCCGTAGTCAACATAGAAGACATTGTTGTAAAATACATTTCGGTCGCTCAGATCGCAATGTATTTGTACCAGATGGGTACGGTCGTTCTCGCTGATATTATACCGGGTGATGTTTTCGAAGGTACGGTTCATCACCAGCATAAGTCCATGATTGTTCTTGCTGTAATTATACTGGGCGATGCAGCGCTTGCAATCGAAGTCGAAGTCATAAGCGAAGCCATCGCCATTCTTCGGTTCACGCCCTGTGTCATACACTTCATTGAACTGCATGATGGTTTCTTCGGCCCGCTGAATCCAGATCGCAGCGGTATGCGGCCAAAAGGTCTCCGAACCGGGCAGGTCCATATAGCCCGAACGCATACAACTTCTTCTCACTTCATTGTATTCGATAATTCCCCGGTAGCAACCGTTTACGAAAATGCCATCGCCGCCGAGATTATCCATGTAGTTTTTCCGGACAATCACATTGTTCTTACCTCCCCAGACAATAATTCCGCACTTATCGAAACGCTCTATCCGGTTATTCTCGATCAATATGTCGTTGATGGTGGTGTTAGCCGGCTGACTTCTGTCGCGGTTGCGATCGAACATCGATCTGACCAGGATAGCACAACTATTGTAGGCCACATAGTCTCCATTACCACCCATTTGTCCCCAAATATCATGGACGTAGCAGTCTCTGATAACAATGTGTTCTACGTGCTCATCGTTACCTCTTGCCAGCGCTACAATACCCTGACGACCAATACCGAGTTCGGCAGGAGCGCCACTGGTCACTTCCATATTCGATATTTCCCACCAGGACTGGTTGAGCAATCGAATGCCTGCGCCTTCCGCTTTGCCGAGGTTGATAACAGGTTTTTGCTTACCCCCGTAGTTGGACAAGATAATGGGCTTATCCTTTTCTCCGGAGCCTTTAGGTTGTAACTGACCATACCAGGTACCTCCTGCCTCAAACAAGATCTGATCGCCGGGCAGAAACGTGGTTTGATTGACTTTGTCAATGCTCTTCCAGGCTGTTTTTACAGATAGGCCGGAAGCATTGTCATTCCCATTTGGGGAGATAAAGTATGTTTTCGACTGCCCATGGGCATGAAACATAACCATTGTCAAAACGACGGTAATGAAAAATTTGGTTCGCATAGATAGTATATTATTGATTTAAATTGATGTAACATCTTGCATTGGTATTGCAGGAGATAGTACCGTCATGATTGTATATCAACTCCTGAACATAAACAGCCAACCCTCGTTGTTCCACACTGGCGGGAGTACCGCTAAAGTAGAATAAGTAAGCATGATCTCCAGCCACTACTACGTCGGCATGATTGCCACGGCTTCCGTCCACATACCGGGTTCGGGGCCGTCTGTTTTCATTCTCTTGTGGAGTAGTTGTTTCCAATGGTATACCAGAGATCAGGTATTCGTCCTGCTTCTTCCAGTCGAGGGCATCATCGGAACTCCATACGGAAAGTCCTTTCCACTCATCAATAATTAAATAGTATTTGTCATGCCAATAGAATACTTTGGGGCCTTCACCATGCAATCCGCCCAGTTCAAGCATCCCTTTATCCGTCCAATTGTACAAATCCTTGCTATCGGCATACCATATTTCATTGTCCGGCCCTTCATGCTTGTACCACATCCGCCAGGTGCCGTCCTTCAATTGAATAACTCCTGCATCAATGACTTTCCGGTAATCAGCCAGATTCAGCACCGATTGCGTATCCCAATTTATACCATCTTTGCTAGTCAAATGTACAATATCCCGTGGATGTTCCCACGTGTCGAAAATGCCCGGTACATAGGAAAGATACATGTGATATAGCCCTTTATATTCCAATACGTCCGGTGCCCAGTATGTGTTCTCTGGATTCGGTTTATAGCCAATATTGCAATCGCCGATATAACTCCAGGTAGCTCCTCCATCTTTAGATTCCGCAATCCCAATGGGGCTTCCATGAATCCGTTGGGTTCCGGGCAAATCCAGCCGGTTTACCCGTCTGCTGGTATAATACATGAGCCAGGTACCTCGTTCCTTATTGTAGCAAAGTACCGGATCGGACGAACCATTATACACCGGATCAATATAAAGTGGATAGTCGGCCAACTTATACGTGATCTCATTCTTTGCTTGATCGGCACTCTGTTGAGCCTGTCCTGAAGAGCAAGCATAAGCACCAATGATAACCCATAAGAAGATTACTTTTTTCATATTGAAAAATATTATTATTAATTATAAATTTGGGGGATAAATTTACATAAAGTAGTTTGATAAACAAAATTAAAAACAAACTCTTTATGAAAGAGAAGGTTAGAGATTAAGCAGATCGGAAAGAGGACTCCTCTTTCCGATCTGTTTTCATTCAATTAATCGTATCCCGGGTTTTGTACCAATCCTCCATTAGAGGCTGTAATCTCACTCAGTGGAATCGGGAATATTTCATTCTTACCATCGATAAAGTTCTTGCCTTTCAGGGTGTTGTATTTCTCAGCATATGCCCGCATGACTTTTCCTGCGCGTCCTTGCCGGGCCAGATCCCAGAAACGCTGACCTTCACAAGCAAACTCTGATCTGCGTTCTTTCCATATCAGCTCTCTCAATCCTTCCTTGTTTGTTTCGGTGATTACCGGCAATGCATCAGGATCAGAAGAACTCGATCGGGCACGGCCACGCACTTGTTCCAGATAGGCCAACGCCTCAGCTGTTTTACCTATTTCATTGGCTGCCTCGGCTAAAAACAGGATAACATCGGCATACCGGTAGGTAATGTGATTTCTGGGGGTATCACTCTGGTCTATTTGCGAACGATAGTCATAAGGAACATACCATTTCTTGGGTTGGTATCCTGTAGAACTGGCGATATTCTTATGTATTCTGCCATCGAAAAACTCGCCTGGGAAGATCACCGTAGCTGCCAAACGCGGATCACCTGGTTCAAAGCTGTCCACCAAATCCTGGGTCGGGCAATGCAATGACCAACCATTGTGCCATTTTACCGGATCGTCAGGATCGGCATCATGATCAAAGAATGCAAGGACGTTTCCTCTATTAGCATCTCCCCAGCCCTGGTTGGAAGTATGGTGCTGAATTTCATAAACAGATTCTATTCCGTTTCTATTCAGTACATTATAAATATCTCCATAGTCGGGTTCAAGCTGGTATTTTCCGGATGCTTCGACGATTCTCAGAACATCATAGGCTTCCTGGAATTTACCTTGATAGATGTAAGCTTTACCCAGCATGGCATTGGCCGCACCTTTCGTTGCTCTTCCTCTATCGCTGGCCGAGTATTTATCTTTTTCGGGCAATGACTGTGCTGCCATTTTAAAATCGGATTCAATATGCGCCCAGGTTTCCTCGATGGTACCTCTCGACATATAATATTCATCGTAAGTAAGTATATGGTCAATAATCGGCAACCGGCCATATTGCTGCGTCATGAAGAAATTGAAGAATCCCCTCATGTAATGAGCTTCACCCAGATATTGCTCTTTCTTTGTTTCGGGGATATCCTTGTTTTCGCCAATACGCACGATGGCTTGGGTGGCAGCGTTAGCTCCTCTGAATCCCTGCCGCCAGCAATCATTGAGTTTATTGTTATTCGTCAGAATGTCAAAGTTCTCAATCTGTGTACCAGCTACTCCATGGAAGGAATACCCTTCGCTTTTTGAATTACCTATTGTGGTGTTGTCGGAAGCATTATCACCAAACCACAAAAAAGGTCCGTCTTCCCAACTTCCATTATTCGGTATGGAGTATAAACCCATGATGGCAGCGTTGCATTCACTTTCAGTCAAATAATATGTTTCGGATGCCATATCTACTGTGGGATACTTGTCCAGAAAATCAGAGCAGGCACCGAATGCCAGTGCTGATAAACATAGAAGTATTTTATGTATTGATTTCATATGTTATGCAATTTAAAAGTTAGAAATTAACTACTGTTCCTACCATAAATGTCCGGGGTTGAGGATATTGTCCTCTATCAACCGAGTTATCGGATACTTCGACTTCAGCACCTGAATATTTAGAGATTGTGAACAAATTCTGTGCAGCTAAATATACGCGTATATCTGGTTTGAAACTGCTGTTTAGGCGGGGTGAGAAGTTATATCCCAATTGAATATTTTTCAATCTTAAGTACGAACCGTCTTCAATATAATAATCAGAAGGTCTATAGTTACGAGAGTTTCTAGATGCATTGCTCGTTACAATAGGTTGGTTGTTGGAAGTGTTTTCTCCACTCCAATACTTATTCAAGGCAGCGGTACTTACATTCTGACGGCCATCAAAACGTATAAAATAATATTTGGAAGCATTGAAAATGTCAACTCCTGCTACGCCCTGAAAGAGAGCGCTGAGGTCGAACTTCTTATAGGAGGCATCCAACGAGAAACCATACGTCACATCGGGGACGGGGTCTCCAATGAATGTCATATCTCCGGTATCAATCCGTCCATTGTTATTCCGGTCTTCAAACTTGAAATCACCCGGCGCGGCGTCCGCCTGAATTTTCGCTCCATTAAGCGTATAAGCATCTATTTCTGCTTGATTTTGGAATATCCCATCTGTTACATAACCATAAAATTGTCTATATGGATGCCCTACTTCCGTACGAAGAATGTTTGGGAAAGCTCCCTGGAAATCAATCAAGACATTGTCAAAAGAGAATGTTGAATTTAACGCACTGGAGGTTCCTAAGTTGGTCACTTTGTTCTTGATAAGTGTGGCGTTAGCAGTCACGTTATAAGAAAAATCTCCTTTGCTGTCCTTGTAACCGACAGTAAACTCGAAACCTTTGTTTTCCATTCCACCAATGTTACGTGTCATCGAATTGAAACCGGAAATCCGGGGAATGGATTGCGACAGAAGAATGTCATCCGATTTGCGGATAAAGTATTCGGCAACCAGACTCAGCCTTCCTTTAAAGAGCAAAAGGTCTATTCCATAATTGGTTTGACTGGATGTTTCCCATTTAGCTTCTTTATTACCGATGCCGCTTGGAAGCGAGCCATTAACCATAACTGCCGGGTCGCCCAATGTATAATACTGTCGCTGCGCAATGGGCGTATTGTATGGGTAATAGCTGGCAATGTTTTCATTACCTATCTGTCCGTATCCAAACCGGAGTTTTGCGCTGGTCAACCAATCCAGGTTCATTTGTTTGATGAAATTCTCTTCAGAAACTTTCCATGCAAGTGCTCCGGAAGGAAAGTATCCCCATCGATTATCTTTGGTGAATCGTGAAGAGCCATCAGCTCTGAAGCTTACGGTTATCAAATAGCGGTTCAATAAATTGTAATTGAGTCTTCCTAAATAGGATAACATAGACAGCGCATTTCCTGTACCGTTTACCAGAGGGTTATCTGAGGTCGAATTGAAATACCAGAATTCTCTCAGTTCACTGGGTGTATTTTGTTTGCTCGCATCAAATGAATCATTATTGTATTCCCGGGCCGACATGGCACCCATCGCCGTAAAATCATGGATTTTGTTGAATACTTTGTGATAAGTCAGAATATTCTCCCAGGTCCAGTCAGTCATTTTTGACGTACTCCGGCTAACAGTATTGACCAAGTTGGAATTATCCATTGTTTCATAATAAACCGGCGAAAACCCAATATTATATCTTCCATTGTAGCGTATTCCGAACCTCGAACTAAAAGATAAATCTTTTGTAATATCAATTTTAGCGTTGAAATTTCCAATCAGATAGTTCTGACTGTTTTCATTCAAATTCCTCGCAATTCTTCCAGCCGGATTAGCTAGCCTTATTTTCGTTATTCCCGTATAATAATTGGTTTCCGGATCAATTACCGGAATATCCGGGGGAGCCATAAGGGATGACAGATAAATGCTGCTGGCACTCAAATTCTTGTAATCAGAGAAGGTTCCTGATAATGAAGTCGTTAGTGTAAAGAACGAAGTCACTTTCATGGTGTTGTTCAGCATAAATGTTAGCCGGTTAAAATCGGTAGACTTGACAATTCCTTTCCGGTCGTAATAGTTGAAACTGAATAACGAAGTTATCTTGTCGCTTCCCCCTGAAAGGTTGAGTGTATAGCTCTGAATTTGACCTAGTTGTGAGGTTTCATCCCACCAATTCGTATTGTATTCCATATTGTTGGGATTCGCATAAGGTGCAGCTAAGCCTGCATTCTGGTAAGCCAAATTCGATAAGTTTGCGTATTGCCCGCCATTAAGCATTTCCGTCTTTTTAGAAAGGCTCTCAACACCGAAATAACCATTGAAGCCAACTTTTAGAGCGCCTGCTTTAGCCTTTTTGGTCGTAACAAGCACTACTCCATTGGCTCCACGTGACCCGTAAATAGCACTTGCGGAAGCATCTTTCAAAATTTCAATAGATTCGACATCATTCGGATTCAAATAGGCAATGTCGCTCATAGGGAAACCATCCACTACATACAGGGGAGAGGTGTTATTGGGCGTACCAATTCCTCTGATCTTAATTTCGGCAGTAGCTTCCGGAGATCCTGAATCAATAATAACAGATACACCGGCGGCACGTCCTTGAAGTGCGCTAACAGGGGAGTGGGTGGCTGTCTTATTCAGGTCTTCCGATTTTATGGAGGTTACTGCACCGGTCAGGTCGCTCTTCCTAACGACCCCATACCCGATGACTACCAGTTCGTCCAAGACCTGCATATCCTCTTTCAGCAAGATATTTAAGCTTGTTTGGTTGGTGATCTGGATCTCTTGTGACGAATAACCGATGTATGAAACCACTATCACAGCATTGTTCGGCACATTCCTCAAGACGAATTTACCTTCCATATCCGTGATCGTTCCATTAGCAGTTCCCTTTACCATCAGATTGGCTCCAGCCATCGGACCTATGGCGTCTTTTACCACTCCGGTTATGGTCCGCGTCTGGTTCTGAGCGGGTGGGGCTTTCAGCTCGTCTTTCCGGGAAATGATAATCTGACGATCAGAAATGTGGTATTGATTATTGGTGCCTTTAAAAATATGGTCCAGAATCTTCTCGACTTGCGCATTGGTTACTTTGATGGAAACTTTCCGCTCCAAATCGAGCGAGTTGTCCAGATAGAAGAAGATGTATTCGCTGGTGGCTTCTATTTCGCTAAATACTTCTTTGATCGTGCGATTCTCGGCATTTAGATTGAAGAATGTCCGTTGAGAATACGACTCTACTGTAAATGAGGCCCCTACTAAAAGGAATGCCAGGAAGAGGCAAGCCTTCATTATGCATACATTTTTTGTTTGTTTAGCGTTCAAAAGGCTAAACTTATCTGCATTTTTCATATCTTTGTATTGATTATAAGTTAGTTGTTATGAATAACACTAATTTTTTTAACTCAGGCCGGGGAATATTACCAGTATTACCCCGGTTTTTCTTTAGATTGTTATGGTCCCATACTATTCTATTTTAGGGTTTAACTTTGACTAGAAATTCTCCATTCACTTTCTCTACTTCGATCGGAGCAGCTTGTTTTAACAAAATAAATATATCATCCGGATTGTCTTTCAAGTCTAATTTACCGGAGCAGGTCAGCTTCGCTATTCCCTGTCCCCAATTTATTTGTATGCCATAGTATCTGGCAATCTTTTGTAGAATTTTGTCCATCGGTTGCTTGTTGAACTGGTAGTACCCGTCTTTCCAGGCAATGTAATCGGATACATCTACCTTCTCTAAAGAGGTTTGGTGGGTCGATGTATTATATGTATACAGCTCATTGGGCTGTAGAATGTTCTTGACATGGGCTTTGGTAGTCACTTCTACTTTTCCGCTTACCAGTACAACTTCCATCGTATGCTTGCTTTCCAAGGTGGATACATTGAACTGGGTACCCAGAACAGTCACATCGATCTCTTTCGTTTTTACAATGAAAGGTACCTGCTCTTTATGACTGACATTCAGAAAGACTTCTCCTTCTACAAATATTTCCCGTTTGTTCTCAGCAAACTCCATAGGGAATATCACCCGCGAACCTGAGTTCACCCACATTTGGGTTCCGTCGGACAAGGTCAGTGACGCCCGTCTTCCTGCAGGTACAATCAACTGATTCAGGTCTTGCGGTCCTTCTTTCTTTATATGTACGGTGTCTTCGTTCACTTTCACTTTCCCATCTGCCTGATAGTCGATTTTCGATTCATTGTGACTGATATCTAATTTCTGATTATCAGAGAGCAATAATTGAACATTCGGCGATTGTAATTCTTCGGGGGTGACGGGTTGGCAGATGGCCCAATAATCGATTTCAGTCTCCGGAAGTACCTGGTGTTTATTCCATTGCCATACGCACAACAAAGCCACAGAAGCAGCAACGCTTACGGAAATGGTGAATATGCGTACTCTTTTTCTTCTTTCGTGGTTTTTATTCTCAGAACATATTTTTGCCCACAGCTCTTTCTCTTCGCCTTTTGGCAAATATTCTCTTTCCAGCTCAGCCCTGAGCTTGTCTAAGTTGAATTTGAGTTTGTTGTTTATAGTACCCATGTCTTCGTTTCTCTTACCTTTTTATATAGAAGAGATGCCGGCCCCAGAAATATACTCACTTCATTCCGGAAATTGTGAATAGATTTGAAAAATAGAGGAGAGGTGCTCACAGGAGCTTATAAAACGAAGCTGAGAGATAAAAGGAGTAATAGCAATTCGAAGTTATCCCGTATTTTTTTTAAAGAACGTTGTATCAGGTTTTGAGCCGACTGATAGTTCAAGTTCATCAGTTGGCATATTTCCTCAAAACTGAGTTCCTGAATATACCGGTAATAGATAATTTCCTGCTGGCGGGAAGTAAGCAGTGATAGCATTTTCTTTATTTGTTCGCTTTGCAGTGTCAGCCGCTCTTTTTCTATCACAACATCTTCCACGGTCGGCTCTAGAGAGAAGGGTATGTTTTCTTTATCTGATAGGTCGTAACTCAACTCTTTCCGGAGGGAATGGATCAAATTATACTTGAGACTAATAAGCAGATAAGCCTTTACATTGTCCGGCGAGGATAGATGTCCCCTGTTCTTATATATATAGGTGAAAACCTCTTGAATAGAGTCTTTTATCAATTCACTATCCTGAGTAAAACGCAAACCATACCGATAAAGCAATTGGACATACGTTTCATATATCCAACTATATGCATCCGTATTCCCGGACAGGAATTCGGCCCACTTTATTTTACTCTCCTTGGTTAACATATTTGAACTCTCTGGCAAAAGTAGTAATTTAGCAGGCAAAAAGACAAAATGGGCAAAGATTTATTTTATGAAGCAAGAGAACTCTTAAAATAATCTGTTTCAAAACAGAGTTTTACTACCTTTGCAGTCTAAATGAATATACGATCCGTAGCAGGTATCCGAAAGAAGCGAATAAGTATATTATTTTTACCATAAGATAAGCACCTGTGGACAAAAACAAGAGAATAATAACCATAAAATAAATATTTACAATCATGAAGAAGATACTCCTCCTTGGTTCCGGAGAATTAGGAAAAGAATTTGTGATCTCTGCCCAGCGCAAAGGACAACACGTCATCGCATGCGATTCGTATGTAGGAGCACCCGCCATGCAGGTGGCCGACGAGTTTGAAGTGATCGACATGCTGAATGGCGACGAGCTGGAACGCGTGGTACGCAAGCACCAACCAGACATCATCGTGCCCGAAATTGAAGCCATCCGCACCGAACGTCTATACGACTTCGAACGGGAGGGTATACAGGTAACACCAAGCGCCCGCGCGGTGAACTTCACCATGAACCGCAAAGCCATCCGCGACCTGGCTGCCCGGGAACTCGGCCTGAAAACAGCCAAATATTTCTATGCCACCACTTTGGAAGAACTCAAAGACGGTGCAGCCAAAGTTGGTTTCCCGTGTGTAGTGAAACCGCTGATGTCATCCTCCGGCAAAGGCCAGTCGCTTGTTAAAAGCGCTGCCGACCTGGAGCATGCCTGGGAATACGGTTGCAGTGGTAGTCGTGGCGATATCCGCGAGCTGATTATCGAGGAATTTATCGCCTTCGACAGCGAAATCACCTTGCTTACAGTTACCCAGAAGAACGGCCCGACGCTGTTCTGTCCGCCCATCGGACACGTACAGAAGGGGGGCGACTACCGCGAAAGTTTCCAACCGGCCGCCATCGACCCAGCCCACCTGAAGGAAGCGCAAGAGATGGCCGAGAAGGTTACCCGCGCACTCACTGGTGCCGGACTATGGGGCGTGGAGTTCTTCCTGAGCCACAAAAACGGAGTATACTTCTCCGAACTTTCACCGCGTCCGCATGACACGGGCATGGTAACACTGGCAGGTACACAAAACCTGAATGAGTTCGAACTTCACCTACGTGCGGTCCTTGGACTGACCATTCCGAACATCAAACAAGAGCGTATAGGAGCCAGTGCCGTGATTCTGTCTACCATCTCCAGTCAGGAACGGCCGCAGTTCAGCAGTGTGGAAGAGGTTGTAAAAGAGGAAGATACGTACATCCGTCTCTTTGGCAAACCATTCACACGTGTCAACCGTCGTATGGGGGTAGTGCTTTGCTATGCCCCCAACGGATCGGATCTGGACGCCCTACGCGATAAAGCTAAACGAATCGCTTCGCTGGTAGAAGTTTACTAACTCTCCAGTAAAAAACATTTCGATCTACCATCTCCCATAAATCGGCGTTGTAGTATGCTAAGGCGCCGATTTTCGTATGGGAGATGGCATTTTATCTCCCATTTATCTCCCATAAATAGCGTCCATCTCCCATAAATTAGAGCAAGTAATGTTGCACTACATGCTTACTTAATCAATTTACTTGCTTCCTAAATTCATTACCGGAGCATGTAGATGCTGTTCCCAACGCGCTACGCGCTTTATTTTTTCCCGCTACATGTTTTTTGACGCTCATATCCTCATGCGAAAATAAATTATCCTCATAGGATAAATAATTATCGCATGAGGATAATTTTTTTTCCTATGAGGATATGGTGAAGAGGTGATAGCCTTGTCGATGCACTATGATCGACAAATTAATTAATCCCGGCTTTTGCTAACAAAACGTCAATTTGCCTTGTTATGGGTTTCTTTTTCTAGAAGTACATTTCCCAAAACTCAAAAAAACATACATAAAATACTGTATTTAAACGATTTACATTAAAATAAGGTCGTCTAGAATCAATTTTATTCTTTCCACCGTCCAATCATGCGGAGAAAACGCAAGGAATTCCCGTTTTGCCAGCTATTTTAAAGGAAATATAAGTTTTGCCAATTTTTTTCATGCAATCCATTCAAATCTCCATTACTTTATATAAGTGAATTTTTCTTTTAGTAATGTTCAATCGTTGCTTATCTAACAATTTCAATTTACTTTGGTAATATTACACAAATGTTCGATATGTACATTTGTATGTTATACATTTATATAAAGAATATAGAGTGGGGGAGCCTGTTTGTGAAATTGATATTTACAAAAATAATATCACTCTTGTAAATGTCGCCATTAATACTTTTAACATTCAATTTTTACTTGATAAAAAACCGAAAACCAACTATCTAAATTACAAACAGTATACAAAAGCTTCATTATAGCTCAATATAACATATTAACAAAAGTAATATATCGGAAAAACACAAATCATAAAATCAATAATGCTCTTACAGTCAATAATATGCATTGAAAATATAAACTTTTAATTTATGTTCAAAAAGAAAGATTTACATCTGTACAGGAATCTATCCTATATATTTGTATTTTGAGAGTATATACTTGTGAATCTTTGGATTTATCTTTGTGATTTGCTTTTGTGAATTTTATTTTTTACATTTGCAAAGTCGTTTGCGTCTTAGTTACTTCTGTGAACAACCGCAACGGACACACATTTGTAAACACTGTGAGCATATGGATATAAAAGACAGGATCAATTTTATCATGGAAAGAGAGAAAATGGGCTCTAAGACCTTTGCTGATAACATAGGTATCCAGCAATCTACTCTTTCGCACGTTCTGAATGGACGCAATAATCCAAGTTTGGACGTCATTATGAAAGTGCACCAGCGCTTCAACTACATCCGGTTGGAATGGCTACTCTATGGGCAAGGTGAAATAACAGAACCGGCAATTTCTTCCCAGCAACAAACGGCCGGCCTTCATCCAGGATATATCCCCAATTTGTTCGACGAGAATCCAGAAATTCCGACCGTTGAGACAGTTGGCGCAGAAAATCGCAAGGAAATCGGCCTTCACGCCCCTGAAAAAGCTCCTAAAGAGACTGTAAGACAGGAAGTTAGGTACATAGAAAAGCCGCACAGAAAAATTACTGAAATAAGAATTTTCTTCGACGATAACACCTACGAGACATTTAAAGGTGAAAAATAGATACTAAAATCGCCGCTTTGTACATTTTCCAGTATCTTTGCCGCCGGAAACAAATTTATGCTTCAATAATAGAATGAAAAAATTTATTTTAGATCTGACGGTTGTTGAAAACGCCCGGCTGCATGTCAACTATGTGCTGCTGAAATTGACGTCACCGCTTCCGTTGCCCGAAATGCTTCCGGGACAATTCGCCGAGATACGTGTAGACGGCTCGCCTACCACATTCCTGCGTCGCCCCATCTCCATTAATTTTGTAGACAAACTGCGTAACGAGGTATGGTTCCTGATTCAGCTCGTAGGCGACGGTACGAAGCGTCTGGCGCAAGCCAAAGCGGGTGACACGATCAATGTGGTATTGCCACTGGGAAACAGCTTTACAACGCCTCAAAATGCGTCGGATAAGCTTCTGCTGGTAGGTGGAGGTGTCGGAACAGCTCCAATGCTCTATTTGGGCGAGCAATTGGCCAAAGCGGGCAGCCAACCGACCTTCCTCCTGGGTGCTCGTAGCGATAAAGATCTGCTGCAATTGGACGATTTTGCCGCTTATGGCAAGGTGTATACCACCACCGAGGACGGAAGCCACGGCGAAAAAGGCTATGTTACTCAACATTCCGTACTGAATGAGGTGGAATTCGAGCAAATTTACACTTGTGGACCGAAACCGATGATGATGGCGGTGGCCAAATATGCCAAAAGTAAAAACATAGCCTGCGAGGTCTCCCTGGAGAATACCATGGCTTGCGGAGTGGGCGCTTGCCTTTGTTGTGTAGAAAATACTACGGAAGGCCACATATGTGTATGTACAGAAGGTCCTGTTTTCAACATAAATAAACTATTATGGCAGATTTAAATGTAAACATCGGTGAATTACGGATGAAAAATCCGGTGATGACGGCTTCAGGAACATTCGGTTACGGCGAAGAGTTTACAGATTTCATAGACATAGCGCGAATAGGCGGTATAATTGTAAAGGGGACTACCCTTCACAAACGTGAAGGCAACCCGTATCCCCGCATGGCAGAAACGCCTGCAGGTATGCTAAACGCGGTTGGACTGCAAAATAAGGGGGTAAAATACTTCGCTGACGAGATCTATCCGCGTATCAAAGACATTCAGACGAATATGATTGTGAATGTTTCGGGTTCGGCCATTGAGGATTATGTGGAAACAGCCGAAATCATCAACGAACTTGTAAATATTCCTGCTATTGAGTTGAACATATCCTGCCCCAATGTAAAGCAAGGTGGAATGGCTTTTGGCGTCACCAAAGAAGGTGTTGCAGAAGTAGTGAGTGCGGTGCGTTCTGCTTACAAAAAGACACTTATCGTCAAACTCTCACCCAACGTAACAAACATCGTCGAGATGGCTCGTGCAGCCGAAGATAATGGTGCCGACAGTGTATCATTAATTAATACATTACTAGGAATGGCCATAGATGCGGAACGTCGTCGTCCGGTACTCTCTACCGTCACCGGCGGACTGTCGGGACCGGCCGTCAAACCCGTTGCTCTGCGTATGGTGTGGCAAGTAGCTAACCATGTGAAGATTCCCGTAATCGGTCTTGGAGGTATTATGGACTGGAAAGATGCCGTGGAATTCTTGCTGGCAGGGGCTTCGGCCATCCAGGTAGGTACAGCCAACTTTATTGATCCGGCTGCTACCGTCAAGATAGCCGATGGCATCAATGATTACCTGGATCGGCATGGATACAAGTCGGTGAAGGAAATCATCGGAGCCTTGGAAGTATAAGAGAATAATAATATGGATTACGAGTACATAAAAACACGATTAGCCCCTTGTGGCTTGCATTGTGGCAAATGTTTTGCTTTTGTCGACGGAGACATAAGTCAATTGAATAAACAATTGAAATGTTCATTCGGTGATTTTGAAAAAAGACGGCGTAGAGACGTATTATGATGAGATAAAAGATAAATCAAGGTATTAAACCTAGTCTCTCATTTAGATTATACATTAAAAAAGCCAACTGTTCTTTGCGATTCAGTTGGCTTTTTGTTTCTATTATCCTTATTCCCCGAGCAAATCCGGACGAAGCCGCCGAGTGCGCTCCAATGACTGCTGAAGTTCCCATTCTTTGATCTTCGCCTCATGCCCGGACAACAAAACGTCAGGAACTTTCCAACCATTATACTCTGCCGGACGGGTATACACCGGTGCGGCCAGCAAATTGTCCTGAAAAGAGTCCGAAAGCGCCGATTGTTCGTCCGAAATAACCCCTGGTATAATCCGTACAATAGCGTCCGCAATCACCGCCGCAGCCAGTTCTCCACCGGTTAGCACATAGTCGCCGATACTAATTTCTTTCGTAATCAAGTGTTCCCGTATCCGGTAGTCGATTCCCTTGAAATGTCCACAGAGAATAACAATATTTTCTAACAAAGAAAGCCCATTCGCTATCTTTTGATCAAACTGTTCACCATCTGGAGTTGTAAAGATAATTTCATCATAATCCCGTTCTGCTTTCAAGGCATTAATGCAACGTTCGATGGGTTCTATCTTCATCACCATCCCGGCAAAACCACCAAAAGGATAGTCGTCCACCCGGCGGTATCTATCCTCCGTATAGTCACGAAGATTATGAATATGAATTTCGGCGAGCCCCTTGTTTTGGGCACGCTGCATGATGGAGCAATTGAAGAATCCTTCAATCATCTCGGGCAAAACAGTGATAATATCAATACGCATAACTTTTAATTTTCGGCAAAATTACAAATATTAAAAGATAAACCTGTATTTTTGTCCGAAACAATCCCCCAATATGGCAGCAAAAGAAAGAATCGAAGAGCTTCGCGCCGAACTTCACCGGCACAACTATAACTATTACGTGCTGAATGCCCCGGTCATCTCGGACAAAGAGTTCGACGATAAACTGCGTGAATTGCAGGATCTGGAGGAGCAACACCCCGAATTCTACGACGAAAACTCGCCTACCATGCGTGTGGGCAGCGATATCAACAAGAATTTCGTGCAGGTTGCCCACAAATACCCCATGCTTTCATTGGCCAACACCTACTCGGAGAGCGAAGTGGCCGATTTCTACGAACGTACCCGCAAGGCACTGAACGCCGATTTCGAGATTTGTTGCGAGATGAAATACGACGGCACGTCTATCTCCCTGACCTATGAGGACGGAAAGCTGGTACGCGCCGTCACCCGCGGCGATGGGGAAAAAGGCGACGATGTAACGGTCAACGTAAAAACCATCCGTAGCATCCCCCTGGTGCTTCACGGCAATAATTATCCTGCTTCGTTCGAGATTCGCGGTGAAATTCTAATGCCGTGGGAGGTTTTCGAAGAACTGAACCGGGAAAAGGAAGCCCGTGAGGAACCACTCTTCGCCAACCCACGCAATGCTGCCTCGGGCACCTTGAAACTGCAAAACTCCGCCATTGTAGCCTCTCGTAAACTGGATGCTTACCTGTATTACCTGCTTGGCGACGGCCTTCCCTGCGACGGACACTACGAAAACCTGCAGGAAGCGGCCCGATGGGGATTCAAAATATCGGATTTGACGCGCAAATGCAGCACGTTACAAGAGGTTTTCGACTTTATCAACTACTGGGACGTGGAACGGAAGAACCTGCCGGTAGCCACCGACGGCATCGTACTGAAAGTAAACAGCCTGATTCAGCAGAAAAACCTTGGCTTTACAGCGAAATCACCTCGTTGGGCCATCGCCTATAAGTTTCAGGCCGAAAAAGCGCTGACACGGCTGAATTTCGTGACCTATCAAGTAGGAAGAACCGGAGCTGTAACGCCTGTAGCCAATTTAGATCCCGTTCAGCTATCGGGAACCGTCGTGAAACGCGCTTCCCTGCACAATGCCGACATCATCGAAGGACTCGATTTGCACATTGGCGACCTGGTTTATGTGGAAAAAGGAGGCGAAATCATTCCTAAAATCACCGGAGTAGACAAAGAGGCCCGTTTCCTGGTCGGTGAAAAGGTGAAATTTATCACCAAATGCCCCGAATGTGGTAGCCCGCTGGCGCGTTACGAAGGCGAAGCAGCCCACTATTGCCCCAACGAAACTGCTTGTCCGCCACAGATCAAAGGAAAAATCGAACATTTTATCAGCCGGAAAGCCATGAACATCGACGGGATCGGTCCGGAAACGGTCGATATGTTCTTCCGCCTCGGTTTAATCAAAAATACAGCCGATCTTTATACGCTGACCGCCGACGACATCAAAGGTCTCGACCGCATGGGTGAAAAATCGGCCGAAAACATCATCAAAGGTATTGATCAAAGCAAGGAAGTTCCGTTCGAACGGGTGATCTTTGCATTGGGAATCCGCTTCGTCGGAGAAACAGTAGCCAAGAAAATTTCAAAGGCCTTCAAAGGTATCGAAGAACTGGAAACCGCCACCCTCGAAAACCTGATAAACGTCGATGAAATCGGCGAAAAAATAGCAAAAAGCATTCTTTTGTACTTCGAAGCCCCCGCTAATCAAGCACTTGTCAGACGACTCAAAAATGCCGGATTGCAGTTCCAAAGAAGCGAAGAAGACCTAAGTGGTTATACCGACAAACTGGCTGGAATGTCTATCGTAATCAGTGGCGTCTTCGCTCATCACTCACGCGACGAATATAAAGAGATGATCGAGAAAAACGGAGGAAAGAATTCAGGAAGTATCTCGGCCAAAACCAGCTTCGTCCTGGCAGGCGAGAACATGGGACCTGCCAAACTGGAGAAAGCCAGCAAGCTCGGCGTGAAAATAATGAGCGAAGAGGAATTTCTGACGCTGATTTAGTAACATTTTTCTGCAAGATTCCGTTTTTATATGTTATTATTGGCGCAAAATGGAAAATATTCGTACTTTTGCGAAGATTTAGTTAGAGAATATTATAGAACTCATGATACAAACAAAACTCAGAGGAATGGGGGTGGCTCTAATCACTCCCTTCAAAGAAGATGAGAGCATTGATTATGAAGAATTAATGCGCATGGTGGACTACCTGCTGCAAAACAATGCCGACTTCCTATGTGTGCTGGGAACCACAGCCGAAACCCCGACGTTAACCGAAGATGAGAAGAAAAAAATCACAAAAATGGTGATTGAACGCGTAAACGGGCGTATCCCCATCTTATTAGGTGTCGGCGGAAACAATACCCGCGCCATCGTTGAGCAACTGAAAACGGATGATTTCACAGGAGTCGATGCTATCTTATCTGTCGTTCCTTACTACAATAAGCCTTCTCAGGAAGGTATCTACCAGCATTACAAGGCCATTTCACAAGCTACCGAGCTCCCGATTGTGCTGTACAACGTCCCTGGACGTACCGGAGTGAACATGACTGCGGAAACGACGCTTCGTATTGCTCGTGAGTTCAAGAATGTCATTGCTATCAAGGAAGCTTCGGGGGACATTACCCAGATGGACGATATCATCAAGAACAAACCGGCGAACTTCGACGTTATCTCGGGCGATGACGGTATCACCTTCCCGTTGATCACTTTAGGAGCTGTGGGTGTTATCTCTGTTATCGGGAATGCGTTCCCACGTGAATTCAGCCGCATGACGCGCCTGGCGCTGCAAGGCGACTTTACGAATGCCTTGACCATTCACCACAAATTCACCGAACTTTTCAAGCTGTTGTTTATTGACGGAAACCCTGCCGGCGTAAAGTCCATGCTCAATGCTATGGGCATGATCGAGAACAAACTACGTCTGCCGCTGGTTCCTACCCGCATCACGACCTTTGAGGCAATCCGTAAGGTGCTGAACGAGCTAAACATCAAGTGCTGATAAGTCATTCATAAAGGGAAACGCCCGCTAAGATCCAATCATCTTAACGGGCGTTTTTTTATTTTTCCTAGTGCCATACTTTCGCGACTCATAACAAAAAAGCCCCTGCGAATGCAGAAGCTTCTGTGACCGCGACAGGATTCAAACCTGTAACCGGCTGATCCGTAGTCAGCTACTCTAGTCAGTTGAGCTACGCGGCCTTGTGCTAAAACGTTGAATGTGACCGCGACAGGATTCAAACCTGTAACCGGCTGATCCGTAGTCAGCTACTCTATTCAGTTGAGCTACGCGGCCATTGTTTTTCGTTTTAACGGGTGCAAAGATACAGACTTTTTCCGAATTAACAAGCTTCCCGACAACTTTTTCTCAACAAAATTACTCGATGAAACGGTAGTTAAACAGTTGCCAGCCGATGGTAATACCCACATTCCACTCCTTAGCTGGTGAGCTATAATGATTTAAGTAAGCAGAGATGGCTCCGAACGGCAACTGGCATACCACAGACAACTCGCCCAAATACTCGAATTCAGAAAATGCCTTCCCGTAATATGCCTTATTGATCGAATTTCGTTCAATGGGGAATATAGGCAAAAAACCATAAAGCTCCGCGCGGATATGGAACAAGTGATTCAAATGAAAGATGGGACGGATTCCTGCTCCAACAAACTGATTGGCACGAAATGCTTCATTGTACATCAAGGCACTGTGAGCTGTCGGGGCAAACTCTGCCGCCTGCATCATCGTGGCTGTATAGTTCTCCGAGAAATTACGAGAGGCATACAAGGCCTTCAGATACCAGCCAAACGTATATTTATCGGTCATCCGGTGGTATTTCTCCTTCATATATGAGAGTTGCAACCAGGATTGGCTTTCTTCTTCCTTGGCTTCCGGAGCGCCGCCGGGATAGAAATACTCTTTTCCCGTAAAGATTTGTGCTACCAAAGCCTCACGAGCCCCTTCTGTGGCATATTGACGGGCATTCAACGTACTCCCGTTGAAGCTTATGGAACCACCAAACAATTTATAAGAGCTCTTGTCGAAGCGATCCTTATCAAAATCGATTTGCGCTGTCTGAAAATAGCGGTCATCAAAGTCGGCTATTCCGATTCCGAACTCTGCCCGCTTATTGGAGCGGAAGGGAAGCGCCATCATCAGCTTGACAAAGCGCTCGTCCTTCTGGTTAAAGGCCGGTTTGTCGTTCTTGGAGAAGAGTTTATCCTTTTTGAAGTAGTCAAATGTGCTCACAGAGGCTATAAAACGGTAGGAAGTCGGGATGACTGTCGCAAAATCCACCTTAGCCATCAACTGGACGTTATTGTATATCTTACCTATCTGTCCGTCCAGCGTGAACTCTTTGGCATAATAGTTCAAGTTCTGATAACTCAATCCCAGGTAGATCTGGTTAGAGCTCGTGGTCGACACGTTACCACCCACTTTGAGCGACATATTATCCTCCATCTTGACCTTCAGGTAGAGATCGTAGGTCTCGTCCTCCTTATTATACACAGCATGAGGGATGATCTCAGAGATCATATTGGCCGAAAGCAAACGGAAATACCCCCGTTTCACATCTTCGTATGTGAATACGCGGTTATCGGTGGCATGAAACTCCTTCTTGATGTAGACCTGTTGTTGAGCATTGGCCCCGTCGATAATGATATTCCGAAAACGCAATTCAGGGAAGTTACTCCTGAACAGCAACCTTCTCAGCCGGATATTATCGAGGTTTACTCGCCTGTGGATGCGACTTTTGATGGAATCCATCATGCTGATTGTTTTATCGTAACCGATCTTCCCCAGCTCATCGATTCGCTGAAAATCCATCAAATTGACATCATCATACTTGAATGTCAGCAAGATACCATCCGATTCGGGCATGGAGTAGTCGGTCTTCTGCATCACCATATTCTCAATCTGGCTCATCAGGTCGTTTTCCTTCGGCTGTATCGGATTCTTGGCTACCACACTTCCGATGATGATATCCGGATGGAAGTCATCACGCATCACATCGGTGGGGAAATTATTGTAAATACCTCCGTCATAGGCCAGTACGCCATTGATCTCGATCGGTTTAAACATAAATGGGAAACTCATGGAAGCCCGTACGGCATCGCCCAGATCGCCGCTTCGAGACACAATTTGCTCTTTGTTATATACATCCGATGACACGCAGCGGAACGGAACAAACAGCTTATCGAAGTTGCTATCGCACACAGCTGTCCCGCGGGCAAACAGGTCGATAAACGCCAGATTCATCTGTATGGGATTGACAATACTGGTCGGTAGGATCTGAGGTTTGATACTCAACGAGTCTTTGAACGAGAAACGTATATTAAAAAACTCCGGCGAAGGGATATTCTTCTTGAAATAGTACATGTATTTCTCTTCCATGGTTCCGGAGGACCAGCGTTTGAAGTCGTCCGATTTGATAAGTTCTTCCATCTCGTCGGGCGAGTACCCCATGGCATACAGGGCACCAATAATGGCACCCATCGAGGTACCTGTAATATAGTCGATCGGGATATTATTTTCTTCCAGTGCACGGATAATACCGATGTGTGTCAAGCCTTTAGCTCCACCACCGCTCAACACAAGTCCCACTTTCTGGGCCTGCATGGAAAAAGGCAGTATCAGAATAAGAAGTAGTATGACGAGAGATTTTTTCATGCTCCAAACAAATACGAACAAGTGATTTCTTGATTTTGTCCTTCAAATATATGGAATTGTTTCCAAATTCCGAGCGAAGAACCTCATTTAATCCACAAAAAAGAGCATTGCATCCCCAATTTGGGTGACACAATGCTCTTGAACATATATAGATTTACTAAAAGTAAGGCGATTAAATCAGCTCAATGCTCCGCTTGACAAAGTTATTCAACGCTTCGCCTTTCAACATGTTGTTCTGCAACAGGGCCAGGTCGATAAGCTGACGAACAATCTTATTATTGGCTGCATAACCCGTCAGAATGGCTTCTTTCTTAGCTTTCAGATCGTCCAACTTCTTGTTCACGTCGTCCAATTCGTTCTTTTCCTCTGCTGGAATGTCTTCCGACTTCTTGCCATCCTGCTTCTTCTGCAGTTTGTCACGTTGCTTGGTAGCATCGTCGATATTCAGCTTCAGGGGAGTGATTTCGGCGGCACAAGCTGCCTCTTCATCGGACAACACCTGTTTAACCAGTTTATGGTCGGAGTTCAGGACAAGATTGAACATGTCGGGCATTTCACCGTAGAAACTCATTCCGGCCTGGATATTAGCCATTTCTTTCATACGACGCATGTATTCACTTTGCGTGATGACTACCGGCGCACCGTTTTCGCCCAACGCCTGCGTATCTACATGAAACTCAACTTTCTCTAGTTTAGGCAGTTGGCTCTTGAATACAGTCGACAAGGC
Source organism: Bacteroides sp. (assembly GCA_031554505.1). Taxonomy (GTDB): domain Bacteria; phylum Bacteroidota; class Bacteroidia; order Bacteroidales; family Bacteroidaceae; genus Bacteroides. The sequence goes on along the minus strand of JAVBVI010000130.1, from coordinate 2,251 downwards.
TTCTTGCTTGTCAGCCTCCAGGGCGCTTCCTTTCTTATCTTCTTTGACAATCAGGTTGTCGATGACATCGCCATCCACACGAGTGAAGCGTGACTTCTCGAATTTCTGTTCCAGCATGCTTACCATCGGCACGTCCAACTGTCCGTCCAGCAGCAAAACGCTGTAGCCTTTATTGACCGCAGCTTCAATGTAACTAAACTGCTCATCCCGGTTATTGGCATACAAATAAACGAGGTTTCCATCCTTATCAGTTTGGTTATCCTTGATCAAAGTTTGGTACTCCTCATACGTGTAAAATTTGCCATGAGTATCGATGAAAAGGGCGAATTTGGATGCTTTTTCATAAAAATCATCCTGGGTAAGCATACCATAATTGATAAAAATCTTCAGATCGTTCCACTTCTCTTCGAACTGTTTGCGGTCGTTCTTGAAGATAGATTGCAGACGGTCGGACACCTTCTTGGAGATGTGAGCTGAGATCTTCTTCACGTTCGAGTCACTCTGCAAGTAAGAACGCGATACGTTCAACGGAATATCCGGCGAGTCGATCACACCGTGAAGCAATGTCAGGAAGTCGGGCACAATGCCTTCTACCGAATCCGTCACATACACCTGGTTGCAGTAGAGCTGAATTTTATTCTTGTTCAGGTCAATGTTGCTCTTCACCTTCGGGAAATAGAGAATACCGGTCAGGTTGAACGGATAATCCACGTTCAAGTGTATCCAGAACAAGGGTTCGTCCGACATGGGATAGAGGCTACGATAGAATTCCTTGTAATCCTCGTCCTTCAACTCGCTCGGCTTGCGTGTCCATAGCGGCGATGTTTCGTTGATCACGTTATCCTCGCCTGTTTCCACCTGCTTGCCGTCTTTCCACTCTTTCTTCTGGCCGAAAGCCACAGGCACGGGCAGGAAGCTGCAATATTTTTTCAATAGGGACGAAATGCGGCTTTCTTCGAGGAATTCTTTACAATCATCGTCGATGTAGAGGATGATATCGGTACCACGATCGGCCTTTTCGGTTTCTTCGAGAGTGAATTCAGGGCTGCCATCGCACGACCATTTCATAGGCTGAGCACCTTCCTGATACGAACGGGTAACGATTTCGACCTTCTTAGCCACCATGAACGATGAGTAGAACCCAAGTCCGAAGTGCCCGATGATAGCGTTGGCGTCGTCTTTATACTTATCGAGGAAGTCGTTGGCACCCGAGAAGGCAATCTGATTGATATACTTCTCGATTTCTTCGGCTGTCAGACCGATACCGCGGTCGGAGATAGTAATCGTATCCTTATCTAAAGACACGCGAACGGTCAGATCGCCCAATTCGCCCTTGAACTCGCCCATAGACGAGAGGGTTTTGAGCTTCTGCGTTGCATCGACTGCGTTCGAAACCAATTCTCTGAGAAAAATCTCATGATCGCTGTACAAGAACTTTTTAATGATAGGGAAAATGTTCTCGGTAGTAACCCCAATATTTCCTTTTTGCATAACTAAATAATGTATTATTTATCCAATGTGATTTATTTTGATTGATTCGGAAAGATGTAGACAAAAAAAATGCCAGACCCTATGGTCTGACATTTTGACACGTTTATATTTCTGATATTGTTATTTTTCACCACAGAGTTCCACAGAGTTTTTAATTTTCGACAAAGGAAATAGTCCTTAAAACAGAAAAACTCTGTGGAACTCTGTGTGACTCTGTGGTGAATAACCATTTATTCGGCAGCAAACTTCACTTCGAGCTCTTTTTTCTCTTCGTTGAGCGTAACCTGGATAGTTGCACCTTCCGACACGGACGAAGAAATAATCAGTTCGGAGAGCGAATCTTCCAGATAAGTCTGTATGGCACGTTTCAGTGGACGGGCACCAAATTGTACATCATACCCCTTGTCTGAAATGTACTTTTTGGCCTTTTCATCGACGGTTAGCTGATAACCGATCGTCTTTACCCGTTCAACAAGTCCAGCAAGCTCGATCTCGAGGATTTTAGCTATCGCTTCAGGGTTCAATTGATCAAAAGTGATGATTTCATCGACGCGATTGATGAATTCGGGAGCAAATGACTTGTTCAAAGCCTTGTTGATCACCGCCCGCGAATGCTCTTTGTCGTCCATCCGGCTTTGAGTAGCAAAACCGACACCGCGACCAAACTCTTTCAACTGACGGGTACCGATGTTCGACGTCATAATGACTACCGTATTCTTGAAGTCGACTGACCTGCCATAACTGTCAGTCAGGCGACCTT
>JAVBVI010000023.1:0-28679 GCA_031554505.1 Bacteroides sp. | reverse complement strand
GGTAATTTATCTTGATCAACCACTCGATAATGCATAGATTATCAAACAATTACCTCCAATTGGTGGGAGATGGGAGATGATTTTGTGTTTTATGTGGGATTAATAAGTTATCCTACCTAGGAGTAATAATACATAAATAGTCGCCAACAGATTCAATATCCGTAACACCATACAAATCGTCAACGACCAGTTTGCCTTTCAGGCATACCGTTTGAATGGTATCACGCTCGGCATAGTGCATATTTTGTGTGAAATAAATGTCTGATGATTTAGATGTGCATCCAACCATAAACGCTATAACACTTATACTGCAAATCAAAAATATTCTTTTCATATTACTACAACTTCCACAGTGATTTTTATTAGTATACTTACAAATTCAACTCACGCAGATCGACATAATACACCTCATCCGTGTTTATGTCTGTCGTGTATAGCCTGTTTCTGACCTGATCCACCCAGACATGAAAGAAGGATCGATCGGTTATGAGTTCATAAAGCAGTTTACCGTTCCAGTCAAAAACATGAATGGTATTGAAAAGCGGTGTTTCTTCGCCACGTCGGTCGCTCCATTGCTCTTTTCCCCAATAGCTTGCATAGATGTACTGATTGTCAGCATGAATGCTATTATAATACCGATTCATCAGCTTGATATCCTTATCGGCTTCTTCCAGGAAGGAAAGGTCAGGGCTGTTCTTCATACGGTAGCCTGCAAGATTGCCCGTACGTGTATCCAAAATATTTATTTGAGGAAGATACATCATGGCCTGGGCTATCTTTGATCCATCCGGTTTGATGGCGTCCCATGTTTTAAGAGAAAGTTCCAACTGTGCCGCATCTTTGTTACGAAGCAATGGCTTTCTGTATATAGGGTAATCTTGTACTACTTCTTTGGAATGAATCGTTCGTTTTTCATAAAATGGGGTCGTAACTTCTTCTACATTCAAGAAGTCGGAAGGCCTATTGACAAACAAGGTATCTCCCGGCTGATAGAACAGAGAAAAGTAACGATTCTTATCGTACGAAACAATCTCGTCATACACCGTCGTTCCTGTTCGGATGGATTGGCTGATGTTCCATAAAGACAACCGACCGTCGGCATATGACCATAGGTAAGTACATAGATCGTTCTCTTTCTTGAAAAGCTGAAAAATACAATTGGCAGATATCGCCTCCCGGGGACCCTGACCTTTTTCGCAAAAGAATCCTATTTCCTTCCCCGTACCCAGATTGGTTATATTGAAAAAATGATTCGGATAGTCCGGACTCCAACAAATCAACAACGAATCGTACGCAGCTATGATTCCGGTATGAAGTCCTTCCAGCGAAACGGATTGGCTGGTGACTTTCTTCACAACCTTGCGGCTGTCGTCGATATAGCGAATGGTTCCATTGAATATTTCTTTGTCCTTGTCGCTCTTGCAACAAACAAACAGAATGCTGATAGCAGCTAAAAGTATGGCGCGAATTATATTCTTATTCATGTCGATGTATGGAGTGTTTTTGAAACAGTCTTACAAATATAGAAACTAAATCTATTCAAACGAATGATGTGGCGTCAAATGTGACGTCACATCATTCGTTTTTGATAATAGTGCCAAAGTTACTATGTATTTATCACAATTTGATTAATACTCCAAGGACGAAATCAATAACCGTTAGAAGGATCTTATTTTTCACCTTATCGAGTTCTATCAGCCCGATGCCTGCATTCTTCAGGGCTTCCATTTTCATCAGGTCCAGTTTCGCCTTTACAAAGCGCTCCAGGTTCCTTTGGGTTATTTCGCCTTTCTCCAGTTGATCAGTCCACCTCTGAAGGTCCTGACTCATGCTCTGGATGAACTGGCGCGTATCTATTTCCACCTCTTTGGCGTACCCCTGCATGTCTGTTTTCAGCAGTAATACGACTTCATTGACCACGGTTTGTGACAATTTTCCAAAATCAATTGCAGCCATAACAACTCTTTTAGATGATTATTTAACAATATAAGGAGATTTTCGCTTGTGGGCTTCGAGCTCTGTAATCTGATCGAAAGCATCGCCGATGATCTTTGCTTCTTCGGTAATGACGGTTTTGTTGAGCGTGACGGACTCTTCCCACTCTTTCAGGAAACCGCCGAGCAAATACCCGTCAGGATTTAGCAACACGTTCCATTGTTGGACGGTGATACTGTTTTTACGACGGCTTTTCTCGTACTGGCGACTGGTCTCAAGTTTGTTTTTAAGATGATCGACCTTCGAGACATGCAGCCGAAAGCTATCGGTAGCCAGGTCCATCAGTTGCAGAGCCTCCGTCTTCAACGCTTTGGTTTGAGAGTAGGAGTAGGAATCGAAAGCTGCCATAGAAGCGCAGCCGACAAGTGCGAGGCACAGAATCAATACACACATATTCCGCAAAGCGATAGTCACGCTCCGGGAAATGTCCGTTTTTTGGCATCCAGTTTGTTTCATAGCATTTCACCTTTCTATATAGAATTAGACAATCATATTCTGAATACGCAGGAATGAATGGATGAAGAAAAGGGCAACTGGTGATACGTTAATATTATTTACATAAAACAAACAAACCGTAAGAAATGTTCAAACCATTCAAGGAGACATCCGATGACGGCAAGTTGTTAGCGTTGTTTTTCATGTTTACTTAAACCGGAGCACCATCAGAACATCATTGTCTTCTTCGTTCAGCGTAGCCGCAATCTCTTTTAACCGGCCATTCAGTTTACCTTCTTCATAGGCTGAAAGCAATCCGTCGGCATTGTACCGGGTTACTCCATAACCAGACCGGACATCACAGTTGACAATGTGCGATTCCAGCACAATCTTTTTGTCCGGATAGTCCTCATTGACCACTTCGTATTCATTCATCTGTCCGGTTTCTCTATCGCAAACCCATTTCACTGAAGGAAACATATCTTCCGGACTATTTTCATTGACCGATATCCGGTTCAGAAAAATATACCTATCGGTTACCACACCCGATTCCAGATAAACCGGATATCCCATCGATGCTATCGAAGGTTTCCGCACCATAAATGGTGTTAAGACCTTGTCATAAGAATAGGTATAGATGGTATCCGAGGATAGTTCATTCAGTATATACCCATCACCGTATCTGACTATGGGAAGATGCATGGCCGTATAGGTAAAACTTCCCCCATCGGCTTCCTTCGTTACAGCCAGATCGCGACGGCTATCCGAAGCAAAAGGAACGTCGATTTTCTGCCGGATACTCCCGTCGTCCTTAGAGATCAGTGCAAAGTAAGGATGGAATGCCGGATCTACCTTATTGGTTTCTGCGCAATAGACCAGAAAGCTATTATCGTCGAACTGATAGATAAACCGTCCGTCGCCCGACTGAATCTCTCTGACGAACTCGCCCTCCAGATCGTAGACCAGAATTTTCCGCAAAAACACATCGTGAACGTATAGTTCATTCCTTTTCTCGTCCAGGCACAGGTTGGTGATGTAGTTGTATTCATGCGGGCCGTTCCCGTAGTGGGAAAACTTATTCCGGAAGTTTCCCTGCCGGTCGAAAACCAGAATCTCTCCGGCTTCCGCGCCTCTTGTGAGTATATGGTTATCACTAAAGACCAGCGCTCTCGATTTCACCAAAAAGTCCGAATCGTTGGCCAACTTAATGTATTCCACATCGGCAATGTCTTTCAGCGCAAGCTGTACCTTCGGATAGTTCTTGCTGACATCCGTTATCCACAGACCATTGCTCATCCCTGCCTGCCCGCACGATGTACACAGGAGCACAGCGCACAAAGCAAAAAACAGTTGAATCGAGTTTGTTATACATTTCTGTTCCATCTTCTTTATCTCTTCTTATTTTTTATACTTCATCAATAGGAGTACCGGATTTGAGTCTTCATCCAATCCGACTGCTATTTCTTTCAACGGTCCCTTCAGCCCATCATTCTCATACGCTTCGACAAGCTGGTTGGCTGCCACTGTCTGAAAGGCTGCTATGGTATGGTTTATCGGGTTCGAGTACATATCCACTTTTTGTTGCTGCACGAAGTCACCATTGAATACGACAATACTGAATAGTGTTTTTTCTTGCCTATCGTACATTAAGTCGGTTTTCGGGAATCCTCTCCCCGTTTCGAAGTCGAATTCTTTCTTGATGGTTTGTATGAAATAATAGCGGCCGGTCAGCGTCCCCAAGGTCAGAAGGACTTCGGGATCGATGGAAGGGGTTTTTACCAGGAACGGGGCCAACCGGTCCTCTTGAGCGACATAGCTGTACACCGTATCCGAAGATGTTTCTACCAGTAGCCAATAGTCCTGATTGGGAATGATGGTGCGTATCGAAGTGACAGCAAGCCCTTCTCCCATCTTGGCAGCCGGTGCCTTGATCACCTCAAAAGGAATGTATAAATCCCGGACCACGCTCCCGTCTTGTTTCGAGATAATCGCATGATAGCCCCGGTCTTCCCTTTTCTTTCCGTCTTTGTACGACATGGATGCATCGTAACGAATCAGATGTTCCTTGTCATAGGAGAATATATTGTAATATTCAGTGCCCTCTGTATGCGCAAAACTTCGCTTGAAGTTGCCCGATAAGTCGTACACGCAGATCTTTTTCGCCGGAGTACAATTGACAAACAACTCCTGATTCTCCTCGTCGAGCGCCACCCCATTGATAAAAGTATATTCTCCGTCGCCTTGTCCCTTTTTGTTGATCTTCCGGACTCCTTTACCGGTTTTCCTGTCGAAAACAAAGATATCGCCATCGTTATGCCAGTTTTTCACGATGATGTATTGGTTGCCTACGGCCAGCACATGGCCCTGGGTAACAAACTCATCATTGCTTTCCAACGGGATGTATTCCACGTCCATAAAGTCCTGAAGAATCAGCTCTTTTTGTGGATAACTGGCCGACACGTCAACGGTAATCAGTTCGCCGGGTGTAGCCGATGGTTTGCATCCTCCTACTCCGAGGATGATAAGGAGAATCATTGTCCCCCATGTTGTTCCTTTTTTCATGTTTTTCTATTTCTATTACTATAAGTGTCCATTGGGATGAACGACAGACAAAAGTAGGGTAAGTGCCACTTTATCCGGCAATTTCCACGTCACCATTTGCGTCACCAAAATAAAAATGACTACATTTGTCCTACGAAACCCATCTGATTGGTCCATGCATAGCCGATATAAACACCTTTTCCAAAGAACGCTTGCCGGTCTGGTACTCGTGCTCGTCGTCCTCACCGTTGGTGTGACGCTGCACTACCGGAACCGGGCCATCGACTTCCTGCATGCCGAACTCCCCGAACTGCTCCGCGAAGCTGCCGACCTGAACGCCCGGCAGAAGACGAAGTACGTCCGCATGTCTGGTCCGTACAATGAGGAGCCGGAACGTATCGGGGACTACCGCCCGAAAGTGTTTCACGCCAACGACACCACCATCCACCACTTGGAAAAGATAGTGGATATGGAAACGGAAATCATGCGTGAAAAGCACAGTTACCTGATGGTAAAGGGCGACCTGCACAGCCGCGATGTTCAGGCGGTGTTCGACAGCCTGGCCCACCGGAAAGAGATACACGTCACTACCCTGATAAGAACCACCAGCCATGTGTACAAGAAAATGAACGATTGGAGTGGTGATTCGACTCTGGTACAGTCCGATTTCGAGTCTGCTTACACCCAGCAAGGTATCTTTGAGGATATCAACTACTATGCTTATTCGGATATATCCGGCCGTTCTGTATGGTGGTTAATGCCGCACGGATTCATCTTTTCGCTGCTATGCTGCACATTGCTGGCGGGTGGTTTCCTGCTGCATGTGATGCGCGAAGTGAGATCTGAACCGGTAGTAACGGAGCCTGTCACCCCGGAATCGACCGTACCTCCCACCGGTTATGCCGACATCCGGAGCCATCTGCACATCGAACGAAAACACCTCGTATTCCAAAGCCACCGCAAGCGGATATCGCCCCAACAGGAAAAACTTCTGCTCCTCTTTCTGGAGAATACCGCATACCGGGTAGATAAACTATACCTGAAAGAGGAGATGTGGAACGGAAACTTTGACAAGACCAATCATATGACTTCCGCCATCAACCGCCTCCGGCAACTACTGGCCGAGGTGCAAAGTCCGTACACCATCGTCACCGACGCTACCGACAAGGATTTCTATCTGCTTATTCCGGAAAAAGAGTCGGAGAATACTCAACCTTTAGATGCTATTCATTAACTTTGTGACTGATTAATACCCGAACTTAAATAATAACTCACATGCAACTGGACAAATTTAAACAATTCTCCGACATTATCAGCTTGATTAAACAATCGAGAAATAATGCCATCAAAGCCGTTAATACTGAATTAATCAATCTGTACTGGAATGTTGGTCAATACATATGTAAACAATTGCTCCATACAGAATGGGGCGATAAAACGGTAGACGAATTAGCCGCTTTCATTCATAAAGAAGCCCCTGAATTAAAGGGTTTCAATCGTAGAGGACTTTACAGAATGAAACATTTTTATGAAACTTATAGCCTGATGGAATTTGTGTCATTACCGATGTCACTAATACGTCAACCTGATAATCAACAGAATAAAATTGTGACATCGACGATGACACAATTTAAAGCGGATGACATTAGGCATAGTATTCTGACAAAAGTAAGTTGGACTCACCATTTGACTTTGATATCTAGAACAAAAACGGATGAAGAACGCGAGTTTTATTTAGCCCTTTGTATTAAAGAGAAATACAGCGTTAAAGAATTAGACCGCCAAATAAGTAGTGGGATATTTGAAAGAAGTATGCTCGGAAACATCAAACTTTCGGCGCCTATGAAAGACGCGCATCCTAATATAATAAATACATTAAAGGACAGTTATATACTTGAATTTCTTGGACTTCCAGAAACTCACAATGAAGATGAGTTACAGAAAGCTCTGCTTGCACAGATGAGGAGTTTCATAACCGAGTTAGGTAAAGACTTTCTATTTATTGGACAAGAATTCAAGATACAGGTAGGACATAGCGATTTTTACATTGATCTGCTTTTCTATCATCGGGGATTACAATGTTTAGTAGCTTTCGAACTGAAAGCAGATAAGTTCAAACCAGAACATTTGGGACAATTGGACTTCTATCTGGAAGCATTAGATAGAGATGTAAAGAGACCAAACGAGAATCCAAGCATAGGCATTCTTTTGTGCAAAGACAGAGACAACGAAGTCGTCGAGTATGCCTTGAATAGGTCGCTATCTCCAACGATGATATCAGAATATAAAACTCAACTCCCCAATAAGGACTTACTTCAAAGGAAACTACGTGAACTACTCGAATAAAACAGAAGCGGCCCACTTTACACGATCAGGTAAAGTGGGCCGCCGTTTCAGTGATACACTGAAAAACTATTCTTTATCGGCAAAATAGTTCCATGTGCAAGCACTCAACGCTGCACCTACGAAAGGAGCTACGATGAAGAGCCACAACTGAGACAACGCTTCGCCACCCTGGAACAGAGCCGGACCGATGCTACGGGCAGGGTTCACCGACGTTCCCGTGATAGGTATACATACGATGTGCACCAGCACCAGGGTAAGACCGATAGCCAGACCAGCCAGCGAACCGGCGCCTTTCTTCGGGTCGGTAGAGCCCAGCACCACCAGCACAAAGATAAACGTGAAGACTGCCTCGGCAATGAATGCCTGCACCATCTCGCCATCGCCAAATCCGTTGGAGCCTGTAGACGTAGGACCGTCGTGCGCTCCGGTAGAGATCAAGGCGAACAAGATGCCCGAACCGATGATGGCTCCGATGACCTGGAAAAGCATGTACAGACCTGCGTCCTTGCCGTTCATGCGTCCGCTGAGGAACACACCCAAGGTAATAGCCGGGTTGATGTGACAACCCGATACGCCACCGATGGCATAGGCCATAGCAACTACCGACAAACCGAAAGCCAAGGCAACGCCCAGGGTTCCTACTCCGGTGCCTACTACACCTGCCAAACTTCCCGCAAAGACTGCGCTACCGCAACCCATCAATACCAGAACCATCGTTCCGATCATTTCTGCAATGTACTTTTTCATAATTTAAACTAACTAATTTACTAATATTCTATCAAAATTAAGTATAAAAGACAAGAAAAGCAAACTTTCCCGCCAAAAACTTACTTTTTGTATAATTTCCAAACAGAACGTTCACTGTCTGGAAATGTTCCCGAATATGAAATTGATTTATGTCTTTTTACGTTTCGGAAGCACCGAAAAGGGTGGCGGCCAGCTTCTTACAACCGGCACGGTCCGTCTTTCCGCTACCGGTCATGGGCAGGGAGGAGACGCGAAGAATGTGCTTCGGACGGTGGTAGCGGGGAAGCTCATTCACGCCGGGCAGAGGATCAATGCCAGACGATTCCAGCAACAACACGATGGCTTCGCCCAGGCGGACATCGGGCACGGAGGTGATGGCAAACGGACACTTCAGGTATGGGCGGAGGACGGCCTCGACTTGTTCCGCCTGCACTTTGATGCCGCCCGTATTGATCACATTGTCTTTCCGTCCGAGTATAGTGAAGGTTCCGTCGGGGTAGAGCTGCGCCATATCGTTGGTGACAAGGATTTCGTCGCACACCAGCGGGGCATGGATCGTCAGGGTACCTTCGGGTGAAAGGGAGAGGCCGACGCCGGCAAAGGGATGGTAGTGAGTAGAGGCATCGGGTCCATTGAGCCGACGCAAGGCGATGTGCGACAGGGTTTCGGTCATGCCGTACGTAGAGTAGATGGTGCCGGGAAGGGGACGGAGCTCTTCTTCGAGCGAGGAGTCAATGGCTCCCCCGCCTACGATGAGCGTGTCGATCTGCTCCAGACGGCGACGTTCTTCGGGCGCGCGGAGGGAGTTGTGCACCTGCAAGGGGATCATGGCGGCAAACTGCAACGGCTCGTCTACATCGGCCAGCGGATGGCTGGAGGGAGTACGCACCGTGAGATCCAGTCCGGCCACCAAGGCGCGTACCACCACCATCTTCCCGGCGATGTACGTCAGCGGCATGCAGAGCAACGCCCGGTCGCCTTCCGTCAGACCGAGGAACTGGCAGGTAAGGCGGGCGCTCTGCATCATCTGTTCTTTGCGGACGGTGTATTGTTTCGGGATTCCGGTGGAGCCGGAGGTTTGCACGGTGATGAGGGGGGATTCGGAGAACCAGTCGGCCAGAAAGTGGTACAGGTCGTGAAGCATAGGCGTAGCACGCTCGTCGGCTTCGGCAGCCAGACGAAGACAGTCCGCAGACGTATGGCATACGCCATCCAGCAGCAATGTTTGGTTTTCCCTATTCAGTATCATACAGCCGTCTATTCATGAAAGGCATTATCCGTTCCACCACAAACTGTCACCGCGTATTTCCAGAGGCATTTCCACATTCTCCGTGAAGAGCTGGCCGGTACCCAATCCTTGTGAACGCGAGTGGTACAATCTACCAGACCATTGGGCGATGGCATTCAGGCCAATGTTGGTTTCAAGCGCCGAAGTGACCCACCAGCCTATATCTTGTCTGCAGGCTTCGAGTAGCCATTTTTCACACCCAAAAAATCCTCCGTGGAGAGATGGTTTCGTGACGATATATTGTGGGCGGATGGTTTTGAGTAGCCGTCGTTTTTCGGCAGGGTTATCGTAACCAATAAGTTCTTCGTCCAGGGCAATGGGCAAGGGAGTGGATGCAGTGAGCCGGGCCATCTCCTCCCACTGTCCGGCACGGATGGGTTGTTCGATGGAGTGCAGATCGAGTTCTGCCAGGCGTTTCAGTTTGTCCAGAGCCTCCGCAGGCGAAAAGGCTCCGTTGGCATCCACACGCAGTTCCACCTCCCGGGCCGAGAAATGGGTGCGGATATGGCGGAGCAGAGCTAGTTCTTCTTCAAAGTCGATAGCACCTATTTTCAGTTTGATACAGCGGTAGCCGGACTGCATCTTGCTCTCAATCTGCCGGAGCATGTTTGTATAATCGCCCATCCAGATGAGTCCGTTGATGGGAATACCTTCTTCGCCCCGGCTGAAAGGGGTATCCCAGAGGGCATAACTTCCAGCTTGGATATGAGCGATAGCTGTTTCCAGTCCGAAGAGTATAGACGGATATTTACATAACTTAGGCAAGTATTGGCGCAATTCACAGCCATTCACCGGGAGTTTACGCATTCGGTCCATTTTTCCGCATAGTTCGGCAAGCACTTGCTCGTAATCCGGAGTGTAGTCGCAACTCAAACCGGGCAACGGGGCGCACTCGCCTATTCCCACCCGCCCGGGATAGGCGGACGAAGTAAGATGGAGATACCACACCTTGCGCGTTGTATATACTCCACGCGATGTTCCTGCCGGCTGTTTAAATTGATAAGTTGTAGGAATAATCTGTATCATAGTTTGGATGTTTTTTTAGTTTCAGAGCGAGAAGCAATTCCACCAGTAGCAAGAAGCAAACTCCTCTAAAAACTCTGTGAAACTCTGTGCGACTCTGTGCTGAATCGACTACGGCATTTTGGGGAACTTCTTGAAGTCCGGTTTGCGCTTCTCGAGGAAAGCATTCTTCCCTTCGTGCGCTTCGTCCGTCATGTAGTACAGCATGGTGGCGTCGCCTGCCAGTTCCTGAATACCCGCCTGTCCGTCGAGTTCAGCATTGAGTCCGGCCTTTATCATGCGCAGTGCCAGCGGACTGAGCATCATCATCTCCTCGGCCCATTGCACGTACTCGTCTTCCAGTTGTTCCAAGGGGACGACTTTGTTCACCAGGCCCATGTCCAGCGCTTCCTGCGCGTTGTACTTCCGGCAAAGGAACCAGATCTCGCGGGCCTTTTTCTGTCCCACCACCCGTGCCAGGTACGACGAGCCGAATCCGGCGTCGAAGCTTCCCACACGCGGACCGGTCTGCCCGAAGATGGCATTCCCCGAAGCAATGGAAAGGTCGCACACCACATGCAGTACATGTCCGCCACCGATGGCAAAACCGTTCACCGCCGCAATCACCGGCTTGGGGATGCTACGTATCTGCTTCTGCACGTCGAGCACACTCAGGCGCGGCACACCGTCCTTACCGATGTATCCGCCGAAACCCTTCACGTTCTGGTCGCCTCCCGAGCAGAAAGCCTTGTCTCCCGCTCCGGTGAGCACCACCACGCAGATGTCGGCTTCTTCGCGGCAGATGCGCAGAGCATCACTCATCTCGCCCGTGGTGGTAGGGGTGAAAGCGTTGCGATAGCGTTCGCGGTTGATGGTGATACGGGCAATACCGTTATAATATTCGAACAGGATATCTTCGTATTCCTTGATCGGGGTCCATTCTCTTGTTGACATACATTAGGATTGTTTTAGTTGATGAAAATATTCTTTCAGAATGCGCGCATCCTTGTTTTTGTTGGTGAATACCTCGAGCAGCATCGGCTGTTCCTGCGCTTCGGGTGCGGCAAACTCGGCTATAGCGGAGGCGAGTTGCACTTCGTCCTCGGCCCGGAGATAGTCGAACCCACGGTCCTGAGCCCAGGCTTGAGCGCTGTCGCGGTGCACGGCGGTGATGTACTTGTGCGAAGTGCCCGACATATCGAGTCCCGGCAGGGTGTGGAAGATCTCCCCTCCCCCGTTGTTGAGCAGCAGGATGCGGAGGTTGTTCCCCACGTGACTGTTCCACAACGCGTTCATGTCGTAGAAGAAGCTCAGGTCGCCGATGACCACGAAGTTCAGCTTGTCCGACACCGAGGCATAGCCCACGGCTGTGGAGAGCGACCCTTCGATGCCGCTCGTACCGCGGTTACAGCACACCTCCACCGTAGCCGGAAGCTCAAACAACTGGGCATAGCGCACCGCCGAGCTGTTGGCCAGGTGCAGGGCGCACTCGGCAGGCAGGGATTTAATGAGCTGTCCCATGGCCAGCATCTCGGAGTAAGGCAGTTCGGGCTGCGGAAGCTCCTTGCAGTAGGTCTCCCACGTACGTGGATATTCCGGAGTACGGTTCTCCATCAACCCGGCTATCTTTTCCAGGAACTCGAACGGGTCCATCTCGATCACCGTGGTGAGCGAACCGAACAGGTCGATCACCTCGCCGTCGGGCGATACATGCCAGTGCTCCCGGGGCGGATGCTTGCGGAGATATTGCTTCAGGCGTTTCGAGACAACATGTCCGCCGTAGGTAATGAGCAGTTCGGGCGCCATCTTCTCCTGCATCTCGTCGGTCATGGAGTACAGGGCCGTATCGAAATTCCGTATCGGCAAACCGGGTACGGTCTGGTTGCCGATGTGCTCGGCCATCCAGGTGAAGTGCTTGTACAGCAGTTTGGAGTATCGTTTGTCGAACAGGTAGATGAGATTCATCTGCCCGGCGATGATCATGCGTCGTTGGTACCGGTTGAGCCGCTCGATGAGGTCGGTATAGTCGCGGTCGTACACGTTCAGGCCCTGGTAGCGGGTGATGACGCGTACAGGGGGCAGCGCATCGACGGTGAAGCGGAACAAAGGCTCGGACACGGGGATGTTGATGTGTACCGGACCTTTACCGCGGTGATGGGTTTCGAGTATTGCCTCGTTCACCAGGCGGTTGCAGTACCATTCGTCCTCGTCGGTATGGATCTCGGGCAGGCAGACCGACTTCTTCACCAGCGTGCCGAATACGTCCGGTTGCGGCACCGTTTGTCCGTCCATCTGCCCGATCCAGGCGGCGGGGCGGTCGGCCGAGATGACGATGAGCGGCACCTGTTGGTAGAACGCTTCGGCCACAGCAGGATGCAGGTTGAGCAGCGCCGTACCCGAGGTGCAGCACACCGCGGCCGGCTTTCCGCCCGAGAGCGAGAGCCCGATAGCAAAGAATCCGGCGCTTCGTTCGTCGGTCACGGCATAACAGGTGAAGGAGGGATGGGTGGACAAGGTATGTACCAGCGGAGCGTTTCGGCTTCCGGGACACAACACGATTCTTGTCACACCATGCGCTTCGAGTAGCGCTACCAGTTGCAGGATATTTTTCTTGTCAGAGAACATACAAACCAGGTATTCTTATTAATATGACTACAAACTTACTGCTTTTTTACTTAATGGCAGTCCATTGATACAAAATTTCTCAACGATTAAGGTTTCGAAAAACATGATTCCCCATTTGCCGGAGCCGACCAGGCACCGCCAAATGGGGAATCATAGTGTATGAGCATCGTCGCAGGGAATCTATCCGAACGAGAAATCCACTTTCTCCTGCAACCCGACAAACAGCATGTTGTTCTTCTTACGGATTCTTATTTTTCCTTCTCTTGCCAGCCATCCGATGGCCATCGCAACTTCTTCAAAGGTTAGTCCAGCCTTTCGGCACAATTCAAACATGGAGATTTCCATTACGCCGTTCAAGATATTCCATACCAAGCCGGCCTTCTTTCCGATTTTTCCTTCTTCCATAATAAGTAGATTAATAGTTTACTGTAATTGTTCAGATCAGTAGCAGTTAGTATTTAGGTTCCTCCGGGACGTATGGCGCGCGTTTACTGCAAGGCCCGGATACGTACTTCTATTTCAGATTCATCTTTCAGGGCTTCTTTCAGGGCTTCGATCTGTGTATCCCCGTAATGGTAGGGATAGAGTATTCGGGGTTTGAACATCCGGGCAGCGCGGGCCGCCTGGAGCACTGTCATCGTATAGGGTTGATTCACCGGAAGGAAGGCGATATCGATGTCTTCCAACTGGCTCAATTCGGGAATGTCCTCGGTGTCGCCGGCTATGTACACACGGGTTCCACCTAATGTCAGGATGTATCCGTTGTCGCGATGGCGGGGGTGGTATTTATCGCGGCCTTCGGTGGTATTGTAGGCAGGTACGGCTTCCAGTTCGAGGCGGGCTTCGGGCATGAAATGATCTCCATTCTCCATGATTATTCCCCGCCCCAGCTTCTGCGCCGAAGCGGCATTGGCCACGATGCTGGTGCCTTCTTTTTCTATGTTGGCGATGGCTTTGGCATCCAGATGATCGCCATGCTCATGGGTAAGCAGTATATAATCGGCCTTGGGAAGCTGCGAATAGTCGGCATACTCCGACACAGGGTCGACGTAAACCACCAATCCGTCGAAGTCCAACAGCAGACTTCCATGCTTAATGAACGTGATTTTCAGCGTCTTACCGTCGCGGGTGTCGATGATATCGTTCTCGAACCGTTGCACAACGGCAGTGGCTTCCATAGGTACTGCGGCTACTAACATGCTTGTACGTTTTTTGTTATTCTTCATGTCAAATATAATAAAATGGTTGGTTATAACCAACAAAATGAAGAATAAGTTTTCGATTTTAACTTAATCGAATGTAATTATGCATGAAACATGCAAAAGCATCACTTCACCACCGTGCCGAAGAGTTCCAGATGATCGTCCACATAAGAAGCCACACAGGCAGTCACCCGCTCTTCCATGTTGAAGAACTCTTCTTCCAGGTCGTCAAAGGCTTCGTACTGCTCATACAGTGCCATGAACTCTTCGTCGGTACGCTCCTTCTCCAACTCCGGGCGATGCGCATCGAACAGTTCCTTGGCCCGATAGACCAGCTTGGAGAAATCTTTGGCTCCCCACAGGCGCATCACCTTGGCAAAGGGATTGTCGAAGATGTATCCGCCGTAGCCGTTCTGTATCAGTTGGATGAAGCCGCCTTCCATGATCTCGTCGCGAAAAATACGGTAGGCCAGCAACGAATGTTGCTCGCCGGTGAGCATCGGCATGGTCTGGGCGGTAAGCTCGCCGCCTATCACTTCCTTATACTTATCGGTAAACACCTGGATGAACTCGTCCATCCCCTCGCCCGCTGCTTGCTGCAGGGCGGCTTCTGCTATCTGTATCATACGTTCTATGTTTTTAACCTGCACAAATGTAAGGTCTATTTTGCAAAATGCCATACAGCCACCCGGAAAATTTGTCGGAATCCTTTTTAGTTCACCGCATTTCATGAAAAAGTAACCAGGAGCGTGTTGCAGAAACGAATAAAAAAAGTAACTTTGCCGTCGATTCTGAGAATCGTGACTACGTATATTAATTTTATATCATTAAAAAAAGAGCTATTATGACTTATTCACACGAAGTGGAACACATGTGTGTTGTAAAGAAAGGTCCTAACCACGGACCGGCTCCCATACCCGAAGAAGGCAAATGGGTACAATCAAAAGAAATCGTTGATATTTCTGGTTTGACACACGGTGTTGGTTGGTGTGCTCCCCAGCAGGGTGCTTGTAAATTGACATTGAACGTGAAGGAAGGTATCATTCAGGAAGCCCTGATCGAAACCATCGGCTGTTCAGGTATGACTCACTCGGCTGCCATGGCTTCCGAAATTCTCCCGGGAAAGACAGTGCTCGAAGCACTGAATACCGACCTGGTTTGCGACGCTATCAATACAGCCATGCGCGAACTCTTCCTGCAGATTGTATACGGACGTACTCAGTCGGCTTTCTCAGAAGGCGGTCTGATCATCGGCGCCGGTCTGGAAGACTTGGGTAAAGGTCTGCGTAGCCAGGTAGGTACGCTGTACGGAACATTGGCTAAGGGTCCGCGTTATCTGGAAATGGCCGAAGGTTACATCAAAACCATCGCCTTGGACAAGAACGACGAGATCTGCGGATACGAATTCGTACACATGGGTAAGTTCATGGACGAAATCAAGAAAGGCACCGATGCTAACGAAGCATTGAAGAAGGTAACCGGCACATACGGTCGCTTCACTGCCGAACAGGGTGCAGTTAAACACATTGATCCACGTCACGAATAATAAAGAGGAGGAAAGAAATTATGATTAGAGAAGTAAAATTTGAAAGTCAGGACCGTCGTATCAAAGGCATTATTGCTGCCCTGAACGAAAACGGCATCAAAGATATTGAAGAGGCAAACGCTATCTGCGACGCTGCCGGACTCGATCCTTACAAGACGTGTGAAGAAACTCAGCCTATCTGCTTCGAGAACGCTAAATGGGCGTACGTGGTAGGTGCTGCCATCGCTATCAAGAAGGGTTGCAAGAACGCTGCCGATGCTGCCGAAGCTATCGGTATCGGTCTGCAGGCATTCTGTATCCCGGGTTCTGTAGCTGCCGACCGTTTGGTGGGTATCGGCCACGGTAACCTGGCTGCTATGTTGCTGCGCGAAGAAACGAAATGTTTCGCTTTCCTGGCCGGTCACGAGTCGTTCGCTGCTGCCGAAGGCGCTATCAAGATTGCTGCTAAGGCCGACAAAGTACGTAAAGAACCGCTGCGTTGCATCCTGAACGGTCTGGGTAAAGACGCTGCTCAGATCATCTCGCGTATCAACGGATTTACATACGTTCAGACTCAGTTCGATTACTATACAGGTGAACTGAAAGTGGTTCGCGAAATCGCTTACTCGGACGGTGCCCGTGCGAAAGTAAAATGCTACGGTTCGGACGACGTTCGCGAAGGTGTAGCTGTAATGTGGAAAGAAGGCGTAGATGTATCGATCACTGGTAACTCTACCAACCCGACTCGCTTCCAGCACCCGGTTGCCGGCACGTACAAGAAAGAACGTATGTTGGCTGGTAAGTCTTATTTCTCGGTGGCTTCTGGTGGTGGTACAGGCCGTACCCTGCACCCGGACAACATGGCTGCCGGTCCTGCTTCTTATGGTATGACGGATACAATGGGCCGTATGCACTCAGATGCTCAGTTCGCAGGTTCTTCATCGGTTCCCGCTCACGTGGAAATGATGGGATTCCTGGGTATCGGTAACAACCCGATGGTAGGTGTTACTGTTGCTGTAGCTGTGGATATCGCTACTGCTTTGGGCAAGTAATTCTACCTTACTTTAAATAATAAATCCCTGTAATCGAATAGATTATGGGGATTTTTATTTTCAGTAAGTCCGAGTTTACAAGAAGTAGTTAATGTACAATTCGCAGTTGAAATCAGTTCACTTTAAAGCATTATTTCAATGCTCTCCCAAAGGAATATTTCACTGCTTAGCGTGACGTTGAAGTCTTGTAAGTCGTTGCTTTTCTAACCTAAAAATGGCTCAAAAAGCAGAAACTTTTGCAGCCAAATTGCAGCCCTTTTTTATTAGGCTGCAAATACAGCATAACAGACTGATAATAAAGAAAATGCACTCCATTCTAAAACAAATCTTTTTATAATGGAAAAGCATTGTACAATGGTCTATTTCTCTCTGCGAGAAAGCAAAAAAGACAAAAAAGGTAAGTCACCTATTGAAGTTTCAATCTCTTCAAATGGCGAACGAGTTTATTTCACTTCGGGTAAAAAGGCATTTGCCCATGAATGGAATAAAGCAAAACAATCCCTCAAAGGAAATAGTGAAGAAGCAGTTATTATTAATGCTTACCTCACACAAGTCAGAAACAAGATATATCAGAAAGAGATTGAGCTATTACAGAATGGATATATCGTAACCCCCACTCTACTGAAAGAAGCTTATCTGGATAAGGTAGAATCTCTCAATGAAAAAACTCTTTTGAATGTTCTGACAGAATACAATCAAGAACGTAAGAAAATGGTTGGGAAAACAATAGCACCTGCCACTTATTGGGTCTTTGAGTACACTGAAAGACTATTGAAAGAGTACATCAAAGAGAAATACCATAGAGGCGACTTATACCTAAAGGAACTGAACATTGGATTCATACAAGGGTTTCACGCTTTCCTGCTAAGCAATAAAGAGATGGGGCAAAATTCCAGTTCTAAACATTTAAAGTTCCTGAAAACTATTCTGAATATTGCTGTTGCCAATTCATACACAACATTCAATCCCTTTAATGCTTACAAGGTTGAGCGTAAACCTGTGGAAGTGGAGTTCTTAGATGAAGAGGAATTGAGGCGCATTATCAACTTTGAAACGCCACTCCCCAGACTGGAGAAAGCCAAAGATATGTTTCTGTTTGCGTGTTTCACGGGCTTATCGTACATAGATGTCAAAACGTTAACATCAGAACACTTTGAGAAAGATGGTGAGGGTAGAATATGGATAAAGAAGAAAAGGGTAAAGACAGGGGTTCTATCACGCATCCCTCTCCTACCCATCGCCAAACTAATTCTTGATAAGTACAAGGATTCTGGCAAACTAATCCCTATTCAAGACCCTGCTGATATTAATAAATATCTGAAAGACATTGCTATACTCTGCAATATAAAGAAGCGAATAACCTACCATACAAGTAGGCACACATTCGCAAGCACAGTGACTTTAGCGAATAATATTTCATTGGAAGTTGTCTCAAAGATGTTAGGGCATACCAATACACGCATGACAACCCATTACGCAAAATTGATTGACCGTTGCATTGGCGAGCAGATGGATAAGTTGATGAATGTTTACAATGATTTGGAGGACGAATAGATAATGATATTATGAAGAATTAGCCTGTAGTCCGAAAAGATTACAGGCTTTTTCGTTACTTTGCAGTAAACATTAAATAATGAGCCATGCAAATAGAAGAGTTACCAGACTTGGGAGAGAATATAGAAGAGTATTATGAATATCACGATGTACCACTCTTGGACTACGTTTGTGAGGTAGCCAATAAGTTTCTTCCGAACTTACAGCAAGAGTACATGACAGAATCCAAAGCACCTGCCATATTCTCTAACAGATACTTTGAAAGCAAGCTGAATATTGAAGAACGCTATCAAAGAAACAAGGAGTTCTATATTTCCAATGAAAGCTTTGATGACTACCAAAAGCGTAATACTGACTACAGAAAGTTAGACACATCTTTCAAGGAGAAGTTTCTAAATAACGAGGACTTACAGAATACCATTGAAGCGTTTGGATTGGACGTTAGCAAATTCTGGTATCTGCTTTTGTTCGTGTATGACTACGTAGAGGATATTGGCACAAACGCACCCACTGTAGGCAAAACCATAATGGATGATATTAATGATTTTAGTGTAAAGCTATCAGAGGCAACAAGCATTATCCTCAAAAAAGACAATCGAAAAAGCTATACTACAGAATGCGAAAAAACTATCCAGACAATCAATACAGCATTACAATTTTATTTTAATGCAATAAAGGATGCTGGCATTGATAACCATGTTAATGGATATACCACATTCGACTTAAAAGATGGTTACTTGGATATATCCTACAAGAAATGGAAGTTTACGGAAATGTTCCTTTACTTCTTGGAGGACAAGAAAGCGACTGTTAATTCCAAAGCCGAAATGAAAGTATCAAAAGATAAGATGATATTTATATCCAGACTTATCTATACCGTGGGCTACGATGGCAAAAGATACAACGAAGAATATGATACGGATGGTAACAAGAACAGAATGTTGTCCAACTTACTAAGGAGGTACAGCAAAGAAGAGTTTCCTACAAGTATAGGACATTATTATATGAGCTAAGAGAACAAACATAAAACTATAGCAAATGCGCATTGGAAAGGTAATACTTTCTGGTGCGCATTTTTTTTGCGTACTACAAAACCCCATGTTTTCTACCCACATGGGCATCTGGTGATTTACTTCTTTTGAGGCGTTTTTTTTCATTGTTTTGCATCGTCAATCAGAGGCAGACAAGCAACAACGCTTGAAGTCGAGAGGACAAAAATAATAATCATTTAAACAGATGGAAACAATGAATGTAAACAACGGAACAATGAATCAGACAGTAAACGTAGCTACTGGAAAAGCCAGTATTTTTCTGGCACATATTTTTTACGTACTGAAAAGTGCCCTGTTTTCTACCCACATGGGCATTGAGTAAAATGCTTCTCGAGGGGTAAATTTCTTCATAGTTTTGCAGTGTCAAAAGGGACGAACAAGCAAGATGCGCATAGCTCCAGTAGTCACCAAAGGCAATATTAATTTAGTTACAAATCATTTAAATTTTAGAATTATGAAATCTATTATTTTCAACAACGAAGTAAACAACACAGTAGTTAACGCAGCTAACAACAAGGTTAGCACAGAGTTCGTAGATGCACTAAAGTTAGCGTTCTGTATGTTTCCGCCCAAAGCGGATATGCGCTACAAGCAACGTGAGGACAAGCTGATTATTTCAGTCAATGTAACTTACGAAAATGGAATGACCCAACACTTAGAGGGAGCAGGAGATGCAGACCTAATCTCAGCAATCCATTTGGCAATGGGCAGAATATTGAAAGGCTTGTCCGAATACAAAGCCGAAGAGCACGAAGTGGAAACCGCCCAAGAGGGTGAAGACTTGGTAATGGGTCTTTTCAGTCAGTACATGAGTTCACACACAAGAGGTCGCATTGAATCCGATTGGTTCAGTGACAAAGGAGAGCGTTATCGCTGTGTGGCTTTTGCACCATCATTCAATATGAACATAAAGTTCTGTCTGAAAGCAACAGACGAGGTAAACAACCTCATCAATGAAGCTTGCAAGCCCGAATGGATGAAAAATGCAGAAGCAAAACAAGCAGCTTCCAGTCAGAATTAAGTAGCTTAAAACAGTAAGCCCAACGGAAAGTCGAGGGGGTAACCTCTCGACCTCCTTATAAAGAAACAATAAGATGAAACAGATACAATTTCCACCCGTACATGATAATGAAACAGCCCATCGCCAAGTAAAAGCATGGATGAGGCAGAATAAAATCCTGCACATTCGTTTTGATGAGCCTTTCGTATTGATAAGCACAACATCAGTAACAGGCTTGCAATATATGCTAACACCCGATACATGGAGTTGGATTATCAATTATCTACAAACAGGCGAATATGAGGACTTCGGTATCTTTCCATCAAATACCACAAACATGGTTGCTGATTTCCAGACAACTTGCTTGGAAAAGCTAATTGAACAGAACTGCAATATTGCAAGAATCCCGTTCCTAAGAGAAACAGAGGCGTACATAAAACTCAGAGGGCTGTTCAGATTCGGCAAGCTGTATTTCAGCATAAAGCGTAACGATGAATTTAATGACTACTTAGAAAGCAAAGGATTATGATTACATTGAGCAAAGGTCAATACTTATCTGACGTGATGAATGAAATTCCGTCAAACTGCATACTATCCAAGAAAATACCCGGCTGTGGTGCTACTACTTTGGAACTTGACACCCAGAGGCACTCTATTATAATTGTGCCAAACGTACCTGTTATCCATAGCAAGTGCGAGAAATACCCCGACTTAATTGGAGTTTATGAGAATGTTACGGCAGGTCAGATTGTTGAGGAACTAACTACTAAGAACCTACACAAGATAATGACAACCCCCGAAAGCTTCGGGAAAGTGAAAACAGCTTGTGAAAGATGTGGCATTGACATCTATAATCACTTCTTCCTGTTAATGGACGAGTGTCACCAGCTTATTAAAGACGTTGATTTCAGAATAGACATAGTGCTGCCAATGAACGACTTCTTTAACTTCAAGCAAAAAGCATTGGTTTCCGCAACCCCTATTGTATTCAGTGACCCACGATTTAAAAAGGAGGATTTTGAAACAATCGAAGTTAATGCTGACTACGACTATCGACAGGAGATAACCGTTACACATACATATAGTACACACAAGGCTATAGAAAACTATCTAAAAGCCCACGATGGAACTGTTTGCGTCTTCGTCAATTCGGTGGTAATGATTTATTCAATAATGAAAGAGTTTGGCTTGTTGGAAGAAGCAGCCGTTTATTGTGCGCCCAAAAGCCGCTCAAAGCTGAAAAACGAATATCAGTTTAGTAATGCTTACAGTGATTGGAGTTCTACAACCATGAAGAAGTACAACTTTTTCACAGGCAGATTTTTTACGGCATTTGACTTGGACTTGTCTTATCAACCCGATGTGGTAATGATTACAGACCCGTATGTTTCCGAACATACCATGCTTGATGTAGAAACAGACTGCATCCAGATTTGCGGTAGATTCAGAAACGGCTTGAAGTCTGCTACGCATATCTACAGAGTGAACCCCCAAATCATAGCCAAAAGTAGAGAGCAGATAGAGTGGGAAATTTCCGCTCATGAATTTGCTTACAGAACCATCCAGACATTATATAATAGTGCGGATAACAAAGAGAGTAGATTTGCTTTCGGCGCAGTTCTTGAAGTTCTACCGTTCCGCAGATTCCAATATCCTGACTTTACAAAGAACTGGTTCGCCATAGATAATGAGATAAACACTATATTGGTGGAGGGCAGATACAGGTCAGTACAACAGATAGCGCAATGGTACAAAGATAACCATTACTTTAGTCCGACATTCAGTAGTTATGATTATAATGAGAATGACGAGAAATTGAAGATAGTTAAGGCTG
Organism: Bacteroides sp.; assembly: GCA_031554505.1. GTDB lineage: Bacteria > Bacteroidota > Bacteroidia > Bacteroidales > Bacteroidaceae > Bacteroides. The sequence goes on along the minus strand of JAVBVI010000023.1, from coordinate 6,481 downwards.
CACGCTCGCTCAAAGATAAGCGCAGGAAGATGGTGCAACTCCTTAGCGAGCAGGAAACTCCCTACTCGGAATATGCTTTGGACTTCATTAATGATATACGGAGAATTGACCCGTTTATCGTGGAAGCGTTTGAAACATTAGGTAAAGAGCGAATTGAGGAGCTGAACTACAACCAGAAGAAAATGAACGAAGCAATGATTTTATCACAGCGTAAAGGGAATAAGGTAATCAGACTTATTAAGAACGCTTTCAGAGTTGGCAATAAATATTCCAACGACAAAATAACTAATGAACTAACACGGATTTTTGAAACACTCAACATACACCCCGAAAAAACAATAAAAGGCAGCATGATTCTGGATTATTATCAAGCCGTCCCATTCAAATCTGACAACAAAAGAGGTTATCACCTTATTTCAGAACTGGTTTAGTTGGATGGGACAATATCTGAGAATCCTACCTTTACTATACCAAAAACAGAAAATGAAAAAAATGTCCCACGAATAAATTTCAGGTCTTATAATAGCATGGATGACTTTGCAAAAGACGAAGTCCAATTCCTAACCAGTTTATATGACTTTAATCCCAATGATGATTTTGAAACCTTTATAGGAAAACTACAAGGAAACAATCCAAAGAAAAGACAGTATGCAGAAGCGAGGGATTATGCTAAGAGTGTGAGAAATGTTTATAAAGGATTAAAATAACAGAAAGAATAATTAACAATTATTTGGTTTGAATATCCTCATGCAATAAATATTATTGGGTAAGAAAAATAAATCGTTTCTTTCTAAAAAAGAAACTCTCCAGTTGGTAAGGCTGGAGAGGAAAGCTTAGCTTTTACGATGACTACGACGAGGTAGTCTTCTACAATGTGCTCTCACGTGTTCCCATTTACCAAATCGGAACCTCCAATAAGCACGCACATGTACAGGTTTGTCGTTACAACACTGGACTTTTTTAGAGTTTTGAGACAGAGCCTCATTCTAACAAGTCTAAATAGAATGAGGGTGTCTAATGTTTTTTGCTAACATATCTTTAACCAATTAGCCTTGAATTCTGAGTTTTGTGAATAATAAAAAGAAATGACTCAGAGGGGACTAACGGGATTACAAAGATACGATTTATTTTTACTCATAAACATAAAATGAAACATGATAAAAATTAATACCTTTGCGAAATCGAGCATTGGTCTAACTCCTGCTAAACAAATAAGTAAATATTAGGATGGAACCAGTAAAGATGGAATATAGCACGGTAATGCGATTAGAACAGAAGCAGACAAAAATGTTTCTAAATACAATAGAGCAGTTTACAGCAGCGTAAATCCAATTTGGGGAGTTCCCAAGAATATGCTTTAGGCTGGAAGGTTGGCAACGCAAGCAAGAATAAAAGCGTTGAAAGGAAAGCAAGATAGTATGGAATATTCTGTAGGAACATAGTTAGGCGATTCTGTTGCGGATGCAGCTTGGCGAAAAAGATTAGGATTATCCTATGATGACAAGTTCTTGCCCATTTTTAATGGAGATACGGTTCGTTTGCCAAAATAGTTGGAGATAGAAATTCCAACAGACACTATTATGTTGAAAGACAGAATTGCTAATACAGAAAGATTAATGGCACGTTCCTCTAAATATAATAATAGCGAGGCGGTAAATAGAGCGTTGCGGTCAGATTAGAGAGCTTTAGAAGCATTGCGCAAAACTTATGCTACTGGTAAACCCGTTGGAATAGATGAATTCAGTAGTAATAGTAGAAAATTAGTTGATAATGGAGAAGTTAATGAGGAGTATGTGTCTCCTCTTAATGTTTTCGGGAACTATAATATTAGATATGACAAGCCTACCAACAATATGTTCTATAGTAAGTCCTATGACTTTGATACCGTAGAGCATAATTGGGACAGCTTTGTCCCAGGTACGAGATTTTATATCAGAGGGTCTGTAGATTTAAATAATAAAAAGAAATAACATGAACAAGGCAGGTAAAATCATTTTAGCAGTAGCGTTTATTATCTTTCTGGTTTCTGACCATATATTAGGTATGCTTAGTAGAACAAGAATAATGCAGTGCAATTATCTAAAAATCAGATGTTTTCTTTGGGACTTTGAATATTGTCTTTTAGGAATAATTGCCTTACTATTAATTTACTATCTTGCCAAATTTATTACAAACCGTTTGGTGAAAATTAAATATCAATATTTCAATAAATAAGAGAAAATAAGCCGTGTCAAAAAAGGAGAGTAATAGCAATACCCTCCTTTTTAATGCGATTCTGCTATGTACACTTACAGAATTTAGAACATTTCAACAAGTTTGTCTATTAGACATATTTCTTTCTGTTAATTTTTAAAGGCACTTGTCAATTAGCCAACCAGCAATAACCGATATTGCTAATCCTGTAAGAGGGTCAAGAAAGATTGTAACAAGCTAAATGACTCCTTTTAAAGCTACCTTTACTTCGTAATTCTATTTACGCATAAGCAAAAATGATTTTTAGATTAATATTCGTGCATTACTGTGTAGGTTACCACGTTCTACCTTTAATGTCAAAGATACGACTTATTTTCTTACAATAAATATAAACACAATGGACAAAGTAAAAGTAAACATAGGCAACAAAACATATAATTGTCAGGTTGCTAAAAATGAAGAAGATAGAAGAAAAGGATTAATGGGTGTTGATTATCTTGCCTTAGATGAAGGAATGTTGTTTGAGTGGGATGATGAAGCGATTTTGAGAGTTGCATTTACTTTTGGGACAAAATTCTAAATTCTTGTCTTTACTATACCAAAAACAGAAAATAAGAAAAATGTCACTTACACCTTATGTAATTCATAAAACCGATTCATTTTCTTCATAGCTAATAATTTAGCCGATTTCATTTGGGGCTTTACAGGGTTACGAATATAATAGCACATATCAAAATCCCCCACCCAGAACCCATAAAAATAAAAGCCTCAAAATCAGATTCTAATTCTCAAAAACTTGGTGTTCATTTTAGGGGGGTGCCAAGCTGTTCATTATAGGTGGGTCCCTTATAAATACCTAAAAATATAAATACACTACCTACCCGATTTTCCAAATCGGGACAGATACCCAGATTTCAAAACCTACAATTTAATAACTATGATTATTCATTTACCTACGGGACATACGTTCCGAACTCAAAAAGAAGCCAAAAATTACTTTGGTAATCAACATTACAGAAGATTAGTCAGAAACGGAGATATTTATTTCACGAACTATAAACGCACGGTTGCTAATGACCCCATACAGAAAAATAACATCTAATATCGCAGGTAAACTTAGTCTGCTTGAAGCCTACCTTTATTATTGCTTAGCTCTCTGTTCCGATTGCTACACTCTGGAATCTCATGTTAAGCAGGAAAGCTTAGCTAAATTCTACGGAATAAAAAAGACAGACCAGATAAGAGAATGGTTGCATAAGTTTGAATCACTCGGATTAATTAAAATAGATAAGTTCGATGTTTGCGGACAATACGGTAAATTCAATAGATGCACCTATCAATTAAGCGCAGAGCATTATGTTCTCATTACTAATAAACTATACAGTGAGCCGATAAGCAAAGAATTAAAAGGCTTTCTAATATTACTCAAATGCAAATGTTTGAACGGAACTAACTTCACTCAATATAGCCAGAACCAATTAGCTAAAGAACTCAACTTGTCAACGGGAACTATATCCAAATACATGAAACAAGCTATAGCTAATGGTTATATCAAGAAAGGAAAGAAGAATACCTACCTACTTGATAAGGATATATTCATAATAACTTCCGAATCCACTTTAGCTAAAACAAAGAATCTATATCCCGAAATAATCACCGATGAAGACCTTGAAAGAGGTTACATTGTCTAATATATTCCCAAGCCGTAAGTGACCCTTGCGGCTTTTATTTTTGGGTACATGACCCTAACCCCACTTTTTCCCCGATTCTGATTTTTATCAGAACTCCACTATAGAAGAGACTATATAGCATCTACTCTGTGACATACTACATATAGCTAATACCATTAAAAAGACTGCCTAATACAAAAATCTATAGTTTTCAATTTAACTGAAAATCAGAAAAATGAGAATAGGGAGTGTATTATAAAAGCCCCCTCCCTATTACAAAAGTCGATGATTCAAAAATCATGATAGTTACTGCCAAAAGTGCCCACAACCGCTCAAGTCCCCTCCCTCATACTTGAAATAAAAAGAAATATTAATCATTAAAAGTTTATCAATATGAGAGAATTAGTAATTATGCCAAACATGGCAAACAATCACAGAGAATCATTGAATTTAGGTGAGTTCGCAGAAGATGCAACCATTATCCATGACTTAGCACATTCTGGTGTAAACTTCTTAGAAGCAAACACCGATGCAGTTACATTAGAAGAACTTGCAAACAAATGTGTCGTTCCAACATGGGCGAACCAAGAATTAACCATTGCGCACCAAGACTTTATATCTTGTGTACACGATGCAGCAACTTCTTTCTTCGCAGGTGAACAGGTGAACGCACCAGACATTAGAGTTTCGCACACGGTACGTGGTAGAGTTCCGCAAGCTCTGGGCAAGAAAGCCTCAGAATTATTAGAATGTGAAAAGACACAGTTCTTTCAAAGGCTTGCTTTTGCTTTTACTATTCCAACCATTCACGAAACAATACGAGGGCAAAAACTTGAATTGTGCGTTGGTGGGATTCGTAACTATTCCGATTTGAATCTTTATCGTACCTCTAAAGGACTGGAAAAGTTCTCTATCTTTATTGGGTGGCGAGTAAGAATCTGTTCCAATCAAGTTTTGACAGGTGAGGGCGTTCGGTTCAACATGGAAGTAAGCAATATTGGCGAACTTTACAAAAATGTGCTTGAACTGTTCCATAGCTTTAACCCTGCTAAAGAAATTCATTTGATGCAAACATTATCAAACACCCATCTAAGCGAAACACAATTTGCGCAAGTGGTGGGACGAATGAGAATGTACCAAGCTCTTTCACCTGCAAGGCAGAAGCTTATGCCAAGACTTCTAATTACTGATAGCCAGATAAACAGCGTTTGTCGTGACTATTATAGTAATGAAGCGTTTGGAGTAAAAGAAAATGCCATATCAATGTTTGACTTCCATAATTTGCTGACACAAGCTAATAAGGGAAGTTACATTGATACTTATCTACAACGTGCGGTTAATGCAACAGAAGTAAGCGTAGGAATTAACAATGTTCTGCAAGGAATAGATAATAAATACGCATGGTTTCTGGGATAACAATTTAGTGGGAGGACATTTCGGTGTCCTTTCACTTTTTGATAGAAGTGAAACAGTATTGATATTCAATCAATTACAAAATCACTTCTAAAAACAATTTCACTTACATAGTCAAACCTATAAAATTGAAACAACATGAGTTTAAAGAACAGCTATACAACAAGCGACTATCTGCAATGGGATAGCGCAACAAGTTTGGTGAGGAAATTATACAGGGATAAGAATTACAGAATAAGTTTACTTATTGGGTGTGGGATATTCTTTGGCTTGCGGATTTCTGACCTATTGCAACTTACTTGGAATATACTTTTAGATAAGGATGCAAAGTTCATTATTATTGAGAAGAAAACAAGCAAACGCAGAGAGGTGAGAATTAACAGAGAGTTTCAGAAACATATCAAAGACTGTTTTGTGGCTCTGGATATTCAGAACTTGGATGAATTGTGCTTCTTATCTGGGAGAGGAAAGAATAAAGTTTACTCTATTCAATGGGTGAACATTGTGCTGAAAGAATTAAAAGGTAAGTACAATTTAAAGATAGACCATTTAAGTACACACAGTTTGCGCAAGACTTTTGGGCGAAGAGTGTTTGAAGCCTCTGAAAATGCGGAACTTGCTTTGGTTAAGCTAATGGAGCTGTTCAATCATAGCTCCGTTACCATTACCAAAAGATACTTAGGATTGAGGCAAGAAGAGATTCTACAAACTTATGACTGTCTAAATTTCTAATCTTATATGGAGAGTGACAAAATCTGATTTTTCTGCCATTACTATACCCATTACAGAAATTGAGAATTTTGTCACTTCATAATTAAACAGGTAACTTTTTTCCAAGAAAAATATTTTTATAGGGGTGGTTCTAAAAAAGTCACCACACTAAAATCTATGAAGAAGAACCGCTCATCAACTTATTAATAGACAATAGTTCTTGTCAAGTTAAACGCTTTTCATATCTTTGCATTAATTCCAGACCGTTGAAGTGTCAATACTGGAAGGACATATTTAGAAAACGAAGAGCGTTTAAGATATTACCTTGTTCAGAAAATCGCCAAATTAATGAACAACTCAAGGTGATAGACAGGAACGCTCACGTCAATGTTATATATCTACCCCATAAAGGTAGCTTATATATCGTTTGGCGTGGGCTTGTTTATCATTAAGTTGTGGGTGTTTGGCGATACCTCTGAACAGTGATATTCAAG
>JAVBVI010000031.1:0-16443 GCA_031554505.1 Bacteroides sp. | reverse complement strand
TTCTCTTCGTTCAGGTGAATGGTTTCGAGCGCTTTGATGAAGTTCCCGTTGGCCAGGTGAGCAATAGAAGCACTGTCGGCCGGCAGGATACCGTAGTTTTGTTCCAAGGCTCGGGTAATGCTGGCTTCGTCGAGCGGGCGTACATTGATGCGTTGCGTTCGGCTCAGGATGGTTTGCAGAATCATCTCCGGCTGTTCGGAAATCAACAGGAAAAGCGTCTGTGCGGGCGGCTCTTCAAGCAATTTCAACAGTTTGTTGGCACAGGGTAGTTGCATCTTCTCGGGCAGCCAGATAAGAGTGATCTTATATCCGCCTTCGCTCGACTTGAGGCTGAGTTTCTTCATGATCTCGTCGCTCTCCTTGGTGTAGATCACCGCCTGGGCATTCTCCGCGTCGATCTCGCTCAGCCAGTGGTTGAGGTTGAAGTACGGATGGCCCAGTACCAGACTGCGCCATTGCTTGATGTAGTCATCGCACCGGGCGGTTTTCACCACCGGGAACACGAAGTGCACGTCGGGGTGTACCAGCTTGTTGAGCTTCACGCACGAAGGGCAAACGCCACAAGCATCTGTTGCCGTGCGATGGGTACAACAGATGTAGCGGGTGTAAGCCAACGCCAGCGGGAAAGCGCCTACTCCTTCCGGTCCACACAGAAGCTGGGCGTGCGGGATGCGTCCCTCGCCTACTTCCTGTATCAGCCGTTGCTTGATATCTTCTTGCCCTATGACGTCTTTGAAGAACAAATTCTGTAAATTGATACTTGTCAAGTAATAAATGTCTTTGGCTACTGCTTGAATGCTATCCACTGCTCCGATGGAGTAGAAGTGGATGCTGGGCAGACCGTGCTCCATCAGTTCCCGGCATTGGGCGATGCACCATTCGATGCCTACTTGCTGAACTTCGGAGTCGTGGTTTGCTTTCAATATTTCGCTTGTCAGCTCCTCGGGCAAGTCCACCTTGAATGTCTTGGGAATCATGCTCAGTTGCGACGCCCGTTTGAAGGGCTTGATACCCGGAATGATGGGGATGTTGATGCCCGCTTCCCGGCACCGTTCCACGAACTCGAAGTATCTCCGGTTGTCGTAGAAGAGCTGCGTCACGGCATATTCGGCTCCGGCTTCCACTTTCTTTTTCAGCCAGTATATGTCCGTGTCGATATTGGGGGCTTCTTCGTGCTTCTCGGGATAGCAAGCTACACCGTACGAGAAGGGTGTGCCGGTGATTTTCATCTCCGAACCGTCCACGAAGATCCCTTGGTTGAAGCGATTGATTTGTTCCTGCAGTTCGATGGCATGGTGATAACCGTCGCCTTCGGGGGTGAAGGTCGACTCGTGCTTGGCCTTGTCGCCGCGCAGCACCAGCAGTTCGGTGATGCCGAGGAATTGCAGGTCGAGCAGCACGTATTCCGTTTCCTCGCGGCTGAATCCACTGCACAGAATATGGGGTACTACGGTCATGTTGTACTTGTTCCGGATGGCTGCGGCTACGGCTACCGTTCCGGGACGACGACGCAACCGGTTGCGCTGGAAGAGCCCGTTGCCCAGATCCTGGTAAACGTACTCGCTGCGGTGGGTGGTGATGTTGATGTACTTCGGATTGAACTCCCGCAGTTGATCGATATCTTGGTACAGCTTCTCGATACCCGTGCCTTTCAGCGGGGGGAGTATTTCGAAGGAGAATGCCGTTTTTTGGTTGCTATGTATTAAATCTATTACTTTCATTCGTTGTTTTTTGCAGCCTGTAAATTAAGCCTTCTGCAAAGATAATGATTTCTGCGTACCTCTTTACCTTTCCTTCCTTGATTTTATAAAAATATACAGTTTCGTTCCGCAAGAAAGCAATGCCCGGGCGATGCTTTCCGTTTAGTAATGAGTAAAAATAAGCTGGTACAGATTAATCAGATGCTTGCCTGATTTTATTTTCACCTGTGCACATAGCTATTCAGGAACTTGCTAACGGTTAATCTTATCAATGCACTATTCTTTTCTTATTAGTGCACTGATAAGATTAGCTATTGGTAAGAAAAATAATACTCGTCTTCATACCCGGAAATAAATAGGAGCAAAGGAACGAACAGTTTTATTAAGTCCTACTACTGATGGGTATAGGTACATGCTCCCATTAGGAGGAAATATAGTTTAATCTGGTAGACAAACGCAAATGTGTTAAAGAAGTAGACTTTTTTCCTGTCATAAAAATACAGTAAGAATAAAGAAAGCAGTATATTCACGGCGAAGAGTTGAGAAACTGTTATTAATTTAATATACCATCATGAAAAAAGCACTACTCTTAGCATGGGCAACGATCAGTTGCCTGTCCGCTTGGGCGCAAGCTCCGTTCGGACAATCCGAGAACATTAACAAAGGTTGGAAGTTTACGCTATCCGATGCTACTGAAGCACAAGCCCCGTCATACGACGACAGTAAGTGGAGAACGCTGAACGTGCCGCACGACTGGAGCGTACAGGCACAACTCAGTCCCTCACTGGCCAGCGCCACCGGATACCTGCCGGGTGGAATAGGCTGGTACCGCAAAAGTCTGGACATATCTGCCGACAAACAAGGCGAGCTGGTCTACCTCTACTTCGAAGGTGTTTACAACCGTAGCGAGGTATATGTGAACGGGCAACTCGTAGGGAAGCGTCCCAATGGTTACGTATCGTTCATGTACGACATCACTCCTTACATTCAGTATGGAAAGCCGAACGTGGTAGCCGTACGGGTGGATCACAGTCGTAGCGCCGACTCGCGCTGGTACACCGGTTCGGGTATTTATCGCGATGTATGGATGGTGTACGCCAATCCGGTACATATCAACCAATGGGGACCATATGTCTATCCGAAGAATGTAACTGCCAAACAAGCTACCTTGCATGTCGAAGTAGCGTTGGAAAACAAGGCGGCTGCTGCGTCTACATTGACCGTAGAAAACAACTTGCTGAATCCTGCCGGACAAATCGTTGCCAAGCATCAAGGCAAACTGCAAGTAGTAGCCGGCGGACAGAACAAGCTGGTGGCCGAGCTGAAAGTGAAGAACCCGCAACTGTGGAATTTAGAGAATCCGCAACTGTATCGCCTGCAAACAGTCGTTCGCCAGAATGGGAAGGAGATCGACCGTTCGGAAACTACAACCGGTTTCCGTACCTTTACGTTCGATCCGAACAAGGGATTCGCCCTGAACGGACAATGGATGAAGGTGAAAGGCGTTTGTCTGCATCATGACGCCGGTGTACTCGGTGCCGCCGTACCGCGCGACGTATGGAAACGTCGTCTGGAAACTTTGAAGACGCTGGGCTGTAATGCCATCCGCGCCACACACAATCCTCAGGCACCTTGCGTGTACGAACTTTGTGACGAACTGGGTCTGCTGGTGATGAACGAAGCCTTCGACGAATGGGAATTCCCCAAACGCAAATGGATCGAAGGATGGAACGTTGGCACCCCGGGATTTCAGGGAGCATTCGACTTCTTCGAAGAGTGGGGAGAGAAAGACTTGGCTGATATCGTGCAGCGCGACCGCAACCATATCTGTATCTTTGCCTGGAGTATCGGTAACGAGGTAGACTATCCGAACGACCCGTATTCGCATCCGGTATTGGATGGCGGAGCGGCTACCGGCTTCACCCAACCCATCTTCGGTGGTTATAAGAAAGAAGCACCCGATGCCATGCGTCTGGGCGTGATAGCCAAGAAATTGGCCAAAGTGGTGAAAACATACGATCCGACTCGTCCCGTAACGGCCGGACTGGCCGGTGTAGCCATGTCCAACCAAACGGAATACCCGGGAGCACTGGATATCGCCGGATACAATTATACCGAAAGCTACTATGATTCCGATCATGAGAAGTATCCCAACCGCGTGATCTACGGCAGTGAGAACCGTCACGACATGGCTGCCTGGAAAGCTGTCAGAGACAAAGAACATATCTTCGGACAATTCCTCTGGACGGGAATCGACTATTTGGGCGAATCAGGCCGTTGGCCGTCTCGCGGACTCTATTCCGGGCTGCTCGACTTAGGTGGATTCTTCAAGCCGCGGGGTTACTACCGCCAAGCACTTTGGTCGGACACGCCGATGGCTTATCTGGGTACGTATGCTATGCCCGTACGGGCTGGTGGACAAACGGGTGCCTGGGGCGGTGGAAACAGAACCGAAAGAGCTCCCTCGATGGATGCATGGGCCATCTGGAACTATGAGCCCGGAGAGAATATCCGGGTGGTTTGCTATACCAACCAAGCGAAAGCCCGTCTGGAACTGAACGGCACGACGGTAGGCGAAGAGAAAGAGTACGATGACAAGACTGGTATTATCTATTGGGATATCCCTTATAAGGCTGGTAAATTGGAAGTCGTAGCAATGGACAAGCAAGGCAAGGAGGCAGCACGCTATGCCATACAATCTTCAGGCAGACCGTATGCACTGGTTGTTCAGTCAGCCGATAAGAAGATTGGCAAAGACGGACTGGCACAAGTGGTACTTCAGGTAGTCGACGAGAAGGGAGTCCCTGTGATGCTGGCTGATAATGAGGTGACTTGTCTGGCTGGCGGCCCTGTGCGTCTATTGGGGCTGGAAAGTGGTAACAACTCGGATATGAGCGACTTTACGGACAATAAGCACCGGGTGTATCATGGCCAGATATTGGTTTACCTTCAGCCTACCGGTGAAGCAGGAACCGCTCAGGTTCGTTTCACTTCTCCGTTGCTTCAGCCGGTAGAAGTTGCCGTCGAAGTAGAATAAATCCTTAGCCGGGGAACAAAAGTTTCTCCTAAAGGCGTTTGCCTCTTCACAACTGTGACAAAGCCTCTTCACATATATGACGAAGCCTCTTCACAGCAGTGAAGAGGCTTCGTCATATATGTGAAGAGATAAACACGTCGCCGGGTTTATCTCCGCATCTCCGTTCGTTATCCTCGGAAGACTATGGAGTATCCTTGGACGATCACGAATTATGTGTAATACCCCTGCGCTTTCAACTCGCTGGCCTGGAACAGCCGGAAATTGTCTTCATCGAGCGGATAGTCCCAGCAGCCCAGATGATGGAACAACTCCCCGCCAAACCCGGTCTTGAACTGATACAACCCGTACATGGGATGCGAGCGGATGGCACCCGGCGACACGCCGAACATGTCGTACTCGATACAGCCGTGTCCTTTGGATAGCTTGATGGCTTCCCACTGCAAGGCGTACGTGGGCATACAGTTGCGATGGGCGGACGACGAGGCACCGTATAGGTAAGTTCCCCGATGTGCCGACATAACCAAAAACATCGCTGCCAGCAACTCTCCGTCCATCTCGGCCAGCAACAACTCTACCTGTGCCGGAGAAGAAGTATCATTGGCCTGTGCGGCCAGTACCGATGAGAAATATTCAATGCCATTGGCAAACAACCCGTTGCGCAGGGCCGTCTCTTTGTAGAGTTGATACCATCGGTCTATCTTGTCCATCCCGGCACGGATCACGCGCACCCCTTTCCGTTCGGCTAACCGGATGTTGTACCGCGTCTTGGGTTTCATTTGCTGCAGAATGTCCTCTTCCGGACGCGACAAGTCCAGGAAGATGGTCGACGTAGGCAAGATGTCCGAATTGCTCTTCTTCAGGTTCCAGTTGATGGTATTGTAATTGATCCGGAACTCCTGTATTCGCTTCTCGGGCGGACCTACCCAGCACGCTTGCTCATCGAAATACTCTTCGCCGCACCAGTGCGACTGCCAGTTTAGGTCGTACCGGATGGCGATGCACCCTTTGGGCAGGTACGAACGCAATATCTCGGACAATTCCTCGAGGAACTGCCCCTGAAACTCTTCCGATGGCTCAACCTCCGGACCGTAGGGAACATAAGCGATGGAGTGTTTTGCATCGATCGGATTCAGCAATACCAGGAAGTCGGCCTCGGTGTACGAGTGGCCTCCCACGTGGGTATAGATATCCCGGTTCTTTACTTTGAAGTCGAACGCATGGCTCGTCAGGCCCTGGAATGTTTTTACCTCCGACCAGAACGCTGTTTGTTGCACGATAGGAGTGTTGTGTATGTCACGAATCTCCTTGTTTGTCACTTGAATCATCATAGCGTTGGCAAAGGTAGGCAATAAAAGGATGGAAAGCAACCTTATGTGCTGACTGATAGTTTTTTATCTATTTTACACCCGGATAGACTCCATGATCCGCTTGGCTCCTTCCACACCGGGTATCTTTTCGATGCGGCTCAGTGCTTTCATCAACTCGTTGACCGATGTCACTTTGAGTTGCATGGAGCAGTACACTATTTCGTGTTCCGTGGTGATGCGCAGGTCGGTAATGTTCAGTCCCAACTCCTCGGAGATCACCCGCATCAGGTCGAGTAGCAAACCGTTGCGGTCGATGCCTGTCACCTTGATGGCGGTGGAGTAGCAATGGCTCTGCAGCTTGGGCAGAAGTGTCTCCTTGATGGAGTCCCCCGCCTGGGCCGACAGGGAGATGGCTTGCGGACAGTTGCGCTTGTGCACTTCCGTCTTCCCGTTGTGCGTCTGGAAGCCCACCACCTCGTCGCCCGGCAGCGGATGGCACTGGCTGCATAGCCAGTAGGCGAAGTATTTCTCCTCGGCTTTCGTTCGGCGCAGGGCGTTCTGTATGCCTTTCTTCGCCTTGTAGGTCACCACGTGCTGCATCCATTCTGGCCGGGGACGCATGGCCTCGTCGGTGCCTATCTCCACCCGGTCGCCCCGTTTCAGTGTGGTGATGACGGGGCATAGCTTTCCGTTGACGCGGGCATACTTCGCTTTGTTACCGATATTGGTATGAATCTCATAGGCAAAGTCGATGGCCGACGAGCCTTTCGGGAGCACCACACCGGCGCCTTGCGGCGTGAAGACCACGATGTCGTCCTGATAAAAAGCGCTCACCACATCTTCGATGAATCCCCCTTCCTTGCCGTGGAAAGCGATGTCCTGCAACGTAGCCTTGAAGCGGTCTACCCATTGGGCGACGCCCTGGCTGCGGTCGGCCACGCATCCCAGTTTGCTGTTGTACACCATCCGGTCCGAAGAAATGTGCAGTTCCACCCACGTGCCATGCTGGCACATGAATTGGCAGTGCAGACTCTGGTATCCGTTTTCCTTGGGAGAGTCGATGTAGTTGACCAGGCTGGCGGGCCGTTCGCGGTAGATGTCCGAGATGAGCGAATAGAGGCGGAGTGCCTGCCCTTTCTCGTTATACCCGAACCCCTCGTCGAAGGGGAAGGTGACATTCAAAATATAGATGTGTTCCAGCTCCCGGAACGACAGGTTGCGACCCTCCATCTTGCGCCACAAGGCGTAGACGCTTCGTATCTTCGGGGTGATGGTGATTTGAATGTCTCTTTCCCGGAGCAACTCCTGAATGGGGGCGATGAACTGGGCGATGTATTCGCGGTGGCACTCCATGTAGCCCTCGATATCCTGTTCGATGCGTTCGTATTCCTGTGGCGAACGGAAGCGCAGGCTCAGATTCTCGAGCTCCGACTTGATGTCGTACAGCCCCAGGCGGTTGGCCAGTGGAGCGTAGAAGTAATCCGTTTCGCTGGTGATCTTCATCTGCTTCGTTGGCTTCATGCTCGAGAGAGTGCGCATGTTGTGCAGGCGGTCGGAGAGTTTGATAAGCAGCGCCCGGATGTCGTAATGAATGGAGTCGAGCATCTGCTTGAAGTTGTCCAGTTGCTTCGACATCTCGTAGTCGGGTTTCTTCACCTTGGTGACTACTTGTACCAGGAAAGCTACCTCGTCACCGAACGATTGGCGGATGTCCTCGATGGTGGCGGGTGTGTCTTCGACTACATCGTGCAGGAAGGCTGCTGCGATGGATGCCGAACCGAGCATCAGCTCTTCAGCCACGATGCGCGCCACGGCAATGGGGTGGGTGATGTACGGCTCACCTGTTTTCCGGGTTTGCTCCGCATGGGCGCGGTGGGCAAACTCGTAAGCGGCGCGGATGAGGTTCATCTCTTCGGTGCTCATTCGGTGCTCGATGTTGTGGAAAAGCTGGTCGCGCTGCTTCGCCACGAGAGAGTCGTAATCGGGTGTGTTCATAGTATCCTTACGTTTTGCTGGTATCTTGAAATACAAAATACGTAATTAATTTTGAGAAGTGCAAGAATCGGGCTTCTTTTAAGAAAGAAGCGAAATGAGAAATACCTGAAAACAAAGAGAGCGATGAACTGCAGCAGTCCATCGCTCTCTTTTATGATTGACAGAAGTGGTTTACTTCACCTGATGACAAACGGGTGTTATCACGAAGTTGAACTCATAGTCTGCATACGGCAAGCGGTATTGTTCCAGCGGAAGAGCTCCCCAACTGGTCACGCATCCCAATCCCATCTGTACTTTGTCAATACACAGGTTGGTGCATTCCGTAGGTTTCACCTCTTGCGAGTGGAGTTGGCGTTTGCGCGGGCCTTCGTCCAGAGACTCCATGGTATAGTTCAGTGCCGAGGCAGAGAACGGAGCTTCGGAAACAAAGGAGAGTCCGTAGCCACCGATGTTCAGTTGCTTCCACCAGCGGACATCCGTTTTTGTGCCGTTTTCCTGTGGGCGGATGTATGAGTAGAACTGCTCGGCTACTGTCTGGCGATAGCGACCCAGGTCTGTGCAATGGTTACGGTCGGAGTAGTTCTCGATAGGGCCTCGGCCGTAATAGTCAATACGGTCGTATTCGCCCGGCATCTGCATGCGCATTCCGAAGCGGAACATATTCGATACTTCGGTGCCTTTGCCCGCTACCAATTTCTGAGTCACCTTCACAGTACCTGTGTTATTAATAACGTAGGTCAGCGTCAACTTGCCCGATACGGCCGGCATATCATATTCTGCCTTCACCACGGCCAAGCCTTCCTCTATCTTCTGCGTCAGCGCAGTGAGTTTTATTTCCGGGTTCTTCCATACAATATATTTGTTTTGCAGGCTGGCACCCATGTCGTTGTCGGTCGGAGCACGCCAGAAGTTAGGAGTCAACATGCTACCGCGTTCCAGCATCTCACGGCCAGCTATGTCGTAGCGGGTCAGATAACCGCTGCGGCGGTTGAAGTCGATGCGGAACTCATCTCCTTTGACAATCAGGTAGTTCCGGTCGTTCTCCACGATTTGTGGTTCGGTGGTCGGAATGTTCTTCAGTTGCTTGTTGGCGATATTTAGTGGAGCAGCTTTATAGTCATTGACCACTAACTGGTTCTTAGCTACTGCATAGCCGGCAGGCAGGAGAGTCTCAGTCGATTTCAACTTGTAGCATACATTGAGTAGGAGTTCCTTTTCCGGACAAATACCGTCCAGTGTGTAACCCAACTTCAGGGTAGCCTTTTGTTGCGGAGCCACCTTCAAGTCTTGTACGATACCTTTTCGTACAGTTTCGCCATCGGCTACCAACTGCCATTCCATATAGTAACCCGAAAGGTCGCGGAAGAAGTTCTCGTTGTATACGCTGATTTCCCCTTTCTGCAGGTCAACGGGAGTTGTCCAGATCGATTGGTAGAAGTAACCCACTTCGTACATGTGCGGATTCGGTATGCGGTCCGGTCCGATCAGGCCGTTGTCGCAGAAGTTCTGGTCCGAAGCGTCGTACGGGTTGAAGTCGCCTCCATAACCATAAATCTTCACACCTTCCTTAGTAGTCCAATGGATTGACTGGTCTACAAAGTCCCAGATGAAGCCACCCTGATACTTCGGATACTTACGTACCAGGTCCCAGTATTCTTTGAAGCCACCTTGCGAGTTACCCATTGCGTGAGCATATTCGCATTGGATCAGCGGTTTGTCTATGTTGCCTTGGGCATATCTCTCACATCCTTCATAACCCAGATACATCGGGCAGTAGATGTCTGTGAATTCGTTGGTACGTGCTTGCTCGTATTGTACCGGGCGGCTGTTGTCCTCTGCCTTAATCCAGCGGTAGCAAGCTTCGAAGTTCGGGCCGAAACCAGCTTCGTTACCCAGCGACCAGAAGATGACCGACGGATGATTGAAACTGCGCTGTACGTTGCGTTGGTTGCGTTCCATGTGTGCCTTGGCATAGCTCGGATTCTTGGCCAGTGTCCTTTCTCCGTATCCCATACCATGCGATTCCACATTTGCCTCGGCCACTACATACAGTCCGTATTCGTCGCACAGATCATACCACAGGTTGTTGTCCGGGTAGTGGCAGGTACGCACGGCGTTGATGTTGAATTCTTTCATGATGCGGATATCCTGTATCATCCGTTCGCGCGATATTACGTAGCCACCGTCCGGGTCCATCTCGTGACGGTTGGCACCTTTGAACAGCACCGGCTGACCGTTGACCAGCAACTGTGCGTTCTTGATTTCTATCTTGCGGAAGCCCACTTTCACGGGAATCACCTCCTGCGTATTACCGCTCTTCAGACGGGCAGTCAGCGTGTAGAGGTTAGGTGTTTCGGCAGTCCATTTCAGCGGGTTGGCTACAGTCATCGAGGCCGACTGCTTTCCCGAACCTTTTACCTGTGCCGTTGCCACTACATTCTGTCGGGCATCGGTCAGCTCCAGGTCTACCGTGGCGCTGCCTTTCAGTTGCATACTGATGGCCAGCGTACCGTCCTTGTACTGTGCATCCAGGTCAGGAGTCACGCGGATGTCCTCGATGCGCTGCTTGCCACGTGCGTAGAGGTAGCAGTCACGTCCCACGCCCGAGAAGCGGAAGAAGTCCTGATCCTCCAGGTACGTACCGTCGCACCAGCGGAATACCTGGAAAGCGATGAGGTTCTTCCCCGGTTTCAGGTAGTTGGTCAGGTCGAACTCAGCTTCCAACTTACTGTCTTCGCTGTAACCCACGAACTTCCCATTTACCCATAGATAGATATTCGAGGTGACCGAACCGAAGTGGGCGATAATATCTTTTCCCTTCCAGCCGTCGGGAAGGACGATTTCTTTGCGGTATGATCCTACATGGTTCTCGTCTACCGGAATTTCCGGCGGATTGTTTCTAAACTGGTGACGCCAGGCATAACCTGTATTCACATAAAGAGGATCTCCATATCCGTTCAGTTCCCATATGGCAGGCACTTTCATGGTGTCCCATCCACGGTCGTTGAAGTCTGTCCGGTAGAAATCCATCGGACGAGCGTCAGAGTTCCGTACCCAGTTGAACTTCCACAGTCCGTTCAGGGTCATGAAATTGTCCGAACTTTCTTTGCAGCCTTTCTGGGCGGCAGCATCCGATTCATAAGCGAAGTAGTTGGTGTGCATCTGGGCACGGTTCACGGCATTTACCTCAGGATTCTTCCACTCATCTTTTTGAGCTGAAGCGGCAAGTCCGATCAGGGCAAGAGCGCCCAGTAAGAGTTGTCTTTTCATGGTTTTTCATTTATATATATTAAACATGCATATACCTATATAGATACGAATGATTATCCAAAAGTACTGCCTCCGGCGGCTATTTGTGGAACTAAAACGGTTAATAAATGTATAAATGAATGAAAGTTCGACTAAATTGAACTCTTTTTGGAGCCTGCGTGAATGATTATGGCTTTAGCGCAGGGAAAGTGAGTACGAAGCGGCAACCGTCCGTGTATTCCTTGTCGATGACGATGGTGCCGCCCAGTTTCTGCGTCAACAGTCGGCAGAGGGGCAGTCCCAGCCCGAAACCTTGTGTGAAGTCGTCCAGCTTGGCGAAACGTTCGAACACCACCTCGTGCTTATCCTCCGGAATGCCGATGCCTGTGTCGGTGACTGTGAATACCAGCTCTTTGTCATCCTCCGACACAGTATAGCCTAGGGTGATTCCCCCTTTCAGGGTCGCCCGGGCCGCGTTGTGCAACAGGTTGTACAGAATCTGGATGAGTCGCAGCGCGTTCGAAGGGAAGAGGAGTATCTCACGGCCGGGGTGGAATTCGATGGTGACTCCTTTGTGCAGGTATGCGCGTACCTTGTCAATGCTTTGGTCGCAGCACCAGTTGATATCCGTATCTGTCAGTTCCAGCATTTCGGCACTTTCCTGATCCGACAGATCGAGTACATCGTCAATCAGTTTCAACAGGCGGGAGCTGTTCTCTTCGATGATTTGTGTGAAGTCCTGTGTTTCGCCTTGGGCATCGAACATGCTGGTGATGACTTGTGAGAATCCCACAATGGAGTTGAGTGGCGTACGTATCTCGTGCGTCATATTCTGTATGAAGAGTGATTTCATCAGGCTGGCCTTTTCGGCCAACTCCTTGGATTTGCGCAGTTCCACTTCGGAGCCCGTTAGCTCCAGATTTCTCTGCCGCAATTCTGCTTCGGATGCTTTCAGACGCTTGTTCAGGTGGTATTCCCTGTATAAGAAGGCAATGAGGATCACCATAAAGGATACCAGCAGGAGTATAATAATGGAGAATAACGTGCAGTTGACGTTATTTGGCTGTGTCTCCCCGGTCTGCGACCAAAGGGAAAGGCTGTACAAAGCCATCAGAACAAAAAGCCCTGTTATGAAACAGAATCTTCGTAGCATAAAGTAGTTAATATTGTTCCACGTCGCCGGGATAGTAGTATATTGTTGCGAATGCAAATATATGCAATAATACGTATATTCAAACAAAAATGGACGAAAACTTCAACTATTGATTAAATAGTTAAAGTTCTCGTCCATTTGTTCTTTAAAACAGGACTATTCGCCGGTTAGGGCTTCTTGTTACAACTCTGCATATTCCCGGTGGAACCCGACGACCGCCTCAATCCCTTTGCGGAAGATGTCAAGCGGCATGTTCTCGTTCGGTGAGTGGATGGCATTCGATTCCAGCCCGAAGCCCATCAGTACCGTTTTTAGTCCGAGTACCTGTTCGAAGGTGGCGATGATCGGAATACTTCCTCCCCGGCGTACAGCTAGCGGTTTCTTCCCGAATGCTTGCTCGAAGCCCTTCTCGGCTGCCCGGTAGGCTGGGAGGGTGATGGGGCACACATATCCTTCGCCGCCATGCATCGGGGTGACTTTCACCTGTACCGTGTCCGGAGCAATGCTGCGGATGTATTCCGCGAAGAGTTCCGATATCTTACAGTGTTCCTGGTGTGGGACCAACCGGCAAGATACCTTGGCATAGGCTTTCGACGGGAGTACCGTTTTCGACCCTTCGCCCGTGTAACCACCCCAGATGCCGCACACATCGAACGAAGGCCGGCAACTGTTGCGTTCCAGGGTGCTGTATCCTTCTTCGCCTGTCAGTGCCTTCACGCCGATGGCCGTCTTGTACTTCGCCTCGTCGAAGGGAATGCGGGCTATCATCTCCCGTTCTGCCGCGGGTACTTCCTCTACATCGTCGTAGAATCCCGGTACGGTGATCCGTCCGTCGGGGCCTATCAAGCGGTCTATCATTCCGCAGAGTACGTTGATGGGGTTGGCCACCGCACCGCCGAAGTGCCCCGAGTGTAGGTCGCGGTTGGGACCCGTTACCTCGATCTCCCAGTAAGCCAGTCCGCGTAGGCCGGTGGTGAGCGACGGCAGGTCAGCTCCCAGCATGCTGGTGTCCGACACTAAGATCACGTCTGCCGCGAGTAATTCCTTGTGCTCCTGGCAGAACGCTTCCAGACTGGGCGAGCCAATCTCTTCCTCACCTTCGATGATAAATTTCACGTTGTTCCGTAGTAGCCCGTTTTTTACTAAGTACTCGAATGCCTTTACCTGAATGAATGCCTGCCCCTTGTCGTCGTCCGCACCGCGGGCCCAGATATGACCGTCGCGTACTTCCGGTTCGAAGGGTGGGTTCTTCCATAGCTCCAGTGGCTCGGCCGGCATCACGTCGTAGTGAGCGTAGACCAGTATCGTCTTGGCGGCCGGGTCTACCGTTTTCTGCGCGAAGACAATGGGGTTGCCTTGCGAGGGCATGATCAGCGCCTCGTCTACTCCTGCTTCGAGCAAGAGTTGTGTCCACCGGCTGGCACAAGCCAGCATGTCGTCGTGGTGTTCTGGTTTGGCACTGATGCTGGGAATGCGGATGAGGCTGAACAAGTCGTCGAGCATCTTTGCTTCGTTCCTGGCTATGTAGCTGCGGATATCGTTCATGGGGTACATGGTTTTAAGGGTTGTCGAATCAGTACGTTTACAGTTGCGTGGTGCGATCCAGTAAGTAATAGTCCAGTATTACCATAGCGGCCATGGCCTCCACGATGGGTACGGCGCGTGGCAATACACAAGCATCGTGCCGTCCGCGGGCTTTCAGCGTGGTGTCCACTCCTTCGATGCTGACTGTCTCTTGCTCCATCAACAGTGTGGCGATGGGCTTGAAGGCCACCCGGAAATAGATGTCCTGCCCGTTGCTCAGTCCGCCCTGGATGCCGCCCGAATGATTGGTGCGTGTTTCGATCCGGCCGTTGTTATTGTAGAAAGCGTCGTTCTGTTCCGACCCTTTCATCTTCAAGCCCCGGAAACCTTCGCCGTACTCGAACGCTTTGGCTGCGTTGATCGTCAGCATGGCATGTCCCAGTGCCGCATGTAGCTTCCCGAACACCGGCTGCCCCAATCCGATGGGACAATCCTTGATGACACACGTCAGCACCCCGCCGATGGTATCGCCTTCGCCCTTTACCTTATAGATAAGGTCGGACATCTCCTTCGCCTTCTCCTGATCCGGGCAGCGCACCGGATTGTCCTCGATGGTAGAGAGGTCATAGTCCGTATAGTTGCCTTCCAACTTGATGGGCCCCACTTGCGATGTGTACGCCGTGATCTTGATACCTAGTTGCCGAAGTGCCAGCTTAGCCAGCGCACCCGTTACTACGCGCGATATCGTTTCGCGGGCCGACGAGCGTCCGCCGCCGCGGTGGTCGCGTATGCCGTACTTCGTCAGGTAGGTATAGTCAGCGTGCGAGGGACGATACACCTCCCGCAGATTATCGTAGTCGTTGGAATGTTGGTTCTCGTTCCATACGATGAACCCGATGGGGCACCCGGTGGATTTGCCCTCAAATATTCCCGAAAGAAACTCCACCTTGTCCGCTTCCTTGCGGGGGGTGGTGATGGCCGATTGGCCCGGTCGTCTCCGGTTCAGCTCGTTTTGTACGAACTCCATGTCTATGGTGATACCTGCCGGGAAGCCGTCGATGACTCCCCCGATACCTTTCCCGTGCGATTCGCCGAAGCTGGTTAGCCTGAACAGATTGCCAAATGAATTGAACATATCGATTGGTTTTAAGTATTAAGTGATGCAAATATAGTGAAAGTCGGGCGCAGAGCAAAGGGAAAACGAAGTTTTCGCCGGTGGTATGCCCAGACGTATCCTACATCCTATATATATGAACAAAACTTTTAGTTATTTGATTTGTTATTCTGTATAAAGTGTCACAACTTCGTAGAAGTGGAGGGGCATTTACTTACGAAATATTGAATTTAGGACATTTTTTGCGTGGAATCGGCCTTTTTTGCATAGCGGAAAACTCGTTCCTTTGTTCCGGTATTCTATAAACCAATGATAAATTATTATTAAACAAAACTGAAATGATTATGAAGAAGAATTTATTCTATTTGTTTGCGATTGTTTGCTCTATGAGTTTGTTTGCTGCTTGCAGCGATGACGATGGCGATGATAAGGACTATGCAAGTGCAGTGGTAGGCGATTATGCCGGTACCATGACGATTACAGCCGGGCAGGAGATTCCTCCTATGTCTAAAACGATCAATATAACTCGCTTGAGTGATGGTAAAGCGAATGTCAAGGTGGCTGGCTTTAGTATTCCTGTGATGATGCCCACTCCCACTGATATCAACGCCGAATGTGCAGTGGCTCCGAACGGAAGCAACTATGCTTTGACGGGCAGTACCAAAGTATCGGTTCCTCTTATGGGCGAGGTCCCTGCAACGGTAACCGGAACTGTTAGTGGTAAAACGCTGACCTTGAATATTACTGTTCCTGGTGCAATCTCTGTAGCCTTCACCGGCACCAAGTAGCTAAATAGTTATAAGTAGAAAGGCGGGAGCTATCCGGAATCAGGATGCTCCCGCCTTTTTTCTTGTTTTCTAACAGTTATCAAACGCTTTTTGCTACTTTTGTGCCAGTAGTAATTAGATTTTATATAGGAGAAATGGGATCATCAGTAAAACCATGTGTGATGCAAAATCAAGGTTTCGCACCCCCATCCCTATAGAGTTTTTGTTTGGAGCCTCCAGCCTCTTCACCTGCTCTGAAACCCTCTGCTCATCGGGGTTGACGGTGAAGGGGGCTTTCTTCACCCGGGGTTCACAAAGTTCACATGTGTCGTCCTGATTTGCAGGAGTCAAGGTGCCCGGAAGAAAGAAGCATTTGCCTCAGAAGAAAGAAGCAAAATGTCCGGAAGAAAGAAGCATTTGCCTCAGAAGCAAGAAGCAAAATGTCTGGAAGAAAGAAGCATTTGCCCCGACAGCAAGAAGCAACTGACCACATTGCAAGAAGCTCCCGCAACAATAGAAGGTGACAAGGTGGCCATTTGCTTCTTGCTGTCGGGGCAACTGCTTCTTTCTGTCAGGACAGCCTCACCCACGCGTTGC
>JAVBVI010000115.1:0-21623 GCA_031554505.1 Bacteroides sp. | reverse complement strand
GAAAGTCAACCTGTATCAGGTATAAAGCCATAAAAGGGTTTCGCTCTGAAATGTAGACAACCCGGTACAGGATTTAAGTTTAAAACAGTCAACCAAAATCAGGACGCTACAGTGTGAAGGGGTGGAGGACAGGTGAAGGGGCGCCCC
The DNA here is from genome assembly GCA_031554505.1 of Bacteroides sp. Lineage (GTDB taxonomy): Bacteria > Bacteroidota > Bacteroidia > Bacteroidales > Bacteroidaceae > Bacteroides. The sequence continues at coordinate 21,476 of JAVBVI010000115.1, read as the reverse complement.
TTCACCTTAAACCCCGATGAACAAAGGGCTTCGGACGGGTTGAAGGAGGCGGAGGACCCAACAAAAAAACCTATGTAGGGAATTGAATCAGCCCAATGAGCAGTGTTTATATGCAACGCCTGTTTACTTGATAATTCTTTTTTTTACTTTTTTGAAAAAAACTTCACTTTTTCTTTAGTCTATTTATTCTGTGTTTTGTATTAGTTATAGAACCCCCATAGAAACGAATAATAGACAATGAATTCGATACATGAAGAACTCTTAATACGCTACCTTCAGGGAGGATCTACTCCCGAAGAATCGGCAATAGTGGAAGCTTGGGAACTCCAATCCGATGAAAATAGGAAAATACTGGAGCATTTCTACTTCCTCCTCCAATCGGCCGGTTGCCTGAAGGTAATGCACGAAGCCGATCCCCAAACCGCTTTACATCACCTGAAAAAGAAAATAAGAACCCATTTGCTGAAGGCCCGCATTCGTCGCACAATGACAATGGTGCAACGGGCGGCTGCCGTACTGTTTATCCCTATCTTACTTATTGCCGGTCATTTGGTGATAGAAGAACTTCAGGAAGCCCGTCGTTATGTCGAAGTAAAAACCAATCCGGGCATGGTCTCCTCTTTCGACCTGCCCGATGGGTCCAAAGTATGGCTTAACTCCGGTGGCAGCCTCAAATACCCGGCCGAATTCTCCTCCCGTATGCGCGAGGTACAACTTAAAGGACAGGGCTATTTCGAGGTGAAGCGCGATGAAGATACTCCTTTCTATGTACGTATCGACGATTTCTATTCGGTAGAAGTGCTGGGGACGGAGTTCAATGTCAGTGCTTACGAAGACGATCATCTGATAGAGACCACCCTGGTCACCGGAAAAGTGAAGCTCAATATCCGTTTAGCCGACGGGCGGTTGATACAGAAAATACTATCTCCCAACCAGAAAGCTGTGTACGACCGGGATACGCACCGGTTGCACATCACCACCGTCAATACCGAAAGTGATACCGTATGGAAGGAAGGAAGAATCATCTTCCGGCAGCACCCCATGGAACAAGTCATCAAGGTGTTGAGCCGTCATTACAATGTACGTTTCGAGGTGAAAGATCCCAAGGTATGGCAGTCCGAGCTGACCGCCAAGTTCACCAACGAACCCTTGCCGCAGGTACTGGAATATATCAAGCTTGCCTCGGATGTTAAGTTTAAGTTCAAGCAACACTCACGCATCGAGAACGATACCCTCCGGGTGAGTGTCATCGAGCTATATAAATAATGTAGTACAAATTTTTAAAACAAATAGCCTATGGAATAATATTACGAAAAACACAAAAAAAATACGGAAAGATGTTGACGCATCCTCCCGTACTCAAAAGCTATCAGCTGTTGACGCAGCCAATATTAACTTTTTAAACGCATTTCAAAAGTATGAATAATATTGTAACCAGAGATGGAATAAAGAATAAATTATATTTTTTTATCCATAAAATCCCCTTGACCATGCGACTAAGTATAGCCTTTTTGTTCCTGTTCATAGGTGGAGCTATTGCAGGAAACACACGTGCCCAAAACACAAAAGTGTCCTTTCGGGTACATAATGAAACCATTGCCAACGTTCTGGAGGCAGTAGAAAAACAAACTGATTTTATTTTTATTTACGATAGCGAGAATGTCAATGTAGACAGAAAAGTATCGATGGAGGCGGACAAGACTTCGGTTTTCGATGTGCTGAACCAACTCTTCCGGAATACCGAAATTGCTTATACCATCGTTAATGAAAAGATAATTCTGAATAAAGAAAAAGCTCTTCTCGCTTCTCAGCAACAACAACCCAAACGAGTGACCGGTGTGGTATCGGACGAAGAAGGTAATCCTATCGTGGGAGCCACTGTTCTCGTGGAGGGAACTTCCAGAGGTGGTATCACTGATATCGATGGACGGTTTTCAGTAGAAGCTGAGGGTACGAATACCTTATCGGTACGTTACATCGGATACATCACGACCTCTATTCCTGTGAGAAACCGTCAGAGTATATCTATTACTTTGAAGGAGGACGCACAGAGCCTTGAAGAAGTAGTAGTTATCGGTTATGGTACTGTCAAGAAAAAAGACCTGACAGGTGCTGTTTCGGTAGTTAATACCAAGACAATGGGCGAAATACCTACCGCTTCCGTGCTCGAGGCTATGAACGGTATGGTGCCAGGTGTTGAAATCAGTATGAATGCTCGTCCAGGAGATACCGGATTTGCTACCATCCGTGGTATCAGTAACTTTACCAACAACACCCCGTTGTATGTCATCGACGGTTTGCCTACCAACAGCATCCGGGATATGAACGCTAATGACATCGAATCGATTCAGGTACTTAAAGATGCTTCGGCGGCGGCTATCTACGGATCGCGTGCAGCAAATGGAGTGATCATCCTTACCACCAAGAAAGGTACGGCTGGTCCGGTGAAGGTCGACTTCTCCGCCTCGTATGCCATTCAGCATTATGCCCGTCCTTTCGAACTGGCTGATGCTGCGGAATGGTCGAAGATCAATACCGTAGCCCGGCAGAATGCAGGCTTGGCAGTTATGGAACATGACATGACGTATGATACCGACTGGTGGGATGCCATCGTCCGTACCGGAAACATCCAGCAATACAATGTCAGCCTCTCCGGTGGAAATGATATAGGCAACTACTATGTTTCCGGTGAGTACTATTCTAACAAGGGTGTGCTTTACGGTTCCGGATATGACCGCTTCAGTGTGCGTGTCAATACCAATGCCAAGAAAGGTATCTTTAGTATGGGACAAGCGTTGACCATGAGCAATAACGTGGTCGATCCTACGGTAGCCAATACCATTATGGATGCCCTCTCCATGGCACCCGTTGTACCCATCTATAATACGAATAATCCGGGTGGTTACGGCTACGGAGACTCGAAGACCAATAATAATATTGGAAACAATCCCATTGCACAGGACGACCTGGTGGACCGTACCAATACCAACTTCCGTGTTCGCGGAACAATCTGGGGAGAACTGGCCCTTATGAAAAGCCTGAAGTATAGACTCAACCTGGGATATGAGCTCAACTTCGACGGCTCCAAGACTCTTCGCCGCGAAGGCGACTGGCGTATGAACATGGCTTATCAGCCTTCGTATGTCAACGAGAGCGCCGGTCGTATGGACCGCCCGTTGGTGGAAAACACGCTTACCTTTGACGATACCTTTGGTAAGCACTCTGTCAACCTCATGGTGGGTAACTCTTACTCCAAAGAGACCTATAGACAAATATCCGGTGAGATACAGGATATGCTCCAGACATCAAGCGGGAAGTATTTCGATGTGCTCGATGCCGGAACCAACCTGCCGCAAGTGGGAGGATACCGCAACATCGCTGTATTGATCTCCTACCTCGGACGATTCAATTACTCGTATGATGATAAGTACCTCTTTACGGCTACCATGCGTCGGGATGCTTCTTCCCGTGTGAAGAAGGAAAATCGTTGGGGTAACTTCCCATCGGTTTCTGCCGCCTGGCGTATCAGTAAAGAGAAGTTCATGGCGCCGATGACCTGGTTGGACGACCTTAAGATTCGCACCAGTTACGGTACGCTCGGAAGTCTTAACATTGGTTTCTGGGACTACACCTCGGATATCAATACTTCTCTGGCGGCTACTTTCGGTACCGATCAGTCGCAACAGAATGCTGCTATCCAAACCAATCTGTCGAATGAGAACCTGAAATGGGAATCGCAAACTCAGCTCGACTTCGGTTTTGACCTGACAGCTTTCAAGAATAGATTGACCTTCACGGCTGACTATTTTATCTCTAAGACCAAAGACGTACTTACCGCCATGCCTATCCTGATGACAACAGGTAACGGTGCCGGTAATCCGGTAGTCAACGCGGCCTCCATAGAGAACCGTGGATTTGAGTTTACCCTCGGATGGCGTGACCAGATCCGGAAAAATTTCTCTTATTATGCCAACCTCAACTGGTCCACTGTGGACAACAAAGTTACCAGCCTGGGTTACGGACGGGAGGATATCATTTCCGGACAGGGACGTACGGCTATTGGCCGACCCATTGGAGAATTCTACCTCATTAAGACAGATGGTATCTTCCAAAGCGAGGAAGAAGTACAAGCCCACAAAAATTCACAAGGTACAGTGATACAAGCCGATGCCAAACCGGGTGATATCCGTTACATCGACTTCAATGACGATGGTAAGATCACTGAAGCCGACCGTCAGATGCTCGGCTCACCGCAATCTCTGTTCCAAGCCGGTGTCAACATGGGATTTGCCTGGAAGAATTTCGACGTGAAGATGAACTGGTTTATGGATATCGGCTGTGACGTGTTCAATGCTACCAAGCAATACATGATAGGCGCTGATGCGGCTGGTAATGGAGATAGTAACTACCTGAAAAACTTCAATTACTGGACCCCCGAAAATCCGACAACTACTCCGCGCCCCATTGCCGGAAAGATCAACAACCGTCGTGATAGCGATTATTGGCTCGAAAATGGCAGTTATGTGAAGCTCAAAACTCTTTCTATCGGATATACTATTCCTAAGGAACTGTTGAGCAAGATTCATTTCAACAGTTGCCGGGTATATGTCACCTGCCAGAATCTGCTTACCATCACCAACTTCAGTATGCAGGATCCTGAATACAGAAAGGACAATATCTGGAACAAGGGATATCGTGGCGTAGCAGCTTATCCGAATCCGCTGGCCGTTAATTTTGGAATTCAGTTACAATTTTAAATATCTAATGCCATGAAAAGAATTTATATACTCTTAGGTGCAGTATGTCTCACCTTAAGTGCCATGATCAATCAGGCATGTAACCCCGATTTGTTGGACACTACCAGTCCTAACAGACTCACCGCAGATGAGTTCTGGCGTACCGAAGACGATGCTAAACTGGGCGTAAATGCTTGTTATGCTATCTTCTACCGGTTGGGTTCCTGGCATCGGTATTTGCATTGGCGTTTTGATTTGCTTTCCGATGAAGGCTATAGTATGAGTCCTATGGTACAGACCGGCGATTGGACGAAGTTTATCTATGCCGATTACAACCATGACAACAATCAGACTGTGATCTGGCGGGAGGCCTACCGGGGTATAGCCCGTGCCAATCAGGTACTGACCTATGTACCCAATATCGAGATTGCCGATGCGAAAGCCAAGGATGCCTATCTGGGACAAGCTTATTTCCACCGGGCATACAACTATTTCCACTTGGCTATCTTCTGGGAAGAAGTACCTATGGTCCTTCAAATACAGAACCCAGGCGACCAACCCAAGCAGGTATCTCTGGCCGAGGTATGGGAGCAGATAGAGAAGGATTTACTCGAAGCTATCAAAATGCTTCCTGAAGAGTGGACCGGATCAGAGAAAGGACGTATCACCAAAGGAGCTGCCAAGGCTCAGTTGGCACGTGTCTACATGCAGCAGCACCTGTGGCAGAAAGCCAAAGAACAGTTGCAGTGGCTGGTCGAAGGCGATGGTAAGAAATATTACGGACTGGTGGCTAACTACAAGCATAACTTCTCGCACCTGACGGAGAACAATATCGAATCGGTATTCGAAATCCAGTTCAGTGATGCCCTCAACGGAGGTGAAAGCGATACCAAGGGAGCTACCAACGGGCATCAACGTTCCATCATCTTCGGATTGAATGGTATCGGTTTCCGCGACGGACTGGCTCGTCCCTGGTTGGTAACTGAGTACAAAAAGGAACTCACGGCCGATGGCAAACTCGACCCGCGTCTGCGCGTCAGCCTGCTGTACAAGGATTTGGCTACCGACTTCCCGGCCGACGAGACTGGTAAGTTCTACGGTAAGACCTGGACCGAAGGCAAGTGGGGCAACGATGTGTACTACCGCAAGTATTCACGCGATGATTTCCGTACTACCGAGGACCGTCACTCACAGCTTAACTTCCGGGTTATCCGTTTTGCCGACGTTCTGTTGATGTATGCCGAATGTCTCAACGAACTGGGACAAACCTCGGAAGCTTATAAATACGTCAATCAGGTCCGTGCCCGTGCCGGTATGCGTACGCTGGAGGTAGCTTATCCGGAAATAGGTACCAACAAAGACAAGTTCCTGGAACGTTTGCAGATGGAGCGTGTATTGGAGCTGAACGGCGAGTGCGTACGTTGGTTCGACATCAAACGATGGGAACTGTGGAAGACCACCGAAGGCTTGAATGCACTGATTGCCCGCGATGCCGACTACAAGAACTTCAAGGTCGGTGTGTCGCACCGTCAGCCGCTTCCTTCGAGCGAAGTATTGAACAACCCCAATATGAAGCAGCTCGATGGCTATTAATCGATAAATAAGCCATATAATGAGAAGAATATTCGCATATATAACTGTACTTGCCTTTCTGGTTTTGGGAGCCAAGGCACAATCAATAGGTATTCAATATAATTCCCCTTTCCTGAACCAGGAACTGAGTACAGAAACCAGGGTAGCCGACTTAATCAGTCGGCTCACCTTGGAACAAAAAGCGCAATTGCTCAACCATCGTGGTAAGACGGTGGTGGTCGATGGCTTCTCCATCCGTGCCGACCAATGGAACCAATGTCTGCACGGGGTGAAGTGGACCGAACCTACCACCAACTTCCCGACGAGCATTGCTTTGGGTGCTACCTGGGACACGGAACTCATGCACCGCGTGGCTGTCGCTATCTCCGACGAGGCACGCGCCATCTACAACGGATGGAAGCAGGATCCCAACTTCCGGGGCGAGCACAAAGGACTGATCTATCGGTCGCCGGTGATCAACATCAGCCGTAACCCGTATTGGGGACGCATCAATGAGATCTTCGGTGAAGATACGTACCATACCGGACGCATGGGCGTGGCCTTTGTACAAGGTATACAGGGCGACCATCCGCATTATCTCAAGCTGGCTTCTACCCTGAAGCATTATGCGGTGAACAATGTGGAAGTGGATCGTATGAAGCTGAGCGCCACTGTGTCCGACCGTATGCTGTACGAGTATTGGTTGCCTCATTTCCGCGATTGTATCGTGGAAGGTAAGGCACAGTCGGTCATGGCCTCGTACAACGCCATCAACGGCGTTCCGAACAACATCAATAAGTTGCTGTTGACCGATATCCTGAAAGAACAATGGGGGCACGAAGGCTTTGTCGTTTCCGATTTAGGAGGCGTGCGTACCATGGTCGAAGGGCATCACCAACGGCAGATGTCGTACGAAGAGGCTGTAGGACGTAGTATCATGGCCGGATGCGATTTCTCCGACGCAGAGTACGAACGGTATATACCGCAAGCACTTAGCCAGGGATTTCTCACCGAAGAACGATTGAACGACGCTTTGCGTAGGGTGCTGACCGTGCGCTTCCGTCTGGGAGAGTTCGACGCATTCAACTCCGTACCTTATAGCACGATATCGCCGGACATCATCGGTTGCAAGGAACACCGTGCACTGTCGCTCGAAACAGCCCGTAAATCCATCGTGCTGTTGAAGAACGAGAAAAGTTTATTGCCTTTGGACAAAAGTTCCATCCGTAGCATCGCCGTGATAGGCCCGTATGCCGACTTGTTCAATCAGGGTAATTACGGTGGAGTACCTTATAAGCCGGTGAAACCGTTGCAAGGAATCCGCGATGCCGTGGGAGCCGGAGTAGAAGTACTTTATTGCAAAGGAGCACAGATTACTCCCGTCATGGTGCGCAAAGGCCGACCCATTCCCCCGCGGTTCGATCGGGAAGCTGAGTTGAAGAAAGCGGTCGAGATGGCCAAGGCCAGCGATGTAGCGATTCTCTTCGTAGGCACTACCGCCGATATCGAAGTGGAAGGGCGTGACCGAAAGACGTTGGCGCTTCCCGGCAATCAGGAGGAACTGATCAAAGCCGTGTGTGCTGCCAATAAGCGGACCATAGTGGTGCTGATGAGTGCCGGGCCTTTGGCTGTGCCCGAGGTGAAGAAGAGCGCTCCCGCTCTGTTGCAAGGCTGGTGGCCGGGCGATGAAGGCGGAACAGCATTGGCCGACGTACTGTTTGGAGACTATAATCCGGCGGGGCGGTTGCCTTACACCATGTATGCTTCCGATGCTCAGGTACCGTCTATCGAGGAGTATGACATTTCCAAAGGCTTTACCTACATGTATCTGAAGGAGAAGCCGCTCTATGCCTTTGGGCATGGGTTGAGTTACACTACCTTCCGCTACTCCGGTTTAAAGGTTTCTTCGTCCGTAGCCACGGCTGACGATACGATCGATCTGAGCCTGAATGTTCGGAATACAGGCAGTAGGGCAGGAGAAGAAGTAGTTCAGCTATACGTGAAAGACAAGCAGGCCAAGGTGGTACGTCCCGTGAAAGAACTTCGCGGTTTTACCAGAATAGCTTTGCAGCCTGGCGAAGAACGAACGGTACAGATGAAGCTTCCGGTGAAGTCGCTTGCTTTCTACGATGAAACGATCGGTGACTTCTATGTGGAACCGGGCGAATTTGAGCTGCTTCTTGGCAGTGCCAGTGATGATATCAGACTACAGACTAAATTAGTAGTAAACTAATAGTTAAACCAATAAATAAATTGTATGAATAGGATTTTCAAAGGTATTACACTTTGCGCGGTGTTGGGATTCAGCACACTACTGGCGGCACAAAATGCCGCAGCCGGACAGAAAATCACCTTCGAGGTGGATGTACAGAAGAAGATAGAACCCATGAAACCCATTTGGGCATGGTTTGGCTACGATGAGCCCAACTATACCTATATGAAGGATGGCAAGAAGCTTCTGACCGAACTCTCCGAGATGAGCTACACCCCGGTCAATGTACGGGTACACAACCTGCTCACCACCGGTGACGGAACACCTGCTTTGAAGTGGGGCTCGACCAATGCTTATACGGAAGACAAGAAGGGACGCCCCATCTACGATTGGACCATCGTGGACAGCATCTTCGACACGTTTGTGGTTCGCGGTATGAAACCGTTGGTGGAGATCGGCTTTATGCCCGAGGCTCTTTCCGTGAAACCGAAGCCCTACCAGCACAAGTGGAGCCCGTCCGCTGCGTACAATGATATCTATACCGGTTGGGCACATCCGCCGAAGGACTACAATAAATGGCGCGAGCTGGTATTCCAATGGGTAAAGCATTCCATCGAACGGTACGGTGAGAACGAAGTGGCTTCCTGGTACTGGGAAGTATGGAACGAGCCCAATATCGGTTACTGGCAGGGTACCTTTGAAGAGTACTGCAAACTGTACGACTACGCGGCCGACGGACTAAAGAAGGCCTTCCCGCGGGCTAAGATCGGAGGTCCGCACAGTACAGATCCCAGCAACAAGGATTCTAATGCATTCCTGCGCCGATTCCTCGAACATTGCGTGCGAGGCAAGAACTATGCTACCGGTCAGGTAGGTTCACCGCTGGATTACGTAGGCTTCCATGCCAAAGGCGGACCGCGTGTAGTGGACAACCGCGTGCGGATGAACATCGGCCGTCAGTTGCTCAACGTATCCAAAGGTTTCGAGGCGGTAGCTTCGTTCCCCGAGCTGAAACACCTGCCTATCATTATCGGTGAGTCCGACCCGGAAGGCTGCGCAGCTTGCTCCATCGAACACCATCCGCAGAATGCTTACCGTAACGGTACGATGTATTCCAGTTATACAGCAGCTTCGTTTGCCCGTAAGTACGAACTGGCCCGGACGCATGGGGTGAACTTCATAGGTGCCGTTTCCTGGTCGTTCGAGTTCGAGAACCAGGCTTGGTATGCGGGCTTCCGTGACTTGGCAACCAATGGTATCGACAAACCGGTACTCAATGTGTTCCGTATGTTTGGTATGATGCAAGGTGACCTGGTAGGAGTCAAATCTTCCGCACCGCTGTCGGCCGAACAGATGTGTCAAAACAGCGTTCGCGAGGCAGCCGATGTGAATGCCCTCGCCAGCAGCGACGACCAGAGCATTGCTATTATGGTATGGAACTACCACGATGATGACCTCGCAGCCCTTGCATCGGATGTGGCGCTCAATGTAAAAGGCATCAACAACCGACGTGTTCTGGTGACCCACTACCGCATCGACGACCAGTTCAGCAACTCGTACGAAGTATGGAAAGCCATGGGCGAACCGCAAAACCCGTCACCGGAACAGTTGAAGGTGCTGGAGCGCAGCGGCCAGTTGCAGATGTACACTTCGCCTGTTTGGATGGATACCAACGGCGGCCGGTTGTCGCTCGACTTCTCTTTGCCTCGTCAGGGTGTATCACTCATCCGTCTGACCTGGTAAATACGACTGTACCTGTATGAGGTAACAGACTCTCTTTCTTGATGAAATATCCTTAAAGGCAACCTTGTAGTACAAGGTTGCCCGGGGATTCATCACTCTATTCAATCAAACAAAACAAACAGATATGGAAAACTCAACCAAGAAAATGGTAGGCATTATCCACGCCGCCCTGATATCCAGCAAGTCGGTGCAACCGTTCATCGACGAGATTCTTCCCGATGTAACTGTGGCGCACATGGTAGACGATACCATCCAGAATACCAACTTTGCTTGTCCGCCGGGGGTGATCCCGAAAAATAACTTTTATAAGTTTGCTACGTATGCACACTTCCTCGAAGAAGCAGGGGCGGATGTCATCCTGTTGGCTTGCTCTACCTTCAATCAGGCCGTGGAGCTGGCACGCCCCATGATCAATGTGCCGCTGTTGCAGATAGACCGCCCGATGATGGATCTGGCTGTAGCGCAGGGTAGCCGCATCGGACTGCTTGCCACCGTACCTACTACGGTTCCGGCCTCGGAAAGACTGCTGTTATCGGCTGCTGCCGATGCCGGAAAGACCATCGAAGTCAGCACCCGGCTTTGCACCGAAGCTTTCGCCGCCATCAAACGGAACGATGTAGACCTGCACAACCGCATGCTGTTGGAGGAAATTGACCGATTGTCGGATTCGGTAGATGCCATCGTCCTGGCGCAAGTATCCATGAGCGCACTGGAACCGATGCTGGGCAATACCCGTGTACCGGTGTACAACAGCGGGCGTACCGGATTCAACCGGGTGAAAGAAATGTTGGAAACCCTTTAAAAACGAGTCTTATGAAAATAGCCATCGGTTGTGACCCGAATGCTTCCGGCCTGAAAAATGCGTTGAAAGAAGTGATCAGCGCACAAGGCTACGAGGTGACCGACTATGGAAGCGACGATCCCATCTATGCCAATACGGCTTGGGCGGTGGCCCGCGCCGTAGCCTCCAAAGAGTGTGAGCGAGGCATTCTGCTTTGCGGAACCGGGCTGGGTATGAGTCTGGCAGCCAACAAGGTGCCCGGTGCTTATGCCGTGGTGTGCTCGGACAACTACTCGGTGGAACGATCCATCCTGAGCAACAATGCCAATATACTGGCCCTCGGTGCGCAGGTGCTCGGCATAGAAATAGCCAAGCAGTTGGTGCTCCATTGGTTGGAGTTGCGGTACGAACAGGGAGGCCGCTCGGAGGCGAAGATACAACGTATCTACACCATCGAAGAGGAGTACATGAAGAAAGAAAACGCTCCGAAGTCAACTGATAACCCGCAAAAATGAGAACCATGTTCCAGAAGATAAAGTTAGTCGATATGCCCGATGTATATACCACCCATGCTTTTCGCCTGGGTGACGAACTCTGCATCGGTTACGGTCCCGAGAGGCAGGGAACACCAGGGTTAGTGGCGTTCCCTTCTCTTGTAAAGACGGATATAGGTCTTTCGCCTGGAGGTATGATGAGCCTCATCCCCGTTCCGGGGCGGGTGGATCTGTTGGTATCCGTCATGGGACTGTTTCCGCCTTTCATCGGGCAAGAAGCCGGCGTGTACAGGCATCAGCGGCAAGGCGAAAGTTGGGAAGTAACCAAAATGCTTTCCTTGCCCTTCGCTCATCGGTGCGAGATACTGCACAAAGGCGGTGTGAACTACCTCTTTACCTCGACTGTCAGCCGGAACAAGCGCGAGCCTTCCGACTGGTCCCGGCCGGGAGAAGTGTTTCTCACCATCCTGTCTCACCATCCCTGCGAACCTGTTTGGGAAGCTGAAAGGGTATTCAGCGACTTGTTCCGGAATCACGGTATGCTGAAAACCGTCCGGGCCGGCGAGGAAGTACTCTGCATCTCGGGAGCCGAAGGGATATTTACCCTTTCGCCCGGTCAGGCATCGGAGGTAACCATCGACCGGCTGTTCGACCGGGAAGTCAGCGAGTTTGCCTTCATCGATATCAACGGTGACGGAGTGGACGAACTGGTCACCATCGAACCCTTCCATGGCGACTGTCTGAATGTCTACCGGCTATCGTCCGGCAGCTGGGAACGGATCTACGACGCCCCGTTATCCTTTGGACACGGACTCAGTGCAGGCTGGCTGGCCGGTCGCCCGGTCATCGTGGCGGGCAGTCGGCGGGGAGAAGCTTCCCTCGATATGTGGCATGCCGGCGGAAAGGCCGAAGGAGCCATCGAACGCCTGTGTATCGAACCGGAAACCGGTACCACGCAGACCCAACTGTTCCACCATGCAGGTCGCGACTATATCCTGAGTGCCAATCAACTGAAAAGCGAGGTGGCGCTCTATTACCTGAAATAACACAGATCCTCCAAACAACTCAATTCCATGAAGAACATCGTATATGAAGATCAAATAACCGTACAGCACCTGCCTGGCAGAGACCTTCGCTGGCTATTCACCCCGGATACCGATGCCGACCGGCCGTTCTCAATGAATGTAGTCGTCATCAAGCCCGGCTGTACGGTAAGTCCGGCACACTCGCATCCCGAGAAAGAAGAGGTAATCTACATTGTCTCCGGCGAAGGAAAAGCTTTTATCGACGGGCAGGTGTATGACATTCGCGAAGGAACAGCCGTCCGGTTTACAAAGCGTTCCGTTCACATGCTACGCAATACAGGTGCTGTGGACATGAAAGTGGTCTGCTTCTTCACTCCGCAAGCCACACTGGCCGACTATACTTTCCACGAGGAGGTGGAGTTCCCCGAAGATCGGTAATTTTTATTTCCGGATGTGCATACGAGTATTATTTTTTAGTATACAACTAATCTTTTTAATGCACTCATTCTTTCTTTTCAATGCATTGAAAAGAAAAAACTAATGCACTAAAAAGAAAGAATGAGTGCATTAAAAAGATTAGCTGTCTGCAAGTTTCATAATAGTTATGTGCATAAACAGAAATAAAATGATGCATGCCGGCGATGAGTTTTATTAATCCCGGCTACCGATTCGCATTATTTACCCAATGAGTCTATAAATATTCACTTTAACAAAGAAAACATATGCAACGAATCATCAATAATCCCGACCACGTCGTAGAAGATATGCTGAAAGGCTTCATCGCCGCTCACAGCGACCTGATCAGTACCACTGCCAACCCGCGTGTGTTGAAATACAAACGAGCTCCGGTACCCGGTAAGGTAGGTATCGTCACCGGAGGAGGCTCCGGACACAAACCTGCCTTTATCGGTTACTTAGGCGAACACATGGTAGATGCCGTGGCTGTAGGCGAGATCTTCTCGTCGCCCACAGCCAAAGCTTTCCTCGACGCCATCCGCGAAGCCGATTCGGGACAAGGCGTAGCCTGTCTCTACGGCAACTACTCGGGCGATAACATGAATGTGAAGATGGCCCGTATGCTGGCTGAAGAAGAAGGAATCGTCGTAAAGACCGTCGTAGCCAACGACGACGTAGCTTCTGCCCCCCGCAACGAACGGGGCAAACGCAGAGGAGTGGCCGGCGAGATCCTGATGTGGAAGACAGCCGGAGCCAAAGCCTCCTTGGGCGGTAATCTCGACGACGTGATCCGGGTAGCGCAGAAAACCATCGACCAGACCCGGAGCATCGGTGTGGGACTTACTCCCTGTACCATCCCCGCCGTGGGCAAACCCAATTTCTCCATCGCCCCGGGGCAAATGGAACTGGGCATCGGCCATCATGGCGAACCGGGTATCAAAGTTACTGAACTCATGCCTGCTCACGAAATGGCTACGCTCTGCACTGAGAAGATACTCGACGATATCCAGATAGGCAAAGGCGAAAAGGTAGCAGTGCTCGTATCCGGGTTGGGAAGCACCCCGGTGATGGAACTTTATATCTTCTTCAACGAAGTAGCCAGCCAGCTACGGGAGTGCGGAATCACCATTCATCGCTCTTACGTGGGCAACTACTTTAGCTCGCTCGACATGATGGGAGTGACGCTCACTATCCTCAAACTCGATCAGGAGCTGGAAGAACTCATTGACTTTGATGCCAATGCCGTATCCTTCAAACAATTCTAAAAACAACGAAGTATGGAACAATTTCAAAACAACCATCAGGCGGGAATTGTGATGGATATCATTGCCGCCATTCAGGCCAATAAAGTGTATCTGAGCGATATCGACGGACAGATAGGAGACGGCGACCACGGCATCAATATGAACAAAGGTTTCACCATGGCCGGTGAACAGATCACTACCGAGCATTCGTTTGCCGCCGCTATGAAGATACTCGGCGATACGCTGCTGCTGGAAATCGGCGGGTCGATGGGCCCTATCTACGGGAGTTTCTTCCGTACTTGTGCCCTGACCCTCAAAGACTGTACAGAGGTCAACGCTCCGCTCTTCCTGTCTATGCTGGAGAATGCCCTGGATAGTGTGAAAGCCATGGGCGGAGCCAAACTGGGCGACAAGACGCTGATTGATACTCTGGAACCCGCCGTCGATGCTTTCCGCAACGAATGGATGAGCCGGAACGACTTCAGACAGGCGCTCAAAGCAGCCAGTGAAGCGGCAGAAGCCGGTAAGGAATCGACCCGGAACATGGTCGCACAAATCGGACGAGCCGCTCGTTTGGGCAATCGTTCGGTGGGGGTGCTCGATGCCGGTGCTACTTCTTGCTGCATCATCCTACAAACGATGTTCAATGCTATTACTCCGCTCTTAAAGAAATAGGATATGAAATATACAGTATATATATTACTGGTCTGGTTCTCCCTGTTATGCGCGTCCTGCGGGACAAGCACGACACCAGAGCCAACAGGGGAGGCACCGAAGCTGGTATTCCGTCTCTCCAACGAGCTAAAGCCGGATAGCCGGATATGGGAAGCCTCCAACCTGTTTCGCAACGAACTGGAAAAGGCATCGCCCGACGGGACAATCAAAGCCGGCGAAATCAAGGTGGTGTTCTTCGATCAGGGTACGGTAGGCTCCGAACGTCAGTTGTTGGAAAGCTGTTACTTCGACGTGCTCGAAATGGTACAGGTCAACTCGTCCATCGTGACGATGATAGACCCGGCCTACAGCATCCTCGACCTGCCTTATCTCTTCGTTTCCGAGCAGCAGCATAACGATGTGCTGTACGGACCTTCCGGGCAGAAGTTCCTGAAGCGGCTGGAAAAACACAATATGTGTGCTCTGGGATTCTATAGTACAGGTTTCCGGAACCTCTTTTATCACCACCGGCAAGACAGCATTGAAGTGACTAACCCGAAAGACTTCCGCGGGCTAAAGATCCGCGTGATGGAAAGTCCCGTTATGATCAACTCCATCAATGCTATTGGTGCCACTGCCACTCCGATTCCTTTCTCCGAACTCTTCCAGTCCATGAAGACAGGTGTGGTAGACGGTGCCGAGAACAGCGCACGCATATTCATGTCGTACAAATACTACGAAGCCGGTTGCAACCAGTTCACCCTGACCGAGCATTTTGCTAACCAGCACGTCATCATCGCCAATGCCAAGTGGTTTGCTTCGCTCGAACCCAAGTACCAGAAGCGGATACGCGAAGCCATTGCCATCTCCCAGCAGCAGTTTGCCGAGGTGTGGAAAAATACCACCGAAGAATCGATGAGCGAGATGCAGCAGAATGGTGTCAGCATCAACCGGATCAAGGACAAGACCCCTTTCATCCGCGAGGCCAACAAGATCATCGAGCAGTACAGCACCGAATACCCGGAGGAGTCGGAAGAACTGCTGTACGATATCATGAACATGCGTAACGAATCCATTTAATCAGACAGTTTATGAAATACATCAATAAGACTTTGGACTATTTCCTGTTTGTTGTCTTGGGAATCATGTCCTTTACGATGGCTATCAACGTGCTGTGCCGCTTCTGCTTCCAGTTCTCCATCTATTGGGCGGACGAGCTGGCCACGTCGCTCATGTTGTGGCTCACCTTCCTTGGGGCGGCCGTGGCTGTACGCGAGCATCTTCACTACTCGTTCAACTACATCGAGCAGCGGCTGAAAGGCAATGCGCAGATCATATTTGCCCTCGTGCACAAGAGTATCACGTTGATAGGCATCACTGCACTGCTTTTCTGGAGTTTCGAAGTAACTGCAGGCATTGCCAGTTGGATCATGCCGGCCATGGAAATCAGCCGGATCTGGGTCTACGGAGCTTGTCCGGTGGGCTGCACCTTTATGTTTATCTATTGTATCACGGATATCGTATCCAACTTTAAAGAACTGAAATTATGACTGCCGTACTACTGATCACGTTTATCGTACTCTTGATACTCAATGTGCCGGTGGCTTTCTGTATGCTGCTGGCCTCGCTGGCCGCCCTACTGTATGCGGATATCAATCCCATTATGGTGGCGCTCGAAACGACCCGTTCTCTTTCCAACTTCTATTCGTTCCTGGCCGTTCCGTTCTTTATCCTGGCCGGGGAGATCATGAGTCAGGGAGGACTCTCCATGCGGTTGATCGCTTTTGTAAAGTCCTTCCTGGGGCATAAACGAAGCGGACTTCCTTTCGTAACCGTAGTAGCCTCGCAGTTGTTCGGAGCCGTATCCGGTGCTTCGGCCGCTACCTGTGCAGCCATTGGTGGCATGATGATTCCGCCGATGGAGAAGAACGGATTTCCGCGTCCTTTCTCTTCAGCTTTGTCGGCCTGTGCAGGGACCACGGGAGCGCTGATTCCTCCCAGCATCGCCCTGTTGATTTATGGAACGATAGCCAATGTTTCGATCGAGAAACTCTTTATGGGTGGAATTATTCCCGGGATTCTGGTGGGTGCCGGACTGATGCTCATCGTTCCCCGCATGATGCGGAAGTTCGACGTCGTGGTGGAAGAAAAAGCCTCTACGAAAGAACGGGTGAAGAGCACCATTAACTCTTTCTGGGTGATGCTGCTGATGGGTATTATCTTCATTGGAATCATGGGTGGTATCTTTACAGCCACGGAAGCTTCGGCTGTGGCAGTGGTATATGCTCTGTTTATCGGTTTAGTGGTGTACAAGCAGATCCGGATCAAAGATCTTCCGGCATTGTTCGTATCGGCAGCCAAGACCACGGCGGCACTCAGCTTCCTGTTGGCTTGTGCCAGTTTGTTTGCCTGGACATTGAGCATCGGACAGATTCCGGTCGTGATTACCAATGCGCTGGTTTCGTCCAGCGATGGAATCATTCAGTTCTTTAGTTCCGATATGTCGCCCGAGACGTACATGTTCTGGAAGAAGATTATTATCCTCGCTCTGCTGAACATCGCCTTGTTCCTTATCAGTATGTTCATCGATGTGGCTCCGTGCTTACTTATTGTAGTGCCGGTATTGTTGCCCATCAGCGAAGCCATCGGGATGAATACCGGATTGGCAGCGGTGCATTTCGGCGTGTTGGTAGTGAGCAATATGGTTATCAGTCTGATCACCCCACCTGTGGGTACCACCTTGTTTGTTGCCAGCGGGGTGGGGAAGACCAGTGTCAACGAGATGTTGCCGTATGTAATGCGCTTTTTTGGTATGATGGTCATTGTACAATTACTGGTGACATACTTACCTTTCATCTCTACTTTCCTGCCGTCGCTGATGAGTTGAGAATATTGTGTTAATATTCCCCTTTTATAGTTTGAACATCATTTTAATCCTTATTTTTGTCGATATACGAAGAAAAACACAGTGGAGAACGACAACCTGGAAATGATAAGGAAGTTGAAGGCCGGCGATGCGGCGGCCTTCGACTTGATTTATACGCAGTACTACAGAGGCTTGTTTGCTTTTGCCTCTCAGTATGTGGGGCGTTCCGATTGTGAGGAGATCATTCAGGACGTGATGTTGTGGCTCTGGGAGAATCACGCGATGCTGATTCCGGAGTTATCGCTCAGGTCGCTCTTGTTTGCGGCAGTCAAGAACCGGTGTCTCAATAAAGTGGCTCACCTGCAGATGAGACAGCGAGTGCACGAACGTTTGTATGAGAAATATAAAGAAGTGTTCGAGGATCCCGACTTCTATATAGAAGGCGAGATCCTCGAACGTATTTCCCAAGCCATCAGTGAACTCCCGGAGGATTACCGGGAAGCCTTTGAGATGAACCGTTTTGATTGTCTTACTTACAACGAGATAGCGGAGCGGATGGGCGTTTCGC
Source organism: Bacteroides sp. (assembly GCA_031554505.1). GTDB lineage: Bacteria > Bacteroidota > Bacteroidia > Bacteroidales > Bacteroidaceae > Bacteroides. The sequence goes on along the minus strand of JAVBVI010000115.1, from coordinate 3,125 downwards.
CTAAAACAGTCGCTTACCGCATCTCGCAATCTCTAAAGATCCTGCGGGTGAAGTTAAAAGACTATCTACCGCTGTTGCTGTGCTTCTAAGTTAAACAGCCAAAATTTTCTGGTATTCCGTTGGAGTCATATTAAATTCATTCTTAAAGCAGGTAGCGAAATATCTGGGGCTGGAGAAGCCCACCTGATAAGTGACCTCGGCTATGGATATGAACTCGTTCTTCAGTAGCTGGCAGGCATGTTTCAACCGTATGTTGCGGATAAACTCCACAGGTGATAGCCCGGTCATCATTTTCAGTTTCCGGTATAACGCCGATTTGGAGATATGCAGGGAGTTGGCCAACAGGTTGATATCAAATTCCGTATCAGATATATTCTTCTCAATCACTTGTACAACGCGTACCAGGAACTGCTCATCAATGGTTTGGTACTCCAATCGGGATATATTTATTTCCGCGGCTGCCCGGAACTCTTTCTGCTTGTTTTTCCTGTTGGTCAGGAAGTTTTGAATACGGGCTTCCAGAACCTGGAGCTGGAACGGTTTGGAAATATACGCATCGGCTCCCACTTTATAGCATTCTACGCGGTCTTCGGTGCTGCTCTTGGCAGTTAGCAGGATGATAGGGATGTGACTGGTTTCTATATTCTTCTTCAAAGTGATGCATAACTCAAAACCATCCATTTCGGGCATCATCACATCACTGATAATGATATCTATATCATGAGTCTGAATGATGGACAGCGCTTCCACCCCATTGCTGGCAGTGATAATCTGATAATGGGCCGAAAGCAGATTGGCTATTAAAGAGAGAAGTTCCTGGTTATCTTCCACTACCAGAATAGTCGTGCCATTTTCTACATTCTGTTCTGGAACTGGGTCGGGCATGTGGTTGAAGACCAGTGGTTCGTTCTTCTTTTCCTCCGGAATGGATGAGGCTAAGGGATACGACTCTCTTTCTCCACAGCTATCTTTACCGATAGGGATTATGACGGTAAAAGTGCTTCCCTTACCCGGGGCACTCGAAACAAAAATACGACCGTGGTGCAGCTCGACCAGCTCCTTAGTCAGGGAAAGCCCGATCCCATTGCTCTCTCCCGAGAATGCGATGTCGTTGTTATAAAAGCGGGTGAATATATGGGGCTGTTTCTCTGATGGGATTCCCATACCCGTATCTGTTACTTTGATAACGAGATGGTCTTTACGGGCTGTTTTCCCCAGTGTTAGTTCAATTCCGACCTGCCCTTTCGGAGGAGTATATTTTTCTGCATTCGACAAGAGGTTGTAGAGAATCTTATCCAACTTGTCTGTATCAAAGTATGCATGTATCTGTGCAGGCTCGGCGTGAAACCGGAAGTCTATCTCTTTCTTCTCCATCAGCGGAATAAACTGTTTGAAGCAAGTCTGCTTTATAAAAGCTACGATATCGCCGTGTGATAAACTCAGCTTCATATTGTTGCTTTCTATTTTCCGGAAGTCGAGTACCTGCTGCAACAGCCGCCGTAACCGTTCGATGTGAGAACGCATGGCTTTGAATTGAGGATTTCCTCCGCGGCTTGTTATTTCGGCATCGTCGATCAGGCAGGACACAATGGTCAGTGGGGTCAGAAAGTCATGGGTGATATTGGTGAAATACCGCAGTTTCACTTGTGTGAGTTCTTCCGACTTGTCTTTCTCGATTTGTGCTATTCTCAATTCATTCTTTAACTTGATCCGGTTTCTGGTCCAGCGAAATACCAGGAACATGGCCAACAGGAAGCAGGAGACATACAGAAGATAAGCTCCATTCGTTTCGTAATATGCCGGACGTTTATAGATAAGCAGTTCGGTGACTTGATCGCTCCATAAGTTGTTCTCATCGGTCGCTTTGACATGAAACCGATGACTTCCTTTTCTCAATTGGCTATACGTAGCGAACTGACGGTTTTTATCCGTGTATATCCAATCATTGTCCACTCCTTCCAGCTTGTAGGCATACCGGATTTTGGAGGCAAAGGTATAGTTGAGCGTAGAGAAATTGATTTCTATGTTCTTGTCCGAAGGCTCGAGGTTCAGTGTTTGTCCATTCAGATGAAGCTTATTCTTGTTATTATTGGAGACGAGCAGTGACTGGTTGTTGATTTTAATATCTGAAATCCAAACCTTATTCGGAGTCGGATTGCCCGACAGGTGTACGGAGGGGTTGAAGGCCGAAATACCTTTGTTGCCGCCGAAATACAACTTACCGGAGCTATCCTTGTAATAAGAGTTCCCGCGAAAAGAAGATACTGCCACCCCATCGGTCGTGGTGTATACACGCATGGCCTGATTCACCGGGTCGTATTCAATGAGTCGTTTGTTGGTGGATATCCACAAGTCACCAAAATCATCGATCAGCATAGAGATAATGCTCTCATTCATAAATGTGAATTGTTTCGACAGGTCGGTAAACGTATGGCTTAGGATATCATAGCGGATAATGTTCCCTTCTTTAGTCCCTATCCACAGATGTCCTTTGAGGTCGGCGCAGATGGCTCGCAGGTGATTGCTTGTGAGAACTTCTTCCGATGCGTACAGTATGGGATGAACATGGCTGAAATCGTGATTCTTGGGTATGTTGAGTTGGAACAGTCCCTTGCTCTGAGTCCCTATCCAGATGATACCCCGCATGTCTTCGGTAATCCCGGTTATGGTACCCAGAGCAAGGGATACGAGTTCGATGTTTTTCTGGTTATAGGGCTTTACCAATAAACCCGATCCGGTGATGATCCAGATGTTGTTTTGCTTATCTTCGAAAAAGGCGTGGATTCTTCCGAGTGGCTTTTCTGCCTGTGGCAGGTGTATCTCTGAACAGGATACTAACCGACCGTTATCGGTTTTTATACTATATATAATAGGTATATTATTGTTTCCCAACCACACTGTTTGACTTGTCCTGAAATGGGTTGACCATAACCTATAAAAGTAATATGGTAAAGAAAGATTATCCTCATGTCAAAGGCGATCCTTACTCTATGGAGGTTCGTAAGCTCGCCGTAGCCGAATACCTTCGTGGTGTTCCGCGTTCCGTTGTTGCTATGCATTATAATATTGAAGATGCTAGCATTATTTCGCATTGGATTCGTAACTTTAAGTCGTCCGAAGTCAAG
>JAVBVI010000011.1:0-119944 GCA_031554505.1 Bacteroides sp. | reverse complement strand
ATCGCGAGACGCCTCCCAGGCAATAGAACGCAGCTTCCACCGGGCGCTCCGCGTTTTATTTTGTCCCGCACCGCGTTTTTCAAAAAGGCGTAGCGGGAAAAAATAAAACGCGTAGCGCCCGTTGAACAGCACTTGCAGAAGCTTTGAAAGAAGGCATTAGTTGCCTTGAAAAGAAATTTAGAAGGCAACAAAAGGGGCCTGACATGCCTTCAAAATCAGGACGACACACGGTGAAGGCGTGAAGAGCAGGTGGAGATGCCAAACTTCACCCTAAACCCCGATGAACAAAAGCTTTCAGCATGGTTGAAGAAGCTGGAGCCACCCAACAAAACCCCATGTAAAAAAGAAGATTTTCACTCCATAACACCCACACACGAGCGAAGCGAAGTAACAAAAAACACGAGCGAAGCGATGTGGAGTCAAAGGATTGGCCTCATTTTCGGAGCGTTAAGCGGAGCCTTTTTGGAAAACGAGTAAAGGAGCGATTGTTTGAGTGAGCGTAGCGAGCGAGTTGGAGCTCCGATCGTTTTCCAAAAAGGCGGAGTAGCGGAGAAAATGCAGCCTTGAATTTTTTTCTTTGTTTCTTTCTTTTTTGTTTCAAGACAAAAAAGAAAGAAAAGCCATGCGCTAGCTAAAACTTCTCCAGTATCTGATCCATTACCCAGTTAGTCATCGTAGCGCTCATGCTATCGCAACCACAAACTGACTTTCCTAACAGATGATCGACGACAGCCTGGATGAGCGGTTGCTGTACATGATCCGGCGAAGGAATGTCGAACGTTTCCCGTCCCAGTCTCGTATGCAGCGCGATTGGCTCGAACGAGAACACCGAAAAACAGATCATACCTTTATCACCGATAATCTCGATACGGTCCTCCTTGGCCGACTCGTGTGCCACGAAGCACCACGACCCGCTGCCCACCAGACCTGTGTCAAACTTAAAGCTGGCACTCACCGTATCTTCCACCTGGTACAGACCACCACGGTTGCTGCGATAGCCGCTAGCTTCGAGGATACAGCCGAAGAGCTCCTGTAACAAGTCGATTTGATGCGGAGCCATGTCGTAGAAATACCCACCACCGGCAATCTCCTTCCGCACCCGCCAGGGCAAGTTGTCCCGGTCGAAATCTTCCGGACGTGGAGGAGCGGCGTAGCGCACCTGTACATTGATCACGTTACCCACTACACCCGCGTCGACCAGTTCCTTCACTTTGAGGAAGTACGGCATGTTGCGACGGTAGTAAGCCACGAAACAAGGGATGCCCGTTTCCTGCGAGATGCGGTTGATGCGAGTGCACTCCTCGTAGGTCACCGCCAGCGGTTTCTCTACGTAGACCGGCTTGCCGGCCTTCATGGCCATCACGGCATACGTGGCGTGCGAAGAAGGAGGAGTAGCGATGTAGACGGCATTCACTTCCGGGTCGTCGATCAGCAGTTGCGCGTCGTCGTACCAGCGGGCGATGCCACGGCTCTGGGCATACGCTTTCGCTTTCTCGCCGTTGCGGCTCATGACAGCCACCACTTCCGAGTTCTCGATCTTAGCGAAAGCAGGTCCACTCTTCAGAACGGTCACGTCGCCGCAACCAATAAATCCCCATTTGATTATTTTTTCACTCATCATCATACCAGTTGATTTTACATCCGGGCACAAATATAACGTTAACTTCCGATAGCCGGTTACCGTTCTCCGTAATATTTTTGGTAGAGCATCTGGAACTCCTTCTGTTGGCGGAACCTCTCCAACCATGCATTGATCGTGTCGCACAGGGCAGGCGACTGCTTACTTACCCCCCAGGAATTGAACTGGCTGAAGCTGATGCCCGTGTTGATGTCGATGTTGGGGATCGTCTTCACCGCTTCCCGGGCGATTGACTCGTCGCACACCGCATAGTCGATGTCACCATGAGCCACCAGGGCGATGAGCTGTTCCGAACCGTATTTCTCCACCTCCTGGATGTAGATCGTATCGCCGATCTCGTTGCTCAGGTTGCGGATGCGCAGGATAGAAGGCGACCCTTTTACCACGTGCAGCGTCCGTCCGCCCAGGTCGATCTGGCTGTTGATGTAGAGCGAATCCTCCTTAGAGGCTTTGCGCTGTACCAGCACCTGTTTGTTGAGCAGGATGGGAGTGGTGAGGAGCAAGGAATCTTTCAGTTCGCTGGTGGCCAGGATGCCGTAGGCGATGACGTCGAATGTGCCGTTCTCCAACTTACGGAGCCGCTCGTCGAAGCTCATGAGTGGAGTGATCTCCGCCTTTAACCCCTTGTCGCGGGCAAAAGCGTTGAACAACTCATAGTGAAAGCCTGTGATGGTATCGCCTTTGACGAAGTAACTCAAGGAGTTGTACTCCGTGGTAGCCCGAATAGTGCCCTCGGCTGCTATCTCGGCATAGTCGCGCGGATGACTCTGAGGTTCGGGTCGGTCGGTAAGGAAGTAGAAGATGAAGAAAATCACCAACCCCATTCCTCCGTATTGCAGGATTTTGCCGAACGTTTTAAACGACACCCTCATAAGCATTAATCGTAGAAGTTCCAGGAAAGTCCGAACTTGAACAAGCGCGGATTGATGGGGTAGTGGGGCACGAGGAACGAGTTGCTGTTGCCCATACCCTGATTCACGTGGTACATCATGACGAAGATGCGCGTACGTTTCAGTTGCATGTTGGCATATACGTTCACGATGGGGTAGCCGCCAATCTCCACCAACTTGTCCGAAGGTTGCAGGTAAAACTGTTGGGTGGTCGGCATATACGCCTGTGCGTAATATTTAGTGAAGTAGCGCACATCAGCTCCCAGTTGCAGGCTCAATACCCCTTTGGACAGTTTCGTGTCGATGTACAGGTTGTGATAGAACGAGAGATCCGGCAACGGCAACACATCCTGTTCGCTCGAATTTTGCCAGGTCACCTCATTGTCCAGGTGGAAGATACCTACGCGGAAGTTCTGGTTCAGGCGGGCCGACAGTACCTGGATGCTACTGCCGTATTGCGCAGGCAAAGCATGCTGGTCGAAGTATGTGTAGTTCTTCACATTCTCCGCACCGGCACGCAAACGTGTCTGCCAGCGGTCGATGTTTAGTTCGCCTTCCACCCGGGTACGGAACTCCTTGTTCATATTCTCATTGTCCCAGTAGAAATACTTGGAGTGGTAGTGGCGCATGTAGAAGTTGGGCAGTGTATTGCTCACGAGCCCCCGGGCCACGAACGTCACCGTGTCCTTGCCCAGACGGAAGTTCAGGTCGGCATCGCCGTTCACGCGGAACTGTCCGATGGCTTCGCCCAGCATGCCCACCTCGCCCACGGCATGGTAGTGCAGCGTCTTGCCCTCCCGTTTAGCCAGTTCGCCCCCGACATAGAGCTCGTTCTCGGTGTACCGGTCCGAAGTCATCATGTGACTGTTCATCAGGGTGTACTTGCTGATTTTGTACGAAGCGAAAGCCGTCAGTCCGGCCTTGGCGTATTTGTTGAACCCTTCGAGCAGAGCAATGCCCAGGGTATTCTTGATGCCCATGTAGGTCGTCGAGTCGTTGATGTTCTTATTGTCCGCGTCGAAGTAGGGGGCATGCTCGTAGTAATTGGTGAGTTGATCCTGTGAGCGGAACTGATGGCGCGCCCGTTCCACCTTCATCGTATGAATGAAACTGGTGACAGGTACGAACTCCGTTTGAGTCACCGAATCGGTCTGTGCCACTGAATCGGTCTTGGCCTTGGGCAGGTCCCGCTGAAAGCCCAGCTTGTATCGTTGCGTGAAGTATACGTAGAAATCCTTGTTACGGTTGGTAGCCTGGCTCATCACCGTCGGTATGTTCTGCGGTTCGTACTGCTTTCGTCCTTCGGCCATGGCCACAGGGTCGGTGATGTACCGGTCGTCGGTGATACCCCCGTTCTCGTCCATCTTCAGGTAGTTATTGCTGTAGATCAGGCTGGCCTCGTAGCGGTCGCCTATGTAGCTCCCGAAGAGGGCGGCGTTGAAGAGCGAAGTGCTCTGGTTGTTGTAGTATCCGCGACCGTACAGGTAGTCGATGTTGAACCCGAAGGCAAACTGCTTGTTTACATTCACCGAGAAGTAAGCTTTGAAGTGCTCCTCGCCGTTGAGCTTGCTACCGGCTTTGTAGTAGGTGAGGTTGGTATAGGGCACGTTACTATTGGTGAACTTGAATTCGCCCGGCGGGGTGAAGAAACTGGAGAACGGCTGCATGAAGAAAGCCGGCCACGCTTCCGGACGGTCGAAGTAGATGCGCGAGTAGCGCGACGAACCCAGGTTGCCCAGGTAGTTATAATGCCCGTACATTCCCTCCGTGAGGTTGGTGTTCTGGAAGTTGTGAAACAATGTATCAGCCGGCATGCGTGTAACGGTTCCGAGGTTTTCGTCCAGCTTCCACATGTATAGTTTGGGGGGAAGTCCCTGCATCTCTACGTTCGCACTGTCCAGATCGGCTGGGCGGGTGGAAGGGTCGATCTGGTTGCCATACTGGTCTTTTCCGTCCAGTTGTCGTCGGTTGGGCGGCTGCATCTGGGCATGAACTGTCTGCCATCCAGCCACCATCAGGAGAGTATATAAAAATAGGATTCGTCTCATAATTAGGCGCAAATATAAACAATAATTTGTTAATGCGATAAAATGCCCATCTGCCAATTGGCGGCGCTGTATTTTATTAACATATACAGGCGCTTCCTATCGGCAGATGGGCATCTTTAAATAATGACTGTCAGAGCGTGTATTACACTTCCTTGATCAGTTCCATTCCTTTCTTGATAGCTTCCTCGTTCATCGGGATCAGGTGGTGGTGGCGTTCCGGGAGCGTCTTCTTCAGTCCCTTCAGCACACTCTCCAACGATACTACCGGACGGAGTTTCAGCAGTCCGCCCAGCACGATCATATTGAAAGCCTTGGCATTGTTCATTTCATTGGCTGCATCCATAGCGTCGATGCGGTACACCTTGATATCAGTGCGCGTCGGCGGGTGGATGATGCCGTAACCGTCGTATATCAGGATGCCGCCCGGCTTCACCTTGTTCTCGAACTTCTCCAGCGAAGGCTGGTTCAGGATGATGGCTGCGTCGTAGCTGCTCAGAATGGGCGAGGAGATGCGGTCGTCGCTCACGATCACCGTCACATTGGCCGTTCCGCCACGCTGTTCCGGGCCGTATGCCGGCATCCACGATACCTCTTTTCCGTCCATCAGTCCGGAATATGCCAATATCTTTCCCATGGACAACACACCTTGTCCGCCGAATCCTGCTATGATAATTTCTTCTTTCATCTTACTCGTAAACTTAGCACGTTATTTATCTTTCATGTCGCCCAGCGGATAGAACGGGAACATGTTCTCCTCCATCCACTTATTGGACTTTTCCGGTGTCATCTTCCAGCCCGAACTACAGGTAGAAACGATCTCCACCAGGTTAGAACCTTTGCCGGCCATCGAGTTCTCGAAGGCCTTGCGGATGGCATTCTTGGCTTTGCGGATGGCTGGAACCGACTGTACCGACTGGCGGGTAACGTAGGCCGTACCTTCCAGTTGAGCAGCGATCTCGGTGATCTTCAACGGATAACCGTGCAGTTGCGTGTCACGTCCGTACGGGCAGGTCGATGTCTTCATGCCCGGCAGCGTGGTAGGCGCCATCTGTCCACCCGTCATACCATAAATGGCATTGTTGATGAAGATGATGGTGATGTTCTCACCCCGGTTCAGCGCGTGGATAGTCTCGGCTGTACCGATACAAGCCAGGTCACCGTCGCCCTGATAAGTGAATACCAGGCGATCCGGCCACAGGCGCTTGATGGCTGTAGCCAATGCCGGAGCACGTCCGTGAGCAGCTTCCTGCCAGTCGATGTCCAGGTAGTTATAAATAAACACAGCACATCCCACCGGAGAGATACCTACTGTTTTTTCTTCCATTCCCATTTCCTGAATCACTTCGGCCACCAGCTTGTGTACCACGCCGTGGCTGCATCCCGGGCAATAGTGCATCGGGGTATCGTTCATGAGAGCCGGTTTCGTTTTGACCAGGTTCTCAGGTCTGATTATTTCTTCTCTTGTCATAACCTCTTAACTTTATCTGTGGGTGAATCGAATAAAATACTCCATCAGTTTGACGCAAACCGCTCCACCACATACGTAGATGAACAGAGTGAAATTGTCCGATGCATAATAGATGATCACAGCGGCCAGGGCCAGTACCATGAACACCACATTGAGTATATTTCTTAGTTTTTTGAGATCCATCTTCTTTTTGTTTTATAACTGTCAATTGTCAACTGTCAATTGTCAATTGTCAAATGAGTTTCTCTTTCAGTGCCACAACGATTTCGTCCGGGTCGGGCACGATACCGCCGAGACGTCCGAAGTGTTCCACTTTCACCTTACCATTAACTGCCAGACGGATATCTTCCACCATTTGTCCGGCGTTCAATTCGAGAGAGAGCATACCCTTCACCTTACCGGCATAAGAGGCGATGGCTTTCGTGGGGAACGGCCACAGCGTGATAGGACGGAGAATACCCACCTTGATGCCCTCTTCACGAGCCAGTTCCATTGCTTTCTGTCCGATGCGGGCCATCGAACCGAAGGCCACGATCAGGTAGTCGGCATCTTCACAGTTGATCTCTTCGTAACGAACCTCGTTCTCTTCGATCAACTTGTACTTAGCCTGGAAACGGATGTTGTTGCGTTCCATGGCATCCGGTTGCAGTTCCAGCGACGTGATGATGTTCGGTTTGCGATCCTTCGTCTTGCCGGTAGAAGCCCACGGGCATTGTTCGATCACCTCCGCATCCGTACGGCGCGGCTGCATCGGAGGAAGCACCACCTTCTCCATCATCTGACCTATCACACCATCAGCCAGGATGATAGCCGGGTTGCGGTATTTGAAAGCCAGGTCGAAGCCCAGTCCTACGAAGTCGGCCATTTCCTGTACCGACGCCGGAGCCAGCGCTATCAGGCGATAGTCACCATGACCGCCACCCTTCACTGTCTGGAAGTAGTCGGCCTGACTCGGCTGGATGGTACCCAGACCCGGACCGCCACGCATCACGTTCACTACCAAGCAAGGGAGTTCGGCACCTGCCAGATAAGAGATACCTTCCTGTTTCAAGCTCACACCGGGGCTGGACGACGAGGTCAATACCTTCTTGCCACATCCGGCGCCGCCGTAAACCATATTGATAGCTGCCACTTCGCTTTCCGCCTGGAGCACCACCATGCCGGTCGTTTCCCACGGTTTCAACTCGGCCAGCGTTTCCAAAACTTCCGATTGGGGAGTGCTGGGGTAACCGAAGTCTCCATCGGCGCCACAGCGGATAGCTGCGTGTGCAATGGCCTCATTACCCTTCATTAATACAACTTCTTCTGCCATATTCCGAATATTATTCACATTTAACTTTATAGACCGAGATGCATCCGTCCGGACACACGATAGCGCAGGAACTACAACCGTTGCACGTGTCTTCCAACACCTGGTGGGCGTAGTTATATCCTTTAGTGTTCACCTCCTTGGTGAGCGAAATCACATTGAGCGGACAGGCCACGGCACACAGGTTGCATCCTTTGCAACGTTCCGTATCGACCACGATAGCTCCTTTGATTTTAGCCATAATTTTACGTATTACTTATTTATTGGTTGAACATGTCTTTGTTGTAGAATTCCAGTATATCCATCACCATCTGCCGGGCTTGCCGGGCAGGGCTTTCGGGGTTGAGTTCGATGGCCGACTGGTAGTTGTTGAGGGCCTGTTGCCAGTTGCCTTGTTTGCGATAGGCATTGCCGAGCAGATAATAGGCTTCGTCTTTCCGGGCGGAGTCGGTCAGGAGGAATTCATTGAGCGACTGGATAGCCCGGTCCACTTCCCCCGCATTGATCTGTTCTTTTATGATAGTCAGTTGTTCCATCTCTCTTTCATCAGGATTCCGATTTCGGGTTGCAAAGATAGCCTTTATTCGGTTAAAAGTTTCATGTATTACGCTATTTTTACAGCTTTTACCTTAGATTCTACTTTATAAACCTGTCTTTCTGTTTTCTTTTAGGCGAAAAGTACTGACAAGTTGTCCGAGATGCCTGCAAGTTATGTATTTAATAGGAAATATGCAAGAAATTGGGAGGGTTTCTTGCATAGTGTAAGTGAGGTGGTTTGGGTTGGGTCTATTTGTGCGCTTTTGCCTTTCAAATTGATAGCGCAATCCATTGTATAGTTATAAAATTCTCACGAGGGCGTGGCTTGGATTAGTTGTGATAACAGGTATCTGAGTCCACCAGGCATTAGGATATGCTTCCTGTCAAAGAAGTTCTTGCGTGTTTTTTTATTCCATTTCTTCAATTTCCCGTTTTAATTCCGTCAATAATTGTTTCTCTGTTGGTAGGTATAGTTGGTATTTACTTGCCATTATCGTTTTATTTTCTTCAGGTAGTGAGTATTGCACAACTGCGTTGTTCTTGTCAGCGCAAAGTAAAATTCCGATTGTCGGATTCTCATCTGCCAGTCTTTCGTTTCTATCATAATAGTTCACATACATTTGTAGTTGTCCTATGTCAGCATGTGTTATTTTATGAGTTTTCAATTCGACAATTACGAATGAACGCAATAAACGGTTATAAAAGACTAAGTCAATGAAGAATTCATCATCTTCCAAAAGAATTCTTTTCTGTCGGGCTACAAACGAAAATCCATTACCCAATTCCAATAGAAAAAATTGCAAATTGGTTATCAATGCGCTTTCTAAGTCCTTCTCATAATATGTTGCGTCACGTTTTAGTCCTAAGAACTCCAATACCATCGGGTCTTTAATAATCTCTGCAGGTTGCTCCGGCATCCTTTCTTTACGTGCAACTGCCAAAACAGACTTCTTGTCATTGCTTAGTAACAGCCTCTCATACAAGCCCGAATTTATTTGCCTTTCCAACTCTCGCCCAGTCCATCCATTGTTTTCAGTTTCCAATTCGTAGTATTCTCTTTTGTCCTCATTATCAATCTGCATAAGCAGTTTATATTGAGACCAGTTGAATTGCGACCGCAGTGCGGACGTAATTGGATATGTCCGATAGAACTGTCTTGCACGCTCTAATTGCCTTATCGAAAAACCGCTACCATATTCTGGCTCTATTTCTTTAGAAAGATTTTTTATAAGATATTTTCCGTATTCGGCTCTTTCTTTTTTCTTGTTGCTCTTCAACAAAAATCCGTTCACCTAACTTCCAGTACATTTTTACCCGCTCATAATCAACGCTCCTTATGGCAGAGTTTCTTGCCGACGTGATTATATTCTTTATGTCGGAAATAAAATTATTACGAAGTTCTATATCCTTGTTGCTCATAAAATATGATTATTAAATTTTTACTAAGTTGCGTGCAAAGTTACTCATATTTGGCTGAGTTTTTACAGCTTTTGTTTAGATTCTACTTTATAAACCTGTCCATTTGATGAGGGCGTATCCGGCAAAGGTAGCAGCCAGCCCGATGAATACGCTTCCCGAAACATATCCGGTAGCAAAGAGGTATTGTCCTTCGCGTAGCATGATCACCGTTTCGTTGGAGAAAGCCGAGAAGGTGGTAAACCCGCCGAGCAGCCCCGTGGCGAGGAACAATTTCCATTCATTGGGGATGGATCCTTTGTGGGCCAGCCCGAAGACTATTCCTATAAGGAAGCATCCCAGGATGTTGACTGCCAGTGTCCCCCACGGGAAGCTATCTGTGGTTTTTGCTTGTATCAGTTGCGCAAGCAAGTACCGGAGTACGCCGCCGATGAAACTGCCGGTACCTATGAATAAAAGTATCTTCATATTGCTGTTCATTTTTGATGGTGCGAATATACACAAAAACATCCAGTTCGTGGAAAAAACACCTTTCTGAAACAGAAATGAAACATTAGCACAATTGTTTCAAATGAAATGGAAAAATACGTCGAAACTTTAAGAATGCTATATACTTTTAACAATTCATTTAATATTAACCTTATCAAAATGATCATGACAAGTATGAATAATCATTTCGATGTATTCGAAAGATTAGGGGAGATAGAAAAGCAAACATCTATCCTTGTTGAGGAGAAATCTAAGTTATGTGAATGTGCCTTAACTGATTTCGAACTTGTACCCGAACTTTGCAAATGGTTTAGTGACACTTATCCATGCGAAAATGTCACTAGTACACGACACCTAGCGGTCCATCGAAGACGGTTTGTTTTTCTGGCTCTGCTTCTGTACTCTCCGGAGAGTTTGCATTTAAGAAAAAGCACGCCTCCCGGTTTACGGGAGACGTTAGCTTCTGTATGCTTTGGGGTTAAGCCTTGCGTGATATCTAATGATATTCCTAAAATTGCCTCCGAATACAAGATTTATCCGAATCTCCGAAAGCAGTTGCAAGCGATTTACCATGAGTTAATGAAGCGCTGGGGGGATGTAATTGCAGAACGAACTAAAAGACAATAAAATGAAGAAAAGAGTCACTGGGAACAGCTATGACGCCCGCGTAAAGGAAGTGAACGAGATTTACGACATGTATTTGCGTTCAGGCATTTCCAACCGCGAGATACTTCGACGTTATATCTGGCCGAAGTACAAGATTTCCGAAAGGACATTCTACGAGTATCTTAGTTTGGGCGTGGATATGCACATCGCAAGGATGGAAGCGAAAGAAGACAGGAAAGAAAAAGAAGACAGGGAATAACTCCCTGTCCCCCTTCCTGTTGTCATTCGGCGGATTTATGCATCCGTCCGTCCGCTTACGTCGTCCACACTGATCTGAAACGCCTCGATGCTTTCCACAAGCTCGTCGTGTTTATGGTCGGTGATGCTCGACGTGCGCACCAGTTGCCTGAACCGTTCGCCGCGCAATCCATTCAGCGTGTTGTGAATTGAGTCGAGCAAGTCGAACAGCTGTAAAGTTTCGTCTTGCCCGGCACCTTCGTGCGTTTTCGTCACTACGTGTAGGCGGAACTGTACATTGCCCCATTGGGCGCCCCCGCCTACAGTTTTCCATTCGATGGGCATAAATTCCACCAGTACCGCCGGCAGGAGCGCCGCGTCGTCCGTGGGCGAGAGTACCCGTTGTTCATTCCACAGATCCATGTGTTTCACCACGGGTTCTCCGTCTTCACCCCGAAGGGTTTTCAGCCGTTCTGTTACGGCCAGATAAATTTGCTTTCTCATTTCATTGATTGATGTTAGTGATACAATATACTTTATTAGATCCGTTCCGCCTGCATTTCCGGCATCCCGTTTCTGCTGGCAAATGTGTAAAATTCCTTGCTCCCGGCGAAAAAAGTGTGCGAGGCTCGCATACAAGTGTGCGAGGGCTGCATACAAGTGTGCGAGGCTCGCACACTTTTTTGGAAATGCCATCTTCCATGTCGTATGTTTGCGATGTGATTAAACGAAAAAAGTTATGACAACAGAACAGAAAAAGAGTAATACACTCAGCCGCGGACTGCGCAACTGCAACCCCGGCAACATCCGCCATGACGGGGTAAAGTGGCAGGGCGAACGTACCCCCTCCACCGACACTGCCTTCAAGCAGTTCGCCACCATGGCTTACGGATACCGGGCTATGATCCGGTTGCTGCAAAACTATTCGCGGCTGCACGGCTGCCACACCATCCGCACCATGGTGAGCCGGTGGGCGCCTCCCGTAGAGAACGACACCCGTGTCTACATCTCTACCGTGTCCCGACTCACCGGTCTCGATCCCGACTGCCGCTTAGACGTGAACCACCGAGAAACCATGTGCCTCCTGGCCGCCGCCATGAGCCGTGTGGAGAACGGAGTACCTGCCGTGATGGCCGATGTCGAAGCCGGCTGGTCCTTACTTTAATCCCCGGGGAGGACTCGCCATGAATACCATGATGGAAATTTTCAGCTACCTGTTTCCCACCGGCGCCGGCTCCGCCATCACCTGGCTCTACAGCCGCAACGTGTACCGGGCCCGCAAGCGGAAAGAAGTGCATGACATCTACCAGGAGATGTACAACGACGTATGTACCACGTTAACCAAGAATCAGGATGAAAACCGTAAACTATACCGGGCCATTGCCCGTCTGGAAAAAGCTGTCACGCAGGCTACCGTCTGCCGCCATTGGTCTGATTGCCCTGTGCGCGACGAGTTGCAAGAGTCCCGCCGGCGTATCGACGGCGAGCTGGAGCGACAGCCTCCACCAAAAAAGAAAAGTCGAGTTCGGGCTGCTTCCCGTTCCGATGAGCCGGGCCACCCTCACCCTGCCACCGGGAACGATTGACTCCCTTCCCCCCGGCGCAGCATATACCGATCGTAACGGCCAGGCTACCGTAACCCTTCGTAAAGGGGCAGGCGACACCATCGTAGTGACCGCCACTTGTGACAGCCTTGCCCGCCAATACCTGCTGCTCCAGGAAGAGATGACCCGCTTGCGGGAAGCATCCGAAACGCAATACCTGCCACCGGCGACAGTGAACGAACCCACTGGTTGGCAATGGTTCTTTATCAGGCTGGGACAACTGGCCGCTGCGGGACTCGTTTTTTATTTTATCAAATTATTTATTCACATCAAAAAACTGTAAAATTATGGCAACAGTAGATGCAAAATTCGTGTATGGACTTGATAAGTTCGAATTCGTAAGTAAAACTTTGGGTTACATCAGTGAAGAAGGTCTCGCCTGGGGCGGTGACAAACCCGAGAAAGTAAAAATCAACGCCGCACAGGTAAAGAGTGCTCCGGTGAAGATCATTACCAAGAACAGCGGTACCAACGTGATCACCTTCAAACTGATCGAGCTCGATGCAGACAATTGTGTGAAGGTGATGGGCGGAAGCGCTGCAGCAGGTCTGTATACTCCGGATGCAAATCAGGTGGATCTGACAGGCAAAGCTGTGATCACTTGCAGCAGCGGCCACGTGATCACCATTGCAAAAGCCAGCCTTTCGGCTAAGTTCACGGGCAACATTAACGGTAGCGAAGTCCTGGCCATCGAGTGCGAACTCGAAGTACTGGCTCCGGACGAAGAAGGTGTTGCACCTTACACCATTGCAGCGCCTGCAGCTGCAGATCCTCAACCGTAGTCATTAATAACTAATGACACAGCTGGAAGAACTGAAAGCTTCCGGACTCTTATTGGACCTGGGCGTGTCGGTACCGATCCGTCCGCTCGGGTTCCTTTATAAGAAGCGGCGTCGCAGCCTGACGATGCGTACGCCCGGTCTTGGAGGCATGATCCGCATCGCCCGGCAGTACCTGGCTTTGGGGATCACGATGGAAGAGGTGGAGAAGTTCACCTTCGAGCAGCAGATGGAGTTCATCGCGCAGCACGGGAAAGAAGTAAGCCGTATGGTGGCGTATACCATCGTCCGCGGGGCTGTGCTGGGCCGGTTGCTGAACCGCCCGGTAGCTTGGTGGCTTCGCTGGCGGGTACATCCCGCATACCTGGGCGAGGCCATGATACAAGTGCTCACGCAACTGGACATAACGTCTTTCTTCACTACTATCAGATCGGCGCAGGCGATGAACGTGATGACGCGCCGTTTGAGCCAATGAACAGCCGGGAGTTAAAGGGCCATACGGAAGGTCCCCATAGCCCGTTCGGATTGATATGGCAGATAGCCTCGGCCACAGGCTGGACACCTTATTATATAATGTGGCACATTCCTTACCCGATGCTCTTGCTGATGGCTGCCGATGCTCCGCGCTATGTAGATGCGGAAGAGGCGAAGCGGCGTGCGCGCAAGAACCGGAAAGGAAAGAGAGCGATGGATTTTTTTCAAACAAAACTTTAAATGGTGGTTAGTGATTGGTGATAAGTGGTCGGTACGGCTGGTTTTCACTTTTCGCTGAATCCTGATCACTATACATTAATCATTAATCACTATAAGTATGGGAACAATTAAATTAGAAAATATTGCTACAGAAACTACCCGGCAGGGTGTTCTGTCTGTATCGGAAAGCATGGAGAACTTGAATAAAAACATCAAGGATCAAGGAAAGTATATTAAGGCTCTCGAATCTCAGTTGAAAAGTCTGCAGAGGGCTATAGAAGATGTCAATAAAACCGGAACTGACCAGGGTAAAAGCTTGTTGCAACGGTTTCGGTCTAAGGCAGATGAAGGAGTTGAGGACTATTTATCTGCTGGTGCCGCGAGGGTGATTGGTCGTTGGGGTAAGGCTTTAGGTAGTCTTGGGAAACGTCTGAATGTGTTTTTAGCTATTGGATATACTGCTGTAACCTCTAGGATAGACAAATACAAGGAGGAACGTGAAATGGCGATCGGTAAAGCTCTCGAAACAAGCGAGATAGAGAGTGATGGACGTGCCGAGATGGTTAAGTCGGGTTATGAACTGGAACAATATATAAAACGAGTAGGGGAATTTAGAGGTACAAAAGAACAAGAGGCCAGGCTGATTGGTGAGTTAAATGATAGATATGGAGATACCATAGGTACTTACAGTAACCTTTCAGATTGGTATGTCACTCTAATAAGTTATGGAAAACAATATGTAAACATGCTTTTCCTGCAAGCCAAAATACAATCCTTGATTAAAAAAGCAACTGAAGCCGACGCCAAAGGAAATGAAAAGAAAGCATTGCTTCAAGCAGGGCCAGGCTTTATGGATTACGTAGAAAATATTCCGAATTTCGGGGCCTGGATTAGGGACGAAGGGCTGAAGAATTACACACGTTCCCAATTCTTTATAGCAACCAAGAATGCTTATGATAAAGACTTTGAGGAAAGAGAAAAATATTTAACGGAAGCAAGTGCCTTCCAAGACCAATTAAATGCTATTGAAGATAACTTGCATACACGTAAAGAAAAGAATAAGCCAAAGTTCGTTTCTGCTATCCCAAATGCTCAGGCGGAAATGGAGGAAGAAAAGAAGAATTATGAGAAGCTTAGGGATCTCCGTTGGCAGAATGAGCAAGATGAAATTGATGGATTGAAAGCCGGTAGCGAAAAACAAATCCGGCAGATTAAATTGAATTATGCAAAAAAAGAAGATGCTATACGGCAGCAGGAGCAACAGTGGAGAAATAGCCAGAAAGGGGAATTGACTGCTGACCAACAACATGAAATCACCAAAGCATACAAAATAGCATGGACGAATGTTGAAAACTCCGTAAACGGCGTCAAGAATGACGAGATGGAGAAAAACAAGAAGAAACTTGATGCTTTGTTGGAGGAATTTAAGGGGTATGATCAGAAACGTAGAAGCATTCAGGAGAAATATAATGCTGATATGCTTATCTATAATGAAGAACTGGATCGATTGCGCAAAGAGGGAGGAGATGCATCGGCCGTAGAGGATTCTGTAAAGGCTCGTACGGAGGGGTATAAAAAGGACATATTGGCATTGGAAACTCAGATATTACAGACCTCTGATTTTTACACCAAACTCTTTGCGGATGTATCCGAGAAAGGGCATAAGATTATTCGTAATTTCTACGGCGAAGCCCAGAGTGTTATTGATAATGCCAAAGTCGGTGAAAAATTTGTAGAATTGGAGATTGATACAAAAGATGAGAATGGCGACTTTATAAAGAAGAAAGTAAACATCACTATCGAGGAATTCCAGAAGATGAAGAAACAGGTGAAAACCATTCAGACTCAACTGGAAAAAGACAATCCGTTTAGAAGTTTTCAGACCGCATATAGCGATTTGATGAAAACAATTAAGAACGATGGGGATGTATCAGGTGCACTCAAAACGCTTAATACGAAAGGAAAAGAACTAACGGCTACTATTAAAGGCTGGGGAGATTCTTTGGGGGCTGTCTTTGGAAATCGACTCACTCAGTCGGTAGGCGAGATGGTGCAATTCGCTGATGGAATGATGGACATGGGAGCAGGAATTGCTCAAATCTATTCGGGTGATATAGTGGGGGGAATTACCAATACGCTCAAGGGTGTTTCGGCTATTTTCTCTATGTTTACCAGCTGGAAAGAAAAAATGGAGGAAATGCGGCGGAAATGGTATCTTGCTGATATTGAGACTTCCCGGACTATTAGAGATCGGAATACGGAATTGGCAATCAGTCGAGACACCATACAGGATATTGTCAAGGAGCAGGAACTTTTGAACTGGTTGATTGAGAAAGGTTTCTCTAAACCGGCCAGCCTTTCGGTTTGGGAGTCTCATAAGGCTGCATTGGCTGAATATCAAGTGAATCTGAAAGATGAGATGGGTAAATACGACGGCTTGTGGAAAAAACTGCAGGGTAGTAATGCCAAGTGGACTGAAGCAGACTCTTTAAGTAGTAAGACTACAACAATAAGCCTACGTACAAAAACGGCTGAAGAAATAGAGGCTTATTATAACCAAAATAAGCTATCAGCGGCTGCCCGTGATTATTATGATGCATGGGTTAAAAGTGGTAAATCTATTCAAGAACTGAAAAAACATATTGAGGAAACCGGTGCTGCTCTACAAGAAATGGTTATGGGAGTTTCATTTGATGGTTTTCTTTCCAATGTTAAGTCTGCATTATTAGAAGCAAAGGGTGATGTCGGAAGTTTTGCAACTTTTACTAAGAAAGCTATTTCAGAAGCATTGATAAATTCTTTTATGTATCAAGATTTAGCGAAAGTAATAGAACCTTTGTACAATGAATTGTCTAAGAGTATGGTTGATGGAACTGCTGATCGTACTTATCTAGAAAACTGGAAGAATCAATTTGAAAATGCAATGTCTGCAGCCAATGGCCGGCTGAATGTAATTGCAGAGGCTACCGGTATTGATCTGTATTCTACTTCAGACTCATCTCAGAGTGGTCAGGCAGGGACTTTTACTACTATGTCGCAAGAGCAAGGAACAAAACTAGAAGGATTATTTACTTCTTTGCAGGACCATGCCAGTAGCATTGATTTTACAATGTTGGATATTAGTCGTACCATGTATGCAGCTTCTGATAAACTTTCAGTTATTGCTCACAATACTTCTTATTGTGCTCATTTAGAACAGATGGCTGGGGATATTGCAGAGCTGAAACGTGATGGCATAAAAATGAAATAAATCATCAAATGTATTGACGATATATATAAATTGAATATATTTGTATTTTATAAATTTTTTATTATGAAGAAGTTGTTCTGTTTTATTTTATTGGTTTTAACTCTGAATAGTTGTTCAAAATCAAGTCTTGAGGAAAGAGATTTGCCTTTTCTCTTTATTTGTTATGGAGAATATGGAAAAAGACCTGCTTTTTTTTATATATATCCAGATGGGGAATATATAAAGGTTGAGGAAAAGGAGGGTGACGTTGATCCAAAGGCTTACAGGAAGGATGGTACTGCCGTAAATCCTATTGCGGTAAAATTTACGTCGAGAGATGAGGATGCAGAATTTTTTGTTAAACCAGGCAAGTACTTTGTTGCCTGCTTCCCTACTGGTGGTAAAGGATATATGGCAAAGAGTTTTCTGAAAGAAGAATATATTCCATGTGGCGTTATAGCAGATTTCTCAACATGTAGAGATGAAGAGGGTTGGTTGCCTTGGATGGGTAGACCATAGCGCGCTTTTCCTGTTTTACTCTTTTGTTGTATGATTTTATTTTGAAAGAATTGGGATGATTTTACCAGGTAGAATCATACAATAGAGAGTTGTGGTTAGAACTATGGAGAATTAGTTTATAACTTCTTACGTTATATTGCAGTTTGGTTATTCTGCAAGTAAATAACATTTTAATCGTTTTTATGCATTCTTTTATGCATTGGTTCTCTAAAGAGAATCAAATGCTTCCTTTCTATTGTGTTAAAAATGCAATGGAATTGATCAGATATAAGATTAAGCAAACTTAGTTTATCAACTTAACAAATGATTTAAACTTAAACCTATATTGCCTCGGGAGATGTGAATCTGTCGGGGCATACTCGATAAAATAAATAGAATAAACTTCCCCAATAAAACATAAATATATAGTATTATGGCGCAAATAAAAAGAATAGTGTTATTAAGTAGTTTACTACTCATTTTCCTGTCTTGCTCAAAGGAAATACATATTGAAATAGAAAATGATAATTTTTATCATTTGGTGATAAAAAACGGCACGCACGATGACGTGTATGTAATTTGTAAACAGCTGTCTGAAAGTGTAGGGAGTTTGGCTACGATGTGTAAGTCGGATACTCTGTCTACATCCTCGGAGAGAGTTGCCATACAATATTTTGGCAAGGGAACATATAATAAAGAAAAATGGAAAGATGTTGTACTGAAAAAATATGAGGTGACTTCTATTACGCTGGATAATTGATTAGATTTATTGCATAGGTCATTTAGAATTAGACACTTCGCCCTGATAAAGAGAATTCTCTTAATCAGGGCGAAGCTCTGTTAGAGAAACATCATTTAGCTTTTAAACTTCTGATTAGCTCAAAGTCAACCTCATTTATATCAACTAATTTGAGATGTTCTCCGAATCGGGTATAGAATTCATTCACCTTTTCTTTATGGAAATCTTCTCTTCCTCCTGACAATACCATTACAAGTTCATTGGATGACAAAATGATTGCGAAAAGTAACTTTTTAGCTTCTGTTTTATCACCTGATAAGATCAAAATAAGAAACTTGCTTTCCCAATTTCCCCTGTTATTCTCATCATTTAACTTGTTGGAAATGTTTGATAGAACCGTCAATGTTCCCCAAACTGCTATGGCATAAATGAATTGGCTACAAACAAAGATGGCAGCAATTAATCGGAACCCTTTGAATAAATCGGAGGTGAAGAGAAGTAATATGGCGATTGCAAAGGAAATACTTCCTGCAATGAGTACAATATTGGCGATTGTTCTCAAAACTTTTTCGGCATTTGGATTGGTGATAGCTTCTTCTTTCATGATTAATTGAATTGATGTTGTGATGGTCCTTTTACTAAGAAAATTATTGGGGATAGTCCGTGAATTAAAAGTTTAATAACTCATCCACGGACAATCGCCGCTGATCCTCTATAAGCCTGATTATGTTCCGTCATCAGCGCTTCTTCCTGGCATCGATGCCGATTGATGCCTCGACGTGTCTCACTGAGACTGCATATTCCAATATTTTATATAGAAGAATGATGCAAAAAAAGAGCGTGGACTTTTGACACATTTAATTTCACTCATCCAATTCCTTAATATTGACAAGTTCTGTCATTTCTTTGTTGAATTGAAATTCTTGTTCTTTTAATATAACAGCGTTATATATATTCTTTGTTCTATACTTGTGTGTAAGTTTCCAGCCAATAAATTCCGGGACATATTTGCTTATTGATTCCATAAGCATGCTTCGATATGATTCATACAGTTTTATATGACCTAAAACGCCTGCCTTGTATTTCTCTGGCTCTTTCTCGATTGCTTCAATTATTGGAGTTGCATCTATTGTCATATCTAAAGTTATTCCTGCTTTCTCTCTATACTCAAAAGCCCTATCAAAATATATTTTGATTATGCCATCGTCAAAGGGTGAAGTAAATAGACTATCCACCTTACCATACGACACAGGTGAATAGCTTGCATAGTCATTCATTGTTTCTTTAAATTCTTTTCTTATTAATTGCTTTGCTTTCTCTAATCGAGTAAGTTTCTGTTGAGAGAATGCTGGTAATGATATAAGAATTAACAAGAATAAG
Source organism: Bacteroides sp. (assembly GCA_031554505.1). GTDB lineage: Bacteria > Bacteroidota > Bacteroidia > Bacteroidales > Bacteroidaceae > Bacteroides. The sequence continues at coordinate 100,383 of JAVBVI010000011.1, read as the reverse complement.
AAATACCGTCTCATAATTATGTGTTTTTTGTTTGATAATAATTCTGCAAATATATAAATGTTTTTCAATTTATGAAACAATTCAAAGGAAAAGCCAGCTATAACCCATTTGGTAAAGCTGGCGAGTATAGTTACTGGGCCTGCAACTTCTACACCGGTTGCAGTAATAATTGCGACTACTGTTATTGTAAGAGAGGTGTAATGTCCTCTGTATGGAGCATAACACCGAAGCTAAAATCGTGCTTCAAAGATGAATCATCAATGAAGTACCGGTTAAGGTTCTCATCTGTCGGCAGGGCATCCGCTATAGTTCTCCTTATTTGTTTTTTGTGATTTTATTCACCATTTGCCATGTTTTTTGAGATATGTATCTGTTTATCAGAATGGTAATGAATGGTGAATACCTGTTTTATTCACCATTCATTCGCCATTTTCCGGGGTATTCACCATTGCTTACAGTGCCACAACTTTGTACAATGTACACTTGGCGACTCTATGATGCAGCACCCCATCCTTCCTTAGCAACCGCCCGAAATACGTCACCTTACTCATCGGCATCTTGACGCCACTCTTCTGCTGAATCCGCAGCATAATCTCGGCGGGGGAGAGCAGTTCGCACTCTTCTCCTTCGCGCGCTGCCCGGAAATAATGATGGAACAACTGCTCGATAGCCGGTTCCTGCTGGAAAGCCTGGTTGTGCTCCGTCACCAGCGCCTCCTCTTCTGCATCCAGATACGCCCGCTCCCCGTCCCGCAAAGCGTCCAACGCCTGCGCATAGAGCTGTTCATAATAGATAGGCCGGCTGAAATCGATCGGTCCCGTCACCTCGATACAGATAAACCGCCGGCTGCCCGACGGATCGGTGAGCAGATCCGGCTGGTTGCTCGTGCCGATGAATGAAGCATAACGGCGAAGCTGCTCCACCGTACTCTGATTGGGCAGGCGGGTGTTCACCACCGGCTTCTGCAGGATATGCTTCAGGAAAGCCTGGTGGGCGGGGCTGATACTGTCGAACTCGTCGATGTTGATCAGCAGGAAACAGTTGAGGAACAGCTCGGCATCCCGTTTGCGGCTGAAGTCGATGCTGTCCGTATAGTAAGCCGAAAGATCCGGCGGGAGCAAGCTTCGGCAGAAGGTAGATTTCCGGTACCCCTGCGGACCGACCAGCAGCGGCGAAGTGCTGTTGCCATGCATCTTGTTGTGCCCCTGCCAATGACTCACCATGCTGAGAAACCAGCGGTAGAATAGGTTCCGCCAATGCGGGTGACGGCACGGCACGGTGTCGGCCAGCGGGCGGATGCGGTCGGTGCCGTCCCAGTCGGGCAGTTGGTCGAGCCAGTCGTTCACGGGTGAGTACACCGGCACGCGGTCCGAGTGGATGTAGCGGCGTACGTCGCGGTCCCACAGTTCGAGGTTTTCCTTCATGGCGTTCAGGGCGATGCTGTTCAGCACCCGCTCGTTGATGGGGTGGAAACGGAACTGGAACGTGTTTCGCTCGCGGTATTCCACGGTGCGCAGCATGGTGTTGTAGCGGAAGTCGTACCGCCGGTGCATGAACTCCTCGGTGCGGATGCTGGCGTTCAGTATCTTGCCGATGCACGGGCGGCGCACCTCCTTGTCAATCTGATACGCATTGCGGAAGGTGAGGCGGATCTCCTCCTCGCGGCAACTCTTGCGCAGATGCCGGGCGGCCCATTGCACGGCTTCCTCCTCGGGGATGGCAGAGTCGGCACAGTTCTGTGCCAGACGGATGAGCAGGGGTTTCAGGTAACGGTCGTTGTCCAGATGGGCGGTGGCGGTGCAGGCCTCTTCCAGGGACGACTCGAAGAGGGTGGAGATGACCTGGTGGCGTTCGTAGCCCGGCAACAGGTGGGGCAGCGGACCGGTGGCGATGGGCTGGCGGGCTTCCCGGCCGGGCGTTTCAGCAGGCATGGCATCGGGCTGGCGTAGGATGATGACCGGGGCCTCGGGGGCGAAGTACGGATCAGGGTCGAAAGTGTATCGGAAGCTCTGGAGCACGGTGGGCTCCTTCAGCTCGAAGGCGAAGGGAGCCAGGTACGGCTCATAGTACCGCACCGCCCGCTGATAGGCATGGGCGTGGAAGAGGTCGATGGACGCGCGGTCGGTGGGCAGGCTCTCGTCCGGATAGGCAAAACGTACCAGAATTTTGACCGACCGGCCACTCACACCCGTCACGGCCAGCAGGGTTTGCGGCAGCTCGGCGGCCAACTGTTTCACTTTTCGTACCTCCGCCGCACCGGGCAGATGGTTCACCTCCAGAAGTTGCAAGCCCGAGTAGGTGAGTAATTCCAGTGAGTTGTCGTCCACCCGGCGGAAGGTTCCGCCCGTATGTATCAGTGGCAGCTTGTAGACGTAATCGTCCCAAAGGCTGGGGTTGGTGTCGCGCATCATGCCTCGGGCGAGGGATACGGGGCGCGACTTGGTTTCTGTTTTCATCGATTCGACCAGTTCGGCGAGCGCTACTATGCTTTGCGTGCGCACTTTGCCGAACGACCGGAGTTTGGTTACTTTCATCACAATATTAAAGGTTTTATGGGGTTGAGTAATAGGTTGCAGGCCGGGTGGAGCAAATAGTTTCCGCTACGGAAACGAATAGTTTCATGCCCCGAAACGAAGTGTTTCATCCCAGGAAACGCTTCGTTTCATCTGAGGAAACTAAGTGTTTCGTCCCAGGAAACGATGTGTAAGCTTCCTTGCAACCGGGGAATTGCTTCTTTCTTGCGGAGGAGTTGCTTGACTCTTACCGGGGAGTTGCTTGACTCTTACCGTGGAGTTGCTTCTTTGTAGCGGATGGTTTGCTTCTTTCTTACGGAGCGTCACCACCGGTAAACTTCGGTGTAATACTCGTAAGCGGGTTCTTCCTGAATGCCGTAGTGTTGGAAGATGCGGCGGATGTAGGTTTGTTCTTTATCCGTCAGGTAGTGTTCCTTCCGGTAGTAGCGATAATACTGTGTTTTTCCGTAATGTGCCAGGAGTGTGGCTTTGATGTCTTTGGCTTGTTGGAGGGGCAGTTTGTAGAAAAGGTTTTTCACGCCCCAAGCCACGCGAATTCTTTCGCTTTTGCAGTAAAAGGAGCAGGGGGAAGTGTCTTCCGGCAGGCGGGCGGGGTTGACGATGGTCAGGTGCTGTTCGCCGGCAGCGCTGTGTGTGGCTGCGATATGGCGGAGGCAGTGTTTAGACTGGGGGCATTCGCCCCGGAAGCAGTGTGGGAATCCGTAAGGGACTTCCCGGTAATCAAAGGATGTGTCCATAGGTTATGCTATTAACTTTGTTATTTTACGCCGACGAATCTATAAAGATTTTCTTAAAGTATGAAAGCTGTGTGCACTTTTTTTCCTACTTTTTTATTAAAAGTCTGATAATCAGGGTGGGTTTCGGAAACGCTTGCAGCTAATGGTGAATACCCCTGAAAATGGCGAATCAATGGTGAATAAAATTGGTATTCGCCATTTCATAACTTCAATATAATCAGTATTATAAGTCGTAAAAAATGGCGAATGTAGAATGAAATCAATTTATTCGCATAGTGTATGAATTTTGTCCGGAAATTTATTTTGGAGGGATATTGGAGTAGAAATTAGTGCATTTGCAGAATAATTCCTTTGGATGATCAATAATTGGAATTATTGTCTTAATTTTGCGATGAACTAAAACTTATTCTATCTTATGGGCAGATTTATCAACCCTTTTTCAGATTTTGGCTTTAAACTTATTTTTGGTCAGGAAGTGACCAAAGAGTTATTGCTTGATTTTTTGAACGACTTGCTGGAAGGCGAGCGTGTGATACGTGATTTGCGGTTTCTCAATAATGAGCAGCTACCCGACTATAAGGAAGGGAAAGGAGTCATTTACGATATTTATTGCACCACCGATACCGGGGAGCATATCATCGTGGAGATGCAGGGAGCCTCGCAGGTACATTTCCGGGAGCGCGCACTTTACTACCTGTCACGTGCCATTGTCAATCAAGGTGTTCCCGGCGATGGAAGCAAATATGATGTGAAAGCTGTTTATGGAGTTTTCTTTATGAATTTCGAACTTCGTGGGAACACTAAGATGCGTATAGATGTTATACTGGCAGATCGCGACACGGGCGGACTGTTCAGTGATAAGTTGCGGCAGATCTTTATCACCCTGCCGTTGTTTGATAAGGAAGAAAACGAGTGCCGCTCGAACTTCGAACGTTGGATTTATGTGTTGAAGAATATGAAAACATTGGAACGAATGCCATTCAAGGCCAGAAAGGCTGTCTTCGAGAAACTCGAGGAAATAGCCGATGTTTCTGCACTTTCACCGGAGGAGAGGGCCAAGTATGACCAAAGTCTCAAGGTGTACAATGATTATGTGGCTACCATGGAAGCGGCTGAATTGCGGGGTATTGAGCAAGGAATAGAGCAAGGTATTGAGCAAGGTATTGAGCAAGGCCGCGAAGAAGAACGCATAGGAATAGCTCGTAAAATGAAAGCCCAAGGTTTGGATTTGAATATGATCCGGGGAATAACCGGGCTGACAGTAGAGGAGATCGGAAAATTATAATATACCTAAACCTATAACTTTTTATTCGACGCATGTATCGTTTACTGGACAGTACATGCGTTTTTTTATTTCTTCTTTTCCGGTATTATCATGTGTTAATTTTTTCAGTAATCTTTGCAAGGGTTGCAGTATAGTCTGCAACCCTTGCAAACTTTTTTGGAATCCGGATTTTTGTACTATATGTTTGCAGGTACTTTTCATTAAAACACTAAAAAATGAGATTATGAAAGTACTTGAAGGATTGTTGTTTATCAACGAAAAAGATGTGTGCCGGGAATACGGCGTCTTCCTGCATGAGGATAAAGCCGGGGCGCATACCAACTACAATGAACTGCTCAAGCCGCCGTCCATGAAGGATTATGTGGCGGTGTCGTTCCGCGAACGCGACGGCGAGCAGTTGCCCGACACATTGCCTATGCCACGCATCGAACCGCGCGATGTGACATTGCAATTCACCCTTCTGGCCGATACGAAGGCCGAGTTTATGAACCGCTACACGGCTTTTATCGCTTTACTCCGTTCGGGCTGGCTCGATGTCCGCTTGCCCGAGCTCGACCGGACGTACCGTATGTACTACAAGGACTGTACGGGCTACGAGCAGTTGTCGTATCTGGAACAGGAGGCTGTGTATGCTGCGCAGTTCAAGGTGAAATTCCGGGAGCCGCAGCCTGCGGTATAAATCATCATTTAAAACATTGGTTACTATGGAAATGAAGATTTACAACCAGGGGGGAGTGCTGAAAGCAACGGTGTCCCCGGCGGACTCGTCGACACATACGCATGAGCTGATGGGCGAGAATGTGGTGAGCGTCACGTTCGCCTATCCGGAATACATGACGCTCGATGTGAACGATTACATCGAGTTGGAAGGGGTGAGGTACACGCTGCGTAGTGCTTGCGAGCCGGTGCAGAAGAGTACGCTGGAATATACGTACAACGTGAAGTTTTACGGCCGGGAGGGCGATGCCGCGCGTGTGCGGATGCTGCATCTGACGGATGGTGAATACGAGACAAAGTTCTCACTGGACGGTAGCCCGGCGGAGCACCTGACAAAGGTGATAGGCAACCTGAACCGCATCGGTGGAGGAAACTGGGTGATGGGGCAGACGGTGGAAGCGCCGAATCAGACGATAGAATACAGCAATGTATCGTGCGCCGAGGCTTTGTCGAAGATAGCCGAAGCATTCGACACGGAGTGGTGGGTGGAAAGCAACACGCTGACGGGAGATAGTACGCTGAACCTTTGCCGCTGCGAGGTGGGTGAGGAGGTAGAACTGGGCTACCTGCAAGGCTTGACGGAACTGACCCGGGCAGATAATGACACTGTGCCTTTCTTCACTCGGTTGATACCGTTGGGCGGTACCCGGAACATCGACCGGAGCAAGTATGGACATACTCGCTTGCAGTTGCCCGGTGGAGTGAAGTATGTGGAGCGAAATATGCATTATGGTCTGTATGAGGCGGTAGAGGAGGAGGCTTTCTCGGGTATATATCCGCATAAGGTGGCTACGGTGTCTTCGGTGGATTCTAAGACTCAGCATGGAGAGAATGGTGACTTTACTGTTTATTATTTCAAGAGTGCCGATCTCGGGTTCGATCCCAAGGAGTATGAAATCGGCGGATTGGTGATGCATGTCGTGTTTCAGGGTGGTGAACTCAATGGACGGGATTTTGAAGTGAACTATAATGCAACTACGACGGAATTCGAGATCGTCAATGAGTATCCGTCTGAGAACATCCAGATACCGGGTGGGCATCTGATTCCTAAACCATCAGATCCTTTCATCCTGTATAACATCAAGATGCCCGAAGAATATATCACCGAAGCGGAAGAGGAATTCCGTCAGGCGGTGGACGAATATCTGGCCCGGTACAGTGTGGATAATGCTATCTACCGGGGCAGTACGGACTATGTATACATGGAACGTCAGAGTATCGATCTGCGGGTAGGCCGTCGCGTGCGTTTGCTTTCGGATGAGTATTTCAAGGAGACGGGCTATCGGGAGAGTCGCATCACACGCATCACCCGTAACCTGACCAGCTTGGGCAGAGCCACCATCGAATGTGCCAATGCGGTGGGTAAGGGGCGTATGGCTGCCATCGAGAGTGATGTGAGCGATATGAAGACGGTGATTGCCGGCCGGCTGGATGAGGCGGTACTTACTATTCTGCGTAGCTGGGATAGTGGCAACCTCACGGATGCTAATGTATTATCGTCTTTGCGCACTGTTCGGGAGATTCAGCGGAGGGCGTTGCGTAAAGATGAACCTGACTCAACTGAGCACTTGCTTTCGTTGTTTGGTGGCTTGATTACAGATAATATTGAATCGCAAAGCTTTTCAAAAGGGCCATTGGGGTCAGGATTTACTTTGCAACAAGACTCGGAAGGACATTCGTATGCCGAAGTTGATGAACTGTTTGTTCGCATGAAAGCAGTGTTCCGGGAGTTGGTGATAGAGAAGTTGAGTCATGTCGGTGGGGAGATTGTTCTTTCGCCTGCCCGGATGAAGTGTGTAAAAGTGGAGGATAGGGGCAAAGCGTATCGATGCTACTTTGACTCTAAAGATGGGGAACGGGAAATAAGGAATGAGTTTGCCGTGGATGACTTGGCTCGTTGTCAGACATTCAATATCAAGGAGGGTACGTATCAAAATGCTTCAAACCAGTTCTACTGGCGATTGGTGAAAGAGGTGGGGAGTGACTATATTGATTTGAGCAAGGAAGAAAATGAGTACGCTGAGAATAGTGATATACCGCAGGCTGGCGATGAGATTGTGCAATTAGGTAACCGTACTAACGATAAACGGCAGAATGCCATTGTTATGTCGGCATATGCAGAAGATGCTCCTTCGTATAAACAGTATTCGGGCATTAATGATTTTAAGTTGACGAAAGATATGGAGGTGACGAAGTTGTCTCCAAAGGGTAATGTCATAACAGGTACATTCCATATTGATAAGGCTACCGGGTGGGAAAATATTGAGGGATTGGACCCTGCTATTCAGGAAGTTAAGGATAATATTTCTTCTTTGGAGTATGGTAAAGGCAATCTATTGCGCAATAGTGGATTTACAGGTGACTACCTGAGTGCAAAGTTATCTGAAGATGTGCCATTGAACAGTCCGCTGGAAATGTATAGTCCTTCGTTGGAATACTGGGAAGTTGCTAATGCCTTTGCACGGGAGTCAAGCGCCTCCGAATCCAAACGGGAAGTGGAACTAATAAAAGGCAGTATGTCGCAAACGCTTTACTTCCGTTTGTTGGCAGAGGAGAATTATATTTTTTCTTTCAGAGGGAAAGGAGGTACATTGACTTATTCCTGTGGTGGATATACAGAAACCGTAACACTCACTTCGGATTGGAAGCGTTATGTATGTAAGTTCAAAACGATAGAAACTGATACTGTCTTCTCGATCTCTGGCACAGCCGTCATTTGCGAACTGCAATTTGAGCGAGGTATAGTGCCTTCAGCCTGGGGACCTGCCATGATGGACAATACATCGGAACTGGCGTATTTCCAGAGTTTGCAGTATATGGCTTCGGCTATTCGTGAAGCATCGACCGATATCCTGGGTGGATTGATTTTGACTAATCAGTTACATCTTGGAAATTATGTCGACGGCGTGATGAAGGAGGTTACTTCTGGCGTTTCCGGTACTTATACTGGTGGTGACGATGTGGCTTTCTGGGCAGGAGGAGATTATACGCAAGCGATGGATACTGTAATGAAATACATGAATGATCCTACCTATATGCCGGATGAAACTGTATTGGCGAAAATGGCAAACTTTGTTGTCACTCATGGAGGGCGTGCTATTCTGAATGATGTCATTGTGAGAGGGTATATCTATGCATTAGGAGGTGTTTTCAAAGGGACAGTAGAAGCTAATCAAGGGAAAATTGGTGGCTGGGAAATAACTGATAATGCTATTGTAAGTGAAGAATTTTCCGGAATCACTCCCTCTAGTCCTGGACAAGGTCCTATTCCTTATAAGAATAAAACTCAGTTAAATAGGGATGGAACTATTTCTGGTAATTTATTGAATATCAGTTATATGTCTGGTTTTATAAAATCTTATCATTATGGGAGGAACTTTTTTGAATGGGATAATAATCAATTAAGATTAAATACTATAACAAGAACACCTTTTAGTCCGAGTGATGGTAGAAGTACTAATGTTGGCAGTCCAGATATAAATAGTTCACTCGTTACTGAATTAGAATTTTGGGGAAATAGCAATCATCATGTGTGTCCGATTGGCAATGCTAGTGAGATAAATGGATATACATATTACTCATTACCCAATGACTTAAAGTATGATGGTGTAACTCTTCGAATACACAATGACAAATACTATGGGTCAGCCGATAATTCTTGGAAACAGCATCCTATTTATTTGGTTTATTGGAAGACAACCTCTGGAAAGCCTAGTGGTTCTGATACAATAAACAATCGTACATTGAAGTCATTTAGAGGAAATTTTACAGGAACAAAACTACCTTTACTATGTGGAGGAATGGTCGTTCTAACGGCAGTTGCTGAACTAGGCGATACAAGTACGTCTGCTAATAAAGCGGAGGAGTTAACGTGGTTTGTCGAAATGAAATAACATAAGATTATGGAACTAAATACAATCAAACAAAAAGGAACCTGGGGCGATACCGCCACAGCGCTCAATGAAAACTTCGCTAAAGTAAACAACGAAGTAGAGAAACTGAATTACTCGACCAGCCGAAGCAAAGGTCTGTTCCCGAGTGAAAATGCTCTCAAGACCCAATGCCCGCGACCCAATGTCGGCGACTGGGCGGTTATCGGAACCTCCATTCCCGGACAGATATGGCGTTGCGAAACTACCGGTACATGGATAAATACCGGAACCACCGGCGGCGGAACCGAAGTAAACCTCACCGGATACGCCACTAACGATGCCTTGGAATCGGCTAATAAACGGATTGATGCACTGGAACCGGAAGTGCTCACCGAAGCTGCCTATCAGGCCATAACCTCTCCAAATCCGGATAAATTCTACTATACCTACGAGGAGGGATAACCATGATCTACAAAAACGGAAAGGAAATAACCGGCATATACCTGGGTGGCAAAGCCATCACAGCAGTATACCAAGGGGCAGTACTCGTATGGGAGGCAGTCAGGAGCTGTTTCGGAAGAGGCTATTGGCTCCCGAGAAAGCCCTGGGCGGGAGATGATAAATGGAAATATAACCAATAAATAACTTAATAGTATGGCAAAAATTATTGATAAAGAGATCGTGGACATCACGACCTCATGGGAAGACTATGCCGGGCAGCGGGTAGAGGAGTTCATCAAGAAAATGTTTGGTGTCAAGATAGGATACCATAATGTCAGTTCGGACGAAACGGGGATGACAACGGTTCGTTGCTTTGCTGATGAAGGCTCGTTCGCGAAGTGGGTGGCCGCACCCGAGGCTAATCCGTCGTTGCTGCTGTCGGAATTCGCTTTTTATTCTTCGGGGTCGGCGAGTGTCGACTATACTTTGGTGGCCCGTATCACCCAGGTGCCTGCTACTACCACGGTGAAGGGGGCGGACAATCTGGTGAAATTCGTTTATAACTCGTACTACGGGGACGACATGGCGGACCTCGATTCTGAGCTCGGCTACCTGAATGTGGTGGTAAACGCTACTCCGATAGAGGCGCTGGCCAAGCGCCTGGAAGCTGGGAACAAGGAGTACAGCTTCAACCTGGGACCGTATCTGACACAGGAAACCAATACGGTGAAAATCACGATTGGCAATAATCACGGGAAGTCGCGCAGCTGGACGTATACATTATCTACCAAACAGATCGTACTGGGGGTACACAGCAGTTTCGACGAGAGCTTGCTGCGCGATAGCAACTGGCTGCTACGTGTGGCCTGTTCAGGAAGTGTGGCCGATGTGCATATGCTGGTAGACGACAATAAGAATACGGAGCAGACGGTGAACATCAACAATACTTCGTACGATTTCGCTATTGATGCTCTGGGAACGCTCGGCTTCGGCAAGCATACCATTACCCTCTATGCGGAGAATGCGGAGTACGGAATTCGAACGGATACGATCACGGTGCAGTTCATCAAGCGGGGATTGACTACTCCGACGGTGTGCATCGGTAAGGATGCCAGCCGGACGGCTATGATGTATGGGTCGGCAACCATCCCTTACTTCTTTTACTTCCCGAACGCATCGGCCGACGATGTGGTGACGGTACAGTTCGAAACACGTGACCTGGCAGGCGACCTGATTGAATCGTTTGGCGTACAGAAGGTGAAACTGCGTAGTGATCTGACTTCGGGTATGCAGATGTGGAACCTGGCCTTGGAGAATACGGGCTATTCCGGTGCTACCATCGTGCCCACCATTACGGTAGGCAGTGATAAAGCCAGCTATCCATTGATAGTGGAGCCGGCAGGGGTGAACATTGTACCGGCCAATGAATGTAAGGTGTTCCTCACGGCGAAGGGAAAGACCAATGCGGACGCAGATGCCGAGGATTGGCATGCTACTTATAATCATGTACGCACGTGTACGGTGGTGCGGAGTAGTAACTTCAAACTGAATGCCGAGAATGGATTCCTGGATAATAAATTTGTGATCCGTCCGGGCAAGCGCATTACGCTGGATGGTTTCAAACCGTTTGCTGCCGACTTCGGAGTGAACTCTTCCGTACCGGCCAGCCGTACCGGAAAGACTCTGGAGATAGAGTTGGAAACCGGTAACTGTTCCAACATGGATACGGTGGTGTGCTCATGTGTGCAGAACGGGGTGGGCTTTGTGATCTATGCCAACCGGGTGGAATTGATGTGCTCCACAGGTAGCGTGGTAACGCCGTTCGCCGACGAAACACGGATACGTGTGGGGATTTGTGTGGATGGACATACGACTCACTGTGTGAATAATCCCGGAAATAGTTCGGTGCCGGCTACTACGTCGGATTGTAACATGGGCTACATCTACCTCAATGGCGAAATAGTCCGGATGTTCGACTATGAAGGGGCGGAATGGCGTCAACCGACTCCGCAGAACATTGTTATCGGGTCGGACGATTGCGAAGTGACTCTGTATACGTTCCGTATGTACGACAAGAGTTTGAACTATCAGCAGATGTTGACCAACCGGGTATTCGACCATCCGGATATTGCGGAGAAGATCGCCATTGCTCTGCGTAATGATGTGCTCGACTCGGACAACAAAGTGAGTCTGAGTAAGGTGCTCGTTGCGTTGCCGAATACTCCCTACTGCATCTGGGACATGAAGGAGATGCCCACCAGTAAGAGCGATCCGCGTACGTGCGACCGTACGGAGTTTTACAACCCGGAATATGTCAATGCCGGCGATCAGGCCCGTGCACCGTTCACGGCGCTGGCCCATGAGATCAATGGGGACGGAACATCCAGTAATAATTACCCGCTTCCCTACAAGAACTGGGCGGAAACTTTTGAGTTTGCCGCTTCGCTGGAAAATCCGTGGCTGCTCAACATCGACGACCAGCAAATTGCCATTACCAAGTTCAGTATATCGCCGGGGGTAGAGATGGCGGAAACGGAGTTCGTGCATAAAGTGAACTTTGCTTCGTCGGAATCGATCTTCAATATGTTGACCATGAACGAATATCACAATGTTCTGTTGGCAGCGGCTACCGCTGCATCCGGTTATCCCGATCTGCTTTCGGCACCGATGGCTGCTCAGGAGGCGCAGGGCAAGCCGATCACTTACCGGCATTCTTTGTCGGGCTTCCCGGAAACCGGTTGGCGCCGTACGTATGAGAATGGGAAGGCCAAGGTGGAGTTTATTTCGATCTACAACTTTATCAGCAATAAGTACAGCCCGTCGTTGTTGGGATATGATAAGAAGAAGAGCACTAACCAAGCTTGGGAGGTGGACGATAATATCAACTTCTTTATGACGGAGTTACCGACGGCTACCTGGAACGAGGCTTCGAACAAGTTTGACAGTCAGGCCACTACGTTGTACTATGCCCGTGTGCCGAAGAAATCGTTGGTGACTGGCGAGAAGTTTGGGGTGGCCGGTAATTCCAGTCAGGTGTCACAAGCCAACTCGGAAACTGCTGCCCTACGCCGGGTGCACAACTGGCTGTATGCCACCAACCCGAATGTGGCCGAGCGGTACAAAGTCCGCCATGGAGACTATCGCCCGTTTACTATGGCTGTCGATGGGTTTACTTCCAAGCAGTATGGCGACCTGACTTATACCAAAGATACACCGGCATACCGGTATGCCCGGTTTGCCGATGAGTATGCTGGCTACCTGAACAAGTGGAGTGTGATATTCTATTTCGTATGGTTCAATTACCACCTGGGAACGGATAGTATGGATAAGAACATGACCATCGCTTGCGATGATGTGAGTAAGAGTCCGGCTATCTGGCACCTGAAACCACGTGACTCGGATACCATAAACTTGTTCAACAACTCGGGTATTTACCGTTGGAAGTTTTTCCATGAGTGGGGCGATAGCTTCAACGTTGCTACAGGAGAGACCGGCAAGATCACCGGAGAAGTATACAATGCGGCGAACGGCAGTTACGAGGTGGTGTGTACCACGGGTACGCCTATTTTCAATGGCCGTTTGAGCGGTATATTCGATTGTGCCGTGAAGATATGGGAAAACGATATCAAGAGCATGTATGTGGCCATGCGTAGCGGTGGACTCAACTCGGCCAATATGCTGGCACGGTACGAGAACTATTGGAAATATTATTGTGAGAACCTGTACAATGCCGATGGTATGGGGTATGCCAATACGGGTAACTTCAACATGGCGTATGGAGATAAGATGGAACTGAACCGCTATTTCTACAAGTATCGGGAACGCTATATGGATAGTAAGTTTGCTACCGGGCTTAGCCAGAGCAATGCACTCATGCTTCGTTTGTGGACACGTGGTAAAGGGATAGCCCTGCGTCATTACTGTCCGATTTATGCTTCGCTCAACTGGGGAAGTGGGGGTGTGAAGAATATCCGTAACATCTACAACGGCGAGCCGGTTTACTTTGAAAATGGTATTACTGCATCGGGATCGAATGAGTCGACATTCACGATCTATGATTGCGATATGGTGACGGAGATCAGCACCTACTCGGAGGATGCTTATGGACAGAAAATGGAATCTGGATTGGAAGGACTTGGTCAGGTGGATATACAGACGAACCTGCCCAAATGCAAGCGTTTGCAGAAGTTGGTGCTGAACTATACGGCAGCCGTGCCCAATACGCAGTTGAGTAATAGTGGTTTTGACTTGTCGGGCAATAAGATGTTGAAGGAGTTGGTGGTGACGTATAATCTTTCTTTGACGAAGGCTGTCACGGTGTATAGCGAGCAGATTGAGAAGATAGATTTTACGGGTACGCCGATTGTGGGCATTTCTATCCCGACAACCAGTGCGCTGAAAACGCTGCGGCTCGGTAGTGCTATCAGGAAACTGGAGTTGGCTGATTTCGATCAATTGACCGAACTGACTTTGCAAGGCATCGGTAGTCTCACGTCTATAGCTATCACCGGTTGCCCGAAGATTAGTTCACAGACTCTTATCGAACGTTGTTTGAGCAGAGACGAAGGGATGATACTGGAGTCTATTGTTCTGGGCAATGTGGATTGGACAGACTTCTCCGTGGAGAATCTGATGAGGCTTTGCGAACTCGGTGCGAAGTTGACCGGCAAGATTTCTTTGCTTACGACGAGCACAAATACCATTACGGGTACACAGAAGGCGAAACTGTTGGCGGTATATGGAAACATTGATAGCACGAAGAATGGATTGTATGTAGAGTATACGAAGGTAAATGTAAGTGCTGTTGCTATTGTCGGGCCCACCATCATTGAATCGGCTGGTGATTTCCAGTTTGTTCTGAATACAACTCCGACCAGGGGAAATAACTTTACATCTATCGTATGGAGTATGCCTGTCAATGAGTATGCTACAATTGATCCTAATAGTGGGATGGTTACTGTCATGAAGTTGGGAACTATCGCTAATAAACCTCAAACGATAGTTACGGCCACAGTCACTAAGACGGACCATACAACCGTGGTTGGTACGTATACTTTACTGCTATATACCAGGCTTCCGGAAGTCGGAGATTTTGTTTATGCGGATGGTACCTATTCCAATATGTACAACCCAAGCAAAACGGTTGTAGGAATTTGTTATTATATCAATGAAAGCGACCCTACGGACCGCAGAATGGTGGCTTGCAAAGAAACTCTGGCCAAAACCTGGGGATTGACGGAGAACTTGCCTACTCTTGTTGACAGGAGTACGATTGAAGGTACTGTAAATGTTATTAATAACTTTTCTGCAGATAACTATCTGCTTAGTGGGGAGTATCGGAATTTTCCTGATGGAAGCGCACTTGCCGACAAGAAAGGAAAGGAAAATACAGCTTTCATACTGGCATATCGGGACTCTAGGTTGCTGAGCAGAGATTATGAGATACCGCAAACAGAGGATGAATTAACCATTGCGGTGAATGATTATAATACCAATGTCTTGAATAACACGGATGGAAGTGGTAATATTTTCTATCCTGCTGTTTCATACTGTAAGCTATACGAACCGGCTGTGGTGAATGAAGGAGAAGTACTTAGCCCGAAGTTTAAGCGAGGTGAGTGGTACTTGCCTGCATACTTCGATTTGGTAAGATTGTGGTGGTTTCTCAGCGAGGAATACCGGACGGTAAATACAAGGGGAGAAGCTATATTCAAGCATTTGCAGGATTATAAAGATTCTAATAATGCTCCTATATTCACTGTGTTTAAAAATGGCATTCACTATTATTCGTCAACGGAATATGGAAATGAATATGCATGGACTATTACTATGTCCACTATAAAGGATAATGCTAATTTGACCTATTATAATCACAGAAAGCATCAAAGAACAGCCAATGTGAGAGCCGTGTGTAATTTTTAAAAGGAAGAAGTTATGAAAGAAATAAATACAGCTACATCGTACGATGTTTTGCCGGTAGTCGCCAAGAGTGCCGGGATGCATGTCATCGCTTTCAATGAGAGAGTCATTCGTGGCAATACTGTCGTGTATGAATATGATATCGCAACCTGCGATAATGATCTTACTTATGGGGATGTCGTGGCAGGAATAGTGAGTGCGCGCTATACGGCAGATGATGTGACGGCCATAATGCTAAATCTGTTAAATCGTGATGCTGATCCGGATAAATATGCCGAGTACCAGCAAGAAGCGGAGGAACTACAGCAATGGCGTACAGTGGCCAAAAGAGTGGCCAAAGAGGTTATAGCATACCTTGGATAACTAAAATTGCCCCGGGAAGTGGATGCTTGCCGGGGCAATTGGTTCTTTATTAGCTGATGCCGTATGAGATGCGGCGGGCCAGTCGACCGATGTGACTCATCAATCCCAAGGTACCGATGAATGAGGTGATACGGCCATATTTCCGGTATCCGAAGTTGAACAGGAAATAGGGCTTTACGGTCGGCCGGGTTGCCGGTCTTCTCTTCCAGATATTCTTCACGGAGTAAAATTCTTTGTAAATCCACAGGTAGCCGTTTCTCAGTTCTTCGACACTCATCTGCCGGGGTTGGAACACTACGTTGGAGGTGTTGTATTGGCTGGAATCGGTCACAATGATCCTGTTCTCTGCTACTAACTGCTTGTGCAGGGCCGTGCCGGGATAAGGTGTCAGGATGTGGGCCGTCATGGTTTCTATTTTGTTGCGTACGAGCCAGTCGAGTGTTTCCCGAAACACTGTCGGTTGGTCGTGGTCGAAGCCGAATACCAGGCTGGCATTGATCATGATTCCGCGAGCATGTAGCATTCGGATCAGCGCTTCGTATTCCTGTACTTTGTTTTGTTTCTTTTGTGCTGATTCGATGGAGGCGGATACGATCGACTCGAATCCGATGAAGAGGCTTTTGCAGCCCGATGCGGCAAAGTCGTCGATCAGTTCCGGATGATGGTAAATATTGGCCGAAACGGCAGCGTGCCAGGTATATCCTTTGTGCCTGATGGCTTGGATGAATTCCCTGGTCCAGGTGATATTCCCAATGAAATTGTCGTCGATGAACATGATTTGCCTGGTGCCGAGCTGTTCTATCTCTTTCAGTACGTTGGCAAGCGGCCGGTTACGGAACGGGTTGGATACGTACTCGCTGCTGTTGTAGCAGAAGTTGCACTTGAATGGGCAACCCCGGCTGGTGACTACGATGTTGTGATACAGGTAGTTGTTGGTTTGGATATAGGTCCAGTCGGGTATCGGCACGAGTTCCAGATCGGGGACGGTGGTGCTTTGGTAGATGGATTGCAGGCGGTTGCAGGCGGCGTCTTCCAAGAGTTGCTCCCAGATAGCTTCTGCTTCGCCGATGACGACGGCATCGCAATGCTTCAACATCAACTCCGGATTGGTGGAGGCATGAATTCCACCGAATACCACTTTCACGCCTCGCTGGCGGTATTGTCCGGCGATACAGAAAGCACGTTCCGATGTGTCTACGTTGACGGTGATACCTACCAGGTCGGGCGAATCAGTGAGGGATATCTTCGATATATTTTCGTCTTCGATCCATACATGGTGTTGGCGTGGCGTGAGGCTTGCCAGCGTTACCAATGACAGGGAAGGGGAGAGGACCCGCTTGAATACAGAGTCCATCGGGCGGAGACTCATCTGGGGGGATATCAGTTTGATGTGCATGTCAAATAACTCCTACTTACACATTTTCTCCAGCATTTTCTTTTCGCCAACCACCCATACCAAGTCGCCCGGTTCAAATACAGTGGTGTGATGCGGATTCATCAAAGAAGCATCCAGACGTTCAATACCGATAATCAAACAATTATGCTTCTTACCGATTTCTGACTCGCCGAGGCTTTGTCCCATGTAGGGGAAATGCTCGTCGATGGTGAAGGAAAGCAAACTAATCTCTTTGGTGGTTGGCGGCGTTGTTTCAGTGTCGCTTTGTTCCGATTCGATTCGTTCGGCAAACCGACGAATTTGTTCGTCAGTACCGGCTACAGCGATTTTATCCTGCGGATAGATATATTCCGAACTTTCGGGGATATAGATCTCATGATGTCCACGGGTAATCTTCACTACATTGACACCGTAATTGTTACGAAAATCCAACTCCTTCAGTGTTTTGCCGATGCACGACGAATCGGGTGAAACCGTCATGCTGGTAATATGGATATTCTTGTTGTTTAGTTGGCTTTCGAAAACGGCTTTCAGCGGATGGCGCGCCCGTTCGGCTTCTTCCCGCAGGTTGAGATTGGTCAGGAAGTGACCTTCTAGTTTGGAATATTGGTTCAGATCCCGGCGGAAAACAAGGATGAAGATCAGCACGGTCAGGGCGATGATGAGGGTCCAGATGTATCCGAAATCGAACAACTGTATCAGCACGAATGTGATGGCAGCCATAGCCACGAACACGCGGAACAGTACCAGCGAGATAAGTCGGCCACGGTTGTACTTGCTGTCGTTCCAGAGTTTCATAAATAGTTGGGGCGAGTTGGTCCGATTCGAGATCAGGGCGATGATGAATGGAGCCATACAGACCAGCGTCACGGTTGCTGAGAGGATGGTTCCCCAGATACCTTCTATCTTATCGGCCAGGAACGGCGTAAGGAAATGCATAGAAAACAGAATGATGGCCACCAGCAACACCACATAGATGATGATTTTGCCGGTATACGTTTTGAGCAATTGCTTCCATTCGCTTTCGTGGTTGATGGTTTTGGAACCGGACGCGTGGCGGTTGAGGAAAGCGATGGCGCTGTCGGGCAGCACCCGGTACAGCCAGTCGGCAAACGGGTCGGCCAACCGGATGAAGTAGGGGGTGGTGAAGGTGGTCACAACGGATACAGCCACGATGATGGGGTATATCACGTTGTTCATCACGCCCAGGCTGACACCCAGCGAAGCGATGATGAAAGCGAACTCACCAATCTGCGCCAAACTGAATCCCGACTGGATGGATATTTTTAGGTTCTGTCCGGAGAGCAACACGCCAAACGAAGAGAAGAATGCTTTTCCAATGATGGTAGTCAGCGTGATGATAACCACCGGCCAGGCGTATTCTACCAAAATGGCGGGGTTTACCAGCATACCTACGGATACGAAGAAGATAGCGCCGAACAAGTCCTTCACCGGCTTGATGATATGTTCAATATGCTCTGCTTCCACTGTTTCGGCCAGAATAGAGCCCATGATGAAAGCGCCCAATGCAGCCGAGAATCCGGTGTTGGTGGCCAGTACCACCATCGCCAGGCATAGCCCGAGGGAGATAATCAGCAAGGTTTCGTCGTTCATCAGTTTCCGGGCTTTCTTGAAGAAGGCGGGAAGGATGTAGATACCTACGAGGAACCAAAGGATGAGGAAGAAGGCGACTTTCAGGATACTGCCCAGCATGGCTTCGCCGGCAAAGTCGCGGGTGACGGCCATAGTTGATAGCAACACCATCATCAGGATGGCTACCAGGTCTTCGACTACCAGCGTGCCGAATACAATACCTGTAAACTTCTGACTCCGTAGCCCTAAGTCGTTGAAAGCCTTGATGATAATAGTGGTAGACGACATGGAAAGCATTCCTCCCAGGAAGATGCTGTCCATGGTGGACCATCCCAAAAGGATTCCGACAAAGTACCCTACAATCAACATGGTGATCACTTCCGTGGTGGCAGTAATGAAGGCTGTTCCTCCCACATTCATTAGTTTCTTAAAACTGAATTCCAGACCCAGTGCGAAGAGCAGAAACACCACACCGATCTCCGCCCAGATATTGATATTGGCGGCATCGGTTACCGTTGGGAATATGTGTATGTATGGACCAGCCAGTACTCCGGCTACGATATAACCCAGCACTAAAGGTTGTTTCAACCATTTGAATATAAGTGTGATGATTCCTGCCGAAACCAAAATGAGGGCCAAGTCCGTCATTAAATGAGGTAAATGTGACATTATTATCGGGAATTTAAGTTTGGTTGTGCAAATATAAACAAAAAAGTGAGCATATCGGTTCATTGTTCTACGTGTATGTCGTATTTTCTTACGAATAGATTTGTATCTTTGTCGCAGAATGTACCATATCTGCCATGTAAGATGAAAAAGAAATTTATCTATACACTCCTTCTCTGTGTGCTCTTGGCGGCATGTTCCAGAGGATACATCGCTAAATCATTTGGATTCATTGCCATTGAGCAAGCGTTAAATGCACCTGATACATTTTATATAGAGAAACTGGCCGTTGCTCCTGAGTATAGACACTCGGGAATTGGCGTTCATTTAATGAATTTTGCTTCAAACCGGATCAAGGAACTCGGTGGGAAACGTATATCCATCGGACTGATTGATTCTAATGCAGTGCTTAAAGAATGGTATAAGAAGCAAGGGTATGTAGCTTTTGAAACAAAGAGTTTTGCGCATCTTCCTTTTAGTGTATGTCTCATGGATAAATCTATTGATCTATGATGTTATCCTATATATGGACGCATAGCAAAAAACGGGAGAGTACGAAACTATACAGTATTCGAACTCTCCCGTTTTGATTGGGGAATCACAAAAGGATGCGTTTATTTTATCGGCACGGCATCTTGTCAATACGCGTCTGATGACGACCACCCTCGAACTCTGTCCCGAAGAACTGAGTCATGATAGCATCCGCCTCTTCCGTCGTAACAAACCGTCCCGGCATCACCAATACGTTTGCATTGTTATGCTGACGAGCCAAACGAGCAATGATCGGTGACCAGCACAATGCGGCACGAATGCCCTGATGCTTGTTCAGCGTCATGTTGATGCCGTTTCCACTGCCACAGATGGCGATTCCCGGATAACATTCCCCGGCTTCTATCGCGTTGGCAAGCGGATGGGCGAAATCAGCATAATCCACACTGTCCGGTGAGAAAGTGCCGAAGTCCTTGAATTCCCAACCTGTGGCCTGCAACCAGCTGCGTACGAACTCTTTCAGTTCGTATCCGGCATGGTCGGCGCAAATTCCTATTGTTTTCATTACAACATTTCTTTTACCTGGTTGTACACGTTCTGTGCAGTGAAACCGAGCTTCTCGTCGAGCACCTTGTACGGAGCAGAGAAACCGAACGATTCCAAACCGAACACCTTACCGTTGCAACCTACCAAGCCTTGGAGATTCACCGGAAGGCCGGCTGTCAGACCGAAGGTCTTGGCACCACAAGGCAATACCGATTGCTGGTATTCCTTGCTCTGGCTACGGAACAAACCTTCCGACGGAGCCGATACCACGCGGATCTTCACGCCATCCTTGCGAAGCAGTTCAGTACCGGCAAGCAGCGTAGAAACTTCCGAACCCGAAGCCACCAGGATCACATCCGGATTTTCTTCTGAGCCGGCTACAATGTAAGCACCTTTGGCAGCTTGTGTATAATCATTACCGGCAGGCAGCGGAGCGATGTCCTGACGAGAGAAGATCAAACCGGTAGGAGTAGAGATGTTTTCCATCGCCAGCTTCCATGCCTGAGTGGTCTCTTCTGCATCGGCCGGACGAAGAACCAACATCGAGTTGTGTCCCTTGTGGTTCTGCAATTTCTCCATCAAACGGATTTGTGCTTCCTGTTCTACGGGTTCGTGTGTTGGGCCGTCTTCGCCTACGCGGAAAGCATCGTGTGTCCAGATGAACTTCACTGGCACTTCCATCAAGGCAGCCATACGTACGGCGGGTTTCATATAGTCAGAGAATACGAAGAACGTAGCGCAACCAGCAATCACACCGCCGTGCAGTGCCATACCGATACATACGCAAGCCATCGTCAACTCTGATACACCAGCCTGGAAGAAGGCGCCGCTGAAATCACCGCGCTTGAAAGCGTAGGTGTTCTTCAGGAAGCCGTCGGTCTTGTCAGAGTTCGACAAGTCGGCTGAGGCTACGATCATGTTTTCTACTTGTTTGGCCAGTACGCCCAGTACAGTGGCCGATGCACCGCGGGTGGCAGCGCCTGCTTTCTGAGTCACAGCACTCCAGTCGATCTGAGGAGCTTTGCCCGAGAAGAAGTTTTCCATCTTGGCAGCCAGTTCCGGGTTGGCTTTGGCCCAGGTAGCTTTCGCAGCCATGCGTCCGGCTACGATGCCTTTCAGCTCTTCGGCACGTTTGGCATACAGTGCGGCTACTTCGGGGAATACGGTGAACGGAGCTTCGGGGTTACCGCCGAGGTTCTTGATGGTGTTAACGTAAGCGTCGCCACCAAGCGGAGCACCGTGCGTAGCGCAGTCGGCTTCGTAGCTGGTTCCGTCTTTGCGGAGGGCGCCTTTACCCATGATAGTCTTACCAATGATCAGCGTCGGACGGGCAGTTTCGGCTTTCGCTTCTACGAGTGCCTGGCGGATTTCGTCGGTGTTGTTACCGTTGATGGTGATCACCTTCCAGTCCCATGCTTCGTATTTTTTAGCTACATCTTCTACCGTTACCTCGCAGGTCGGAGTAGAGAGCTGGATATCGTTCGAGTCGTAGAACATAACGAGGTTGTTCAAGCCCAATGTACCTGCCATACGGCCGGCACCTTGTGAAATTTCTTCCTGAACGCCACCGTCCGAGATGTAAGCATAAATAGTCTGATTCATCACTTCGCCGAAACGAGCCTGGAGGAACTTGGCAGCGATGGCCGCACCTACAGCGTAGGTATGTCCCTGACCGAGCGGGCCCGATGTATTTTCCACACCACGCATGATGTCCACTTCGGGATGGCCCGGGGTGGGGCTGCCCCATTGACGGAACTGTGACAGTTCGTCCATGGTGTATTTGCCGGTGAGGGCGAGTGAAGAATACAGCATCGGCGACATGTGTCCCGGGTCGAGGAAGAAGCGGTCGCGGCCTTCCCAACGGGGATTCTGCGGATCGTATACTAAAAACTCGGAGAAGAGCACGTTGACAAAGTCGGCACCACCCATGGCACCTCCCGGGTGACCGGAATTGGCTTTTTCGACCATCGAAGCAGCCAGGATACGGATATTATCGGCCGCGCGGTTCATCAGTTTGTTATCGTTCATATTCTGTAAATGTTAGAAATTTATTGGCAAAGATAGTTCTTTCAACCGAATGAAGAACTATCTCTACCTGTCTTTTTATTGGATTTTTACGCAGCTTGTTGTTTGAAATACAATAAGTTCACGCGCTGATTTACTGTAACTCAAGTGTCACGATCGACTTCGCCGGGAGCTTCACTTTCAGTACACCTTTCGTTATTTTTAATTCCTTGAAAGGAACGGGTTTTACGGTGTTCGGTTTTTCGAAAGTGTTGTGGTCGGTCAGGTTGGCCGAGGTCAACATCTCGCCTACAGCCTTTGTCTCCTTGATTCCGGGCAGTTCGATGGTGATTTCCTGTTCGTTGTCTACGTCGACGTTCGAGAGTGATACGTGGATCTTACCGGCTTTGTCTTTCGATGCGGTGGCACTGACCATCGGTACTACGCGTCCGTCACGAGCTTTGATACGATCGCAGATCAGGTCGATCGGCAGGTACGTAGCATCCTGATGAGGCTGGTACATCTTGAACACATAGTAAGTGGGCGTAAGTACCATATCTTTATCCTTGGTAAGGATCATCGATTGCAATACGTTGACGATCTGGGCGATATTGGCCATCTTCAGACGGTCGGTGTACTTGTGGAATACGTCGAGCGAGAGGCTGGCTACGAAAGCGTCGCGCAGTGTGTTCTGCTGGTAGAGGTGACCGCGTACGGTACCCGGTTCTTCGTCCCACCAGGTTCCCCACTCATCAAGCAGAAGGGCGATGCGTTTGTTCTTGTCGTACTTGTCCATGATGTCGCAATGCTTCTTGATCACGTCTTCCACTTCAAGGCACTTGCCCATGGTCCAGTAGTAATCTTCGGCATTGAACTTCGTAGCGGCTGTCTTGCTTCCGCTCCATCCGGTGACGGTGTAGTAGTGCAATGAGAGACCTTGCATGTTGTGGCCTACTTGCTTCATCAGCACATCGGTCCAGTTGTAATCATAGTCGCTGGCTCCGCTGGCGATTTTGTACAGGCGGTTGCCATCGTAGTTACGGCAATAAGTAGCGTAACGACGGTACAGGTCCGAATAGTATTCCGGGCGCATGCTTCCGCCGCAACCCCAGCTTTCGTTACCTACGCCGAGGTATTTCACACTCCATGCTTTGTCGCGACCGTTTTGGCGACGGAGGTTGGCCATGGGCGAGTCACCGTCCGAAGTCATGTATTCCACCCATTTGGCAAGTTCTTCTACCGTGCCGCTGCCTACGTTTCCGCTGATGTAAGGCTCGCAACCCAGCATTTCGCATAGGTTAAGGAATTCGTGCGTACCGAAGCTGTTGTCCTCGATGGTACCACCCCAGTTATTGTTCACCATTTTCGGGCGATTGGCTTTCGGGCCGATACCGTCCATCCAGTGGTATTCGTCGGCGAAGCAGCCGCCCGGCCAACGCAGTACGGGTACTTTCAACTCTTTCAGGGCGTTGAGCACGTCGGTACGGTAACCTTGTGTGTTAGGAATGGGTGAGTTTTCGCCTACCCAGAGTCCGCCGTAGATACATGAACCGAGGTGTTCGGCAAACTGTCCGTAGATTTCCTTCGGGATGATCTGCTTACCTTCGTTGATGTTCACTTTGACCGTCGCACTCTTCTGCGCTGAGAGCGACAAGGAGGCTGCCAGGAGCGCTCCGCTGAAAAGAATTCTTGTTCTCATGTTGCTTTAGTTTATAAAATATGATTGGTTATTTGTTTACTATGTGTCTGTTGCGTTAAAAAACCATTGCTCCGCCTTCGGCGAGCATCTCGATGACCAACTGACCTTTTTTGTCCACGCTGGCCGGCTTCAATCCGGCAGTGCGGTCGGCGTTGTCATAGATGACTTGCGTGATCTTTCCTGCCAACCAGGGCACGTTTACCGTCAGTTTCATGGGTTTGTCGGTAGCATTCACAGCCGACACGTACCACTGCTGGCCGTACCGACGGGCGATGACGCAATATTTGCCCGGATAACCGTCGATGAAGCGGGTTTCGTCCCAAACGGTCGGTACCTTCTTCATGAAGTCGAGCACATAGTCCGGCTGTTCTGTCAGGTTGTTCGGAGTGACACCGAAGTGCTGAACGGATGAATTGTACAGTGTAGCTGTGGCTATCTGGAAAGCAATGGTGGTTTTGCGGATGGTACCTTTGGTTACACCCTCCTTCGAGAAACGTTGGTTGAAGAACGTGCCGCCATAGTCCATATTCGACACTGCGTTGCGGATGAACGGATAGAGCGTGGCGCGTTGTGCTTCGCGGTCGGCATGGTACTGCTGGAATACCAGGTTTTCCGACACCAACGCAGCTTCACTGGTCATGTGGTTGGGATACATCCGTTCCCAGCCGCGGGGCAGGGTAGTGCCGTGGAAATTCACGCCGATACCATATTTATTAGCATCCGTCAGGATGTCCTCGTATAGTTTCATGGTCACTTGCTTATCGCCTCCGAAGAAGTCCACCTTGATACCCTTCACACCGAGCGATTGCATCCAGGCCATCTCCTTTTCACGGGCAGGAGCCGTATCCATGCGGTGGTGCGGACCTTGCGGAGCATCGTTCCACGCGCCGTTGGAGTTGTACCACAGAATCACGTCCACCCCTTTCGATTGGGCGTAAGCGATGAGCGAAGGCATGTTCTCGTAACCGATCTGCTTGTCCCATAGGGCATCGATCAGGATATATTCCCAGCCCATATCGGCAGCCAGGTCGATGAAGATCTTCTGGTCGTTGTAGTTGCAGCTTTGGTCTTGCCACAAAATCCAGCTCCAGGTAGAGCGGCCGGGCTTGAATACCTGACTGGGTTGGTACAGCGGACGTACATTGTCGTAAGCCGAAGTCGTTTCCACAATCGGTCGGAGGTTCTCGCCTACGGTGATTGTCTTCCACGATGTTAGCAGCGGAAGGGCAGCCGTCGCGGTGGCGTCGCCCATGCCGTCGTTCTCGTTCTTTTCAGGGAAAGCGATGGTGTACAGACCTTCTTTCGTTCCGTCGCTCAGGCGGGTACCGACATAGCGGCTGCTTACACCTGTTTCGGAGATAAGTGCCCAACCGTCATTGCCCACATGGAACAGGGCTGGGAAGGTATATCCCAGGTTGTACTTCGAGGGAGTGCCGATGGCCTCGTCCATTGTGTATTCTTCCTCGTAACTCGGCTTGGTGCGCATCCAGCCGTCACCACCCGGAGCTTGTGGGGTGATGAATGTAGTGGTGTGCAGCGGGAAGTCGAACCCGGTTGCTTCACGGTTCACAGTACAGTGCGTCCGTCTCCGGGATGACAGGCGGTAAGCCTGCGCGATGTCGTTGTTGCTCACCCGGAAGATGATCTGCAACGTATCGCCTCTCTCGTTAAGGTAACTGGCTTTTAATTCATTGGCTACGTAGTGTACCCGGCTCACTTTGGCGTGCGGCATGGTGTATGTTTCGTCAATGAGGCGAGTGGCACTTCCGGCGCTTTTCAGTCCGGTGAGGAAATGGCCGATGGATGTTTCCAGCCCGAGGGGCGACGGTTCCAGTATCACCTTATTATTGTAGGTGACGGAGTAGGAGGGAGCTCCGGCATCGGACAGCTCCAGTTTAACTTTTAGAGCACCATCCGGGCCTTGCACTTCTTGTGCAGCGATTGCTCCGGCCAGTGGAAGGAGCAAGGCGAGTAATGTGATTCGTTTCATATTTTTTATTTGATTAATCTTACTTCGTAAATATCAGCGGTGCTCCGGCCGTTGGCTGGTGCGAAGCGGACGGTGTAGGTGCCGGGCTTCAGTGGTTCGGGTAGCGTATAAGTAGCTGTTTCGAGCGCTCCTTCGCTTGCGACGACATCAGCGATAACCGGATTGCCCGAAAGCTGCTGACCGTTAATGGTGATGGTGGTTTGCACCTTGTTGTTCTTCACAGTCGTCAGCATCAGTTGAGTGGCGGTTCCTTCTTTTACCTTGAGGTCGTAGCTGAACCAACCGCTAGCGCGGCGATAATGCAGGTCATTTTGTATGCCGGTACGGGAATCTTCGAACTTGATGTTGTGGTCCGATTCCGGTTGCTGCTCGCCGCAGAATATCAGATCGGCGGTGCGCTGTGCCAGCTCCATGACCTGACGTTCCACTCGCTCGGTCTCCTCGATGATGGCTTTCAGTTGTTGCTCATCGGCCTGACGGAAATAGATGGCATAACGTGCATTGTGCAGACGGAAGAACGGAATCAGCTCCAGCGGCTTCTCTGTAACCGGATGGATAGCTCCCTTATAAGCAAAAGAGAGAGCATCGCCCGGCTGGCGGGTCAATGAGCTACGGATACTTTCCGGATTGCCTACCAGGATGGAGTTATCCTGCATC
Organism: Bacteroides sp.; assembly: GCA_031554505.1. Classification (GTDB taxonomy): domain Bacteria; phylum Bacteroidota; class Bacteroidia; order Bacteroidales; family Bacteroidaceae; genus Bacteroides. The sequence continues at coordinate 73,475 of JAVBVI010000011.1, read as the reverse complement.
GGCATCAACTTACCATGAGCGATGTGTCCGCCACGGCTGTCGTCGGCATACAGACCGTCCAAGTGGTCGGTACTTGTTACAGCAGCCAGCACAATGGGGCCGTACATGAATGCGTAGTAATCCTGCTTGTCGGGGATTTGTTCCAGACGTACCTGCATCGGCAGGTCGATCGTAACGACGTCGCCCTTCTTCCATTTGCGGTCGATGGTAACGTATCCACCGACTTGCGCGTTGAACGGATAAGACTTACCGTTGACAGCCACTTTCATGCCTTCGGCCCATGCCGGATAGCGTACATTCAGGGCCGTGCTCTTCTTGGAAGCCTGTTCGATGGTCAGCGTCACTTGGCCGTTGTCCGGGAAACGGGTATCCTGGCGAAGCGTGATTCCCCGTTCCTTCCAGTTCAGACGAGAAGGTACAAAGAGGTTGACAAACAACGCATCGTCCGAGTGCGCATAGATAAACTCCCCGTATTTGGTATGATTCTCCAAGCCCGAACCGACGCAGCACCAGAAACTGGTTTGCGGTTGCGAGTACACCCGGTAGTGTCCCGAGCGCATAGAGGTGAAGTAAACGAAGCCACCTTTGTCCGGTTCTTCGGTAGAGAGGATGTGGTTGTAGAGTGCCCGTTCGCAATAGTCCATGTAGTGGGGATCGGTGCTGGTTTGGTACAGCATCTCCGCTAGGCGGAGCATGTTATACGTGTTGCAGGTCTCCGGACCTTCGCGGTCGGTCAGCATCGGAGTGAAGTTATTGGCCGGGTGGAAATGTTCGCGTACACTGTTTCCGCCGATACATACCGAGCGATGCTCGGTTACCGTTTCCCAGAAGAAGTTGGAAGCATGATCCCAAGCGGCATTCTGTTCCAGATCGGCAATACGCTTGAAGCCGATCACCTTCGGGATTTGTGTGTTGGCATGCATGCCCGTCAGACGGTCTTCATCCTTGAGCAGCGGCTCGAGGATGATTTGGTGTGAGAAGCGGTGTGCCAGTGTGAGGTACTTGCTGTCGCCAGTGATAGCAGCCACATCGGCAAATGTTTCGTTCAGCCCGCCATGTTCGCTGCGGAGCATGTCCTGCATCTGTGCGTCGGTCAGTCCGGCGGTGATATCAATCATCCAGTCGGTCAGCTCGATCAGCATTTGTTTGGCCAGTTCGCTGCCGGCGTGGAGATAGGCATCACGCAGGCCGGCGTATGTTTTGTGAATGTTGTACAGCGGTACCCACTTGTCGTTCAGACTGAAACCACCAGCGCGAATTTTGCCGGCTTTGATTTCGGCCCAGAGAGGTAAGCTGCCTGGTGTGCCGCCGATGAATCCCGTGCCGACGGCTTGTTGGGCGCGGCGCAGTTCGTTGATCATGTAGTCGAGGCGTTCCTTGACGGCTTTATCGCCTGTAGCGGCGTACATCATGGAAAGTGCTGAGAGGTAGTGTCCGCCGATGTGTCCGTCCAGACCGGTATTCTCCCAGTTAGTGTACGAAGGAGCTTTCGGTGTAAGTCCGGCTTCGCGGAGGAAAGGAGCCAACAGGCGGTCGGCATCCAGTTCGAGAATGTAACGAAGGTCGGCCTGCTGTGCTTTCAGGAAAGGGCTTTCCAGCAGTTCTACTTCGTTGAGGGGGAACAGAGAAACCTGCTTCCGGGGTTGGGCAGAAGCGGTATGGGTGATAAATGTGCAAAGGAGGATAAGTAAAAGGGTGGATTGTCTCATGGTGTTTTGGATAAAATTAGAACAAGCGAAAAGAGGTGGAAACGCTTGTAAAAGGATAAAGATTCACCACAGAGTCACACAGAGTTTCACAGAGTTTAATTTGTAGAGCTTAGCATCTTCTCAGAGAGAATTTATGTGAAATGAAAAACTCCGTGAAACTCTGTGTCCTCTGTGGTGAAATAAAATATTAGCTAAACAGTTCTTTCTCTGTGAACTGTCCCAGTTTGATATACTTCTCGTATATTTCGTTGTAAGCGGCGGCATTGGCAGCATTCGGCTGGTATTCGCTGGCGAAGCCTGAACCCATAGCTTTCTGTGCATCTTCGATCTTAGTGAATACGCCGGCAGCGGTAGCAGCAAACATGGCAGCGCCGAGAGCACAAGCCTGGTCGGTGCGGCATACCTTGATAGGCATGTTCAGCACGTCGCTCAACGTCTGCATCACGAACGGAGATTTCAGGGCGATACCACCGATACCGATCACGTTATCGATACGTACCCCTTCATTGCGGAAGCGTTCTACGATGGCTTTCGAGCCGAAAGCAGTCGCTTCAACCAAGGCACGGAAGATCAGCGGAGCCGTTGTGCCGAGTGAAATACCCGTGATGGTACCTTTCAGCATCTGGTTAGCATCTGGTGTGCGGCGACCGTTCATCCAGTCGGTAGCAATCACGGTGCTTTCGCTTACTGGAACCTTCTCGGCTTCAGCAGTCAAAGCCGGAATCATCTTGCTCGATGCTTCTTCGATCAACTTAGCCTTGGTAGCGTCGTCGATCAGCGTGCTGTTGGCAACGATGCTCTTCATTGGGAATTCCAATACTTGCTTGAACCAGGCGTAGATATCACCGAAAGCCGACTGACCAGCTTCCAGACCTACCATACCCGGGATAACTGAACCGTCTACCTGTCCGCAGATACCCTTGATCAGGTTGTGACCGATTTCTTCGTACGAAGCTACCATCACGTCACAAGTCGATGTTCCAATGATACGAACCAATGTGTTCGGTGTTACACCGGCACCTACAGCACCCATGTGGCAGTCGAACGCACCACCGGCAACGATAACGTCGGTGCTCAGGCCCAGACGGGCTGCCCACTCTTCGCTCAGTTTGCCAACTGGCTTCTCGGCTGTTTCAGTTTCCGTAAACAAACGGTCACGGTAACCTGCCAACATCGGATCGAGCTTCACGAGGAATTCTTCCGAAGGCAGACCGCCCCATTTTTCATGCCACATGGCTTTGTGACCATTGGCGCAACGGCTGCGTACTACGTCGTCGCTACGTTTCACTCCGGTGATCAGAGCGGGTAACCACTCGCAGTATTCCACGATGCTGTATGCCTTGGCGCGAACATTGGCGTCGTCTCTCAGTACGTGCAAAGCCTTCGCCCAGAACCATTCAGAAGAATAAATACCACCTTCGTATGCGCTGTAGTCCACATCCCACTCTTTGCAAAGCTTGTTGATTTCATTGGCTTCGCGGATAGCCGTATGGTCTTTCCACAACACGAACATAGCGTTGGGGTTTTCTGCAAATTCGGGGAGCAGGGCGAGGGGAGTACCTGTAGCATCTGTGAATGCGGGCGTACTACCGGTAGTATCGAAAGCGATACCCACTACTTGTTCGGCTGTTCCGGCGGGGCAGGCAGCGAGAGCTTCCTTCACAGTTCCTTCGAGCACGTCGATGTAGTCTTGCGGATGTTGGCGGTACTGGTTGATGGCAGGATTGCAATACAAACCTTTCGTCCAACGAGGATAATATTTCACAGCGGTAGCGAGGGTTTCGCCGGTCAACGCGTTCACGATGACGGCACGGGCCGAGTCGCTTCCGTAGTCTAATCCAATTACGTATTTGTTGTTCATAGTGTTTTTTTATTAATTCACCACAGAGTCACACAGAGTTTCACAGAGGTTTCGTTTTTTAGAGTTCTGCTTTTCAATTTGACAGAATTAAAAAACTCTGTGGAACTCTGTACTCTGTGGTGAATAAAAATTATATTAGCAAAGCGCTTTATTCAGCATGTAATAGATTTCGTTCATCTGCAGGTCTTTCTTGAAGCTGCTGATGGTTGTATCATTATCAATTACTACCATTTCGATACCTGCGATTTCTGCGTAATCTTCCAGGTATTCTACAGTTAGGTCATACGAGAAGCTGGTATGGTGAGTTCCACCTGCCAGAATCCAGGCAGCAGCGCCGATCTCGAGGTTAGGCTGCGGAATCCACAGGGCAGAAGCTACCGGCAAGCTCGGAAGTTCCTTGCTCTTGATACAATCTACCTTGTTCACGATGAGACGGAAACGGTTACCCATATCTACTACGGTAGCAGCAACGCCTTCGCCTTCCTTCGAAGTGAATACCAAACGAGCCGGATCGTTCTTACCGCCGATACCCAGCGGGTGAACTTCCAACTTCGGCTTGTGCTCAGCGATCATCGGGCTAACTTCCAGCATGTGAGCCTGGAGGATAGCGCTCTTTTCGCCGTTGAAGTGCAGCGTGTAGTCTTCGAGGAACGAGCAACCCTTCGGCAAGCCCTGACCCATGAACCACATGGTGCGAACGAGAGCAGCAGTTTTCCAGTCGCCTTCGGCACCGAAACCGTAACCTTCCACCATCAGGCGCTGGCTGGCCAAGCCCGGAAGCTGGTCGATACCGGCGAGGTCGTCGAAGTTGGTAGTAAATGCTTTGGCTCCTTTTTCTTCCAGGAAGCGACGCAGAGCGATTTCAGCACGAGCAGCTTCAACCACTTGTTTGCGGTCTTTGCCACCTTCTTTGCAGTTGGCTGCGAAGTCGTATTCTTTCTCGTACGTAGCGATCATGGCAGCGATTTCGGCATCGGTTACCTGATCCATTACAGCTACCAATTCAGCAATAGGACGGTAGTCTACGTGGTAACCCAGACGCATTTCTGCTTCTACCTTGTCACCATCGGTAACGGCTACGTTGTTCATCTGGTCGCCGAAGCGGATGATGAGCATATCCTGAGAATCAGCCCAAGCAGCAGCTACACGCATCCAAACAGCGATCTTAGCCTGAGCAGCTTCGTCCTGCCAGTGGCCAACCACTACCTTGCGGTTCTTACGCATACGGGTAACGATGTGTCCGAATTCGCGGTCACCGTGAGCCGACTGGTTCAGATTCATGAAGTCCATGTCCATAGTCTGCCAAGGAATTTCCTTGTTGAACTGAGTGTGGAAGTGCAACATCGGCTTACGCAGTTCCTGCAAACCGTGAATCCACATCTTAGCAGGAGAGAAGGTGTGCATCCAGGTGATGATACCGATACACTTGTCGTCGTTGTTGGCTGCTTTGAAGGCGGCGGTAACTTCCTTAGCAGAGTTTACCGTACCTTTATATACTACTTTAACAGGCAGGTTGCCGCTGGCGTTCAGGCCGGCTACCATTTCGTTTGAATGTGCGTCTACTGCGATGACTGCATCGCCTCCGTACAGGAGCTGTGCTCCGGTTACGAACCATACTTCATACTTATCAAATGCGTTCATAATGAGTTTTTTAATTGACAATTGACAATTGACAGTTGACAATTATGTTGGGTCAATCTATCCATAATCAATTGCGGGTTAATACTTTTAATTATTCTCTTTGGTCGTTTTGATTATTGTAATCAAGATTTTATTCAGCTCAATGCAATCGTTGTTAATACTTTCGTACTGAGTCTGATCAATGTAATCCGTTTTGTAGAGAAGCTCTAACCAGTATTCTGTTTCATTCGCTTCTTTCAATGCGATGTTAATCTTATGAATGAAATCAGGACGACTCTGAGCCTGCTCTGCTTCCCGGATGTTTGCTCCAATGCTGGTGCCGCTACGCAATAACTGTTTACCTATTACAAAATCTTTCTTATCATTAGTCAGGTATTTGTATAAGTTTACAATACGCACAGCAAACAACATCGTTTTCTCTTTAATTAAATTCTCTTTCATAACTGTCAATTGTCAATTGTCAATTGTCAATTATGAAAATCATTGTCCGTAGTAAGCATTCGGACCGTGTTTGCGGTTGAAATGCTTTTCGATAAGCAACGGGTTCATGGTCAGGTTGGGGTTGGCAGCAAAAGCAATGCTGGCCATCTTGGCTACCTGTTCCATGACTACGGCGTTGTGGACGGCATCGTGCGCATCTTTTCCCCAAGAGAAAGGACCGTGATTCTTCACCAGCACGCCCGGAGTGTGTACCGGGTTCAAGCCTTCGAAGCGTTTCACAATCACGTTACCGGTTTCCAACTCGTAGGCACCTGTTACTTCCGCTTCGGTCATATCGGCTGTGCAGGGGATGGCGTCGTGGAAGTAGTCGGCATGTGTGGTACCGATGCTCGGAACGTCGAGTCCTGCCTGTGCCCAGGCCGTAGCGTAGGTAGAGTGGGTGTGCACCACGCCCCCGATTTCCGGGAAGGCGCGATACAGTACCAAGTGTGTGGGCGTGTCCGACGATGGTTTCAGTTTGCCTTCGACAACCTTGCCGTCGAGGTCGACTACCACCATGTCTTCCGCCTTCATATCGTCATAGCTCACTCCGCTGGGCTTGATCACTACCAGTCCGCTTTCGCGGTCGATGGCCGATACATTTCCCCAAGTGAAGATCACTAAGCCATGCTTCACCAAGTCGAGATTGGCATGGAATACTTTTTCTTTTAATGCTTCTAACATAAGATTTTTACAGTTTAAACTTCGGGTCCTTGCGGTACACCTTATTATTGAATTTATACAAGGCAGCTCCTCGTTTGGAACCCGTTTTATCTATCTTATCTGTTTTCTCGATGTAGTCCATTTCGGCCACCCGCTTGCGGAAGTTCCGCTTGTCCATCGTTTCGCCATAAATGGCTTCGTACAGACTTTGCAACTGTGACAGAGTGAACAGCTTCGGCAACAGATTGAATCCGATGGGCTTGTAGGCTGCCCGCTGGCTCATCCTTTTACGAGCACGTTCCACCATGAGCGGATGGTCGAAGATGAGTGGCGGCAGTTCCTTGATATTCACCCAAAAGGCGTTGTGCTTTTGTACCAGTTCGCGGTCGTACTCATTGATGTTGATCAGTGCGTAGTACGCGATAGATACTACCCGTTCGCCCGGATCGCGGTCGATTTCGCCAAAGGCACCGAGTTGCTCCATGAACACATTGTTCAGTCCGGTCAATTCGGCCAGTACCCGTTTGGCGGCATCGTCCACGCTTTCGTTCTTTTGTACGAATCCTCCCATCAACGACCATTCGCCCATTGCCGGCTGGAAGTTACGCTTCAGTAGCAGCAAGCTCAGTCCATCTCCGTTGAAACCGAAGATGATGCAGTCTACACCGACGTGGAAGGCAGGATTCGCACTATAGAAACTATTCATTCTTGTTCTTTATTTACCAGAAATACATGTAGAACAGAGCACACAGCAATACTACACCGAGTGATGCAATAACATCCCATTTGTCCCAGCTCTTCTTGATCTGTTGGATATACTCGGGAGTGAAAGTGATGGCTTCCACTTGTTGAGCAGTCGGTTTCGGCGTGAAGAACGATACTACCACCATCAGCAGGATGATGAATACGAGCAACCAGATCTCGAAGATCAACCAGTTGGTTTGCCAGAACCAGGCTGTGCATTCCCAACCCCAACCAGACATGACGTCTTTGCCGGTATTGGTGAAGATGTTGGTGAACAGACGGATCATACCGAGGGCAAAACCTACGATCATACCCGCTTCACCAGCCTTCGGAGTAATACGTTTAGAGAATATACCCAGTGCGAATACGGCTACCATGGCAGGAGCAAGCAATGACTGGATGCCTTGCAGATAGTCATACAGGCTACCGAGGCTCATCATCACAGGAATCCAGATAATACCCAGTACTACTACTACCACTGTTGCAGCACGACCTACAAATACATACGTGCTTTCGCTCTTGCCTTTGAACTTCGGTTTGTAGAAGTCTTCTGTAAACAGCGTGGCGCATGAGTTGAAGAAAGCTGCCAAAGAAGCAACCAGTGCCGAGATGAAACCGATGGTTACAATACCTTTCACTCCGGCGGGCAATACAAATTTCACCATAGAACCAAAAGCAGTATCAGGATCGGTCAATGTGAAACCACTATCAGGACGTGCAGCCAAAGCAGCAGCGATCATACCCGGGATGAGGAACATGAAAACAGGCAATACTTTGAAATAACCGGCAGCGATCGTACCTCTACGGGCACGCTTCATTACCTCGATATTCGATTCGCCTTTGCGTTGACCCAGTACACGCTGAACGATGTGCTGGTCGGTACACCAGTACCAGAATCCGATAATGGATGCTCCGATAAATACCCAGAAACCAGGATAATCATCGTACATCGGGTCACCTGTTTCGAAGTGGAACATGTGGTTGGTTCCGTGTGCAACACCGTCGGCTCCTACGTTCAGTGTTTTAGAGAATTCGATCATAGCTGTCCAACCAGCCGTGATGCTTCCGTCTCCCAAAGCTGCCAATCCGAGGAAAAGCACCAGGAATGAACCCAGAATAAGGATCGGAGTCTGAATAGCCGACAAGGTCATAACGCCCTTCATACCACCTAATACAGTAAAGATACCTGTCAGTACGATCAAGCCGATAGCACCATACCAGAAAGGCAAGCCGAGCAAGCTCTCCATGAAGATACCTCCGGTGAAGGCAGTCACACTTACTTTAGTCAGTACGTACGCGATAAGCGTGATAATAGACAGCCACGAACCAGTGGCCTGCGTGTAGCGATATTTGAGGAAGTCGGGCATGGTGATGATTTTGCCCATCTTATTGTTCATAAGTTGGTAGAATGGTACAAAGAGCCATCCCAGGATAAGAATCATCCAGCCTTGCATTTCCCAGTGGGCCATACCTACACCCGATTTTGCGCCTGTACCGGCCAGTCCTACAAGGTGTTCAGATCCGATGTTGGCAGCAAAGATAGCTGCACCGATAATATACCAGGGTTCACCTTTACCAAACAGGTAGTCTTCACTGTTGGCGCCCTGTTGCAAGCGTTTGTCTTTTTGTACCGAACGGTAAACCGCCCATGTTACTAACCCGATTCCGATGATGATAATCAGCCAGTCGAGCCAAATGAATTCTTGTGATGTCCAATTCATAGTGTTTTTATTCTTTGATTATTAATAGTTTGCTGTTGGATTATTTTTCTACAGAGAATTTGAAGATACACTCGCTGCTGTATGTTTGTCCCGGCTCGAGTACTACAGAAGGCCATTCCGGCTTGTTGGGGCTGTCGGGATAGTGTTGTGTTTCGAGGCAGATACCGGTGCGTTGTTTGTACACGATGCCTTTCTTACCTGTAACTTTACCATCGAGGAAGTTACCGCTGTATACCTGGATACCCGGTTCGTCGGTGTATACTTCGAGGGTGATACCGGTTATAGGAGAAGTCAGTTTTGCGGCCGGAATGCTGATGTCGCCTTGTGGGTTCAGTACCCAGTTGTGGTCGTATCCGTTACCGTTCTTCAACTGAACATAGTCGAACTTGTCGATATCCTGGCCTACGGCTTTCGGAGTGGTGAAGTCCATCGGAGTATCTTTTACAGTGATGATTTCGCCGGTAGTCATATACGTGCTATCCACCGGAGTGAAATTGTCTGCATTTACATATAATATATTATCGGTGATGGGGTTGACAGGATTACCTGAAAGATTGAAGTAAGAGTGGTTGGTCATGTTGATCACCGTCTTCTTGTCGGTAGTGGCCGAGTATTTGATGTCGATAGCATTGTCTTCTGTCAACTTATAAATAACCTTGGCAGTTACGTTGCCCGGGAAGTTCTGGTCGCCATCCGGAGAGTTGAGAGTCAGTTCCAGTGTAGTAGCGTCGATCGGTTGTGCGCTATATACCTTATATTGCCATCCTTTCGGTCCTCCATGCAAGCAGTGTCCGAAATTGTTTTTGGGTAATTGAATGGTTTCACCGTCCAGTGTGATACGTCCTTGTGCGATGCGGTTGGCATAACGGCCAATCGAAGCACCGAAGTCGCTCGGTACGTTGATGTAATCGGCAATGCTGTCGAAGCCCAGGACTACATCCTGCATCTTACCGTCTTTGTCGGGTACCATAATCGAAACGATGCGTGCCCCGAAGTTGGTGATGCATACTTCCATACCCGCCTGATTCTTCAGCGTGTAGAGAGCAGTTTGCTCGTTATTCACTTCTGTTTGGAAGTTAGCCGGATTCAGTCCTGATTCCGTTAATTCCGTTGCCGGCTTGCTGTTGCATGCTGACAGCACTGCTGCGGCGATTGCTGCGAATAGAATTTGTTTTTTCATGATAATGTATTAAATGTAAAATGAGATAATTATCCTATTTTGGGTGTAAAAGTAACACTTTTATTTGGTGTAAGTTGTACACTTATATATGTTTTGCAACATGATCTATTAAAAAAAGAAGAGGACGAACCCCTCACGGGCTCATCCTCTTCGCTTTGATAGTACATTATTCTTGTTTGCGGTTTTTTCTATTTGATATACCAGTCGGCATCTATGTTGCCACATCCGTTGAGTACCCAGTTGGTGTATCTTGGATAGGTAGTTTCGATACTCTTATGTTCATCCGGAATATCGTAAGTAGATACTCCGCTCAGGTGGAGGGCAAACGGGTACTGGTTGTCCGTGCCACTTACATACCATCTGTTTGCGCCCGGTGAGGACATATCATCTTCTGTTCCGAAGTACGATGTATCGACTCTTGTCGTCGGCGTGTAATTGGGCAGATGGATTTCTTTGCCTTCTGTAGAGAAGATAAACGGATTGTAGGGGGCAAACTGCTTATCTTTGTTGAAGTTGTCTTGTGACAGAGCGCCTTCTTTCAGGGTGATGACTATGTTGTAAACCTTCGGCGTGGTTCCGATGATGTAGGGCTCGATAACACTGTTCACATCCGGGCAAAGGTCGATGATGAATCCGACGCCGTCGACAATAGGAGCATAGTCGTTTCCGTCGACTGTTACTTTCAGAACACTTGCTACCGGAATGTTTACCTTATAAGAGAAAGCATTCTTCAGGTCGGCACCTGCATGGATCATGGAGATCTTGTCGGTCAGACTCTTTACCATTACGTCGCCTACGGGCACCTTGTCTTCCGTCTTCTGTACGTAAGTGATGGCCGATTCGTATTTTGCTACTACGTCGTTGAGGTCATAATCGAACTTTCTGGGCCAGTAGTCTTCGAATGCCAGGATGCCTTTCTTGTACTCCTTGGTTTCAACCGTTCCCTCTTCCGGAATATGGGGAGGAGGAACTACCGACTTGATAGGATTGGCGATGATGTGGAACATGACGTCGTTGCAGTCGCCGTCGCCTCCGCCTTCATTGTTCATATCCTCGAATCCGAAGCAAATGTAATCTTTGCCTTTGTCGGTAGCCGTGAATATGATGGTGTGGTTCTTATTATTCTTTTCGGGGTTCCATGACGGGATGGAATAGTACCAAGGTTTGCCATCGCTTCCGGAAGTTCCGCGGGTCAGATAATCTCTGCTTGATCCGCTGCCTGAAGTGTAGAAGCCATTGGCGCTAAGTACCCAACCTACGGTGGTTCCTACCGGGAATTTATCTTCCAGCTTTCCTGTTTGCTTGTTGTAGTATTTCAGTTTTACGTACTGTCCGGCATGCAAGCCATTGGTGGCAGTGTTGAGTTTGGCATACTGGAATGCGCAGATCACTTTTAATTTTGCTTTCTCGGCGGCTGTCAGTTTAGCCAGTTCTTCTTTCGTGCCGTCAAAGCAGAAATATGCCAGTGAATTATTGTATGTACCTTGCGAGCTGATAACCGATACCCACAGTTCGGCACCTTCGTCTTTCACATCTTCCTGGAAGATATAAATGGAAGCATCGTCATAATAGACGGCATCTACTTTCTGTTTTTCAGGGAAAGCAGCTGCGATGGCGTTTTGTACGGTGGTGGGGAAAGTTTCAGTCTTGTCGATGGTGGGCTTGTAATAATAGCTACCACTGCTTCCGCTTCTGGTTATCTGAGTTTTTTCTTTCAGGTAGAAATCAACCAATTCACTACCACTTTGCAGGGAACGCGTTGCCGCTTCTTCCACAATGGGAGAGTTGAGATTGAACTCTTCGAACGATGCTACGTTTCCTGTGATCATAGCGTGTTTCAGTACGGGAGTAAACAGGCTGGGAGAATAGGCATACAACTCTTTCACGTATGCAGGGAGGGTACGAAGTATGTCCGAAACTCCTTCTACATTGATACCGGCGGCAATCGGGCTGAGTCCGTTTTTCAGTGTCCAGCTACCATTGGTTTCTTTTTGGAAGGGGTTTTCAGCATAAATTTCGAACGTAGAAATCAACCCTGTCGGTGAATTATAGTTGAACTTGAGTTGCACATCTTGAGTTGTAGAAAAACTAAGTTGTGAGGCGTCTTTCGCTCCATAGTCGGGAGCCACATAATAATCTTTGTCTCTATCCATGCATCCGGAAAGGACAAATGCTGTGATTGCAAGTAACACAGCCAGTTGATTCAGTGCAGTTTTTTTCATATTGGTTGAATTTATAAGTTGTATAAAATATCCTTTTAAAATATTATATGGTGCAAATATGCAAATAATATATTTAATAAAGAACAAAATATGCAACTATTTTACTTTAAAAGTTGAATTATTTATCCATTCAATGTGAAAGTTTGCTTTCGAATGATCTATACAAGGGGATTTGTTTTTGCTTTCTACTTCCTCCAACACCTCTGAAGTCCTTTGTTCATGGGCATTTCAGGTGAAGAGTCACCCCTTCACCCTTCCTTCATGTTCTTCACTTGTGTGAATGCAAGTATTTAGAAAAATACTTAAGCGTTTTTTTCAAAGATGTTACATCTATTGAAAAAATGTTTAAGAACTTTCGAAGAAACACTTAAGTCTTTTTGTAGCAGGAAGCATTTGCTCCAACAGCAAGAAGCAACCGACTCCGGAGCAAGAAGCAACCGACTCCGGAGAAAGAAGCAATCGACACGGAAGCAAGAAGGATTTGCCCCGGAAGAAAGAAGCAACTGACCCGGAAGCAAGAAGCATTTACCCCAACAGCAAGAAGCAACTGATCACATTGCAAGAAGTTTCCAGGGCAAATGCAAGAAGCTTCCAACGGGCGCTACGCGTTTTATTTTTTCCTGCTACGCCTTTGACACACCCTCATCATAAAAATAAATCAGGTCTATTGTAATGCTGTATTACAGTAGACCTGATTTTGCCTTAAAAACCAAATTGAAGGGCGTGAAGGGCAGGTGAAGGACTTCCCCTTCACTTTAAACCCCGATGGTCAAAGGGTTTCAGAGGTGTTGGAGGAAGTGGAAGGCAAAAATAAATATCCTTGTAGGCAATCCACTGCCTGCGGTATTATTTGCTCTTCTTGCCCCAATATGTCTTGGTGCCATTATAGCCTCCATAGACGATGGTGTGTGTCCGGGGATTGGCTTCCCAGTCCGTTTCGCGTTGCAGGCACAGTTCCACGCCATTGGCGGTCAGTATTTGCTTGTCGGCATTATAGCTCCAGGTACCGTCTTTCCAGGTTCCCGCAGTTATTTTATGGTCGGCAGAGAGGGTCATCGAGGTCGATGTGTGCTGCTTCTCCCACACGCTAGTAAGCTCGATGTGTTCCCATCTGCCCACTAACTCAGCTTCGGTAATGGCTACTTTCGGAACTGCTCCGTAGCGTTCGGGCATTACCACCGGCCAACCGTTTGTGGTCCAGCGGATGCTGCGTACATGCCCCATCATGATAGCGTTGCTGGCGTTAATACCCTCTACGTTTTTGGGCATTCGTCCTTGCGAAGCGTAGTACCAGTTACCTTCACCGTCGTCGAAGACAGCGCAGTGTGAAATACCTACCCAACCGATGCTGTTGTTGAATTTGTAAGGATGGGTGACAATGGGGTAGATATCTTTAGAATACTTCGTTATGTCCGTGCCATCGATACTCAAATAGGGACCGTCTACTTTGGTAGAACGGGCCACGCGTGTATTATACGAAACATCCACCCAGTCATAAGCCACAAATAAGTAATAAAATCCTGTAGCGGGGTTGTAGATCACTTCTGGTCCTTCGGAAGCTTGCCAACGATTATTGTTGCGGTTATGAATCAGTTTGCCATAGTTGGGCAAGGCGGGTGTTTCCCACGGATTGCCAAGCTCGTTCAACGGCTTGCCAGTGGTAGCATTCAATTGTAAAGCAGTCAGTCCACTGTGCCAGGAGCCATAGATCAGCCAGTGGTCGCCCGACTGGTCGATGATGTATGTCGGGTCGATGGCATTCCACTTGAAGTAGCCGTCCCAGTTATCTAGCGATGCACGCTGCCAGTTCTTCTCTAGGTCGGTTGACGAGCAAACGACGTATCCTTTGTCTTCCCATACATTGCCGGCCGGATCGGAAGTCTCCATCAGTCCGATGAAAGCCCGTTCTGTCCAGGAATTATCAAAATTCGCTTCTGTGCTTTCTTTTCCTGTTTTGATGTAGTTGTTTACTACAATACTGTAGTACATGCGGTATTTACCGGCTGACACTTTGCGGGCTACCGGTGCCCAGTAACCGTACGATGGGTTATCGATCGTAGGCAAGCCTTGGGCGGTACGCATCTCGTTCAGTTTGGTCTTTACCCAGGCTGGGGCAGTGCTCATGGTGGGACCAACGTATTCCCAGTCTACCAGATTCTTCGACCGGCGGGCGAGGAAATGTCCGTTGCTCTTCTCGTGCTCGTTGCCATACGATGCATCTGTCTGATACATATAATAATATCCGTCGTCGGCCTTCATTACCGTGGGGTCGTGCACATTCGCCAGATTCCATTGGGTATGCTTGTTCCATCCGGCAATATCGGTATAGTTGTCGGCGTATGTCGGAGCTTTGTAGTTGTCCAGTTCCGGTGTAGTAGAGCTTGCCGATGTGGTAAAGCTGATCTCTTTGGAGTAAACCGGGTTGGCATTGCTTTGAGTAGCAAAGGCTCTGACGTAGTAAGTTGTTTCTGCTTTAAGATCCGATAAGGTCAGGTTCATTGAGAGCCCGACACTGTTCATCTCTACCGTTTTGTCGGCGATGGACGGTGTGGTCTGTGTGCTGTAACAAACCCCTTTTTTCAATATCGCACCCGGGGTGTTGGTCGTGATGGTGGCTTTCAGTGTAGCCTTCTCAGCTGTGATGTCCGATGCGACCGGAGTTGAAATGGTAATGCTGGTAGTGTCATCGCCGCCTGTGGGGTCGCCTTTCTCACCGCTGCAAGCGCTGAAAAAAACAAAACAACAAACCAGAGCGGGAATCCATGGGGTAAGTTTCATAAGCGGATAATTAAAATAGGGGTTTATTTACAAATAAATTACGGACTACCGGCTGTGGCATCTCCTGAAGAGATGCCCATAGCCGGTAATCCGTAATGAGAGGTTATTCTGCGGGTGTACCTACTGTTACTTTCGTATCAGGAGAGTAAACCACTCCATTGGGATAGAGTGTAGCAAAGGCACGCACGTAGTACACCGTGTTGTCCTCCAAGTCGGCCAGTGGAGCAGATATCTTTCCGTCTTTATCGGGAAGGACTGTCACGCTAACTCCCTCCTCGTCGAGGTAAGAAGACACGGTATTCTGATAGATGGTGGGAGACGGAGTAGTGCCGTAGCAGAAGCCATAAGCCATTACCCGGATAACGCCCAACTCCAAATCAGATTTCGAAACATTCACCAAGGCACTCGCCTCCGCCGTGGGAGCTGCGATTTCTGTGATGACAGGTGCACCCAAAGTGAGTTCACCGCTGCTGCTTTCGTCATCGTCGCAGGCAGTTATCCCGATAAGCATTGCGCACCCCAGCATGAAGCCATAAAATAATTTATTCAATTTCATACGATTCAATTTCTTTAATTAAGATAAAATTACTTATTGCTAGTCATTTCCCAACCTGAGTTCTGTACCAGATTTGGCAAGCGTTTGATCTCGTCGTTCGGTATGGGGAAGAAGTAGTTCTTCGGAGCGCTGAAGGCGCGTGACTTGTGCATCTGCGCCGGACCGTAAGTGAACATGGTGCTCTGGTCGGGAGTGATGGATACTCCATACAGATTGTACACCTGTTTGTAAGTAGGTTCGCTCTTCTCAGAAGCAGCAGTCTTGCCTTCGAACAGTTTCCAGCGACGTTCGTCCATGAAGCGATGGTCTTCGAAGCACAGCTCGATACGACGTTCGTTGCGGATGCGTTCGCGCAGTTGTTCCTGTGTCTTTCCGCTGTATGCAGGCATACCTACGCGGGCACGTACCTGGTTCACATACTCGTACGCATTGGCCGGACCTTCGCTTTCGTTGATGGCTTCGGCTGCATTCAGCAGAACCTCAGCATAGCGGAAGATGGGGCAAGCATGCTGGTAGTTGGCCGGGCTCTTGAACGACATGTTGTTCAGGAACTTCTTTGTGTAGTAACCGGTCAGCGTACCTCCGTGGAGTTCCTGGTAGTCTTTACCGCTACCATACGTGATGTCCACTTCGCGCTCTTCGTCTTGCTTGGGGTCACCCCAAACAGAACCGTGATGCAGAATGGTCTGCTCCAGTCGCGGGTCGCGGTTGGTATACGGTTTCTGGTCATTGTAGCCCGAGTTGGGGTCGTCGATAGGCAAACCGTTCTTCATCTCATAGCTATCCACTAAGTTCTGGGTAGGATTGGTACGACCCACCGAGTTCACTGCACCCTTGAAACCACAAGGAGCGAGGAACAGTTCAATTTCGCGGGTAGACCACTCCGAACGGCTGAGGATATACTCATTGTTCAAGTGCGGAGTAGAGATGAAACATTCGTAATAGTTCTTGTCGGTATTGTTTTCCGACGTTGTATAGAGCTTATACGGATTGCTTTGAGTCTTGTTCTTTGCGATGAAATCTTTCGCAGCATTAGCAGCTTCTGTCCACCGTGACTTGTCGTTACCGGGGTTGTGCAGAGCCGAAGCGCGATACAGCAAAGCTCTCGACTTCAGTGCATAAGCAGCAGCACCATTGACGCGTCCCCAGTTCAGGTCTTCCTGAGCATAGCGGAAGGGAAGTACATCTTTTACCTTGTCACATTCGTCGGCCACCCATTTGGCTGCATCTGCAAAACTGGTACGTGGCTGGTTCATAGCCTCCGGGTTGGTGAATTCGAAGATGATGGGCACACCCTCTTCATTTTCGCCTACGATGGGGATATCGCCAAACCAACAAGCCAGGTCAAAATGTAAGATGGCGCGGATCAGACGGGCTTCTGCCATGTAGCGATCGTACAAGTAACTGTTGTCACTGTCGTTTTCTGCCGCTACCTTATTTTTTACCACACTTTCGCGAGCATTCTTCAAGAAAGTATTGGCGGCACGGATGCCCCTGAAGTTGCGCGGCCAGAAGTAGTTTGCAAATTGGTGGTTGGCGGCCGAATAAGCATCGCTCAGCACACTGTGATAGTAATGCACGCTCCAGAAAGAAATGGCATTGTCGGTCATACAGTCACGTGAGGCACCGCGGAACTGTCCGTCAGTGTATCCCACGAAAGCATCGGGCAGATAGGTGTAAATGTTTGCCAAATAGCCGCGCGTGTTCTCGAACTTTTCGAATACTTGCTCCTCATCCATTGTCAGGTCCACTTCCTTATCCAGGAAGTCGGAACAAGCCGTGAAGTTCACGGTAAGGAGGGCGGCTGCCATATATGTTATAATCTTTTTCATATTTTACTGTTTTTCCTTGATTAGAAACCAACGTTTATACCAAAAGTAAACGTGCGTGTTTTGGGATACCACCAGCAGTAGCTCATAGGCTTTTCAGGGTCAAGACCGTCGGGTACGCCACTCCAGGTATACAAGTTGTATCCGTTGAAGTAGAGACGACATTTGGTCAGACTTGCTTTGGCAATGAGGCGTTTCGGCAGTGAATAGCCGATTTCAATGTTGCGCAGCGACAGGAAGTTACCGTTAACAATCCAAATATCGTTCTGGTAAGTACCTGTGTCGCGGTTACTGTCGATGGCATTGTAACCACCGTAAGTAGGACGCGGGTAGGTAGCGTTGAGGTTGCGCGGATCCATCGGATCGTCGGTATAGTATCCCCAAGTCTTGATTACTTCGTGCGTACCCATGTTACCCCAACCAGACCATGCGGATGCCGGAGAAAGGAATACATCACGGTTCAAGTAAGCGGTGAATACGGCACGTGCATCGAAACCTTTGTATTCGAAACCGACGTTCAGGGTCGGGATCAATTCAGGGATGATGGTGTATGTGTCGGGAATCATATCGTTCTCATCGATCTGACGGTCGCCATTCAAATCCTTGAATACGGCTGTACCCAAGGGCTGGTTACCGTTCGATGCGCTGTGGTAAGGATACTTTTCCGGATGAGCGATGGCATCTTCCTTGCTGGTGGCAATCAGGTTCGCGTCGCTTGCCCATCCTACAAACTTGTAGCGTCTCCAACCACCTACCGTATTGTTGAAAGGTGCTTCGTACAAGCTGGCTACCGAAGTGTTGTCGGTGATACGCTTGCCCGTCTTACGCTGCCACTCTACGTTGGGCTCTGTTTCGTCCATTTCGGTAATCTTATTGGTGTTGTAGGTTACCATACCTTCTACGTAATACTTGAAATCACCAATCTTTCCCTGATGGCCGATAGTTGCCTCGAAACCTTTGGTTTCAGCCTTTCCATAAGAGTCTCTCGCTACGGTGATACCCAGCATGTTGGGCACACTGGTACGATTGACCAGAATGTTCGAACGCCATTCCTGGAATACATCTACCGTACCATACAGCTTCTTGTGCCAGAAGTCGAAGTCAAGACCAATGTTGACCATATCGGAGATTTCCCATATGTTGTTGGCGTTTCCTGCTTGTGTCTCTGCAAATCCGCCAATGTTAGAAGCCGAATATCCGAAGCCATAGCCTGTGGCCGAACCATAGGTGTTTTGGTATGCATAGCGACCGCCACCTGTGTTCGATTGGCCTGAACGACCGTACGAACCGCGCAGTTTCAGCAGGTCGATATTCTTACCCTTCAACCAGCTCTCTTCGGAAGCTACCCAGGCAGCAGAACCACCATAGAAGGTGCCCCAACGCTTGTCTTCGCGGAAGTTATCGCTACCCATGCGCGAGATGTTTCCGGAGAGTACGTAACGGCTGGCATAGTCGTACGTCAGCTGGCCATTGTAAGAGAGGTAACGGTTGGCCGATTGATAATAGCGTGTACTTTCGATGGCGTTGTTCTGGTTGCGGTATGCGCGGGCAAAAGCACGGGCATTCACATGATGATCGCCAAAGCTGTTCACATAGCTGAAACCTCCCAACAGATTCAGGTTGTAGTAGTGAGAGCGTTGGTTGGCCGACGGGTCACTCAGGGGCGAATACGTGTTGGTTTGTGTGTAGGTGAACTGATTGATATCCGTCACATCCATATTGGTATAATCGTACGAATAGGTGTTGACCTTGTTGGTCTGTGTCGATTCGAATACTTCATAAGCATCGAAGCTGACGGTGGCGTTTATCTTCAATCCTTTCAGGATAGAGCTAAGGTCACCGTTCACATTCAACGTAGAGTAGAGGTTGCGACGACGGTTTTTCTCCTGTCCTGACGAGGCAAGCTGGTAGCCGGCATTCTGGGCCGTGCTTGAAAAGTAAATCTCACCGTTGGGGCAAAATACCGGTTCCATCGGGTTGGCTTCTACCGCACCGAATGTAGTCAGGCCGAATACACCCGTCGTAGGCTGCGTGATGTTGTCGATACGTCCACCCAAATCCAGAGAAACGTTCAAGAATTTCGTTACGTCGATGTCGATGTTAGAACGCAGATTGTAGCGGTTCAATGTGTGGCCGGTGTCGTAACGGTCATTGTAACCGGTCCATTTGTCATTCCACATACCTTCCTGGCGGAGGTAAGAGAACGATACATAGTAACGGGCGCGATCGTTACCACCGCTGATTTGCATGTTAGTCTTATACATCGGAGCGGTTTCGCGGTAAAGCTCGTTGAACCAGTTGGTGTTGAAGTAGCGATACTTGTCCATACCTTCGAGTTCTTCGCCTTCACTTACCCTGCGGTATTTCTCGATCTGTTCCTGAGAATAGACCGGTTCGGCTCCGTCCAGATATTTCACGCGGTTACGCGTCAATGCCATGTTGTACGAGTTCTGATTTTCCTGCTTGCGGCTCAGCATCTGGAAACCCACTTCCTGTGTGAAGTCTATCTTCGTCTTTCCAGCCTGACCGCGCTTGGTGGTCACAATGATGGCACCGTTGGCACCACGCATACCGTAGATGGCGGTAGCCGCTGCATCTTTCAGGATCGTGATATTCTCGATGGGGAAGGCATCCAGGAACGAAAGGTCACGTTCCATATTGTCTACCATTACCAACGGGGCACGGGCACCACTGTTCATCGTGCGGAGACCGCGGATGTACATGGCTGTTTCCGTCCAACCCGGTTCGCTGGACCATTCGTAGGTCTCCATACCGGTTACGGTAGAAGTGAAGGCATTCTGCAACACCGTGATGGGGTGCTTCTGCAACTCTTCGCCGGTTACCACGGAAGTAGCTTCCGTCATGATCTTCTTAGCTTTGCGACCGAAAGGAACGGGCATGGTGTGCAGATATTCATCGACATCTGCTACTAATACTACTTTGAATCCTTCGTTGAAGTCGGCAGGTACCTGTGCATTTTGGTAACCTACGCTGCTTACGCAGATCTCGTCGCTCCTTCTTACGTCCTTCAGGTGGAAAAATCCATCTTTATCCGAGAGTGAGATACGGCTCTGTTCGGCTATGTTTACCACGGCGCCGGCAATAGGGTTTCCTTCGCCATCCACAATGCGTCCTCTTAATAACTGCCCGCTGGTTTGAGCCCACGTCGGGCAAATCATAAAGAGCATCATTCCTAACAATAAGATTCGTCTTATTGCTGAGTATTTGTCTATGATATGATTCATATTTTGCATGATTCTTACATTTGAATTAAAGGGTTACCAACCCTGATTGTTATCGATGCCTGTTTTCCAATATTCCCCTTCGGGTATAGGATAGAGGTACATTTTACTATCGAATACGCGCTTTTGAGCCATCTTGCGAGCGATGGTGCCGTTAGTAGCCACATCGACGCCGATGATGTTGCGTGTCAGTGCCTTTTCGGCCACGTTCCAACGGCGTACATCCCAAACGCGGTGCTCTTCGAAAGCGAGTTCTACAGCACGTTCTTTGCGGATGAAGTTGCGCATCTTCTCTTTAGTGGTCAAGTCCGTGCGGTCGGCTACGCTCTTGGTAATACCGGCGCGGCGGCGGATTTGATCGAGGGCATCGTATACTTCCTGGCACGGTCCGTCTACTTCGTTCTTGGCCTCCGCATAGTTCAGCAGGATTTCTGCGTAGCGGATGATGGTCCACAGACGACGTGAGTTACCAGAATGTTGTGCGCTCAAGATGGTTTCAGGGATGTACTTGCGTACGTAGTAACCTGTCGGAGTAGCATTAGTGTTGCCTACAGGATTATCTCTCTGTCCTTTAATAACATTGATTATTGCTCCATTCCAAGTGATTCCGTGTGTAAGGATGGATGCATTAAGGCGTCCGTCGCGGTTGGCCCACATGTTGGCTTCGCTGTATCCGCTCTCTGCATTGATAGTCGGAGTGATGCCGTCGCTCTTGTAAGCGGGAGCACCTGTTTCGTCATATTCAGCAAAAGGAGAACTACCGTCGAGCATGTCATACATATCCACTAAGTTCTGTGAAGGACAAAGACCGCCGTTACCACCTTCGCCTACCGGTGTGTCGTTGGAGATTCCGCCCCATCCGATGGTTCCATCGTTACGGTAGAATATTATTTCCTTATTGGCTTCGGTATAAGGAGTCAACAACCAGGCATTGGTTAGGGCTGTCTTGGGAGTGGTACCCTGCATCAATGAGTAGTTGGCTCCATACTTGGTCTTGAAATCTTCTGAAGCAGCCAGGGCTTGTGCCCAGGTGATACCCGATTCGCCTTTGTAACGGTCGCTGGCCATATAGAGCATGATGCGGCTGTAGAGTGCGTTGGCCATAGGCTGGCTGGCACGTCCGGCATACGTGGCATTGGCTCCGGTGGTATAGTTCATCAGTCCCTCTTCACATGCATCGAGTTCGGCAAGGATGAAATCTACCACATATTCTTTCAGGGTAGGACGGGTGGTATAGTTGCTCAGCAAGTCACCGTCCGGATCGAGTACTTCCTCTACAATAGGCACCGGACCATAACGCAGGAACATTTCCCAATAGAACCAGGCACGCAGGAAGCGTGCTTCCGAGATGTAGTTCAACTTATCCTGTTCGTAGGTTGCCTGCGAGAGACTCGGGTCTTTGGGAACGGTCTCGATGCGTTCCAGAACCATGTTGCACTTACGGATACCACGGTAGTAATGTTCCCAGGTACCAGTCAGCTCGGCAGCACCGCCACCACCATAATAGTTTCCGATATTGAAAGTAGTGCGCGTACCTGCGTTGGCAAAACTCGTCTCAGCCAGGTCGGTAGCCGAATCGAGCCAGGAGTTATTAATGCGGCCGGCACCGTGGCGCAAGAAGTTGTAGGTGTCGATGTGGAACTGTTTCATCATGTTCCAGTCGCTGAACACCTCTTCGCCTGTCAGCTCATTACTGGGCTGCTTGTCGAGGAAGCCACCGAACATATCTTCACAAGAAGTGAAGGTAGTTGAAGCAATACTCAAGGCGAAAATGCTATATAATAATGTTTTCTTCATCTTTGTATCAGAATTTAATGTTTACACCAAAATTCACGGTTTTCATAATCGGATAGCGATTTGATCCGTTGCTTTCCGGGTCGCACAATCCGTCGAGATCATCCCATGTAATCAGGTTGTTGGCATTCATGTAGAGACGGCAGTCGCTCATGCCTACTACCTTACTCCAGTTGGCGGGCAGGGTATAGCTCAATTCGATGTTCTTCAGACGCACGAATGCACCGTTCTTCAGGAAGAATGAGTTTCCGCGTTGGTTATGGTCGCCGAAGCTATCATAGTGGAGCAACGGGTATTTGGCGCTTGCCAGATTCTCGGCTTCCGAATTGGCTGGGTTCCAACGATCCAGGTGATGCTCTTTTACTTTACCACCGTTCACGAAAGCGAACATGGCTTCGGCATCGTAGTAGCGGCTCACGTGGTCAACACCCTGGAACATCACGCTGAATCCCCAACCTTTGTAGTTGGCACCCAGAGAGAGAGCAAAGGTGTTCTCGGGAACGTCGCTGTAACCAATGAAGGTCTCGTCGCGCTCGTCGATGAATCCGTCCTTGTTCATGTCGCGGTATTTCAGGTCGCCCACTTGTACATTACCAAAGGTAGAAACAGGCATGTTACCGCTGTTGAGGTCGGCTTGTGTCACGAATCCGTCGCATATCAGGCCATAGTATTGCCCGATGGAGTGACCTTCGCGCTTACGGTAGGCAGTCTTCAGGGCGGGTTCGTTCATATTGACAATCTCGTTCTTGGCGTGTGAGAAGGTCAGGCCTACATTGTAGTTGAAATCTTTTCCGATGCGGTTGTTGTGCTTCAGTTCGATTTCGAAACCTTGGTTCTTGGTTTCACCCAGGTTACCGGCAGCCATCGCTACACCTACCCATTGCGGACGTGAGAGATATTGGGTAAGGATGTCCTTACGCTTTTCGTAGAATACGTCAATGTTACCATTCAGCAGGCCATTGAACAGACCGAATTCCAAACCTACGTTGTACTTCTTAGCACGTTCCCAGGTTACACCGTAGTTGGGGTATTGACTTTCGTAGATACCTGTTGCACCGGTGGTACCGAAGATGTAGTCGTTGCTTATCTGACTCCATTTCTCTTCATAGAGGAAGCGTTGTTGTACACCGGCCACCTTATAGATGTCGTTACCTACTTCTCCATAAGAAGCACGCAGCTTCAAGTTGTTCAACCAGTCTGAATAAGGTTTCATGAATTCTTCGTTACTGATGCGCCATCCCACTGAGAAAGCGGGGAAGAAACCGAAACGCTGACCTTTCATGAAGTTCTCGGAACCATTGTAGCCAAAGTTCACCTCGGCCAGGTAACGATCGTCGTAACCGTAAGTGGCACGACCTACAATTCCTTGGTAGCGTTGGGCCAGATTGGAGTTCAGACGATAGTCGTTCTGGTTGTACAGCATCATGGCAGTTACATCGTGCTTGCCAAACTTGCGGGCATAGTTCAACTGTGCTTCCATGTAGAGCTTATAGACAGCATTTTGTGATTGTGCTCCGCCCAATTCGCCATCGGCATTGAATCGGTTGTAAGCGTCGATGTTATCGTGATTATCGCGATCATTCAGCTCGTAAGTAGCAAACGTTCTGCTGAAAAGACTGCGGTTGTACGAGTCGTAGTCGAATGAAAGCATACCTTTCGCACTCAGCCCTTCGGTGAGCCAGCCCATCTTATAATCAACAATGAAGTTGGTTTCGTTGATGGTGTTGGTGGCTCTGTAATAACCGGCATTGGCCAATCGTCCGACAATGTTATTTTGGTATTGAGAGCTACCACCGTAGATAGTCTGTTGCTTTTCACCGTTTTGTACCGTATTCGATACAGGGAAAAGCCAACCCGGAGTGTGGTTCATTTCATAGAATATTTCACTGTAGTCAGCTCTTTCTGTACTGTTAGAACCACCGCGCTCTTCATAGCGTGTGCCGAAGTTAACTGAGAGTGTCAGGTCCGTGGTAAGGAACAAGTCCATATTGGCACGGAAGGCATAACGACGGAAACTGGGGCTGGATGAGTTGCCGTATTTGTCGTTGCTCAGTTCTTTGATCATACCCTTCTGGTCGTAAAGCTCGGCCGAAGCATAATAACGCATGCGCTTCGTACCGCCACGTACACTCACGTTGTAGCGTTGTGCGGGGGCATAGCTTTTCAATACCTCGTCATACCAGTTTACGTTGGGGTAGAGCATAGCATCGATACCACTCAATTGGCCTAAGCTCGATTTGCGGTACATATCAAGGTCGTTGGCACTGAATTGTGAGGGCAGTCCGTCGTTGGCCAGCGCTTCTTCCAACAAACTTACCGACTGGTAAGAGTTGAGGTAGGTGTCCGTACGGGTAGGACTCTGCATCTGCCAGTTGGCAGTCAGGCTTACTTCCGGTTTCTGTTCCTTACCGCGCTTGGTGGTAATCAACATTACACCATTTGCACCGCGCACACCGTATACGGCTGTGGCCGAAGCATCTTTCAATACAGAGATGGTCTCGATATCGTCCGGAGCAATCTGTGAGAACGAACGTTCCACACCGTCTACCAATACCAGCGGTTGTGCATCGCCTGCGAAGGTAGCACGACCACGGATGAAGATCTGCGTATCGTCCGAGCCCGGAGCACCGGAAGTCTGCGAAGTGATTACACCGGAAATCTTACCGGCGATGGCTTGCGATATGTTAGCAGCGGGAGATTGAAGCAGTTCTTTGGAAGAAACCTGTGAGATAGCACCCACAACGCTCTCCTTTTTCTGTGAACCGTAGCCCACTACTACAACTTCATCCAGCATCTCTGCATCTTCTTTGATAATGATTACCAACGATGTTTTTCCGGCTACCGGAATTTCTTGTGCCGTATACCCAATGAAGCTTACCAGCAACGTGGCGTTATTGTGTACTGTCAAGGTGAAGTTACCGTCGAAGTCAGTGATGGTTCCGTTAGTTGTACCTTTCTCCAGTACGCTGGCTCCAATCACGGATTCGCCCGATGCATCTTTCACGACACCCGTCACTTTCTTGGTTTGGGCGTATATGCACTGCCCAACACACATAAAGGCAAGCATCAGCAGCATGCCAAGGTGCTTAGACCTTGGCGCTGTGAAATGTTTCTTTTCTTTCATATTGTGTTCTAATAATATTAAACAAAAGGTTATTTATGCTCCTTCAGATAGTTGATTTGCTCTGGTGTCAGCACAAAATCATAGATGGCAATATCATCGAACATGAATCCCGGATCGTTGTCACCCCAACTCCATGCTTGATTACCGCCCAAGCAAACATATTTCAAATCGGCTCCATTGGTGAACAGACCATTGATTGATCCTCCGGCTTCTGTTCCATCGATAGACCATTCATTTGCTATCTCGCCGTCAAAGTAGATCTTTGTTGAAGATGCGCTTATGGTAACTGTATATAAATGCCATTTACCATCGGCCAACCAGTCTGTATCTCCATGATACAATGTGTTCTTGCCTTTCAGATTCTGTGCATCAGTGAAGTCACACCAACCAGCACAGTTTACTTGTGCCAATCCACGGTATTGCAGAGCAAACATAGGCGTACCGTTTGCCGGTGCGGGAGCTGCTCCATAAGCCATGAATAAAGGTGCCCACATATAGCTACCCGGTTCGCCTGCTTGGGAAGCATTTACCCATACACTGATAGACATCTCTTTTGAATCAGCCGAATGTGACAATGAGTTCTCCGGCAACAGCAAATAATTCTTACGCATGCCACCTGAGATATTCTTGAACACGTTTCCGTAGTTCAGTTCATCGGCTTTAAACAGTGAACCGCCACCTACAATCTGAGTATCGTTCAGACCTATTTCGAAGTTGTTCATGTAAACCGGTATCGGATTTGAAGTCTTTTCTTCTATAATCTTCTTGATATGCTTTTGAGGCAACTCAACATCGTATACAGCGAAATCATCGAACATGAATCCTGGGTCCGGGTCACCCCATCCCCAAGCTTGGTTACCTCCCAGACAGATGTAACTTAACAGGCTTCCATTTTCGAATAATCCTTTGAGGTATTGCCCCCCTGTTGTCTTACCGTCAATTTCCCACTCATTGGCTATTTCGCCGTCAAAATAGATTTTGGCAGTTGTCTCTGTCATGGTAACCATATAGTGATGCCATTCGTGATCTGCCAACCAGTCGGTACTTCCATGATATAGTGTGTTTGCACCTTTGGAATTTTGTCCATCAGTGAAGTCGCACCAATGGTCGGTGGGGCAATTTACTTGCATCACTCCACGGTATTGCAGAGCGAACATCGGTCTAACGTTGGGGTCTCCTCCGGTAGTTATGGGGGGTGCGCCATAGGCTGTAAATAGCGGCGACCACATATACGAATTGGATTCGCCTGCATGCTTAGCGTTTACCCATACACTGATAGACATTTGTTTGGTTGTGGCAGAGTGTGACAGAACATCAGAAGGCAGCAGCAGATAATTCTTACGCATGCCGCCTGTGGCATTTCTGAATACTTTACCGAATCCAGTGTCGGATACTTTTTCATAAGCACCGCCTCCGATAATCTGAGCATTCACCGGTCCGTCAAAATCGAGGAAGAATACAGGTGACGGAAGTTCATCACTTGTAGGAGCAATGACAGGTCTGTTGAACTGCTTAGAAGTAATGGTGTTGCGGTAGATAGCTACATCGTCCAACCACATTTCGCTGGTGTTGGTGTCCGAACCGTAGCCCATATATATATAAGGTGTAGAAGCCATAAACTGAACAATCTTCGAGAAATCGAAGTTTGATTCAGTCTTTTCTATACGCTTCTCGCTATCTACATAAAGGGTGTAACCGGTATTCGATACGATGAGTGCCACATAATGCCATTCGCCCGGCGTGCTTTGCGCACCAGTCTTCACAACCGACGGATTATTGAATTCGTACTGGCCATCTACACCTTCGTACTTCAACCAACCGTTGGCGGTGATAAACATACGTTGTGTGCCGTTACTGTTTTGGAAAGAGAAGATAGCTCCGTCCAAATCGGGAGCAAGTGTGTTTCCTTCTTCATCGGTGAGTACAGCTTGTTTCATCCAGAAAGTCATTGAAACAGCTTCTTGTACTTGCACGTTGTTTAGAGGGTTGAAAATTCTTGCATAGCCGTTGGGTAGGTGGAGCACATTGCCTCGCTCTTCATTGTCTTCTACCACTTCGGCTACTTCTCCACCTGAGTAGGCATAGTAATTCATACTTGCGGGGTCGAATTCCTCTTCCTCGAAAGTAATTAGTGAGACCTGTTCCAGTTTGGGAAATGTTTGATTAGCTGCGGGAGGATCTTGTAAGCCCCAATCTTCGCAAGCTACAAACGAAAGGACTGTAAATGCCGCCAAAACGAAAGGCGGCCACTTTCTTTTCATTCTCATAGTACTAAATTTTAATTATATTAAACTGAAATTGATAAATTTCTTGCTGCAAAATTAGCATTCAGCGCTATTAGGATGGTAGACAAACGACCATTTGAAGTGGATAAACGAGTAATGGGTGTAAAAACCACATTTACACCCCCTCCAGTAGGCTGCTTGGCGTTATATTAAAGTGTTTCGTGAAGCAACGGGTGAAGTATTTGGGGTCGTTAAAACCTACCTCGTACGCTATCTCCGAGACGTTCATGTTCTTTGTTTCGCGGTTTTTGAGTATCAGTTCGCGGGCGATGTTGAGGCGGTAGTTCCGCACAAATTGTCCGGCCGACTGTCCGGTGAGGTTTTGCAGTTTCTTGTTGAGTAAACTCTTACTTACCCCCATGGCCTCGGTGAAATCACCTACTTCGAAGTATGAATTTTTGTAGTGCTCCTTCACCACTTCCATGATCTGGTTGAGGAACTTCTTGTCGCTCGATTCCTCTTCCATTTGCAGTACGTCCACATTCATCTCCATGGAGAACTTCCGTTGGTAGCGCTTGCGGTTTTCCAGTATATTATGGATACGCGTGAGAAGTAATGTCTCGTCGAATGGTTTTAGTATATACTCGTCTACTCCCATGCGATAGCTTTCCAGGCGCGATTCGTTGGAGGTACGTGCAGTGAGCATCAGGAAGGGGATGTGCGAGATGGCAAATGTCTCTTTTACCCGCCTGGAAAGCTCGATACCGTCCATGACCGGCATCATCAGGTCGCTGACAATGAAATCCACCGGATTACTATTGAGTAGCGAAAGGGCTTCAGCGCCGTCGGCTGCTTCGATGACATTGTACTCGGTGGTGAGGATAGAGCGGATGTATCCCCGCATGTCGGCATTGTCCTCCACCACCAGGATGGTAAGACGCCCGGAGGCGGCGGTGAGAGGGGCAGCCTCTTGTAAAGGTGTCCCGTTCGGAGTGATGGGTAAGGGAAGGGTAGAGGCTGCTTGTCCGGCTATATACTCACCCGCTTCGGTGCGTTGCAGCGGCATGCTGACGCGGAATGAACTGCCTGCCGTGCGATTGTTGCTCACCTTGATCTGTCCGCCGTGCATCTGTACGATTCGTTTGCACAGGTATAGGCCGATGCCTGTACCACCTTGTCCGTATACGGGGAATTTCACGTTGTTATGCGATTGGTAGAACCGGTTGAAGATGCGAGCAAGGTCGTCCTCCTGAATACCGCTACCTGTGTCACTTACACAGATATACAATTCTTCTTTCCCGCTTTCCGGCCGACGGAGGGTGGATACATAAATGGTCACCCGTCCACCGTTGGGGGTAAACTTGATGGCGTTACTCAGCAGGTTGGTGACGACTTTCCGCATGGCTTCCTCGTCATACATCAGATAAGGTGGATACAGACGGTAGCACCGGCGCAGACTGATGCCTCGTTCGCCGGCAAAGACCTCGAACGGAGTTACCACCGAGTCGATGAAGTTTAGAAAGTTGCCGCTCGTCTTGACGATGTCCATCTTTCCCGACTCCACTTTGCGGAAGTCCATTAATTGGTTTACCAGCGAGAGCAGGTATTTGGAGTTTCGCTCCACCAGTTGCAGCTGTTCTATCACCTGCGGGTTGTAGCTCAACTTCAAAGCCCGTTCGATGGGGCCGATAATCAGGGTGATCGGCGTACGGAACTCGTGGGTGATGTTGGTGAAGAACGACAGCTTGTCGATTGTAGCATCCTGTACCTTGCGCGACATCTGTACCAATTGTGCCTTCTGCCGGGTGATCTTCTCGTTTTGCTGGGTCAGCATGGTGTTTTGGCGGGAGAGCTCAGTCGTTTGCTCTTCTAGCAGGTGCTTCTGTCCCACTAGCTCCTGGGTGCGTTCCTGCACAGTGCGGTGCAGTAATACCTTTTGCTTGCGCAGCATGCGGAAGCGCCAGCGGAAGAACTGCCATACGCCGAGACCCATAAGAGTGGTCATCAGCAGAGTGAACCAAATAGTTTTGTAGAAGAACGGGGTAACGATGATGGCCAGTTCTGTTACCTGTCCGACGGTGGTTTCACCATCGGCAATGTACTTCACTTGGAAGGTATAGTTGCCGGGAGGCAGGTTGGTGTAGCTGGCAAACCGGCGTGAAGTGGGTACATTGACCCAATCGTTGTCGAAACCTACCAGCCGATAGCTGTACACGGCAGTGGGTTGCGGGTTGAAGTTCAGTGCCGAGAACTCGATGGAGAATGATTTGTCGCGCTCGTGCAAGTGTAGTTCGGACGATACCACGATGTCTGTCTGGAGGTATGTTCCGTCAGGGATAATCTCTTCATTGCCTATCCGCAGTCGGGTGAGTCGCACATTGGCCGGACGTTCCTGCAGGGCATCGCGCTTGCCTTCGATGGCGGTCAGTCCCGATACACTGCCGAAGTAGAGTGTCCCGTCGGGCGAACGATAGGAAGCATTCCAATAAAACTTGCTGTCGATGAGCCCGTCACTGGTATTGTAATTGGTGAAATGGTTGTTGGTTGGTGTGAAGCATGACAGGCCGTTGTTGGTGCCAATCCAAAGATTGCCTGCTTTATCTTCCAGAATGCCGCGCACACTGTTGTTGCACAGTCCGTGGTCTGTGGTGTAGGCAGTGAAGTGTTCCTTCCCGTCCTTGTCTACCGTTCGCTTGTAGAAGCCGTATCCGTTGCTTCCCAGCCACAAAGTACCATCGGACGCCAGGCACAGGCAAGTGATCTTTTCGATGATGCGTGAGCCGGGTTCATCCAGCTTGTAGTGCAACTGCCGGAAACTGAACTCACCCTCACGATTGGAGGTGCGACGTGAATTCAGGTCGATGATGTATACTCCTTCCATGCAGCCGATCCACAACTGTCCTTCGCGGTCGATGACGGAGCCGATGTAGCCATGTAGCTTGTCCGAACCGCCGTTACTCAATGGGGCATATACCTGGTTGGTTTCCAGGTCGCAGTAGTAGATGCCTTGGTTGGCGCCTATCCACATACCTTTATTAATAGGGTCGTAGGTGAGCGTACCGATGAAGTCGAGGGGTAGTTCGGTGGTAGCCGAAGAGATGCGGCGCAGAACGCGTTGCGGTGCTTTGGGGTCGAGAATGTCGATACCCAATCCCCAGGTACCTACCCAGAGCCGGTTTTCGTGATCGGTAGTCAGGGCACTTACCGAGTTGTGACTCAGCCCACCCGGGGTATTGGTGGTGTAGTGTAGGAAGCGGTCGCTACCCCTTTCTTTGAGGTTCAGCCCTCCTTCAACGGTTCCTACCCAGAGCCTGCCGTAGGTATCCTCATAGATGGCATTGACGGGGTTGGGTGAGAGGCTCGACGGGGTTTCTTTGTCGTTGGCATAGTTGCGGAGGTTGAGCCGTCGGGGCTGCATCTTGTTCATGCCGCCTGTTTCCGTGCCTATCCAGATATGATCGCCGTCGGACAGGAGGCAGTTGATGAAATTACTGTTCAGCATGCTTTCGCCAGACTCCATCGAACCGTAAGCGATGCGGTCGAAGTCGTCGGTGATGGGGTTATATACATTGGCGCCCCTCAGCGTGGCTACAAAGAGTTGCTTGTCCTTGGTGACGGTCAGCGATGTGACATAGTCCTGCGACAAGGAGCGCGCCTGTTGTGGCTGGTGCCGGTAGAGCTTGGCCACATTGCCGCTCCGGTTGTACCGGTGAAGCCCCCAGGCGGTACCTACCCATACCTCGTTCTCTTTGGCGCAAAGTGAAGAAATATACATACCCGCGTCGAACGTCAGGCATGCAGCTACGGGGAAAGCTTTCAGTATCGGGGTGGCGTCCATCGCTATTTTGCGGACTTCGTTGCCGTAACCGATCCATACTAATCCATCCTCGTCGATGTCGGCTATGGCTATCTCCGGACCTGTCATCGGGATGTTATTCAGGGAACGGATAGCAGTTACCTCGCCAGCTCCGTTCATCTCGATGCGATGAATGGAGCCGTGACATTCCAGCCAGAGGATACCTTTCGAATCGAGCAGTACGCAGATGGCTGCCTGCTCCAGAAGTTGGGCCAGCTTGCCTGTATGGTCTTTGGGTTTCGTGAGTTGACGGGTGGGGAGGTCGATGATGTCCGTGCCGCTTTCCGAGGTGATCCACAACCGGTTGAATGCATCTTCGGAAACGTGTCGGATGAAGTTGCTTCGCAGCTTGTTGTGCAGTGTGTTCGTAGAGTAGTGAACGAAATCATATCCATCGTAGCGCGACAGTCCGCCGCCACCGGTGGAAATCCAGAGAAAACCGCGGCTGTCTTTATAAAGATCGTCGATGAAATTGCTTTGCAAACCATCGTCCATAGTTACATACGTGATGTTGTAACGGTCAGCATAAGCCTCCTGTGCTTGGGGAACAGCTACCGTGCCGAAGAGTATATATATAATAAGGTATATACGCATGTGTGTTTTCATGTCTCTGCCGTATTGATTCGGGACAAAGTTATAAGAATCTCCCGAACTGCAAAAGGGTGGGAGAATACTTTTGCAGAAGAAGTTGAATTGTCCACCTTTCGTGTTCATACGTCCACCTGTGTCCACTTGAAGAAGCCTACTTTTGCGCTAAACAATAATTATGTCTATGTGTGCCATGAAGAACATATTCCAACTAGCCGTGTTGGCTTGCTTGCTCGTCTCTTGCGGCGGTCCGGCTGCATATGTGCCCGTGAAGAAGCCCAATCCGTGGGCTGATGATTACCGTCCCCTGTCCGGTATGGAAAACTATAAGCAGTGGGGAACATACAATGTTCACGACCCATCGTGCTGCAAGGTAGGCGATTACTATTATATGTATTCCACCGATGCCATCTTTGCCGAGAACCGCCAGGCGGCTCAGGAGAAGGGCGTGCCGTTGGGGTTCATCCAGGTGCGTCGCTCCACGGACATGGTCAATTGGGAATTCCTGGGATGGGCTTTTCCCGATATACCCGAGGAGGCTGTACAGTGGGTACGCGAGAATGCCGGAGGAAAAGGGGCTACCAATATCTGGGCACCTTATATGATACCTTATAAAGATAAATTCCGTCTCTATTATAGTGTTTCGGCTTTCGGCCGGAAGGACTCGTACATCGGCCTGGCCGAAGCTACCTCACCCGAGGGACCGTGGGAGCAGAAAGGATGCGTGGTACGCACCAATGCCGACGCTCTAATGAATGCCATCGACCCCAGTGTGATTGTCGATGCCGAAACCGGTCAATGGTGGATGCACTACGGATCGTTCTTCGGCGGATTGTACTGTGTGCAGCTCGATGCTGAAACGGGATTAACGAAGAAAGAGAACGACCTCGGCCATCTCACGGCACGCCGTGCCAACTACCGCAAGGACAATCTCGAAGCGCCGGAGATTGTCTACCATCCGGGATTCAAGCAATATTACCTTTTTGGATCGTACGATCCGCTTATGACTACTTATAATGTGCGTGTAGGCCGTTCGGCTCTCTCCGAATCGGGCTTTGTGGACTACTTCGGCAAGGAGTTGAAAGATACCATCAACCATTTTCCCATACTGACAGCTCCTTACCAGTTCGATAACCATCCGGGATGGGCCGGAACTGCGCATTGCGGTGTGGTAAGCGATAACGAAGGGCATTACTACATGTTACACCAGGGACGCCTGTCGCCCCAGAACCAACTGATGGTACTGCATGTACGGCAGTTGTTCTTCACCCCCGACGGCTGGCCCGTAGTTTCGCCCCAACGCTATGCCGGTACGCCGGAACGCAAATTCCGTAACATCGACCTGCTGGGCGAATGGGAGGTGATACGCGTGCTCGAACCCCGCTACGAACGCCAGCTCGAAGCTGGACAAATTCTTTGGGGCGAAGGTGAATTGAAGAAAGAAGAATGGAACATTTCCACGCATCTGACACTGGAAAAAAACGGCATTATTGCCGAAAATAACGGTAAATGGAGTTTTATGACCGATAAACAGCTTTTAAAGATGAGTTTCGGTGAGGAAGAAATAACGAATCTGATTATCTTTGCAGGACAGGATTGGGAGAACGAGATGGAAACCATCCTGTTTACCGGTCTCGACAGCCACGGACGTTCTGTCTGGGGAAAGCGTGTAAAGTAACATTTATCAATAAATTGTATTAATCATGAAAGTACACAGAAACCTCTTGGCCGCCATGGCCTTATCAGTTGGGATCGCAGCAAGCGCCCAAACCAACGAGATGGTGATCCAGACTAAGAAGCTGGGCGCCGAAATTCAACCCACTATGTATGGGCTTTTCTTCGAAGATATTAACTACGGAGCAGACGGCGGACTCTATGCCGAAATGATCAAGAACCGTTCGTTCGAGTTCCCGCAGGCACTGATGGGTTGGAACACGTTCGGTAACGTGAAGTTGCAGAACGACGGACCGTTCGAACGCAACCCGCATTACGTTCGTTTGGGCTATTCCGGACATAATGACAAACACACCGGACTGGACAACGAAGGCTTCTTCGGCGTATCCGTGAAGAAGGATGCCGAATACCGCTTCTCCGTATGGGCCCGCTTGCCGCAAGGCGGAACCGCTGAAAAGATCCGCGTAGAGATCATGAACCCGAGTCTGAACGATAATCGCCAGGCCATCGCACAGCAAGAACTGACCATTGACTCTAAGGAGTGGAAGAAATACCAGATTGTTTTGAAACCGGATAGGACGGAAGCCAAAGCGAAACTTCGCATCTTCCTGACTTCGAAGGGAACCATCGACCTGGAACACATCTCGCTTTTCCCGGTAGACACCTGGAAAGGACGTGAAAACGGTCTGCGCAAGGACTTGGCACAGGCATTGTATGACATCAAGCCCGGCGTATTCCGCTTCCCGGGTGGATGTATCGTCGAAGGAACCGACCTGGATACCCGTTACGACTGGAAGAAAACAGTAGGACCGGTAGAAAACCGTCCGACCAATGAAAACCGTTGGCACTATACCTTCCCGTACCGCTTCTTCCCCGACTATTTCCAAAGCTATGGAATGGGATTCTTCGAAATGTTCCAGCTCTCGGAAGAGATCGGCGCCGAACCGCTGCCGGTACTGAGCTGCGGACTGGCTTGTCAGTTCCAGAACAGAGACCCGAAAGCTCATGTGCCTGTCGATGAACTGCAAAGCTACATCCAGGATGCACTCGACCTGATTGAGTTTGCCAATGGCGACGTAACCACTACCTGGGGCAAGCTGCGTGCCGACATGGGTCACCCGGCTTCGTTCAACCTGAAGTTCATCGGTATCGGTAACGAACAGTGGGGACCGGAATATCCCGAACACCTCGCACCGTTCATCACCGCTATCCGCAAGGCATATCCCAACATCCAGATCATCGGTAGCTCGGGTCCCGACTCGGAAGGCAAACAGTTCGATTACCTGTGGCCGGAGATGAAACGTCTGAATGCCGACTTGGTAGACGAACATTTCTATCGTCCCGAATCGTGGTTCCTGGCACAAGGTGCCCGCTATGATAACTACGACCGCAAAGGTCCGAAAGTGTTTGCCGGCGAATATGCTTGCCACGGAAAAGGCAAGAAGTGGAACCACTTCAACGCTGCCCTGCTCGAAGCTGCTTTCATGACCGGATTGGAACGCAATGCCGACATCGTACACATGGCTACCTATGCTCCGCTCTTTGCCCACGTAGAAGGATGGCAATGGCGTCCGGATATGATCTGGTTCGACAACTTCAACTCAGTACGCACCGTGAGCTACTACGTACAGCAGATGTATGCCGTAAACAAGGGCTCTAACGTGCTGTCGCTCACCATGGACAAGAAAGCGGTGACAGGCGCCGATGGCCAGAACGGTCTCTTCGCCAGCGCTGCCTTCGAGAAAGCAACGAAGGAAGTTATCGTGAAAGTGGTGAACACTTCGGACAAAGCACAGCCTGTGACGTTGAACTTCGCCGGACTGAGTAAGAAGCAAACACTGGCCAACGGCTGCTGCATCCTGCTCCAATCGGCAGATTTAGATAAGGACAACACGCTGGAACAGCCGTTTGCCATCACTCCGCAGGAAAAAGAAATCGCCATCAACGGCACTGTATTGAACACCGAATTGGCAGCTAAAACATTTGCCATCTACAAGTTTACTGTAAAATGAAGAAGTTAGTTAGGGTTAGATTGTTAGGGTTATCGTTAGTGCTGGCGGCCAGTCATGGGCTGTCGGCACAGAACGATACCACGTTCGTGGCTACCGGCAATCCGATCGTGAAATATAAATACACGGCCGATCCGGGCGCTATGGTGCACGACGGTCGTATGTACATCTATGCCGGACACGATGAGTGTCCGCCGCGTGCCGAGCATTACCTGCTCAACGAGTGGTGCGTATTCTCTTCGGCCGATCTGCGTACGTGGACTGAACATCCGGTGCCTTTGAAAGCGAAGGATTTCGCCTGGGCAAAGGGTGAGGCATGGGCCAGCCAGGTCATCGAACGCGATGGCAAGTTCTTTTGGTATGTCACCGTGGAGCATAAGGATATCCCGGGGAAGTCCGTCGGCGTAGCCGTGGCCGACTCGCCCCTCGGTCCGTTCCGTGATGCACGCGGCTCGGCCATCATCACCAATGATATGACTACCCAGTACACCCGGATCTCGTGGGACGACATCGACCCCACGGTATTCATCGACGACGACGGTCAGGCATACCTCTGCTGGGGCAACACACAGTGCTACATGGCCAAGCTGAAACGGAACATGACGGAGCTCGACGGCCCCATTGTCCCGATTAGTCTTCCGCGCTTCACCGAAGCGCCGTGGCTGCACAAGCGGGGCGATTGGTACTACCTCTCATACGCCTCAGAGTTCCCGGAAAAGATATGCTACGCTATGAGCCGCAGCATCAATGGTCCGTGGGAGTACAAAGGCATCCTGAATGAGTTGGCTGGTAACTCGAACACCAACCACCAGGCCATCGTGGAGTTCAAGGGCGACTGGTACTTTGTGTATCACACCGGCGGTCTCAGGGGTGGCGGAAGCTACCGCCGTTCTGTTTGCATCGACCGCCTGTACTACAACGAAGATGGTACCATGAAGCGGGTGCAGATGACCACCGAAGGTGTACAATAAAAGAAACAAAGACAAAATATGATACCATAGGTTAGATTGATAGATTAATAAAGTAAGAATGTGTGAGGATGTTCTCCGTGAGGAGCGCATCCTTTTTTTATTCGCTTAGATATTTTTCGTAGGCTTGTATCAGTTCTGCTTTCTTGTCCGGGTCCGCCACCATTTCATAGATGGGGATCAGACCATCCTCATTTCTGAAGGCAACCAATGTGATTTGATCCTCGGTAATCGTGTCCCAACCATGGAATTCTATTCTCTGTCCTTGATAATTCGTAATATCTATCATCCAGGCGTTGGAATCATGACGTACGCCGTCTACGACTTCAATGTACATATTTTCCTTGAGCGGAGGATTCTTGCCGGGCTTGCTGCCTATAGCGGAAGGAACATGTGAGAAATACCGGGGCATGTTGTATAAGAACCAGTTGTAACTATTGTTATTATCATCTCCGGCAAAACGATACAGGTAGTCCATTCTTTGCCCGAGTTTTATTTTACTCAGGATATGTGTACCGTATTTCTTCAGAATCTCTTCGGCGGACAGGATTTCTATATCAGCTTTGAATGTATCCGTCAGGAACTGGGACTGGAAACGTTTCTGCGTATAGTCCATATAAAGGAAATAAATATGGTAAAGTACAAATAGGTCCGAAGCACCGAAATACTCATAGGCTAAATCCGGAAAGGAAGAATCGTTGGCAAAAGGAGAATGGAAAGTTCCTCTAAAGAGATTCTTATACTTGCGGATCTCCTGTGCGCTGAATCCCGCTTTTTCTCCCATCCATTCTATACATTCGCTGGGGGTGCCTTCTATAAACATTTCCATTCCGCTTGAAGTGCTTCTATGGAATTCGATACTTGAATAAGGGCTTTCGGCGTACTTATCTATATCGATCACCTTGTTCCTGACGGAAGAGGGATGGGCATACTTGCCTGTGGCATCGTAGCCATAGCCAAGCATGTAATAGTTATCGTTGATACCGGTGTTCGTCCAGTTAAGGAATGTGGAGGCGGACAGGTCTACTCCGGTTTCATAAGGATTCTTCTCTTCTTCCGGCTCGACGACGGGATCAGGATCGGGTTCGGTATCTGTATCCGAACAGGCGGACAAAACAAAAAACGGAAGGAATAAAAGATACAAGACTTTTTTCATGTGAATCAGTTTTTTTGAGAAAAGGGATGGCTTCCCGGAGGAAACCATCCCTATACACTTATATAGCGGAACTGCTTATACCAGTTTGCGTGAACCGTCGCCGATCACTACGTCGTACACCTTCGGGCTACGGCCGAACTTTGCTTTGAAAGCTTCCTTCGTCTTAGCGATGAAGTTGTCGTACAACTCGTCCTTCACCAGGTTGATGGTGCAACCGCCGAAGCCACCGCCCATCACGCGCGAACCTGTTACGCCACACTCTTTCGCCATGTCGTTCAGGAAGTCGAGCTCTTCGCAGCTTACTTCGTACAGCTTGCTCATGCCGTAATGTGTTTCGTACATCTTCTGACCTACGGTTTCGTAGTCGCCTTTTTCCAGTGCCTCGCACACATCGAGTACACGTTGGATTTCGCCGATCACATATTCAGAACGCATGTAGTCTTCTTCAGTGATCTCACCCTTTACGGCGTTGAGCATATCCATGTCGCAGTCGCGCAGGAACTCCACGTTCGGATGATTCTTCTTGATAGCAGCCACAGCCGTTTCGCAGCTTTGACGACGCTTGTTGTAAGCCGAAGAAGCCAGTTCGTGTTTCACCACTGAATCGAGCAATACCAGACGGTAGCCTTCCGGGTTGAATGGGAAGTACTCGTACTCCAGTGAGCGGCAATCCAGACGGATCAGGCTGCCTGCCTTACCGAATACAGAAGCAAACTGGTCCATGATACCACACATCACACCACAGTAGTTGTGCTCAGTAGCTTGTCCCACTTTGGCCAGCTCGAACTTGTCGATCTTACCTTCGCCAAACAGTTCGTTCAGCGCGAAAGCATACGTGCTTTCCAGTGCGGCCGATGATGACATACCGGCGCCCAGGGGCACATCGCCTGCAAAAGCCGTGTTGAAGCCCTGCACATTTACACCACGCTTGATCATCTCACGGCATACACCGAAGATGTAGCGTGCCCAGCTGGCACGGGGAGCGTCTTCTTCGTTCAGACCGAATTCCACATAGTCCTTCAGGTCGATCGAGTAAGCTTTCACCTTGTTGGTACCGTTGGGTCTGATTTCGGCAATCATTCCTTTGTCGATAGCTCCCGGAAATACGAATCCACCATTGTAGTCGGTGTGCTCACCGATGAGGTTGATACGGCCCGGAGAGGCATATACAGATCCTGTGTTGCCATCGAAATGCTTGATGAAGCGACTTCTTACGTGTTCTATATCCATGATTATTGTAATTTATGAGGTTATTAAATAGGTGGATATTATTCCACCGGAATGTCTTTATTTACGTTTTTGCTTCCTATCAATCCGTAGAATAGTAAGTAAGCCAGCGCCACAACGATGAGCCAATAACTTGCTATATAGCCTATCGTGTCGGAGATGCCTTGCTGGATCAACGGCAATACGCCACCACCTACTACCATCATCATAAAAATACCGGAGGCCTGTGCGGTGTATTTGCCCAAACCTTCTACGGCTAAGTTGAAGATACCACCCCACATCACTG
Organism: Bacteroides sp.; assembly: GCA_031554505.1. Lineage (GTDB taxonomy): Bacteria > Bacteroidota > Bacteroidia > Bacteroidales > Bacteroidaceae > Bacteroides. Next base: position 33,942 of record JAVBVI010000011.1, on the reverse strand, counting down.
ATGTACAAAGACCGCAAAGGATGAGGAAGAAGGCACTGATGGGTACTTTGGGAGCATTCAGTAAAGCAGGAAGATCGGCGAGTTGCAGGTTGGATTCTTCGTCAATCTTATCTGCATAAGCCGAGAGGTCTACCGAACCGGGGTTGGCGATAAACGCTTCAATTTCGGTTGCGGGTACACCGCTATTGGTCAGGATATCAGTGGTTTTTGATATCGGATTGTAGATGAATGACGGAACCTCTACACCTACTGATTTGGGGGTGAAGATAGCAGCCAATACTAAAACGATAGCTGTTGTAGATACCACGATGAGCTGTGCGCGGCTGGAGACCTTTCCACTGATGGCGCTACTAACGGTACGTCCCACAAGCATCAGCAACCAGTAACAGGCAGCAATAGCACCACCGATGGCAGCACCGTTAATCAAGATGCCGGCACCTGAGGCAGTAGAGTCGGCCAGGTAGAAGTTAAGCGTGCCCGGAATACCGATTTCGATACCTACATAGATAAAGATACCGATAACTCCCATTACTGTATGACGAAAGCTCCAAGGGCTGTGCGAGAATTTTTCTTTTACATCGCCGCTCTTCTTCAGGTGAGGTTCGGGAATAGCCACGAACGAAATAACGAGGAAGGCCGCCACAAATACACCCATAGCTACGAAAAGAAGCGGAGAGACATCGGACATAGTGGTGTTGCGGGTTACCGTACCAATCAAGGCGCCAACGAAGAACGGGGTAAGTGTACCCGACAGCGAGTTCAATGCTCCGCCACTCTGAATCAACTGGTTACCTTTGTTTCCACCGCCACCAAGCAGGTTGAGCATGGGATTCACTACGGTGTTGAGCATACAAACGCAAAGACCGCAGATGAATGCACCGAGCAAATAAATAATGAAGTTCATTTTGATGGAGAACTCGCCGAACGTAAATACGTCAACGCCCACTCCGAAGATACTGGAGGAGTATTGGGTCAGCAATCCAAGGAATCCCACAGCCATAGCTATAAGTGCTGTTTTCTTGTATCCGATCTTTACAAGCATATTACCTGCGGGGATACCCATAAATAAGTACGCAAGGAAGTTCATCATGTTTCCCATCATGCCCAGTGTATTGGAGCCGGCGTACTGTGTCTTCCAAATGGTGCCGAAAGGCGCCGCAAGGTTTGTAACGAAAGAGATCATTGCAAAGATGAAAAACATCGTGATAATAGCAATGAGGTTACTATTCTTCTTTTGTTCCATGGTAAATAAATAATTTAATGTTATAATTGGTTAGTTGATATCTGTTGAATTATTCCTCGATACCGAAGCGGAAGATGGTGATCTGCTGGTATTCGTCGCCCGGAAGCAAGGTGGCCGTTGGGAAGTGGGCCTTGTTCGGGGTGTCGGGGAAGCATTGTGTCTCCAGGCAGAAGGCGCTACGAGCTGGGAAGGTAGCACCATGGGCACCTGTGAATCCGCTAAGCCAATTGCCGCTATAGAGTTGTACGCCGGTTTCGGTGGTATACACTTCCATGGTACGACCGCTTTCGGGGTCGGTGCAGGTGGCAGCCAAGTCCAGTGAACCGGCTTCCTGTTTATTCAATACATAGCAATGATCGTATCCGGCGCCGAATTCCAGTTGCTCGAACTTGTCGTTGATGCGTGAGCCGATGGCGTGCGGGGTACGGAAGTCCATCGGGGTGCCTTCTACTTTGAGTATCTCTCCGCTGGGGATGGATACACTGTCTATCGGGGTATAGAAGTCGGCATTGATGGTGAGCACTTGTTTGTCGATGGTCGGGGTAGGGGTGGCGGCGCCTGCCAGGTTGAAGAAAGCGTGGTTGGTGAGATTCACCACAGTAGCTTTGTCGGTAGTGGCCATGTATTCGATAACGAATGCTCCCGTGCAGTCTTCATCGTCCTCGAGGTGGTAAGTCATTTCCACTTCCAGCGTTCCGGGGAATCCTTCTTCGCCGTCGGCGGCCGTATATTTAAACTGTACGGTGCTTTCGTCTAATTGTTCGGCATCCCAAACGCGGGCGTGGAATCCGGTGGGGCCACCGTGCAGAGCATTCGGCCCGTTGTTCACGGCCAGCGTGTGCTCTTCGCCATAGAGTGTGAACTTACCGCCTGCGATACGGTTGCCGTAGCGACCGATAACGGTGTTGAGGAAGGGCTCCGGACTGGCCACTACGTGGTCGATGCTGTCATGTCCCAGTACCACATTGGCTATTTTACCGTTCTTGTCGGGAACCATGATGGAGAGGATGGCGCATCCGTAGTTAGTCACTGCAACCTCCATTCCCTTCTTGTTTTTCAGGATGAATAAGTCGGTCTTTTTACCTTGGATATCTTTTTGAAAATCTGCCCGGTTCAACCGGGATACATTTTCTTCTGTAGAAAACGTGTTGTTCATGATTGTAGTAATTAAAATTTCTTGCAAATAAATATAAATCATTCGGATTTCACAAATTATTCCTTGTAAATGTATCGGAGCGTTGGAACGTATTTAGGAAAGTTTAGCGTTTATCTTCTTGTCATTTTTAAGTCTTGCCGCACAGCATTTCGTTATTTCCCGCGCAGTTTTTCCGAATATTTTTAATTAAAAGCCTCGAAAGCGGTGAATTATTTCAGATTTTTTGTATGTTTGCTGCGAAGATTCCGAATCTTCGAGTGAAATTTAATCTAAGTTATTCAGAAAAACAAAACATGTATCCGTTAAAATTTGAACCGATCCTGAAGCAGATACTTTGGGGTGGCGACAAAATTATTCCGTTCAAACATCTGAATTCAGAGTTGACGGGAGTAGGTGAGAGTTGGGAACTTTCCGGAGTGGAGAACAACGAGTCGGTGGTGGCTAATGGCCCCGACAAAGGATTGACACTGCCCGAAATGGTAAGAAAATATCGCGAGGAACTGGTAGGCGAGGGCAACTATGCCCGTTTCGGGAGCAAATTCCCGTTGCTGATCAAGTTTATCGATGCCCGGGAGGATCTTTCGATTCAGGTTCATCCCAATGACGACCTGGCGAAGAAGAGACACAACTCGATGGGCAAAACGGAGATGTGGTATGTGGTGGGTGCCAGCGAAGGAGCCAAACTGCGTTCGGGCTTCTCCGAACAAATCACGCCGAAGGAATACAAGGAGCGTGTGTACAACCATACCATCACTGAGGTGCTGCAGGAATACGACATCCATCCGGGCGACGTGTTCTTCCTGCCTGCCGGACGGGTGCACAGCATCGGTGCCGGAGCGTTCATCGCCGAGATTCAGCAAACATCGGACATCACTTACCGTATTTACGACTTCAACCGCAAGGATGCGCAGGGCAAATCCCGTGAACTGCATACCGACCTGGCTCGCGAAGCCATCAACTACGAGGTGCTCGACGATTACCGCACAGACTACGAAGCCGTGAAGGACGAACCGGTGGAACTGGTGGCTTGTCCGTATTTCACCACTTCGCTCTACGACATGACCGAGGAAATATCTTGCGACTACTCGGAACTCGACTCGTTTGTGATTCTGATCTGCGTGGAGGGTTCTTGTATGTTGAAAGATAATGAAGGGAACGAAATATCATTACGCTCGGGCGAAACGGTACTGCTTCCTGCCAGTACGCAGGAGATAACCATCACCCCGGATGCCGGTGGCGTGAAGGTACTCGAAACGTACGTATAAGCGTGTAAATATAAAAATGCCCCGTGGGATCGCATGAACCTACGGGGCATTTTTTTTATGGAATAGAGTAAATTATCTTCTGAAATAGCGGCGGAGGTTTCGCATGATTTTCATGCCCAGCATCAGGCCGTCAAACACAGCCATGCCGGTATTGAATGCCCGTTGTATCTTGCTTCCCGTAGAAACGGCCGGAGCCAGCGGAGCAAACAGCTCGCGGGCGGTATCGGTCATCACTTCCTTCTGGGCGCGAATCTGCGTCAGCACCTCTTCCTTGCGGGCGCTGATCTCTTCGAGAGTGATCTTCTGGGGTTTTTGCATACTGTTCATGGCTTATTTCTTTGAGTTTTTGAGGAACAGTTGTCCCAGGAAATTGACCATCGGTGCAATGATGAGTTGCCGGCGGAAGATGGCCACCAGGGCAATGAGCAGCAAGTTGATGCCCGCAATGATGGCAAAGCTCACCATGAGTCCGCCCACATGAGGTTCCAGAATGTAGGCCAGGGCGAAGAGCAAATAGACCAGAGCCACCATGCCCAGGATGACCAGCACCAGGACCATGATCAGCGTCGATAGGAGTATGGTTAGCTTTTCCGTTAGTTCCAGTTGGGTGTACTCTTTCTGGAGCTCCAGGTACTTCCTGAACTCTGTGAACAGTTGCTGAAGGTTCTCGATACTTTTGTCGTCGGCAAACATGGTGGTTCTGTTTGGTTACTTACTCGTTGATTTCTCCCTTAATCTCGGCGGCGATCTCGTCAACCAGGTTCTCCATGTCACATTTGTCCAGGCGGATACCTTTTTTGCGAAGAATCTCTGCGATTTTGTTACGAGTGTCTTCTCCTTTTTCGGGAGCAAAGAGAATGCCAAGTGCTGCGCCTACGGCTGCACCACCCAGGAATGCTGCTAATACATTAAGTCCTTTCATAATCTCATTTGTTTAATAAGTGGATATACAAATATAACGTATTTCCTGAAACGTTGTTCTCTTTCAGAGTTTTTTTTATATTGTTTATGGATTTTACCGGGGAAGAATCGGCGCAGATGGTCGTCGGGCAAGTCATGTAAAGGTGATACACCGGTCGGCACGGGTGGCCGAGCGGTGTATCACGAGGAGGTTTACCTGTCTTATAGTACTTCGGACAGTTGGCGGCGCAGACCCATCACTTCTTCGTGGAGCATCTTCACGCGGTCGCTCAGGGTGAAGTAGTCCTTCAGGGCCTTGTCCAGTTGGGTCATCAGGAATCCGTACTGGTCCATGACGAGTTGGCTGAACTCTTTCAGTTCGCTGGCGCTCTTGCGTTTCAGGAACGGCAGGAGCATCTGGACGAACGCAACGATTTTGTCGAAAAAACTCATGATCTAATCTGTTTAAACGGTTTCTGTTCTGGGATCTATACCACTTTCTTCTTCGCCTCCTTCTTCGCCTCCTCCGTCGGGAGTGGGCGGCGTGGTGGGCTTGGGTGTGATGAGGTTCAGCTGCACGTTGTTGGGCGCGCTACGGGTAGTAGCGTTGCTGTCGTTCACCAAGCGAAGCGTCTTGTCCACCTTGAAGCGGATGTTGATGCCTTGCACGCTTTTGATGGTGCAATCCTCCATCTTTTCCACGCCGGGGCAGCGGAAGGTGATGTAAAAGGTTCCCAGGCCGTCTATCTTCACCCGGTTGCCATCGCGCAGGACCTTATTCATAGACCTGACGAACGACAGGATGACGTGCTTCACATCTTCGACCGAGAGCGATCCGATGCTCTCGATTTCCGTGGCCACACGCTCGATGTCATACACTTTGGAATCGTTGGACATCTGTCTGACGTAGAACATCAGAGGTGATTGCGGATCGCTCGGGATCCGTTTGCGCTGTACGCGCTCTACATTTACTAATGCCATAATTTGATTGGTTTTATCCGTCGGAGGACATTCTCCGCCGGGGTTGGTGTTGCAAATATACCACCCCGGCAGGCGGCTGTACGCGCATCTGCACGCAACTGCACGTATCGGCACGATAACACGCGATAATTTTTTCTGCCGCAACTGTTTGACGGTTTGGCAGAAAAAACTATATTTGCGAGGATAAACTATTTTACCTAATATTAAAAAACAAACTAGTATGAGACAATTAAAGGAGATCCCATTCAAGAAAGAAAAGCCTATCTTCGAGAAGCTTGAACAGATATTGGACATCGCTAATCTTTCGCCCGAAGAACTGGAGGAGTATGAACAAAGCCTGGAAAGGTATACGGAACTTCAATATGACCTTGCCGTTGAGTACGGTGTTGAGCAAGGTCGTCAAGGAGAGAAGCTTGACATTGCCCGCAAGATGAAAGCAGTGGGTGTGCCAGTCGAGACGATTACTTCCTGCACCAGCCTCTCGTTCGAAGAGATAAACGCTCTCTAACTCTCCGGAAAGAAAACATATCCTGGTATCGGTACCTGCCAACGGCACGGTGCCCATACCGGTTTTTTTGTGTCTTTACGTAGCGGAAATTCTTGCGCAGGTCAGTGCTTTTTCGTACCTTTAAAGCACGATTAACCAACCATTCGCATCCATGAACAAGACCCTCGAACCCACCACCGGCACCCTCGACGTGCCGTTCCGCTGCCGTAGCTACGGCAAGGCCGAACTGGCCCAGATGTATCTCCCAACCATAGCTCCGGCCAGCGCCCGTCGGGCGTTCAACGAGTGGATAGATTTTCATCCCACTCTGCGCCATGCCCTGCTGAGCAGTGGCCTCGCCTTGCATTCCAAGCGCTACACTCCGGCACAGGTGAGGCTCATTGTCTCTGTGTTGGGTGAGCCGTAGGTGCCCATGTACCGGACCGATACAACAAAAGCGATGAGGGTGTGTCAGCAGACACACCCTCATCGCTTTTTACTTGAGAATAAGAGGTTACTGGATGGGGAATAGCTTCATGTAGTCGATCAGCTGCGAAGAAACGGGTGAGTTGTACCAGTCCGTATTCATAGCCCCACCGGAAGTGGCCCATCCTTTGAACAGGGGATATGCTTCCAGGAAATTGGTCTTTTCTGTCGCATGGTTGATCACTGCCGGAACATCGAGGCCCCAGATCAGGTTGTCTCCATTGCTGTAGTACAGTTCGCCGGCTCCACCTTCAATCTGGCCGGCCGGGTAAGCTCTTACGCCCGATACCCCTGTGGGTTCGAAACCTCTGTTGTGAATCTCATCGGTTCCATTGGTGATGAAGAAGTCGAATTCGAGGACATTGGCATCGTATGCTTCATCCCATTTGATACCCTGATTGTCTACCGTATGGGCTTCGACCTTGATGATTTTGGGAGCACTCAATGTTTGGCCTACTTCTGTATTCACGAATACATTGCTGGGTTTTTCGGTCATCCCTACGAATTTGTAGATGTGATAGCCCTCTCCACTGGCTACGACCTCTGCTTTGATACTTTCATCGGACGTTTCGATAACCAGCTTTTCGGTGTTGATGACATTGAAAGCCCTCATCAGTTTGTTGTTCTTGGTCGTGACTTTCAGGTACGGAGTGATGGGCAGGGTGGCTCCGACGGCATTGACACGGAATTCGAACTGATAACCCAAGACGTGGCTTGCGTTCATGTTGTCCTGGTCCAGGGAGCTTACTACGTATACCACGCTGTAGTTGTAGTTGGCCACCAGATCATTAAAGTCATAGTCGCCCAGCCGGGGGAAGAGGTCTTCGAACATGAGTGTCGACCAGTTTTTGCCGGCATACATCAATACTTCATTATTCCCCTCTTCCCATCCCCTGGTGATTGCCTGGGTGGCAGGAAGAGCCATCTTGGCCTGTTGGGCCTTCAGAGGTATGCTTTCCACGATGCCGTCACCGTATTTCACCCACAATTCCCGGATGGCAGCAGGCACTTTCACAGATATGGGCATGTCCAGGCCGGGGATGATGGTGTAATCGATGATTTTGTACTTGTCTGTACATTTTTGGTTGACATAGACGCAAGCGGGAGTTTGGACCGGTGCAGTCAGATTTACAGTGACCTGCTGTGTCATTTCCCAATCGAAGTTCTGCGAAACCACTAAGTCTTTTACCCTTTCTTTTTCTTCAGGGAGATCCGCATCATGATAATCTTTTTCACACGCTGTGAATGCGAAAATAGATAGAACTGAGAGTAGAATAATTTTTTTCATTAACTGGAACTTTTTTAGGAAGGTTTGCTACAAAAATAAAAAATAGATTTGAAAAAACAATAAAAAGTTGCAGAAAATAATCATTAAAAGTTGTATAAATCGTTCTTTTTCCGGTTTAATAGGGGTTTCAGCGTATGAGCTACGGTTGGATTATTGGGGGTTTTCCGTCAGCCAGGAGCCGGTATCAAACTGTGTGTTCTTCACGATGCACCCACCCGGGGCGGCCGCGTCCTTGATTTCCTCACAGGGATAGTACCGCCCGCTCAGGAGGTCGTACACGAATGTCTGGCAACCGCCCTGCCCCAGGTGCTTGAACTTCACCTTTTCCACGTACACGCGGGTGACGTTCGCCGTGCGGTCGCGCTCCACGATGAAGCCGTAGTCGGCCTTGTTCAGGAACTCGGCCGAGCCGTTGATGTCGTACATCTCCGGCACGGGACGCTGGTTGGTCACCACGTTGCGGTTCATCTTGCGGGGGTGGGCCACGAGGATCAGCAGGCAGCCGTGCTGCTTGGCGAAGGCCGAGAGGCGGTTCAGCACCTGACCGATGTACTGCGTCTCCGTCGTACCCTGCGGACGGTCGTGGTCGATGCAGCTGTACGGGTCGACCACGAGGATGCGGGCTCCGCGGCGGGCCACCAGGGCGCGGAAGCGCATCAGGATGCTGTCCAGCGTGTTGTCCGTATAGGAGTGTATGTGCGATATGTTCTGATCCAGGAACTGTACCACGGCCTGGTACTTATTCTCGGTCATGCCCGGGATATCTTTTTTGAAGGTGCAGCCCAGGAGCTTGGCGGCCAACTTCTGGTAGTGGTACTCGATGGGCATGTTCTCGGGGCTGAAGTAGGCCACGGGCCAGTCGTTCCGCAGGCAGAGGCGCAGCACCAGCTCGTCGGCGAACTCGGACTTACCGTGGCCCGGCACGCCGGTGAGCACCAGCAGTCGCCCCAGCTCGTAGGTGCACAGGCGGTCCATCATCTCCCAGCCGGTCTCGGCTCCGCTTTCCAGTCCGTTCTCGAAGAGCAGGCGGAGTTCTTCTTCCAGGTCTTTCACGGTGTATATGCCTTCTATGGGCACCTCCTCGGCCTGTGCCAGGGCTATGCGGAGGCTTTCCACGCCGTACTTCACCAGGTGCTCGTTGGCATCTTTGCAACCGGGGCCGAACTTCACCACCCGGCAGCGCTCGGGGCCCATGCGCCGGAGGAGTTCGTCGCGCAGTACGTGCCCCCGCTCGTCGTCGTCCACGGCTATGTACACGCAGTGTTTGTCCTCGAAGTGGGTGGGCACGAAGCGGTCCAGCCACGACGCGTTGTTCGATGCCCCGGCGGGTGCGCTCACCACGTCGGTGCGGCCGATGGCCATGAACGAGAGGGCGTCTATTTCGCCTTCGGTGATGATGACTTCGGGTGTGTGGAGGATGCCGTCGATGTTGTACGGGATGAGCTCGGCGTCCTTCACCATCTTGAAGCGTTTTTCTTCGCTGTCGCGAAACTTGGTGTTGATCAGCTGGTCGCCCTCGTAGTAGTGGAAGTTGATGCAGCGGGTGGTTTGCCCGGTTTGCGTCATGAACTCGTAGCTTTGGCCGATGCGCATCTGCTGCAGGACGGACTGGGGGATGCAGCGTTTTTCGACGAACCAGCGCACCACGGGCTCGTCGAGCTGCAGGGTGTGCGAGGGGCTGAACACGGGGCGCTGGAAGTGCGCGGGGAGATGGAAGGGTGCGCGTTCGGGCGGCAGGGCGTTGGCCCAGGGGGCGCCTACGGGACCGGCGGCGGAGTGCGACGGGCGGTTCAGGTTGTACACCTTGCCGCAGTGGTGGCACTTGGCCACGCCCAGGTCTATGTTGACACTCAGGGACTTGTCCCGTTTGTTCTTACGCGTGTCGTGGCAATTGGGACAGAATGTTTTCATCTTGCCGCTGGTGCGGCCGTTTACGTCGATTCCTTCGGAATGAAAATTGTACTTCATGGTTTTTTTTGATCGTTGTTAGTGAGTTATTATATTCCCTTGCTGTCAAGGAAGGGAGTTTGGGGCTGGTTGCAGGGATGCTATTGCTCCGGTTGCTTCTTGCTTCGGGGGCAGTTGCTTCTTTCTTCGAGGGCAGTTGCTTCTTTCTCCGGGGGCAGTTGCTTCTTTCTCCAAGGGCGGTTGCTTCTTTTTCCGGGGTCAGTTGCTTCTTTCTTCGGGGTCGATTGCTTCTTTCTTCGAGGGCGATTGCTTCTTTCGCCAGGGTCGGTTGCTTCTTGCTCTGAGGCAGTCACCGTTATCAGGTCATCCGTTCCATAACCTTTACAAAGATTGCTTTATTCAAGGCCAACGGCCTCCAAGCATTGGCGTAGGGCAGTTAATAGGCCAACGGCCTTAGAGCAATAGCGTAGGGCATCGCCCTACGAATCTCGTGACTCACCATACTAAGCCCTGTAAGGGCGTAAGCCGATTCCTTCGCTCACACCCCTTCAGGGTGTATATAGGGAGGGTATCATAGGTACGTAGGGCGTTGCCCTACGCTATTGCTCTAAGGCCATTGGCCTTGAATAAGGCAATCTTTCTCCGGGGGCAGTCACCGTTAGGAGTTCCAACAATGGTTGCTGTGATCCCACCAGGCTGTGTTGTTGGGTCGCGGCGGTGCATCGGCCGGGATGGGGATGCCGCCGAGGTAGGCTCGTGAGCCGGTGGTGTGGTCCTCGAAACGGTATTCGTGGGCCTTGTCGGCCGTCTGTGTGAGAGTGCCGGGAGGGGTGGAGGCGGCCGAATCCCACTGCGCCAGCATCTCGCGCAGGCGGCGGCCGGTGCGGCTGTTGGGGGAGATGAAGTTGGCAAAGTAGCACTTCACGGCTTTCAGGTCCGTCAGCTCGTCTTCCTTGCCGTAGGTGCGGATGTGGTCGGTGAAGAATTTCAGCACGTGCTTCAGGTGGTTGAGGTGGGGGAGCTGTAGTCCGGCAGTGGCCCAGGTATGTTCCAGCCAAGGCCGTTGCCGGGATAGCATGTCGGGCAGCAAGGGCCACGGAATGGGCGTCGGCTCGGGTGGGCGGGCCGGCGCGTTTTTGTTGTTGGTATTGTTGTTTCTATTATCAGGGATAATAGTATTATCAACAGCAGAAGCGCGCGTACGTACGTGAGGGGAGAGGGGGGCGGAAAGGATTTTCTTGCTGTGGTTCAGTGTTTTAGGCTTTTTCCGGGAGGGGGGAGACGCGTGTTGCACTGCCTCTTGAACCACGTCTTGAACCACGTCTTGAACGACGTCTTGAACCACCTCTTGAACCACGTTTGCTTGGGTGTCAGAGGGTGCTTGTTGGGGCATGTGAGTTTTCTTGCCGACCTTTTTCAACCGTGCGCAAATGCGTTGCACGATCGATTTTTTGATTTCTTTTTCGGTGATGTCCATCGTCTCGTTCGAATGGGTGGCGTAGAACATTTCGTTCTCCGTCTTGAAGAGCCCGTAATTTTCGATCAGTCGCCGTATCACACAGGCATGGGTGTAGAGTCTGTGCGCCAGGAATCCCACATCGGCCATCGGCAAACAGCCGTAAGCGGTCTGTCCCAATTCTTCCAGCAGGCCCCAAAACACTCCGTAACTTTTGATTCCTTCTACGCGGATCATCTCTTGTACACGCGGATCGTTTATGAACCCGGTTGCGTGTTTCAAATAGTCTTTATTGTTCATGATATGTAAGTTTTAAATCTTTTTTATTCATTGGATGGCGCAAATATAATGCGTTCGGAAGCCGCTTCCAAGGTTGATTTCGACCTTTCTCCTCTCTGGTACAATGACTACTTTTGTCGACTTATGGCAACAAAAACTGCCCGCAATCGAATGTTAAACCCGTTAATATACGTAAAAATTATGACAAAAAAGATCATTGTAACCACCTCCGGTTTCCGGCCGGATTTCGAGATAGTAGAACAAGTAGCCCTGTATTCCTCCTACAGAATAATGGCTGCCATGCAAGACATGCGCCTGCAATTGGGCTTGGATTTGTACGATGCTTCCGTGATAACGAAGGTCGACGCGGGAAACTTGCGAAAGTACGAAAGCAACAAACTGGGCATAACCCAACATACGTTTTCAAGGATTGTGGCTGCCTACCGGGAAATTATGATTCATGAAAATATTCAACTAACGGGAAGTGCTGCCTTCTTGATGGAATTGATGACCGGGGACGTGGAAGAGGCCCTGGAATCGGGCAAGTTGGAGAAAAAGGTTAGGGATGATAAAGAAAAAAAAGAATTTATGCAGCGGAAAAAGGAAAAAAAAAAGAAGAAACAACCCCCTAAAAATCCGGTTACCTCAAAAACAGATAGCAGATCACCTCAAAAACACCAAGCAGATTGCCTCAAAAACACCAAGTGAATCTTCTATTTTTTTATGTGCTGTTTTTAATCTACTGTTTTTTTTAGCGCGGCATGCAGTATTTTTTAAGTACCCGCATTTAGGGTATATGAATAAGAATTTATATCTTTGCACAATCTTAAAAAAATAATGTATGAAACAGCTGAAAATGATGATGATGGCACTTGTGGCCACGATAGCTCTCTCGTTAACCTCTTGTATGAATGAAAATACCAGTAAGTATGATGATCAAGGATATGTGACGATCGATGATGGATCATTTACAGGATTAATATCCATGCAACTCGATGGGTCTGATATAACTCTGTATCCCACCAACCCGGATGTGTTGAAACTGAAAGATGGTAGTTATTTGGAAAGAGCAAAAATTGGGTTTAATTTTGTTGAGGGTCAAAAATATACGGAAGGAACAAAAACCTATAATGTAACGATAGTGGATTATTATGGCGTTCCTGCCATTGATCTCAATCTGAGACCGGATACGCTGAAGAACTCCTATGTGATCTCGGATTTTTACATGTGGTCGTCGCCTAAGCATCTGAATGTCATAACGAATTTCCGTGCCATAGCAAATTATTCCCTTGCTATGTATATCGATACCGCCAAGGTGGATGTTAGCCAGAATATACTTCCGCTGGTGCTGACATTGCATGAAGGAGGGCAAACGACTAACGCATCTCCCACTAACACATTCGAAGGTAGCTGGAGAAACCAGGACATTAGAGTGACCCCACTGGGACTGGATCCGTCTCAGGAAGTAAAGGTACAGGTGTCCATCAATAAGGACGATTTATACAAAATGCTGGAGGTGAAACATAAATTCAGTAACTAAGCATTGAACGATAAGAACATTCCTAACAATCTTAAAAAGTATGAAACAGATGAAAATGATGATGATGGCACTTGTGGCCACGATAACTCTCTCGTTAACCTCTTGTATAGAATCAGAAAAAAATACCCCTGTATACATGGGCATTGCAGAGGTGCAAAACGGTCTGGCGGGTACTTATTTTAAAACTGAAGCAGGATTTGACATAATACCCTCACCTACTTCGTTACTTGCTGTCGAGTCGCAGAATAAGTTTGCCCCGAGTCAAACAAAAATGGCATATATTGCTTATACTTTTGATAGCGAGAGTCCGGATAATGTGAATGCTGAAACTAACAAGAGGATGCATGTAGAACTTACTTTTGCTATTTCTTTGGATTGCAAAGTCGAAAGTACAACACAAGGAAGTTCAGCCGACTCAGTTTCGACTGCTCCGATTGTTGGGTTGAATAAAATCGGCGAAAACGAATTATCTATATTTGATGGGGCTTCCGGAAAGTATTTGGTAACAGCTATCAACTACTTTAGAAATCAAAACACCCATAATTTTTCATTGGTACACTACAACGCGGAAAACAATGACGAAGAGATAAAACTCTATTTACGCCATACCGGAACACCTGAAACCGGATCCGTAGCCCATTCTGTAAACTGGGCACTTAATGTTCCATCCTATTATTACTATACATTCGATCTGACGAACCTTTTATCAGGCTTCAAAGGTCGTACGGGTAAACCATCTGTGAAAATCACGGTGGAGGCAGATGTAAATACATCAACTAATAAACTGGATGATCCTTACAATACAAAGCAACAATATTCGATGATTTACACATTTCCCCAATAAGCATTGAATTATAAGAACATTTTTAAAATAGCTATGTTACTAATTTCCTCTCCGGCCAAGGCCTGGGAGGAAATTCGTTTGGAAGAGGATAGGCGAAAGGTGTTTACCGAGTTCGTCTATCCTATGATAGGTTTATGCGGGTTGGCCGTATTCATTGGCTCGCTGATAGACAATGGATGGGGCGGTCCGCAAAGCTTCCAGATAGCCATGACACAATGCTGCGCGGTGGCAGTGGCCCTCTTCGGGGGGTACTTCCTGGCAGCATACGCCATCAACGAGTTGAGAGTACGCATGTTCGGTATGTGGAGCGACAGGGCCCTGTGCCAGCAGTTTGCAGGCTACGCACTGGTGGTGACCTTCCTGATACAACTGGTCACCGGACTCTTGCCCGACTTTCGTATCGTGGGCTGGCTGCTGCAATTCTACATCCTCTTCGTGGTGTGGGAGGGAGCACCCATCCTGATACACATACAGGAGAAGGACCGCCTGCGGTTCACCATCTTCTCGTCGCTGGCGCTCATACTTTGCCCAGCCGTCATTCAGTTCGTGTTCAACTGGCTGACCGCTGCGCTCAATTAACGAAAAGATATGAAACCGACTCCGATCAATATCAAAAATAAGCGAGCGACGTTCGACTACGAACTCATCGAAACCTACACGGCGGGCATCGTGCTCACCGGGACGGAAATCAAATCCATACGCCTGGGGAAAGCCAGTCTGGTGGACACTTACTGCATCTTCATCAAAGGCGAACTCTGGGTGAAGAATATGCACGTGGCCGAGTACTTCTATGGGTCGTACAACAACCACGCCGCCCGGCGCGAGCGCAAACTGCTGCTCAACCGCAAGGACCTCAAGAAATTGGAACGCGGAACCAAGGAAACGGGATTCACCATGGTGCCCGTACGCCTGTTCGTCAACGAAAAAGGACTGGCCAAGGTAGTCGTAGCACTGGCCAAAGGAAAAAAACAATACGACAAACGCGAGTCACTCAAAGAAAAAGACGACCGTCGCGACATGGACCGAATGTTCAAGCGCTGACCTGTGCACTTTGTGTAGGCGGCGCGTTATCATACCGGCATCCCTTCGGTCACTTTCGTGGCGCGGGGAGGCCGTTTTTAGTATAAACTGGCAGCAAAGATAGAAACAATGAAAAAAAACCTGAAACAATGCGCCGCCGAGCGCATCCTGATACTCGATGGTGCCATGGACACCATGATCCAGCAATACGGACTCCGCGAAGAAGATTTTCGCAACGAGCGTTTGGCACATATTACCGGGCAACTGAAGGGCAACAATGACCTGCTCGTCCTCACCCGTCCCGACATCATCCGCGAGATACACTGCAAGTACCTCGAAGCCGGAGCCGACATCATCGAAACCAATACGTTCAGCTCCACCACCGTTTCCATGGCCGATTACCACATGGAAGCCTACGTGCGTGAGATGAATCTGGCTGCCGCCCGCCTGGCCCGCCAGGTGGCCGACGAGTATACCGCCATCAACCCCGACAAGCCGCGTTTCGTGGCAGGTTCCGTGGGGCCCACCAACAAGACGTGCTCCATGAGCCCGGATGTGAACAATCCCGCTTTCCGCGCACTGAGCTATGACGAGCTGGCCGATGCTTACCAGCAACAGATGGAAGCCTTGCTCGAGGGTGGGGTAGATGCCATTCTCATCGAAACCATCTTCGACACGCTGAACGCCAAGGCTGCCATTCATGCCGCCACACGGGCCATGAGGGCCATCGGCGTACGAGTGCCGCTGATGATCTCCATCACCGTATCGGATACCAGCGGACGCACCCTCTCCGGACAGACACTCGAAGCTTTCCTGGCCTCGGTGCAGCATGCCGACATCTTTTCCATCGGACTCAACTGCTCGTTCGGCGCCCGCCAACTGAAACCGTTCCTGGAGCAACTGGCCGCCCGTGCCCCGTACTACATCAGCGCCTATCCCAATGCCGGTCTGCCCAATGGGCTCGGTCAGTACGACCAGAGTCCCGACGACATGGCCCGCGAAGTGCGCGAGTACCTCAACGAAGGTCTGGTGAATATCCTCGGAGGTTGCTGTGGAACTACTGACGCGTACATTGCCCGGTATCCCGAGCTCATCGCCGAGGCTCGTCCGCATGTGCCCGCGCCGAAACCGTCGAGCCTGTGGCTCTCGGGACTGGAACTGCTCGACGTGAAACCGGAGATCAACTTCGTCAACGTGGGCGAGCGGTGCAACGTGGCCGGATCGCGCCGGTTCCTGCGGCTCATCAAGGAAAAGAAATACGAGGAAGCACTCTCCATTGCCCGTCAGCAAGTGGACGATGGAGCGTTGGTGATCGACGTCAACATGGACGACGGACTGCTCGATACGCAAACTGAGATGACTACCTTCTTGCATCTGGTGGCCTCCGAACCCGAAATAGCCCGCGTACCGGTGATGATCGACTCGTCCAAATGGGAGGTCATCGAAGCCGGACTGAAATGCCTGCAAGGTAAGTCCATTGTGAACTCCATCTCCCTGAAAGAAGGTGAAGAAGCTTTCCTGCAGCGTGCCGCGTTGATCCGTGAGTATGGTGCGGCGGTGGTGGTCATGGCCTTCGATGAGCGTGGACAAGCCGATACGGCCGCCCGCAAGATCGAGGTGTGCAGCCGTGCCTACCGTTTGTTGGTAGATCGGTTGGATTTCAATCCCCACGACATTATCTTCGACCCCAATATTCTGGCCATCGCCACGGGCATCGAGGAGCACAATAACTACGCGGTGGACTTCCTCGAAGCCACGGCCTGGATCAAGAAAAACCTGCCCGGCGCGCACGTAAGCGGTGGGGTGAGCAACCTCTCGTTCTCGTTCCGGGGCAACGACTATATCCGTGAGGCCATGCACGCCGTGTTCCTCTACCACGCCATCAGTCAGGGCATGGATATGGGCATTGTGAATCCGGCCACATCGGTCATCTATACGGATATACCCGCCGATGTGCTGACGCTCATCGAGGATGAGGTGCTGAACCGCGCCTCCGACGGAGCCGAGCGGCTCATCGAACTGGCTGGGCAACTGAAGGACATGGAGACGGGAACCAGCGGTTCATCGCCCCGGCAGGACATCTGGCGCGAAGGTACCTTGGAAGAGAGACTCCAGCATGCCTTGGTAAAGGGCATCGGCGACTATCTCGAAGCCGACCTGGCCGAGGCGCTACCCCTGTATGACAAGGCGGTGGACATCATCGAAGGTCCGCTGATGAAGGGCATGAACATCGTGGGCGAACTGTTTGGCGCCGGTAAGATGTTTCTTCCGCAGGTAGTGAAGACGGCCCGCACCATGAAGAAAGCGGTAGCCATCCTGCAGCCAGTTATCGAATCCGAGAAGCAGGTGGGGACGGCATCGGCCGGAAAAGTGCTCGTAGCCACGGTGAAAGGCGACGTGCACGACATCGGCAAGAACATTGTCGGCGTGGTGATGGCGTGCAACGGTTACGACATCATCGACCTGGGTGTGATGGTTCCCGCTGACAAGATCCTGGACCGGGCCGTCGAGGAACAGGTGGACATGATCGGGCTGAGCGGTCTCATCACTCCTTCGCTGGAAGAGATGGTACACGTGGCCTCGGAAATGGAGAAGCGCGGAATGGATTTGCCGCTGCTCATCGGTGGCGCTACGACGTCGAAGATGCACACGGCCCTGAAGATTGCCCCGGCCTATCATGCTCCGGTGGTGCACCTGAAGGATGCTTCGCAGAACGCGGTCTTCGCTGCCCGGTTGATGAACCCGGCAGGCAGGCAGGAACTGAAAGCCGAACTCGATCAGGAGTACGAAGCACTTCGGGCCAAGAGCGGTCTGTTCCACCGGGAAACAATATCGCTCCAGGAAGCACAAAAGAATAAATTGAATTTGTTTGATTAGTACAAGGTGAGTTTGGAAGTTTGGCCCGCTGGGCCAAAATGAGATTCATTTAAAAGAACAACCGATATGCGTAGAATCATTGGAATAAGCGTATTGTTGCTGCTGGTATGCTTGGCAGCTTGCCGCCAACAAGTAGAAAAAGCACCGGATGTTCGCGACCTGACACAAATCAGAGACAGTGGCGAACTGGTGGTACTCACCATGTACGGTTCTACGTCGTACTTCATCTACCGTGGGGTGGATATGGGTTTTCAGTACGAGTTGGCCCAGCAATTTGCCCAGCACCTGGGATTGAAGATGCGAATCGAAGTCTCCCGCAGCATCCCCGAGATGATCCGGAAACTGAAAGCCGGCGAAGGAGATGTCATCGCCTACAACATGCCCTTCACGAAGGAATGGCGTGACAGTCTGACGTACTGCGGCGAGGAGATCATCACTCACCAGGTACTGGTGCAGCAGATAGCCAGCCGACGTACCCCGCTGAAAGATGTCACGGAGCTTGTCGGTAAGGAAATCTACGTGAAGCCAGGCAAATACTATGACCGTCTCATGAACCTGAACAGCGAGTTGGGCGGGGGTATCATCATTCACCGGGTGGACTATGATAGCATCACCACCGAAGATCTGATCACCCAGGTAGCTCAAGGCAAGATACCTTATACCGTAGCCGATAATGACCTGGCCCGACTGAACGCCACGTATTATCCGAATATCAACATCGGCCTCTCCATCAGCTTCGACCAGCGTGCCTCGTGGGTCGTACGGAAAGACTGTCCGGAACTGGCCGCCGCTGCCGACGAATGGCATCAGACGAATGCCACATCGCCCGCCTACACCGCCAGTGCGAAACGTTATTTCGAGATCAGTAAAACCATCACCTATACACCGATCCTTTCCCTGCGCGAAGGGAAGATATCGCACTTCGACAAGCTGTTCCGGAAGTACGCCAAGGAGGTTGATTGGGACTGGCGTTTACTGGCCTCACTGGCCTATACGGAGTCGAACTTCGACACCACAGCCGTTTCCTGGGCCGGCGCCCAGGGGTTAATGCAACTGATGCCTGCCACCGCGCGCGCCATGGGAGTACCCGCCGGCAAGGAAGATAACCCGGAGGAGAGCATCAAGGCGGCAGTGAAATACATCGCCGCCATGGAGAAGATATTCAGAAAGATTCCTGACAAGAGTCAGCGCATTGACTTCATCCTGGCGTCCTACAATGCCGGGGTAGGCCATATCTCCGATGCCATGGCACTGGCCGAGAAATACGGTAAGGACAGGAACGTATGGACGGACAACGTGGAGAAGTTTATCCTGCTGAAAAGCAACGAGGAATACTACTCCGATCCGGTCTGTAAGAACGGATACTTCCGTGGTGTGGAAACATTCAACTTCGTTCGCGATATCCGCGACCGCTACGCACTTTACAAGGTGAAAATCAAATGAAGTTTATTGAACAAATTTGCGTAAAATATGTCTGTCCCGCCAGACTTTAGGGCTGACTCCCTCTTGCTTTTCGAAATACTTTATAAAAGTAGTGTAGCTGCTGAATCCGCAATCCTCTGCTATCGTTTTTAAGCAGAAAGCATTCGTTTTCATCCTTTCTTTAGCCTCTGCTATTCTGTGCGAGTTTACAAAATCGTAAAATGAAGTATTCTTTTTTTTTAGTACCTGGGAAATGTATGTACGGTTCGTATTCAGGCTTCGGGCGATATCATCGAGGCTGAGGTTGCTTTGTAAGTAGGGCTTTTTTGCCAGGAAGTAATTCGTAAGCCTTTGAAATAAGTAATCTGTTTTATCATATTGGTTCAGGTCTTTTAAAAGGTTCACGATATTTTTCGGAATTACTTTTTGGGGGAAAAGGATCTTCAAAGCCAACAATCGGTTGTTCTCAACCATGAAAGAGATGAAATAAAATTCGAACAAATCCATACTCATCGTCCGGATAAAACGATAATTGTTATATAAAACGAAATAAATGATAAATCCCAACCCTATCTCCGGGATCATTATGGCTGCGATCATTCCGCTGCCAATGTAAGGAGCCAGACTGTATAATGCCGAACAATAAAACAATACGATTCCAAAATAAATAAATCCATTGCCCTTTAACTGTTCGCTGTCTGAAAAAATGTTGCGTAGGAATTTAGGAAAATGCACTATAAATATCCTGATATACAGTATGAAACAAAACAACATCAATGCGACCTTGAATAACAGGATGATGCACTGCAAACGAAAAATAGGCGGATAAGGTATCACTTCGGTAATGCTCAAAATGGATATTTCGCCACGGATCATTTCAGGATACGATGAATATATGAGGGCATAGGCCGTACCCAAAACGATGGCAGGCAATAAAAATGGCCAGCAGCGCCTGAAAATCAACTCAACCGGGAAAACGATGGAAAGAACTCCGAAAAACAAGGCCGGTTCGGTAAGTAGAATGAAATATCCGTGGAGGCTCTCGATAAATATCTGAATGGGTGAAAGCGGAAGATAGCATCCGGTCATCGAAGCGTAATTCACTGCGTGAAATACCAAAAAGGCTCCCAGCAACCTCATAGTCGGTTGTCGTTTACCCTTTGAAGATAATAAGAAAACTATTCCCAATGTACAAAGAACAAAAAAAGGGCAAACAATAATCAAGTAGTGTATTATACTCACGATGTTGCTCTATTGGTTGCTGATTTTCACGCGTAAATATACTATAAAATGTTGAATAATATGGAGTGTTTTTTCTTGTGACCAATATATTTAACGCAACTGTACTTTTTTTGAACAAGTTGAAAAAAGATTGTTTGCAGAGTATGTAGGAATTGTTTGATAGTTCTTATTTTTATTCCAAGTTAAACACCTAAATATTCCTGGTATGAAAATCGATGTGTTTTATTCAGAGTTAATCGCTCTGGAAGATATTCTGAAAAAAAATGCATATACCTTTACTTCAAATACTGAGGATGTAAAGGACTTGGTGCAGGATACATTTCTGAGAGCTATCCTCTTCAAAGACCAATTCCAAGAGAACAGTAACCTGACTGCCTGGACGTTCATGATCATGCGGAATACTTTTATAAACAATTATCGAAGAAAAGTCAAACAAGTTACTACACTCGATTCAACTCCTAATCAATCTATCATAAATAATTGTTCGAACCAGATTACCACCGACTCGTCATACCTGACAAAAGAAATAAACAAAACAATCGACTTGCTGAATGCGGACCTTCGGGTGACATTCCAACTGTACGTTTTTGGCTATAAGTATAAGGAAATAGCCGAGATATTGAATTTGAAGTTGGGTACGGTGAAAAGCCGCATATTTCTGGCAAGGAAAAAACTAATGTGTGCTCTAAAGTGCTGTATTTTATGATCTGAATTTCTGAATGTCACCATGCAAATGGCATGGCTTGTAATTGGGCATTACCCCAAGTGCTTTTTGATGTACATAGTCAGGATATCGATAGCAATCTGATTGTTTCCTCCTTCGGGAATAATCAGGTCGGCATACCGTTTGCATGGTTCGATGAACTGCTGGTGCATCGGTTTCAGTACCCGCGTATAGCGCTCCATTACCGCCTCGGCCGTACGTCCCCGCTCGATGATATCCCGTTGGATCACCCGTATCAGTCGTTCGTCCGGATCGGCATCCACAAACAGTTTGATGTCCATCATGTGGCGTAACTTCTTGTCGCACAGGGCCAGAATACCCTCGATGATTACCACCTCGCGCGGTTCGATGTAAATGGTTTCCGACTGTCGGGTACAGGTAAGATACGAATAAGTAGGTTGCTCAATGCTTTTGCCCTCCTTCAACTGCGAAACATGTTTCGACAACAAGCTCCACTCGAACGCATCCGGATGGTCGAAGTTGATGTTCTGCCGCTCCTCCACAGGAACATGACTGCTGTCTTTGTAATAAGAATCCTGTGGCAGCAAGACTACCTCGCCTGCCGGCAGACTTTCGATGATTTTCCGTACGACGGTGGTCTTTCCAGAGCCCGTTCCGCCTGCAATACCGATTATTAACATCCGTTTATAGCGTATAATTGAAACAAATAAGTTAATTTTGCGTTTGGAAACCAATAGCAATATGCTTGTACATGGGTGCAGGCATTGTGATTATCCGGGCAAATATAGTGAAAGCAGAGAGCCATCAAGCTTGCTTGAATGGCCGAGGCGCATCCTATATTCTGCAAATATAGGAAAACAATTAAAATAACAACGTAATGGTAAAGCACATTGTATTATTTAAGTTGAAAGAGGAAGTATCCGACGCTGAGAAGATGGCTGTCGGCAACCGGTTTAAAACAGCTATCGAAGCACTGCCGGCCGTGATTCCCGTCATTCGCAAGATCGAAGTGGGGCTCAATGTCAATCCCGGGGAGAGCTGGCACATTGCGTTGTACAGTGAGTTCGACAGCCTCGATGATGTGAAGTTCTACGCCACTCATCCCGACCATGTGGCTGCCGGAAAGATACTGGCTGAAGTACGCGAAAGCCGTTCGTGTGTGGATTATACCATCTAAAAAAGGAAGAGCCATGCGAAAACTATCATTCATCTTGTGCCTCCTCCTATGGAGCACCCTGGCCCTGCAAGCCCAGATACAGGAACCTGTCAAATTCAAAGCCGAACTGAAAACACTCTCCGACACCGAAGCGGAATTGGTGTTCACGGGTACCATCGCTGCCGGATGGCATG
Organism: Bacteroides sp.; assembly: GCA_031554505.1. Lineage (GTDB taxonomy): Bacteria > Bacteroidota > Bacteroidia > Bacteroidales > Bacteroidaceae > Bacteroides. The sequence continues at coordinate 11,513 of JAVBVI010000011.1, read as the reverse complement.
TCTACTCCACTGAGTTGGGCGATGGCGGACCTACCTCGGCTACGTTCCATATCGAGAAGATCAGCGGAGCCCGCCTCACTGGCAAACTGATGCCGGTGGGAAAGGAGGAGTCCATGTTCGACAAGATCTTCGAGATGCAGGTACGCTATTTCGAAAAGAAAGCCCAATTCTCTCAGAAGGTGACCTTCAGCGGTGGCGCATACGTCCTGGAGGGTTACATGGAATATGGCGCGTGCAACGATGAAACTTGCCTGCCTCCCACAGCGGTAGAGTTCAACTATACGGGTACTGCCAAGGCTGCCACTCCGGTGGCCGATGCCAAACCCGCCGAGGCCGTTCCGGATACTCCCGCTGAGACTGTTCCTGCTGAAACGACGATGGCTACGGACTCGACTACCGCATCGTCTGTACTACTCCCTGATACTAATATAGACTTGTGGGCACCCGTCATCGACGAGCTGAAAGCTTTCGGTGAAGAGCAGGAAGCCGACAACTCTTGGCTGTATATCTTCGTCACCGGATTCCTGGGTGGACTATTAGCCCTCTTCACACCGTGTGTATGGCCCATCATCCCGATGACGGTGAGTTTCTTCCTGAAACGCAGCAAGGACAAGAAGAAAGGTGTTCGCGATGCCTGTACGTACGGTGCTTCCATTGTGGTTATCTATGTCACGCTCGGTCTGCTCATCACGGCCATCTTCGGCGCCAGCGCGCTGAATGCCATGTCTACCAACGCTGTCTTCAATATCTTCTTCTGCCTGATGCTGGTGGTCTTTGCCGCTTCGTTCTTCGGAGCGTTCGAGATCACGCTGCCCTCCCGTTGGAGCAATGCCGTGGACAGCAAAGCCGAAGCCACCAGTGGGTTGCTGAGTATCTTCCTCATGGCTTTCACGCTGGCATTGGTGTCGTTCTCGTGTACCGGCCCCATCATCGGATTCCTGTTGGTACAGGTGTCCAGCACCGGAAACATCGTGGCACCTGCCATCGGTATGCTGGGCTTTGCCATCGCTCTGGCCCTGCCGTTCACCCTGTTTGCTCTGTTCCCCACCTGGCTGAAGTCCATGCCGAAATCGGGTGGATGGATGAACGTTATCAAGGTGGTGCTCGGTTTCCTGGAACTGGCCTTCGCCCTGAAGTTCCTCTCCGTGGCCGATTTGGCCTATGGCTGGGGGATTCTCGACCGTGAAACTTTCCTCGCCCTGTGGATCGTGATCTTCGCCCTGCTCGGATTCTACCTGCTGGGCAAGATTAAATTTCCGCACGATGATGATGAAAATAAGGTGGGGGTTACCCGCTTCTTCCTGGCACTTATCTCGCTGGCGTTTGCCGTGTATATGGTGCCCGGCTTGTGGGGTGCTCCGCTGAAAGCTGTCAGTGCCTTTACCCCGCCGATGTACACGCAGGATTTCAACCTGTACAATGACGAAGTACATGCTAAGTTCGACGATTACGATGCGGGTATGGCCTATGCTCGCCAGCACAACAAACCGGTGATGCTCGACTTTACGGGTTACGGTTGCGTGAACTGCCGGAAGATGGAATTGGCCGTATGGACCGACGACAAGGTGCGCGACATCATCAACAACGACTATGTGCTCATCACTCTGTACGTGGACAACAAGATGAAGCTGCCCGAACCCATCATCGTAAACGTGAATGGGTCGGAGCGCAAACTTCGCAACCTGGGCAACAAGTGGAGCTATCTGCAAGAGGTGAAGTTCGGCGCTACCGCTCAACCGTTCTACGTGTTGGTGGACAATGACGGGAAGCCGCTCAATAAGTCGTACGCCTACGATGAAGACATCCCGAAGTACGTTGACTTCCTGCAGAAAGGTCTGGAGAATTATAAGAAACGTACGGAAAAGTAAGATCTCTCTAAAAGCCGAAAGCCATGAAGGAAGCCAATCACCCCGACACCCGTCCGGCCGACCGATCGCTCGACGAACACAACGAGCGTGCTGCCCATGCATTGATGGGGCATCTGGGTATTCAGTACACCCATGCCTCCGCGGATAGGGTAGAAGCCACCATGCCGGTGGACGAACGTACCCGTCAGCCCTTCGGTCTCCTGCACGGCGGAGCCACACTGGCCTTGGCCGAAACTGTAGCCGGCTTCGGCTCCATGCTCCTTTGCCAGCCCGGTGAGGTGGCCGTGGGGATGCAGGTGAGCGCCAACCATATCTCATCGGATTATGAGGGCGATACCGTCCGGGCCGTGGGAACCATCGTACACCGGGGACGCTCGTCGCACGTGTGGAACGTGGATGTGTTCACTTCGACCGGTAAACTGGTGTCGACCGTGCGGGTGGTCAATAGCGTATTAAAGAAGCCATGATTTTGGAGGAAACAGATTTTATTCCTGTTATCGACGAACTGATACGGCGGAAATGCACGTTTGCTATGTATCGGCTGCCGGGTGAGGCGACTCCCCGGTTCCTGATGCAAAGCGGCGGGCCTGTCCGCCGTATCAGTTCGATGGAGGAACTGAACCAACAGAAAGGCTTCGTGATAGCGCCGTTCCGGGCCAGTGCGGAGTGTCCCGTGGTACTGATTCAGCCCGATCTTTTTTCGTTGAACGAAGCCCGGACATGGGTGGAGGAGATGGAAGCTGCCCCATCGGACAACTTGGCTCCGGATGCTTTTGTGGAAGCCACTACTACTTCGGACGCCACGTATTGGGAGCGATACGCGCAATGCTTTGAGGTATTTATCCACGCCTTGCACACTAAGCGGTTCGACAAGTTGGTACTGTCGCGCAAGCAGGAACAGGCGATGCCTTCCGGATTCTCTCCCGCCGCTGCTTTCTACCGGGCTTGCCGGCAATACATCTATTCGTATGTGTATCTGTGTTATACTCCTGAAACGGGCTTATGGCTGGGTAGCACGCCGGAGATTATCCTCTCGGGCGAACAAGGCTTCTGGCATACGATGGCATTGGCTGGTACCCAGTCGGTACAGGACGGTGTGCTTCCGCAGGAATGGGACGAGAAGAACCGGGAGGAGCAAGCATATGTTTCGTCGTACATTCGCGAACAGTTGCACTCACTCGGTATCGTTCCGCAGGAGAAGGGGCCGTATCCCGTCTTTGCCGGAGCATTGTCGCACCTGCGTACCGATTTTCGTTTCGCCTTGCCGGGCCATGATCGGCTGGGTAGTTTGCTGGCTTTGCTGCATCCCACTCCGGCTGTTTGCGGACTTCCCAAAGAGGAGGCTTACCGGTTTATCCTGGACCATGAGGGATACAACCGTCGTTACTATTCCGGTTTTATTGGTTGGCTCGATCCCGCTGGGAAGACCGATCTGTACGTCAATCTGCGCTGCATGAATATGGCCGGCGGGGTGCCGGTGCTCTATGCCGGTGGCGGTTTGCTGGCTTCGTCCACCCTCGACGATGAGTGGCAGGAGACGGAGAAGAAAATGCAAACCATGAAAAGATTGTTTACCACAGAGTAATACAGAGTCCTTATTTAATAACTTGGTACAGATTAGCGTTGCTAAGCAGATTTTTCTCCGTAGGTACAGAGATTTTCGCGTTTAGGTAAACAGAAAAATCTCTGTAGCCACAGAGCTACAGCTCTCATGGAAACTAGCACAACTTGTTTTTTTACGATTGCTTTACTCTGTGGTGAGCGAATTAGTTCCCTTGCGCTTTCCGTTTCTGCCGGCGCCAGAAATCGCCATTACCCTTGCTGCCGCGGAAAGTCTTATTCTCTTTCGCTTTCGCTTGCAGTTCGGCTTTTTTCTCTTCTTGAGCCTGAAGACCTTCGGTGGTGATAAACGGATGATCGCGCACCACTGGGATGTTCTTTCCGATCAGCTTTTGTATATCTTTCAGATAAGGCATCTCGTCGGACCCGCAGAACGAGATGGCCACTCCGTCATGTCCCGCGCGTCCCGTACGGCCAATGCGGTGCACGTACGTTTCGGGCACATTGGGTAGCTCGTAGTTGACCACGTGCGACAGTTGGTCGATATCGATACCGCGGGCAGCGATGTCAGTAGCTATCAGCACACGCAACGTATGCTCCTTGAATCCGGTGAGGGCGCGTTGGCGGGCGTTTTGTGACTTGTCGCCGTGGATGGCTTCGGCGCGTATGCCCGTCTTGCTCAATATGCGGGCCAATTTGTCGGCCCCGTGCTTGGTGCGGGTAAATACCAATACCGAGTCGATGGACGGGTTCTGCAACAGATGGATCAGCAGGTCTTTCTTCTGCGCTTTCTCTACGAAATAGACTTGTTGTTGGATTATTTCAACGGTGGACGAGCGCGGGGTAACCTCCACCTTGGCCGGGTGGTTCAGCATGGAGGCGGCCAATGTCTCAATCTCCGTCGGCATGGTAGCCGAAAAAAACAAGGTTTGCCGCTTGGCCGGAAGCAATTTTAAAATGCGCTTCACGTCGTGGATGAAGCCCATGTCGAGCATGCGGTCGGCTTCGTCGAGGACAAAGTATTCCAGTGACTTGAGCGATACGAGCCCCTGGTTGATCAGGTCGAGCAAGCGTCCTGGCGTGGCTACGAGTATCTGTACCCCGCTGCGCAGGGCGTCGGTCTGTGGTTTCTGCGCCACTCCTCCGAAGATTACCGTATGCTTCAGCCCCGTGTAGCGGCCGTATGCTTCGAAACTCTCGCCGATCTGTATGGCCAGCTCGCGCGTGGGAGTCAGGATCAGTGCCTTGATGCCCTTGCGATGATCAGTTTTGTACAGTCGTTGGAGAATGGGGATGGAGAAAGCGGCTGTCTTTCCGGTGCCGGTCTGGGCGCAACCCTGCAAATCTCGGCCTTGCAATATGATGGGGATCGATTGTTCCTGAATGGGAGTGGGGGAGGTGTAACCTTCTGCTTCTAAAGCCTTTAGGATGGGCTCTATGAGTTGTAAATTTTCAAATGTCATGTAACGGATTTAAATAAGCCTCGCGGCTCTGTTATGTTATAAAACACAAAGGTAGGCTAATGAGACGGGGTGGAACGCTTTTTGTACAATGGTTTAATCTTATTTAACTAAGGTGGGGAGAGAAAGAATCGGTACTATGTCCTACTTTTGTCCTTCGTAAAAATAAACAGTTCATCCGACCAATGCGTAGTTGGCCATAGTAGGCTTATTGATTGAAAGTTCCATCATAGCCCAGAGGGCTATCGTGTCCGTAGCCGTGGGCGAAAGCCCACGGGGTAGGTACATACCAAACATGCGCCACGTAGTGGTGCCGTGTATCATTTCCAGAGCCTATAACAGCGCCACTCCGTGGCGCGTAATTAGGGGTACACTAGTCCGTGGGCTTACACCCACGGCTACGGACACAATGCCCCGCTGGGGCATACGGCTACGGACACGTTGGCACGCTGGGGCAAAACTACGTATTTGCCGGATGAACCAAATAAATAGCAACTGCAATGAAAGGAAAAATTATCTTAATAACCGGTGCCAGCAGTGGTATCGGCGAAGGTTGCGCCCGGAAGTTCGCTTCGCAGGGGGCCAGCCTGATTCTCAATGCCCGCAGTGTGGACAAGCTGGAAGCTCTGAAACAGGAACTGGAGTCGGCCTACGGCGCGCGGGTGCTGCTGCTTCCGTTCGACGTGCGCGATCGCCAATCGGCTGCCGAAGCGCTCCACGGCCTGCCCGCCGAATGGCGAGCCATCGACGTGCTGATCAACAATGCCGGACTGGTCATCGGTGTAGACAAGGAGCATGAAGGAAACCTCGACGAGTGGGACATCGTGATCGATACCAACATCAAAGGTTTGCTGGCCATGACGCGCCTCGTCACCCCCGGCATGGTGGAGCGTGGATGCGGGCACATCATCAACATCGGTTCCGTGGCGGGCGACGCCGCTTATGCCGGCGGAAGTGTGTACTGCGCCACCAAGGCGGCTGTGAAAGCCCTTTCCGATGGACTGCGTATCGACCTGGTAGATACTCCGTTGCGGGTGACCAACATCAAGCCGGGCATGGTGGAAACTAACTTCTCTGTGGTTCGCTACCGGGGCAGCCGGGAGTCGGCCGACAATTTCTACAAAGGCATCCGTCCGCTAACCGGCGACGACGTGGCCGAGACCGTTTACTTTGCCGCCGCTTCGCCCGCACACATCCAGATAGCCGAGGTATTGTTGATGCCCACCTATCAGGCTAACGGCACGGTGTCGTACAGAAAAATAGACTGACGGTTGAACGATATGCCTCCGTGTATTGTTTTATAGTATAACCATTGACAGGAAGGAAGAGTTTTTCGACCAAAAGCGCTCCCTTTTTTAACGTTTTTGGAAAGATTCCTTTGTAGGGTGATAAAAATTCTATTAATTTGTTGCTCGAAACCGGATTCTTTCTTTTGACTCATCCAAAAGGGGGGATGCAAGATCATATAATCCAGAATTTATTAACTAAAATGTATCGAATATGAGAAAATTGGTAGTATTAGGAATGGGAGTATGCGTAGTATTGGCACTCGCTTCCTGCAAATCGAGCGAAAGCGCTTACAAGAAAGCTTACGAGAAAGCCAAACAACAGGAACTGGCCGAGCCTCAGGTAACAGCTCCGGTGGAAGTAGCTCCCGTGGTGGCTGCTCCGGTAACTGCGAAGCCAGTGGCCGACGTCACCGGTGTACGTCAGGAAAAAGTAACGGTTGTTTCGGGTAATGCTTTGCAAGATTTCAGCGTTGTTTGCGGAAGCTTCGGTTTGAAAGCCAACGCCGAAGGCCTGAGAGACTTCTTGGCCAAAGAAGGATATAGCCCTGTCATCGCTTTCAATGCGGAGAACTCTATGTACCGTGTTATCGTAGCTACATATGCCGACAGATCGGCTGCTGCTCAGGCGCGCGATGCATTCAAAGCCAAATATCCCAGCCGTACAGACTTCCAGAGTGCCTGGTTGCTGTATCGCCTGTAAGCAGGTATTGGCGATAAAGCGAACTAAAAAGTCCCCGGTTCTTGTTGGAACCGGGGACTTTTTTGTTTTGTAGCTTCTTGCTATATCCTCTGCAGCTTCCTGCTATTGCCCTGGAAGCTTCTTTCTGTCGGGGCAGTTGCTTCTTTCTGTCGGGGCGGTTGCTTCTTTCTGTTGGGGCAGTTGCTTCTTTCTGTTGGGGCGGTTGCTTCTTGCTTCCGGGCACTTTGCTTCTTGCTGTCAGGACGGTACAGTGAAGGCGGCGAAGGGCAGGCGGAGGGGCATCTCTTCACTGTCAATGCCGATGGGTAGCGGGTTTCAGAAGTATTCGAAGAGTTGAAGGGCAGATATAAAACTTCTGGGTATGCGTATGGAATTAAGTGATTTTGTGTGATACAATAAAAAGAGAGCACCCCGGAAGGATGCTCTCTCGATGATATATGGATATATCGTCCTATCGATTAGTTGAAGATATAACGCAAGCTGAACAATACAGAATAAGTAGATCTGAAGCTTTCGTAATTCTTATAAGTTTCAGTGAGCTTGTCTCTATTATTGTTAAGCATGGTCATAGAGTAAAGACCTGTGCCAGTATTATATGAAATAGGTGACATGCTATTCACTTGTTTGAATAAGCCCCAATCCTTGTTCAACATGTTACCAACATTCTTGATATCCACGCCAAATTGGATGGTATTGCGTTTGCCGCCTACTTTTACATAGAAATCCTGATTCAACTTGAAGTCGAACTGATGATGCCAAGGCATGATGGCTCCACCTCTTTCAGTATACTGTCCCTTACGGTTCTTCAAGTAGCTGTCCTGGTTAATATATGCCCAGAAGTCATCTCTTTGTTGATCGGCTGTATATGCAGTGTTAGAATTGTTGAAATTCCAGCTATTCAATTCTTCACGGGAAGCAGGAACATAAAGTAAGTTAGCCTGTCCGCCATCATTCACTACATTGCCGGAAAGTGTGTAAGAATAGCGAGCGTATGTGTATATGTTAGTTCCTGAACCTGCAGCACCCATTTGCATGCCTTCATACAACAAGGATACACTGGTTCCGAACATCTTGCCGTATTCTTTTCTATAGCCGATAGAAGCAATGATACGATCGGGAGCCACATACGTTCCAAAACCTTTTTCGTGTTCGTTGACGCCATTGACAGAATAGACATTGGTGTTGAATGCAGAAGTTACCTGGTCACCGATTCCATCTCCGTAAGACTTGGCCAGAGAGTGGGTATATGCAAATGATAAATCTAAACCGAAATTAAATTTCTTACGCAATTGGGCAGAAAGCGAGTAATAATAGGTACCATTATCGGCATTCTCGATCAAATACGCATTCTGGTTGGCGATGTAGCGCGAATAAGTATAACGCTTATCGTTCGGAGACAACTGAATAGTAGCATCATCGCTGGAGGGTTTGAGACCCCGGTTAGTTACCACAACCGGATTTATGTCGTAATTGTAAATACCTTCAATAGTCATATCCATGTCCCAAGGCAATTTTACATCCAATGCCAAAGAGGATTTCCAAGTGGATGGCATCTTCAGATTGGTGTCAATAATAGTAGGACTGGCTGGTATAGTAATGCTTGGCTGGACATTGCCGCCGTATAAATCTTTCAGGATATCTTGTACATTACTATGGAAAGAGGGTTGATTAATCCCCTTTTCTACGGCTTGTGCAGGCGTGTTATAGAATATCTGAGTTTGTCCGACATTGGAGTTGCCGACAGCAGACACCAACCAAACAAAAGGCAATCGGCCTACAAAGTAACCCGTACCACCGCGCAAAACGTATTTGCGTTCGCCTGTAATATCCCAATTGAAGCCTACACGAGGAGAAACCGAGAGTCTTGTTTTAGGAAGCTGATCGGTACTAAAGCTGGTTCCGCCAAAATCCAATTTAGCGAAGCCCGGGTTGTAGTTGTCTTTCAAAGAAGGATAAGATGGCAACTCAAAACGTAATCCGGCTGATAACTTGAAATTGTCAGATAATGACATTTCATCTTGAATGTAAGCAGAGAATTGTTGGAAATTCATCTTTGCTTTAAACGGAGAAAGGTCAGCTGCATTGGTATGTGTGATAAGGAAAGCAGATGGCTTTCCGCCTTCAACAAATTTTTCCCAGGATTCATAAGCATAATAACCATTTCCTCCTTGCATGTATCCATTTACTGCATTCGTGTGTTCATATTGCAAGCCTGCCAAGAACTTATGCATGCCCAAACTCCAGTTGAACTCGTCGGTAATAGAAAATACTTTGGTCTGGCGAAGGTTGCCCGGAGTAAAGAATTCTGTACCAAACGAGATATAGTCCTTTCCTTCCTTCAAAACATCAACAGTGGTAAAATTGCCACCATCAAACGAACGCGGTTCGTCTTGGTAAGAATAAGCAAAACGCAACATGTTGTTCATCTTGCCGTCGGCCAGGCGAGAGTTCCACTCACCGGCGATGGAAGAGAAATTCCGTTCTTGATAATAACGTGTGTTTTCGTATGACATGGCATACTTAGAAGTACGTCCGGCATTGTTGTTCCCTCTATCTCCTCCGTTGCCTGGGTAGAGTGAATTGCCATCCAATGGGCTTACCGAGCTTGACAGGTTGTTAGAATCTTTCGTATGGGTAGTAGATACGCGCAGGTTCACTTTGTTGTTCTGGTTGATATTCCAGTCCAGACGAGCCAATATTCTATAGGCGGGAGTCTTCAGCGAATAGTCTTCATATCTTCCGGTATTGTATCCGTACTTATCAGCCAGATACTTGCTTACCATGTCCATGTCGCTTTTCAACGGACGGTTAAATCCGTTTTCCCCAACCGGGTCACTTTCGCTGTTGCGAGCTCTGGTGACAGGACTTGCAGTTGTATTATCTTCATACTCTCCATTGACAAAGAAGAAGAGTTTGTCCTTGATCAGAGCCCCCCCCAGGCTTATACCATACGTGTTGCTCTTTGAATCGACAGTAAACAATTTGTAATCGCTTACATTCTTGCCCAACAGATTCTGATTGGTCAGATACATATACGCCGTTCCACGGAAGTTGTTATCACCCGAACGGGTAACAGCATTGATGGCACCACCGATAAATCCACTCTGACGGACATCGTAGGGGGTAACGGAAACTGAAATTTGCTCCAACGCATCCAAAGAAATAGGAGAGCCGTTGGCAGGGAGGTTGCTACCCATACCAAATGTGTTATTGAAAGCAGCACCGTCGATAGTAACAAATGACTGGCGATAGTTACCACCACCTACAGCAAATCCATTACCCACATCAGCACCTTGCGGAGACAGACGCATGATGTCGTTCATGCTGCGGCTCACAGTAGGAGCTGCGACAATCATTTGGCGGTTTGCATTCATCATTGCGCCAGCCCGGTCGCTCTTCATGTTGCTGATGGAAGAACCCGTAATAATCACTTCGTCCAGAAGCTCTGCTGATTCTTTCAAACTAACATTTAAATGACGGGCGTCATCCAGTTGCAAGGATATATCCTTAAAAATGGCACTCTGATAGCCAATGTACGAAATTTCAATCTTGTAAGGACCGCCTACGCGCATTCCTTGGATACTAAAAACTCCCTGAACATTAGTTACAGCTCCATACTTGGTGCCTGATGGTTCGTGAATAGCCGTGACAGATGCTCCAATGATGGGTTCGTCTGCAGAAACGACCTTACCACTGATACTGGCTGTCGTTACCTGAGCATTGGCCAGCGTAGCTAACATTGAAAATGTTACCACTAAGAAAAATTTCATTCTTTTCAGCATAAAATAATTTTTGTTTTGATTAACACTATAATTGCTAATTATTATTTTGCTGCAAAAGTAATTAATCTTTTTTAGAGTTCTATTACAAAATGGAGACAAAATTTAAAATGAAAAGGTTAATTCTGGCAGAATGTTATTGCGAGTGTTTATTAAAGATAAAAACTAAAAAATAACCGCAAAAAAGTGTGAGACTTATTTTGCGGTTATATAGATCAAGGAAAATCTGAAAAAGTCGATTAGTCGGTCGTTAGTTTCCTGTAACGCACGCGTTTAGGCTCTTCGTTGCCGAGGCGTTTTAACTTGTTCTCTTCGTACTCGGAGTAGGAGCCTTCGAAGTAGAACACGTTCGAGTCGCCTTCGAAAGCCAGAATGTGTGTACAGATACGGTCGAGGAACCAGCGGTCATGCGAGATCACTACGGCGCAACCGGCAAAATCTTCCAGACCTTCTTCGAGCGCACGCAGTGTGTTCACGTCGATGTCATTGGTCGGCTCATCGAGCAGCAGTACGTTGCCTTCTTCCTTCAGGGCCATGGCCAGGTGTAGGCGGTTACGCTCACCACCGGAGAGCATGCCGCAGAGTTTTTCCTGATCGCCACCTGCGAAGTTGAATCTAGATAAGTACGCACGCGCGTTTATATCACGACCACCCATGCGCATCAGTTCCGAGCCGCCCGAGATAACCTGATACACGCTCTTCTCCGGATCGATGTCCTTGTGCTGCTGGTCTACGTAGGCCACCTTTACGGTTTCGCCCACTTCGAATTCACCCTTGTCCACCTTCTCCATGCCCATGATGAGGCGGAAGAGGGTAGTCTTACCAGCGCCGTTCGGCCCGATGACGCCCACGATGCC
>JAVBVI010000149.1:0-36025 GCA_031554505.1 Bacteroides sp. | reverse complement strand
TGTTGAAGTATGATACAATGCACGGACAGTTCGAAGGAACTATCGAAGTGGATGCTGAGAAAAACCAACTGATCGTTAACGGTAAGGCTATCCGCATCACTGCAGAAAGAAACCCGGCTGATCTGAAATGGGATGCTGTAGGCGCTGAATATGTTGTTGAATCAACAGGTTTGTTCCTGACTAAGGAAAAAGCTCAGGCTCACATCGAAGCGGGTGCTAAATACGTTGTTATGTCTGCTCCGTCAGGTGACGACACCCCTATGTTTGTATGCGGTGTGAACGAAAAGACTTACGCTGGACAGCAATTCGTGTCTAACGCTTCTTGTACTACCAACTGCTTGGCTCCGATCGCTAAGGTGTTGAACGACAAATGGGGTATCACAGACGGTTTGATGACTACTGTTCACTCTACAACTGCTACTCAGAAAACAGTTGACGGTCCTTCTATGAAAGACTGGAGAGGTGGTCGCGCTGCTTCTGGTAACATCATCCCTTCTTCTACAGGTGCTGCTAAGGCTGTAGGTAAAGTTATCCCGGCTTTGAACGGTAAACTGACCGGTATGTCTATGCGCGTTCCTACTCTGGACGTTTCTGTAGTTGACTTGACTGTTAACTTGGCTAAGCCTGCTACTTACAAAGAAATCTGCGCTGCCATGAAGGAAGCTGCTGAAGGCGAATTGAAGGGTCTTCTGGGTTATACTGAAGCTGCAGTTGTTTCTTCTGACTTCCTGGGTGACGCTCGCACTTCTATCTTCGATGCTAAAGCCGGTATCGCTTTGACTGACACTTTCGTGAAAGTTGTATCTTGGTATGACAACGAAATCGGTTACTCAAACAAGGTTCTTGACCTGGTAGCTCATATGGCTGCTTACAACAAGTAATCTGTTAAAACTCGATTATATAAAACTGCCTCGGAGCTCCGGGGCAGTTTTTTTTTGCCCACATCCTAATACTTTGTTAAAAAGCAGGCTATTACGGTTATACCTATCTGTTATTTTCGTAGTTTTGCATGTAAAAAATAAATTTCGCTCATCAGAATGAAAAGAATAATCCTATCATTGGCATTACTTGCTGCAATTATGGTAACAAACGCTCAGAATCCTTTCCTCGGAAAGTACAATACACCGCATCAAACGGTTCCCTTTGATAAAATCAGCATAGAACATTACGAACCGGCTATCCGGGAGGGTATCAAACGGCATGCCGAAGAGATCGACGCCATCGTGGCCAATCCGAAAGCACCGACTTTCGCCAATACGATTCTGCCGTATGAACAGTCGGGCGAACTGCTCGACCGGGTCACCACGGTATTCTTTAACCTGCAAAGCGCGGAGACCAATGACGCCATGCAGGTACTGGCCCAACAAATGACGCCGCTATTGAGCGAGCACAGCAGCAATATCAGCCTGAATGAGAAGTTGTTTGCCCGCGTGAAAGCGGTGTATGACAACCAACAGAAGTTCAACCTTACTCCCGAACAGACCAAATTGCTCGAGGATATCTACGATGGTTTTGTACGGGGCGGCGCCAACCTCACCGGCGAAGCGAAAGAGAAATACCGCCGGCTGACGATGGAGCTCAGCCAGCTCTCACTCAAATTTGGCGAGTACAACCTGAAAGAAACGAATGCCTACCAGTTGGTTCTGACCGACAAAGCGCAACTGGCCGGACTGCCCGAAGGTGCCATCGAGGAAGCTGCAGCTACCGCCAAGGAGAAAGGTGTCGAAGGATGGGTATTCACCCTGCAAGCCCCCAGCTTCATCCCGTTCCTGACATATGCCGACAACCGCGACCTACGCAAGGAGCTTTATATGGCTTACAACACCAAATGCGCACACAACAACGAGACCAACACTCTCGACATCGTGAAACGCATCGCCAACGTACGCATGGAAATAGCCCAGGTGCTGGGATACAACAACTATGCGGAATATACCCTGATCAAACGCATGGCCGAGAACAGTGATGCGGTATATAAGTTGCTCAACCAGTTGCTCGACGCCTATACACCTGCCGCGATAAAGGAATACGAGGAAGTACAGGCACTGGCATGCACGGGGAAAGGAAACAACTTCACAGTCATGCCGTGGGACTGGAGCTACTACTCCAACAAACTGAAAGACCAGAAATTCAGCATCAACACTGAGATGCTTCGCCCCTACTTCGAACTCGAAAAGGTAAAAGCGGGTGTATTCGGACTGGCTACCCGCCTGTATGGCATCACGTTCAAGAAGAATACAGACATCCCGGTATACCACAAAGACGTGGATGCCTACGAAGTGTTCGACAAAGACGGCAAGTTCCTGTCCGTCTTCTACACCGACTTCCACCCGCGTGCCGGCAAACGGGCAGGTGCCTGGATGACGGAGTTCAAACCGCAGTGGAAGGATGAGCAAACCGGCGAAAACAGCCGTCCGCACGTCACCATCGTGATGAACTTCACCAAACCCACCGAAAGCAAACCGGCCTTGCTGAGCTTCGACGAGGTAGAAACCTTCCTGCACGAGTTCGGTCATGCCTTACACGGCATGTTCGCCAACACGACTTACCGCACCTTGAGCGGCACCAGTGTATACCGCGATTTCGTGGAACTCCCTTCGCAGATCATGGAGAACTTCGCCATCGAGAAAGAGTTCCTCAATACATTCGCCTCACATTACCAAACAGGCGAAGCCCTGCCCGAAGAGCTGATCCGCCGCATGGTCGACGCGTCGAACTTCAATGCTGCATACGCTTGCCTGCGCCAGTTGAGTTTCGGCTTGCTGGACATGGCCTGGTACACCCGCTCCACTCCCTTCGAGAGCGATGTGATTCAGTATGAGCAAAACGCCTGGGCGAAGGCACAAGTGCTCCCGGTGGTGGAAGGTACCTGCATGAGCGCCCAGTTCTCGCATATCTTCTCCGGTGGATACGCCGCAGGCTACTATAGCTACAAATGGGCGGAAGTGCTGGATGCCGATGCCTTCTCGCTGTTCAAACAAAAAGGTATCTTCAACCAGGAAGTAGCCAACTCGTTCCTCGACAACATCTTGTCGAAAGGAGGAACCGAACACCCAATGGTGCTGTACAAGCGCTTCCGCGGACAGGAACCGACCATCGACGCATTATTAATCAGAAATGGTATTAAACAATGAGTATACTAAAATCAATCAAATCGTGGGGATGGGTAATGCTGCTCCCGTTGTTGCTGGGTGGATGTACCACTTCGGACGATGTACAGGCCATCTTCACCGGAAAGACTTGGAAAATGACTTACATCAGCACCGACAACGGGCAAGGATGGTATAACTTTTCGGATCTCACTCCAGCCGATTATGAGGTATGGACTCCGAAAACCGGTTCGAAAAGTTTCACGATCTCCTTCACGGGCTCCGAAAACGACCATGTCATTTCGGGTACCTTTACAGGGTCAGGTTCCGTTTCTGCCAGCGGGAAGTGGAACGCCAACGGAGAATCGCAGAAGTTCGGTGCTAAAGTAGAAAGCAGCAATGTAACAGCGGGCGGCAAGATAGGTGCAAAGATTATCGAAATACTAAAGACAGCCGACAAATATTCCGGCGATGAAGACAACCTCTTCATCTATTGTACATACGAGAGAGACCGCATCTTCATGGCTTTCAAACCGATAAAAGAATAAGACAATGATTGCAGAGAAGAAACAATCCGACCTGGATTTACGTTATATCCGCATGGCAAGCATCTGGGCAGAGAACTCCTACTGCAGCCGCCGGAAGGTAGGCGCTTTGATCATCAAAGACAAAATGATCATTTCCGACGGCTACAACGGCACCCCATCGGGTTTTGAAAATATTTGCGAAGACGAGAACAACGTAACCAAACCTTACGTGCTCCACGCAGAAGCTAACGCCATCACCAAGATAGCCCGTTCCAACAACAGCAGTGACGGTGCTACGATGTACGTCACCGCTTCGCCCTGTATCGAATGTGCCAAGCTGATCATTCAGGCAGGTATCAAGCGGGTGGTTTACTCGGAGAAATACCGTTTGGAAGATGGCATCGAACTGCTGAAACGAGCAGGTATCGATGTCGTATATATAGAGTTAAACAACGCCGACGATGCGGCGTGCGAACAATAAAACCCCAGAAGAATATGAGTACAAAACGCTCTTCCCGTTTTACCCCTGTCATTATTGCCATCAGTGTGGTCATTGGAATTCTCATAGGAACATTCTATGCCAAACATTTTGCAGGCAGCCGCCTGGGCATTATCAACGGTTCGTCCAACAAGCTCAACGCCTTGCTCCGAATCGTGGACGACCAATATGTGGATACGGTGAACATGACCGACCTGGTAGAGAAAGCTTTGCCGGAGATTCTGGCCGAGCTCGACCCGCACTCCACGTACATCCCGGCTCAGAACGCGGAAGAGATCAACTCTGAACTGGAAGGCAAGTTCAGCGGCATCGGTATTCAGTTTACCATACAGAGTGATACAATACATATCAACTCGGTGGTACAGGGTGGCCCGTCCGAAAAGGTGGGCCTGATGGCAGGCGACCGCATTGTAACCGTGGACGACAGCTTGTTTGTAGGCAAAGGGCTGACCAACGAGAAGGCGATGCGTACGTTGAAAGGCACCAAAGGCACCAAAGTCAGACTGGGCATCAAGCGTTCTACAGAAAAGGAACTGCTTAGCTTTACCATCACCCGCGGTGATATCCCGCAGAACACCATCAATGCCGCCTACCTCATCAACGACGAGTTCGGGTATGTACAGGTGAGCAAATTCGGACGCACTACCTATATGGAACTGCTTAACGCACTGGCCCAACTGAACCACCAGGGCTGCAAAGGGTTGATTATCGACCTGCGCGGCAACACCGGCGGATACATGGAAGCTGCCGTACGGATGGTCAATGAATTCCTGCCCGAAGGCAAAGTCATCGTGTACGCCCAGGGACGGAAATATCCGCGTATGGACGATGTGGCCAACGGTACCGGCAGTTGCCAAAAGATGCCGTTGGTAGTATTGGTAGACGAGGGATCGGCTTCGGCCAGCGAGATCTTCTCGGGCGCCATTCAGGACAACGATCGCGGAACGATTGTAGGTCGTCGTTCGTTTGGTAAAGGATTGGTACAGCAGCCCATCGACTTCAGCGACGGGTCGGCCATCCGCCTCACCGTAGCCCGTTACTATACCCCGTCGGGACGTTGCATCCAGCGGCCTTACGAAAACGGCAAGGACCGAAATTACGAACTGGACTTGTACACCCGCTACGAACACGGCGAGTTCTTCTCCAGGGACAGCATCAAGCAGGACGAAAGCCAGCTTTACTATACCTCACTCGGACGTCCGGTTTACGGCGGTGGCGGCATCATGCCCGACATCTTTGTACCACAGGACACTACCGGTGTGACATCATACCTTCGTACGATCCTAAACAACGGACTGTCAATCCTATACTCTTTCCAGTACACGGACAGCAACCGCGAAACGCTGAAGAAGTACGATACGGAAGAGTCTCTGCTCAAGTATCTGCAACACCAGGGGTTGATCGAACGGTTCATCCAGTATGCCGACAGCAAAGGGGTGAAGAGAAGAAACCTCCTGATCCAGAAGTCGCACAAGCTGCTCGAACGCAATGTCTATGGCAACATCATCTACAACATGCTGGGACAGGAATCGTACATCCGTTACTTCAATAAGACGGACGAGACTGTACTGAAAGCCTTGAATATACTCCAAAAGGGTGAAGCCTTCCCCAAAGCTCCCGAGGGCGTAGAGCCACCGATAACCACTAAGAAGGATGAAAGAAAGAAAAAGAAAACTGCGCAAGTGGATAGCGTTGGAGAAAACGAAGTACTCCGCCTCTACGCTGACCGCTTTTTCTGTTGAGATACTGACCCTGCTCGAAGCTCATCCGCTCTTCCGGGATGCCCGGACGGTATTGATCTATCACTCCATGAGCGATGAGGTAGATACGCACGGGTTTGTCGACCGTTGGAGCGGGGAGAAAAGCCTCATATTGCCAGTAGTGATGGGCGATGAACTGGAATTGCGCCGCTACACCGGTCCGCAGGACATGGCCGTAGGCTCCTACGGCATTGCCGAACCGGTGGGCGAACCGTTCACGAATTATGATTCAATAGACTTAGTCGTGGTACCCGGATTGGCCTTCGACAACGCCGGACGCCGGCTGGGAAGAGGCAAAGGTTATTACGACAAGCTGCTTCCTCAAATCAAAGCGCCCAAGCTGGGCATCTGCTTTCCTTTCCAATTAGTAGATGAAGTCCCCGCCGAGGCTTTCGACTTCCGCATGGATGGAATCATTACTCTTCATTACACAGAAGAAATCTAGCAAATCCCTCTGTATAAGTTGGCTCTACCTGAAAATAATATTGGTAATCACCGTTGCACCGACTTCGCGGTTCAGATTCCGCACCAGTAACTCCCGTCCCATCATGAGTTCCTGACGAAGCGCTGCCGAGGTAAGGTGCACATACAGCACCTGATTCTTGATATACAGATTGGAAGTGTATGAAGCGATGGTCGGCCCCAACACCTTCGCCCAGGAGTCGACCAGGCGCTGTTCGTTCAGCGGAGTCTCCAAGCCCTCCTGGCGGAGGTACTCCCGGAGCAACTGCCCTATCGATTCGGCGCGGTTCCTTTTCATGGCTTAGCCTCCTTCATTTCGCCAATGCTCCCGTTTTCTACACGGAACATTTTGTAATCACTATTTATCTTCAGGAGTATCTGGTCCAGATGCTCGCGGTTGGTATCGGTGATGAATATCTGCCCGAAGTTATCGCCCGCCACCAGCTTCACAATCTGCTCCACACGCGAAGCATCCAGCTTATCGAAGATGTCGTCCAGCAGTAAGAGCGGAACCGTCCGCCCGGTGCGTTTCAGAAAGTCGAATTGTGCCAACTTCAAAGCAATCAGGTAAGTCTTGTTCTGCCCCTGCGAACCTTCGCGCTTGATGGGAAACTCGCCCAACATCATGTTGAGCTCGTCCTTGTGTACCCCCTTCAAGGCAAAGCCCATGATGCGGTCGCGCTCCCGGCTCTCCTTCAACAGTTGCAACAGCGATGCACCCCGGGCATGCGACTGGTACACCAGCCCTACCCGTTCCTTAAACTGTGAAATGTACGAATAAAACGATTGGAAAATCGGAATAAATTCCTTGATGAACTCCTCCCGCTTGCGGAATACCACTTCCCCGGCTTGCGCCATCATCTCCTCCCACACCAGAAAAAGCTCCTCCTCGACCGGGAACTCGCTCTTCAGCAACGTATTGCGTTGAGCCAACGCCTTGTTGTAACGTATCAGCGCATCCAGATACTCACGATCGTACTGCGAAATTACCACATCCATGAACTTGCGTCGCTCGTCACTCCCTCCGGCAATCAGTTCCGAGTCGGCAGGCGATACCATCACCAGCGGCAGGAAGCCGATATGATCGGACAGGCGACCATACTCTTTCTTGTTCCGCTTGAATTGCTTCTTCGCCCGGTGCTTCAGTCCGCAGTAAATCTCCTCCGGCGTACCGTCGGCCGCCTCGTAAAAGCCCTGTATCATAAAGAAATCCCGTTCGTGCATGATGTTCTGCGAGTCGATCGGATTTCCGGCACTTTTACAAAACGAAAGAAAGTAGACGGCGTCCAACAGGTTGGTCTTCCCCATTCCGTTCTGACCGAAAAAGCAGTTCAGCTTGTCCGAGAATTGAAGCTCTACCTGTTCCAGGTTCTTATAATTCAGTATGGATATGCGTTTCAGTATCATACAGTACATTCTGTTTGGATACAAAATTAGAAAGTTTTTTGCGGTTTTCGGCAGTAAAGTAAAAAAAGATGCTGCTAAATTTCGTAAGTAGTTATAAAAAAACTACTTTTGCGAGTCGAAATAGATTCGAATAGAATAATAACAAAAAAATAATATAGCAATGGCTCAACAAAAGAAGCAAAACGATCAGTTGAACGTGGAACAAGCGTTGACTAAGTCAGAAGATTTTCTGGTAAAAAACAAAAAAGCAATCATCGGCGGTGTCTTGGCTGTGATTCTGGTAGTAGCAGGTATCATCATGTACAAGAACTTCTACTCTGATCCACGCGAAGAAAAAGCACAGATAGCCCTCTTCAAAGGACAGGAATATTTCGAGATGGATGCTTTCGATTTAGCATTGAACGGCGACAGCGTAGGTTTCATTGGTTTTGCGAAAGTGGCCGACCAGTTCAGCGGCACGAAAGCCGGCAACCTGGCCAAGGCTTATGCCGGTATCTGCTGCCAGAGTCTGGGCAAATATGAAGATGCCCTGAAGCAACTGAACAGCTTCGACGCCAACGACCAGATGGTAGCGCCTGCTATCCTGGGTGCAGCCGGTAACTGCTACGCACAGTTGAACCAACTGGACAAAGCTGCTTCTACCTTGCTGAAAGCTGCCGATAAAGCCGACAATAATACACTGAGCCCCATCTTCCTGATTCAAGCCGGCGAGATTCTGGTGAAGCAAGGCAAGTACGATGATGCCATCAAAGCCTACACGAAAGTGAAAGATAATTACTTCCAGTCGTACCAAGCTATGGATATCGATAAGTACATCGAGCAAGCTCAGTTGATGAAGAAGTAATTCTTAGTATAATAAGGTAATATCCAGAAACACGGATTGCACGGATTGCACGGAAGCTAACACCGTGATTCCTGTAATCCGTGTTTCTCTTTTTTTGCAAAACTATCATGGCAACAGCATTTCACAACTTATCTGAGTATGATCTCAACTCCGTGCCCAGCGCGGAGCCTATGAAGTTCGGCATCGTAGTATCCGAATGGAATGACAAAATCACTGGCGCCCTGCTGGAAGGTGCCGTGAACACCCTCAAGAAACACGGCGCCAAAGAAGGAAACATCCTGGTGAAGACTGTACCCGGAAGCTTCGAACTCACCTACGGCGCCAACCAGATGCTGGAATATTGCGACCTGGATGCTATCATCGTCATCGGATGCGTGGTACGCGGCGACACTCCTCATTTTGATTACGTCTGCATGGGGGTAACGCAAGGTATTGCCCAACTGAATGCAACAAGCGATGTTCCAGTCATTTACGGTCTGGTAACCACCAACACCATGGAACAAGCCGAAGACAGGGCCGGTGGAAAGCTGGGCAACAAAGGCGATGAATGTGCAATTACTGCAATAAAAATGGTGAGTTTCGCTTGGAGTTTAAATAAATAATTGTATCTTTGCACCGCGTTTGAGAGAAAAGTCTCTCAGGTGCAAAACAAAGGGCAAATACCAGAGTGGCCAAATGGGGCAGACTGTAAATCTGCTGTCTTTCGACTTCGGTGGTTCGAATCCATCTTTGCCCACAAAACATTGCGGAAGTAGCTCAGTTGATAGAGCATTAGCCTTCCAAGCTGAGGGTCGCGGGTTTGAGCCCCGTCTTCCGCTCTTACGAGAGAGAATCTGAGCAATCGGGTTCTCTTTTTTGTTATAGATCCAGTAGAAACCCCTAATTCTTTAATCCCCCATGAAAGACATCGAAAGAACCGAAAGACTAATGAAGATTGTTGCCCAGTTCGCTATCTCGGGCAGTATTGACCTGATCGAACCGCTGGGCACAGGCCTTATCAACGACACTTACCGGGTACTGAACGCCGAAGAAGGTTTTCCCGACTATGTATTGCAACGTATCAATCATGTCATCTTTACCGATGTGGAGATGCTGCAGAACAACATCCGCCTGGTAACGGAACATATCCGCCGGAAACTGAAAGAGCAAGGCGAAACGGATATCGACCGCAAGGTGCTGCACTTCCTGCCGGCACGAGAAACCGGAAAGACGTACTGGTTTGACGGGACGGACTACTGGCGTCTGATGTTGCTCATTCCGCATGCACGGACCTACGAGGTGGTAAACCCGGAATATTCCTACCAGGCCGGACTGGCGTTCGGTCATTTCCAGACACAACTGGCGGACATGCCAGAACAACCGGGCGAAATCATTCCGCACTTCCACGACATGGAATTCCGGCTGACACAACTACGCCAGGCTGTCAAAACTGATGTAGCCGGACGGATCAACGAAGTACAGTACTATCTGAACGAAATAGAAAAGCGGGCGGACGAGATGTGCAAAGCAGAACGAATGCACCGCGAAGGAATCTTACCCAAACGGGTATGCCATTGCGACACGAAGGTGAACAACATGATGTTCGACGAGCAGGGCAAGGTACTTTGCATCATTGATCTCGACACAGTGATGCCCAACTATATTTTCTCGGATTTTGGCGACTTCCTGCGCACCAGCGCCAATACGGGCCGGGAAGACGACGAAAATCTGGAACAGGTCAACTTCAACATGGAGATATTCCGGGCCTTCACGAAAGGATACCTTGAAGGAGCTTCTTTCCTGACTACCCTGGAGATAGAGAATCTGCCGTTTGCCGCCACGCTATTCCCCTACATGCAGTGCGTGCGCTTCCTGGCCGACTATATCAACGGCGATACCTATTACAAGATCAAGTACCCGCTGCACAACCTGGTGCGTACCAAAGCACAATTCAAGCTCATGCAAAGCGCGGAAGCCTATCTTCCTGAGATGCGGGCGTTCATCAGCGAGTGCTTGAAATAAAACGCTGTGTTCCTTCCTCCCACTCATACACCAATGGTTTGCGGAGATATTGTTTCAGTTTTTCGGCCGAGTCTTCGCCCATATAAGAGGTAGTAGTAAATGTAAAGGCAAGCTGCCGGTTGTCCTTCGACAGGTCGGCTTTAGCCAATAGCATGTCAGCTTTCGGGCGAAGATCGTTGTATTCGCTCAATTGTGCCGAATCAGCAGGAACCACGAAGAAATCGTCCATAGCCGGAAGTCTCAGATACCCGGAAGCCGGGAGTTCCTGCCAGGAGGTGGTATAGAAACGGATGTTGCTGTCGCAGGCCGGCGCACAGGCCGTTGCAACAATGCAGATCACCTGCGTACTGTCGTTCACCGGCAGAAGTTTCATCTGCCAGGTGGTTTGCGGAGTCATTTGGATGCAGATATAATCGGTTCCCAAAGCGGTCATCTCGGACTTTCCACCAAAGCGATTATCCACTTCCGCTTTCATCTTGCTTTCGAGGAAGTCGACAAAGTCGGCCCGGTTGACTGCCGTAAGCAACGGGCTCAACGAATCGGGCATATTGACGAACAAGGTTTTGGCTTCCTGCGCCTGGGCGGGAAGCAGGCAGTACACTGCTATGATCAGGGTTCCTATCAGTTTCTTCATTTGTCTATTATTTTGTCCCCAAATATAAAAACAACATTCCGATTAACACTAAAGCGAGGTCGATTGCTTTACTTTTTAAGTTCTTTTCACGGAATACCCACGCTCCGAAGAGGAATGACACCACCACACTGCTGCGCCGCACCATGGACACGATGGAGATCATCGACCCTTCGAAACTCAGCGAATAGAAGTAGACGAAGTCGGCCGCACAGAGAAACAGGGAGATCAGGATGATGGTCCAGTCCCACCGGAAGGGCGTGGTCGATTTCCTTCGCGGCCACCACAGCAGCGCCAGGATGGGGCACATGATGAACACTTGGTACACATTGTACCAGGCTTGTACAGCCATCGGGTTGAAGCGTTGCATCAGGTACTTGTCGTACAGCCCGCTGATGGCACCCATGAGCGCCGCGAGCACCACGAAGTAAATCCACTTGTCATGTTTAAAATCAATACCTTCTTTCTTGCCCGACCGGCTCAGCATGAAGAACGACAGCACGGCCATGCTCACTCCTATCCATTGGTAGGCGTTCAGCCGTTCGCCGAACAACAGCATGGCGCCCACCAGCACCATTACCGGACGGGTGGCGTTGATGGGACCGACGATGGTAAGTGGCAGGTGTTTCATTCCGAAATAGCCGAATATCCACGAGGAGAGCACGATGAACGATTTGATGATGATGTACTTGTGTACTTCCCAGCCTACGACAGGCACTTCGAAGATGGTACCACCGAGCACAGTCGGTGCAAAGGCGGAAACCAGAATAAATGGAAGAAACACCAGACTGGAGAAAACGGTATTCAGAAACAGTACCGGAAGTACGGCATTGCCGTCGAGCGATTTCTTCTTGAATACATCATAGAATCCCAGCAATAAGGCTGAGAGGAACGCGAGAAATAACCACATTGTATTTATATTTATTTACCACAGAGTCACACAGAGTTCCACGGAGGTTTTATTTTCACCTATCACTTTCAGTAATAAAGATCTCTTCCGGGTATTCTACGTTGACGAGGAACAGCCCTAAAGCGTGAGCAGACGATCCGGCTTCGCACCGGTCCTGCTTTTCGATGACCTGACGGAACTCTTCAATCGTTATCTTGCCACGTCCCACTTCCATGAGCGTTCCGACGATGGCCCGTACCATATTGCGCAGGAAACGGTCGGCCCGGATGGTAAATACCCAGGTCACTTCATCTTCCTTCGTCCACTCGGCATGAGTGATGCAACAGTTGTTGGTCTTTACATCTGTATGCACCCGGCTGAAACTGGTGAAGTCTGTGTACTCGAACAGAGTTTGTGCCGCCCGGTTCATCAACTCGAAGTCGGGTATGTTATATATCCGGCAACGGTGCTGCCGATTGAAAGGAGTTTTGGCGGTAGTCACGTAGTACTTATATGTACGAGCGATGGCATCGAAACGGGCATGGGCTTCGGGCTTCACCAGGCGTATCCGGTACACCGAAATATCCGGCGGAAGCAGGCGGTTCAGTTTTTCCGTCACCACTTCCGGGTCCAGCAGTTCTTCGAAGTCGAAATGCGCCACCATCAGCGAAGCGTGCACACCGGTATCCGTACGTCCCGCACCCACCACCTTGATTTCTTTACGCAAGAAGGTGGAAAGTGCCTTCAGCAAGCACTCCTGCACACTCACTCCATTGGGCTGTATTTGCCATCCATGGTAGTTCGTCCCATCGTAAGCCAGATAGATAAAATATCGCTGCACGTTGTTCCTGATTAGAAATTTTGCGCAAAGGTACGGATTATTCTATTTTTATGTTCGCAATGTTGGCCTATATTTCATATTATTCTTATATTTGCTGCATGTAGGATGCGCCTCGGTTATTCAAGCAAGCTTGATAACTCTCGACTTTCACTACATTTGGAAAAGTTTTACAACACGATTCATCTTACTATTATGAGCCAATCCATTTTTCTCATTATCGCCCTTGTGACGACCGGCATCTTTGCCGTCCAGTTTATTCTCTCCATCTTTTTCGGCGACATCGATGCCGAAGCGGACGTTGACACAGACATCAGCAGTGTGGTTTCGTTCAAGGGACTGACGCACTTTGGCATCGGCTTCGGCTGGTACATGTACCTGCTGGGCAACACAGAGGTGGCGACGTATGTCGGCGGCATCCTCGTGGGACTACTCTTTGTCGTTGCCGTGTGGTTCTTGTACAAAAAAGCATACCAGTTGCAACAATCCAATCGTCCGGAGGCCGACGACCAGTTGGTGGGACGCGAATGCACCATCTACCTGGGGCGTGACGGCGGACGCTATACGGTGCAGGTGATTCGCAACGGTGCCATGCGCGAAACGGAAGTAATCTCCGAGTCGGCTGCCAAGTACCGCACAGGTGATAAAACGATCATCACCGCCCACAAAGAAGGCAAATTATTCATTCAATAAATAAAATCTCTCTGAAGTATGATCAATCCTGAAATGCTTGTCATGGCCGCCATTCTTGTGGCGGTTATCCTGCTGACATTTGTCGGCATCCTCTCCCGCTACCGTAAATGTAAGAGCGACGAGGTATTGGTGGTTTATGGTAAAACGGGTGGCGACAAGAAGTCGGCCAAACTGTACCACGGTGGTGCCGCCTTCGTTTGGCCCATCGTACAGGGCTACGAATTCTTGTCGATGAAACCGATGCAGATAGACTGCAAACTCACCGGCGCCCTCTCGGCACAGAACATTCGTGTGGACGTACCCACCACCATCACCGTAGCCATCAGCACCGATTCCGAAGTGATGCAGAACGCTGCCGAGCGCATGTTGGGTCTGTCCGTAGACGACAAACAAAACCTCATCACCGACGTGGTGTACGGACAGATGCGTCTGGTTATCGCCGACATGACCATTGAGGAGTTGAACTCCGACCGCGATAAGTTTCTGGCCAAGGTGAAGGACAATATCGACACGGAACTCCGCAAGTTCGGTCTTTACCTGATGAACATCAACATCAGCGACATCCGCGACGCGGCCAACTATATCGTCAACCTCGGTAAGGAAGCCGAAAGTAAGGCACTCAACGAGGCACAGGCCAACATCGAAGAACAGGAGAAGTTGGGTGCCATCAAGATTGCCAACCAGATCAAAGAACGTGAGACGAAGGTAGCCGAAACCCGCAAGGATCAGGATATCGCCATCGCCGAAACGAAGAAACAACAGGAAATCAACGTAGCCAATGCCGACAAGGAACGCATCTCGCAGGTAGCCCTGGCCAATGCTGAGAAAGAATCGCAAGTAGCCAAGGCCGAGGCCGATAAGAACATCCGCATCGAGCAAGCCAACACGGAAAAGGAAAGCCGCATCGCCGAGCTGAACTCGGACATGGAGATCAAGCAGGCCGAAGCTGCCAAGCGCGCTGCCATTGGCCGGAACGAGGCTCAAAAGGAAGTGGCTCTTTCCAATGCTACGCTGGCTGTAACGCAAGCCACTGCCAACCAGCAATCGGGTGAAGCGGCTGCCAAAGCGGAAGCTGCCGTACAGACAGCCCGTGAAATAGCCCAGAAAGAAGTAGAAGAAGCGAAAGCTAATAAAGTGGAGTCTTCGTTGAAAGCCGATAAGATTGTCCCGGCAGAAATCGCCAAGCAGGAAGCCATCCTGCAAGCGGACGCCGTGGCCGAGAAGGTGATCCGTGAAGCGGAAGCACGCGCGAAAGCATTGCTGGCACAAGCACAGGCGGAAGCGAAAGCTATTCAGATGAAACTGGAAGCAGAAGCAGAAGGAAAGAAAAAATCGTTGATGGCCGAAGCAGAAGGTTTCGAGGCCATGGTACGCGCGGCCGAATCGAATCCGGCGATTGCCATCCAGTACAAGATGGTAGACCAATGGAAGGAGATTGCCGGCGAGCAGGTCAAGGCATTCGAGCACATCAACCTGGGCAACATCACGGTATTCGACGGTGGAAACGGCGGTACGGGTAACTTTCTCAACTCATTGGTGAAGACGGTTGCCCCGAGTCTGGGCGTTCTCGAAAAATTACCTATCGGTGAGACGGTGAAGAACATCATCCATCCGGAGGGGAAAAAAGAAGACGAGAAGTCGAAAGAAAAGAAGTAGGACGGTCTTAAGACGAAATAAGCGGCGGGTATTCCGGAAAGGATACCCGCCGCTTCTATTTTAAGATCGGTACACAGAACTGAGCCAATACTCAAACACCGGGTCCTGTATCTCTATACCACCAGGCAATACATCGATTAAATCTTTTTCAAGTGCCGCCTTCCGCAGGTTTTTGATATTAGCCGATGTTCCCAACCGGTATTTCTCCAACACCTCGCGCGACGAGAAGTTTTCAACTCCATCGGCCACAGCCATCAAAAAGTTAATCTGCCGGGACGTCAACCCATCGACTACATTGGTAAAAAGCAATCCCAGTTGACCTACCAGACCTTGAAAAGCTTCTTCTAACACCTCGGACGTACAGGTCTTTTTCGTACGTAGCCATACCTGCTGACTCAACTGCTGCACATAGTAGGGATGGTTCTTGGCCCGGTCGGCTATCTGCCCACAAAGTTCAGGCGAAATAGCCTTACCCGTATCCGCAAACCGTTTGCCGATGAATGTCACCCACTCCTCCCGGGGAATACGTTGCAGGAAGAGGATGTCGCCAAACTTATAGAAAGGCATGCTGTAATCATTGAATATATCCAGCAACATGTGCCGCTTGCTGCCATACAGGCAATAGCCCACCGAGCTGTGTTTCTGCCAGTGCGAACGCAACTTCCGCTGAAAAGCCAACGGTTCCTCGTATTCATTGATGTTCTGGAACTCGTCGATGCAGACCACCACCTTTTTGCCCAGATCGTCGGCAAGGGTCTGCGGCAAGCCCAAAATATCATCGAACGACAACCTATTCCCCCGGAACTCAATGCCAAACGACAACTCGTACGTGTGACCGCTATCGGACAAAGAAACGATAGGCGCCAGTCGCCCCAGATATTTCTTCACTCCAGCCACAAACTCCTCCCAAGCATTGGTCGAAGCTTTCAACAAAGCATTGGCATATGCAGTATAAAACTGTTCTTCCGAACGGCAGTTGAAAATATCGATTTGGCATATCAATATATCCTCACGTTGTTCCCCCAGCCGGGCAGCTACCTTATTCACCAACGATGTCTTCCCCCAGCGACGCGGGGAGATGATAATGGTATTGATCAGACTGCAGAAATTGCGGGTAAGCAAGTCTACTTCAGTATCCCGGTCCGTGAAGTTTTCTTTCTCGGCGATACGACCATAGGTAAAGGGTGTATTCATAACTCTATTCTTAGTTCACAACAAAAATAAGCATTAGATATGAAACCAACAAATTTGAAATAGATTAATTTGAATTGAGTTTATTTTAAAACAACTATTTACAAACCGACTCATTTCAAAAGAGAAACAATTCCCTACCATCCCACAAATAACAAGGTAAGTTAACGATTGAAAGGCGCCCGCTTTCTTGCAATTTGTGCACAAACAAGTTATCTTTGTCCGCAAATACAACGAAAATGCACCATAAAAAGTACTTAGGAATCCTCCTCCTCGTGCTGGCCACCACCCTGGTGGCTGGCTGCAAAAAGAAAGACATGTCGCTCCAACTGAACAATCCGCGCAACATCAAAGGCGTCATCAGTTACAAACGTTCGTTCGGCGACCTGAACGATGCCCACCTCTCCGTGGCACAAACCATAGGCATCGCTCCGATTACCTCGCGCAAAGAGGCCGAAGCGCTGAAGAGCAAGTTGACACACATCAGCACGAATGACCGTTACACGGTCGATTCGCTCACGCACTCTCTCCCCTACCTGGTTCCCAAAGCCAGCGAGCTACTCGACGCCATCGGGGTAAACTTCCTCGACTCGCTCGCTTCCAAAGGTTTGAATCCCAACCACGTCGTAGTGACTTCCGTACTCCGCACGCAAGACGACGTGAAGCTACTCCGCCGCCGCAATGTCAACGCGTCAGAGAACTCCGCCCACTTCTACGGCACTACGTTCGATGTAAGTTGGAAGCGGTTCCGCAAGCTCGAAGACCCGGACGGGCGCCCGCGACAGGACGTCAGTTCCGACACGCTGAAGCTGGTGCTGGCCGAAGTATTGCGCGACCTCCGAAAGGACGACAAGTGCTACATCAAGTACGAGTTGAAGCAGGGCTGCTTCCATATCACCACCCGGTAATAAAGAACTATCTGAAAGAAGAAAAGCCTCCGTATTCCCCCATTGCCGCAAGTATACACAATCTGGAGAATAGTGCTTTTTGCGAACGGCCTCCTTTCTATGTTTGCATTTGCCGGAGAGTTCTAGTCGCTTTGCCGATATCTTTCTGCTGTTCCACAGATGTGGAATGGCCGTACCACAGTAATGAAACAGCCGTTCCACAGTAATGGAATGGCTATTCCACATCTGTGGAATAGCAAATATACTGAGGGGATTGTACTAAGAGCCCCTTAGCAAAACGTAAAAAGCCCTTAGGCTATTATTAAAACCTGCACTGGACGGCATCGCAGAGACACTTACATCAGGGCGCTACAAAGTGAACTTTGTGAACCCCCGATGGAAGAGTTCCTCTTCACCGTCAACCCCAATGAATAGCCGCTTTCAGAGCAGTTGAAGACTATGGAGGCTAAAACTTAAAACTCTATGGAGACAGAATAAAAACCACTCATATCATGAGTTCCTCGCCCTACTTGCAGAACTTTAATGAAATTATTCCCAAAATAAAAATACAATTCGAAAGCTTTCACTAAATTTGCAATTCATTTCCGCAGGAATGAATAAACCATTTTAAACTGATTGAATGATAGAGAAACATATTGTTCTGGAAGACATTGACCCGGTTATCTTTTACGGTGTGCACAACACCAACATGCAGCTCATCAAAGCGCTGTATCCCAAGCTCCGTATCGTGGCAAGGGGCAATGTCATCAAGGTACTGGGCGATGAAGAGGAAATGTGTGCCTTCGAAGAGAACATTACCAAACTTGAAAAATACTGCGCCGAATTCAACTCGCTGAAAGAGGAAGTGATCATCGACATCATCAAAGGCAATGCCCCGCAAGCTGAAAAGGCGGGAAATGTCATTGTGTTCAGCGTCACCGGCAAGCCCATCATCCCGCGGAGCGAGAACCAGATGAAGCTGGTGGAAGGGTTCTACAAGAGCGACATGGTGTTTGCCATCGGCCCGGCCGGATCGGGAAAGACCTACACCGCCATCGCACTGGCCGTACGTGCACTGAAGAACAAAGAGATAAAGAAAATCATACTGAGCCGCCCCGCCGTAGAAGCCGGTGAGAAGCTGGGATTCCTGCCGGGCGACATGAAGGATAAGATAGACCCGTACCTGCAACCACTCTACGACGCGTTGCAGGACATGATACCCGCCGCCAAGCTGAAGGAATACATGGAACAAAACGTGATACAGATCGCTCCCCTGGCCTTCATGCGCGGACGTACACTGAACGATGCCGTGGTGATCCTGGACGAAGCACAGAACACCACCACGCAGCAGATCAAGATGTTCCTCACCCGCATGGGTATGAACACGAAGATGATCGTAACGGGCGACGTGACACAGATCGACCTTCCCGTTTCGCAGTCGTCAGGATTGATACAGGCACTCCGCATCCTCAAAGGAGTAAAAGGCATCAGCGTCGTGGAGCTGAACAAGAAAGACATCGTTCGCCACAAATTGGTGGAACGGATTGTCGAAGCCTACGAGAAATTCGACAAGGAGGCGAAAGCCGAACGCGAACGGCGCAAGGCCGAAGCAGAGAAAATCATGAAACAATAAACATTATAGGTATAAGTAACAATGAAAGCATTAACAAGAACTGATTACAACTTTCCGGGACAGAAAAGCGTGTACCACGGAAAAGTACGCGATGTGTACAACATTAACGACGAGCAGCTCGTCATGGTGGCTACCGACCGTATTTCGGCCTTTGATGTGGTTCTCCCGAAAGGCATTCCCTTCAAAGGACAGATGTTGAACCAGATTGCCGCCAAGTTTTTGGATGCTACACAGGATATTTGCCCCAACTGGAAGTCGGCCACCCCGGACCCGATGGTGACGGTAGGCGTGGCTTGTCAGGGCTATGCCGTGGAAATGATTGTCCGCGGTTACCTCTGCGGAAGTGCCTGGCGTGCCTACAAGAGTGGCGTACGCGAAATCTGCGGCGTGAAGATACCCGACGGCATGCGTGAGAACGAGCGTTTCCCGCAACCCATCGTTACCCCCACCACCAAGGCCGAACTGGGATTGCATGACGAAGACATCTCGAAAGAAGAAATCCTGAAACAAGGTCTGGCTACTCCCGAAGAGTACGCCATCCTGGAGAAATACACCCTCGCCCTCTTCCAACGCGGCACAGAAATCGCTGCCGAACGCGGACTGATCCTCGTGGATACGAAATATGAATTCGGCAAGCACAACGGCACCATCTACCTGATGGACGAGATACACACGCCGGACTCCAGCCGCTACTTCTACGCGGAAGGCTATCAGGAACGTTTCGACAAAGGCGAAGCACAGAAGCAGCTCTCGAAAGAATTCGTGCGCGAATGGCTGATGGACAACGGTTTCCAGGGCAAAGAAGGACAACAAGTCCCGGAAATGACCGACGAGATTGTCCGTCAGATCAGCGAACGCTACATCGAGTTGTTCGAGAACATCACAGGCGAGAAATTTGTTAAAGCCAGTACCGACAACATCGCGGAACGGATCGAAAAGAACGTCACCGCTTTCTTGACGAAGTAATGGACTACCCGCAGCAACACATCAAACCTTACAGCGACGACGGGAAGAAGAGCGAACAGGTGGAGCAGATGTTCGACAACATCGCACCGGCCTACGACATGCTGAACCACACCCTCTCGCTGGGCATCGACCGGAGCTGGCGACGGAAAGCTATCGAGTGGCTTCGCCCGTTCCGTCCGAAACAGATGATGGACGTAGCTACCGGCACGGGCGACTTTGCCATCCTGGCTTGCCGGATGTTGCAACCCGACGAGCTGATAGGCACCGACATCTCCGAAGGAATGATGAATGTGGGACGTGATAAAGTAAAAAAGGCAGCCCTGGCGGACAAGATATCGTTTGCCCGCGAGGACTGTACCTCACTCTCTTTTGCCGACCATCGTTTCGACGCCATCACAGTCGCTTTCGGTATCCGCAACTTCGAGGACCTGGACAAAGGGCTTTCCGAGATGTGCCGGGTGCTGGTTCCGGGTGGCCATCTGGTGATCCTGGAACTGACCACCCCCGACCGTTTCCCGATGAAGCAACTCTTTGCCATCTACTCCAAGGTAGTGATCCCGGTACTGGGACGGCTCTTCTCGAAAGACAACAGCGCCTACCGCTACCTGCCGGAAACCATCCGGGCCTTCCCGCAAGGCGAAGTCATGAAGGGCGTCATCGCCCGGGCCGGATTCAGCCAGGTACAGTTCAAGCGTCTCACGTTCGGCATCTGTACACTTTATACGGCGACAAAATAATATTTAACTCTACACGCGACATGCAAAAATATGGCTTAATCGGTTATCCGTTGAAGCACTCGTTCTCCATCGGATACTTCAATGAGAAGTTCAGTTCTGAGCAAATTGATGCGGAGTATGTGAACTTCGAAATCCCCACGATCGAGGATTTCCCGAAAGTGATTGCCAACAACCCCAACCTGTGCGGACTGAACGTAACCATCCCGTACAAGGAACAGGTAATTCCCCACCTCGATGAGCTCGATCCGGACACAGCCAAGATAGGTGCAGTAAATGTCATCAAGATTATCCGCCTAAAGAATAATAAGGTAAAGCTGGTAGGCTATAACTCGGACATCATCGGCTTTACACAATCCATCGAACCGCTGCTCCTGCCGCACCACAAGAAAGCCTTGATACTGGGTACGGGCGGTGCTGCCAAAGCTGTTTTCCACGGACTGGCCAACTTGGGTGTGGAAGGTAAGTATGTATCGCGTACTCCCGTAGAAGATGCATTCATCTACGAAGACCTGACCCCGGAAATCATGGCGGAATACACGGTTATTGTCAACTGCACGCCGGTAGGCATGTTTCCCAAAGTCGACTTCTGCCCGGAGATACCCTACGACTGCCTGACACCCGATCATCTGCTGTACGACCTGTTGTACAACCCCAACATCACCCTCTTCATGAAAAAAGGCGAAGAAAAAGGCGCCGTGGTGAAGAACGGACTGGAGATGCTGCTATTACAAGCATTTGCCGGCTGGGAAATCTGGCAGAAATAGCGCGGCCGGATGAGGAAGAAAATCATATACGGAACTGCCATCATAGGGTTACTGCTGTTGGGCGGACTGACAGGCGGCAGTTTCTATATGCTCGATTATTCGCTGGTACCTGCCGGAAAGGCAGACTCCAGCAGGGAGAGTGCTTTCCGGTTCATGTATAGCGAATATCCATTCGTGGAGCCTTGGGTAGACAACCTGCAGCAGACACACGCCTTACGCGATACCTTTATAGTAAATCCTGACGGGATACGTCTGCATGCCTACTACGCCTCCGCTCCGCAACCGACGAAAAAAACAGCCGTCATTGTTCATGGTTATACCGACAGTGCCATCCGTATGATGAGCATCGGCTACATGTTTCACCACGACCTGGGTTACAACATCCTACTGCCCGACTTACAACACCAGGGCGAGAGCGACGGTCCGGCCATCCAGATGGGATGGAAAGATCGCTTGGATGTGATGCTATGGATGGATGTGGCCGATAAAGTCTTCGGAGACAGCACACAAATGGTACTACACGGCATCTCGATGGGAGCTGCCACAGTAATGATGATCTCGGGCGAGACATTGCCCTCCTACGTGAAAGCCATCATCGAGGATTGCGGTTACACCAGCGTATGGGATGAATTTGCGAAAGAACTGAAAGACGGTTTCAATCTTCCCCCCTTTCCGTTGCTCTACACCACTTCCTGGCTCTGCGACCTGAAATACGGCTGGAACTTTCGCGAAGCCTCTTCACTGAAACAAGTAGCCAAGTGCACGCTCCCCATGATGTTCATCCACGGAAACATAGACACATATGTACCGACCTCCATGGTCTATCCACTCTACGAAGCCAAGCCGGGACCGAAAGAACTCTGGATTGTTCCGGGAGCTAAACATGCCGCTTCCTATCGCGAGAATAAAGAAGAATATACCCGCCGGGTAGATAGCTTTCTGGAGAAAGTGAAATTCTAAGCCAACACCCTTTTGTCAGTACAGAAAAAAGCCGTACTTTTGCAACCGTATACAAATTTTCTATCAACTCATGAGTAATCAACGATACATGATGCGCGGAGTCAGTGCATCCAAAGAAGATGTGCATAATGCCATCAAGAACATTGATAAAGGTATTTTCCCGCAAGCATTCTGCAAAATCATTCCCGATATTCTGGGAGGTGACCCGGAGTATTGCAACATCATGCATGCCGACGGCGCCGGAACCAAATCCTCCCTGGCCTATATGTACTGGAAGGAAACAGGCGATCTCTCCGTGTGGAAAGGCATCGCTCAGGACGCCTTGATCATGAACATCGACGACTTGCTCTGCGTGGGTGCGGTAGACAATATTCTCGTATCGTCCACCATCGGACGCAACAAGCTCTTGATTCCGGGCGAAGTGATCTCCGCTATTATCAACGGAACTGACGAACTGCTTGCCGAACTCCGTGAGATGGGCGTAGGAGTCTACGCCACCGGCGGCGAAACAGCCGATGTGGGCGATTTGGTTCGCACCATCATCGTGGACAGCACCGTAACGTGCCGCATGAAACGTGCCGATGTCATCGACAATGCCAACATCCGTCCGGGCGACGTGATCGTTGGATTAGCATCTTACGGTCAGGCTACTTACGAAAAAGAATACAACGGCGGTATGGGCAGCAACGGCTTGACCAGCGCTCGTCACGACGTTTTCTCCAAATACCTCGCTCAGAAATATCCAGAAAGCTACGACGCAGGTGTTCCCGAAGAGCTGGTGTACTCTGGCGGCTTGCAACTAACCGACTCAGTAGAAGATTCTGCGCTGGATGCCGGAAAGCTGGTACTCTCTCCCACCCGCACCTATGCACCGGTGGTGAAGAAACTCCTCGACGCCCTCCGTCCCGAAATCCACGGTATGGTACACTGCTCGGGCGGTGCACAGACCAAGGTGTTGCACTTCGTAGACCAGGTACGCGTGGTGAAAGACAACCTCTTCCCCGTTCCTCCGTTGTTCCGTACTATTCAGGAACAAAGCGGTACCGACTGGGCCGAGATGTACAAGGTATTCAACATGGGACATCGTTTAGAAGTATACCTCGCTCCCGAACATGCTGCCGAAGTGATCGCCCTTTCGGAATCATTTGGTATCCCGGCACAAATCGTAGGTCGCGTGGAAGAAAGTGAAAAGAAAGAATTGATCATCCGTAGCGAATTCGGCGAATTCAGATATTAAAAGACAAACAACATCAATGGCTGACAACAGTATATTAGATAAGCTCGACGGTCTCGTAGCCCGGTTCGAAGAGGTTTCTACCCTCATCACTGACCCGTCTGTAATTGCCGATCAGAAGCGTTACGTCAAACTGACCAAAGAATACAAAGAACTGGGCAACCTCATGGATGCCCGCAAAGAATACATGCAACTCCTGAGCGGCATAGACGAAGCAAGGGAAATCTTTGCCAACGAATCCGACCAGGAGATGCGTGAAATGGCACGCGAAGAGCTCGACGCTTGCCAGACCCGCCTTCCGCAACTCGAAGAGGAAATCAAGATCATGCTCATCCCTGCCGACCCGCAGGACGGGAAGAACGCTATCCTCGAAATCCGTGGCGGTACGGGTGGTGACGAAGCCGCTATCTTTGCCGGCGACTTGTTCCGCATGTACGCTAAGTACTGCGAGCGAAAAGGCTGGCGCATGGAAGTTTCCAATGCCAACGAAGGTTCGTCGGGCGGATTCAAGGAAATCATCTGCTCCATCACGGGTGAGAATGTATACGGCACCATGAAATACGAGTCGGGCGTACACCGCGTACAGCGTGTTCCGGCAACAGAAACACAAGGGCGTGTACATACGTCGGCAGCCTCGGTAGCTGTACTTCCCGAAGCAGAAGAGTTCGATGTGGTGATCAACGAAGGCGAAATCAAATGGGATACATTCCGTTCAGGTGGTGCTGGTGGTCAGAATGTGAACAAAGTGGAATCGGGTGTGCGTCTGCGTTATGTGTGGAAGAACCCGACGACAGGAGTAGCCGAAGAGATCCTGATCGAATGTACCGAAACGCGTGACCAACCGAAGAATAAGGAACGCGCCCTCTCGCGTCTGCGTACCTTTATAGATGAGAAGGAACACCAGAAATACATTGACGACATCGCCTCGAAGCGTAAAACGATGGTTTCTACCGGCGACCGCTCAGCCAAAATCCGTACGTACAACTATCCGCAAGGCCGTATCACTGACCACCGCATCAACTATACGATCTACAACCTAACCGCCTTCATGGACGGTGAAATCCAGGAGTGTATCGACAAACTGATCGTGGAAGAGAATGCCGAACGGATGAAAGAAAGTGAATTATAACCCCAACACCCCATGGATAAACAACAGTTATTTGAGAACATCAAACGTAAGAAGTCGTTTCTTTGCGTAGGCCTTGATACCGATATTCAAAAGATTCCGGCACACTTGCTGGATGACGAAGACCCGCTATTCGCTTTCAACAAAGCCATCATCGACGCCACAGCTGAATCCTGCATCGCCTACAAACCCAACCTGGCTTTCTACGAAAGCATGGGTGTGAAAGGTTGGATCGCTTTCGAGAAGACCGTAACCTATATCAAGGAAAACTATCCCGACCAATTCATCATTGCCGACGCCAAACGCGGAGACATCGGAAACACTTCCTCGATGTATGCCCGTACGTTCTTCGGCGAACTGAACATCGACTCGGTAACCGTGGCTCCTTACATGGGCGAAGACAGTGTAACCCCGTTCCTGGAATATCCGGGCAAATGGGTGATCCTGCTGGCACTGACTTCCAACAAAGGCTCGCATGACTTCCAGTTGACAAAAGACACTAACGGCGAACGCCTGTTCGAGAAAGTATTGCGCAAATCGCAGGAATGGGGCAATGATGAGCAAATGATGTATGTAGTAGGCGCCACGCAAGGACGTGCCTTCGAAGACATCCGCAAAATCGTACCCAACCACTTCTTACTCGTTCCCGGCGTAGGTGCCCAAGGTGGCTCGCTCGAAGAGGTATGCAAATACGGCATGAACAGCCAGTGCGGACTGATCGTGAACTCTTCGCGCGGCATTATCTACGCTGATAAGACCGAGAACTTTGCCATTGCTGCCCATACAGCCGCACAGGAAGTACAGGCCGAAATGGAAGAGCAACTGAAAGCCATTCTCTAATGCCGCAAGACAGAAAGATCATCAATGATCCGGTTTTCGGATTCATCAATATACCGAAAGGGCTGCTGTACGACATCGTACGGCATCCTCTTTTGCAACGCCTCACCCGTATCCGTCAGATGGGGCTGGCACCGGTGGTCTATCCGGGCGCACAGCACACTCGTTTCCAACATTCGCTCGGCGCATTCTACCTAATGAGCGAAGCCGTAACACACCTCACTACCAAAGGACATTTTATCTTCGATAGCGAAGCAGAAGCCGTACAGGCAGCCATCCTGATGCACGACATCGGCCATGGCCCTTTCTCGCACGTATTGGAAAACACCATCGTGAAAGGAGTATCGCACGAAGAAATCTCGCTCCTGCTGATGGAACGGATGAATCGCGAGATGAACGGACAACTCGGACTGGCCATCCAGATATTCAAGGACGAACACCCGAAACGATTCCTACACCAACTGGTCAGCGGGCAATTGGACATGGACCGCCTGGACTATCTGCGGCGCGACAGTTTCTACACCGGTGTTATCGAGGGGAACATTGGCTCGGCCCGCATCATCAAGATGCTCGATGTGAAGGACGACTGTCTGGTTGTAGAATCCAAAGGCATCTACTCCATCGAGAACTTCCTCACCGCCCGGCGTTTGATGTACTGGCAAGTCTACTTGCACAAGACCCCCGTAGCTTACGAGCGGATGCTGATCAGCGCCCTGCTCCGCGCCAAAGAACTGGCAGCCAGAGGTGAAGAAGTATTCGCATCGCCTGCCTTGCGTTTTTTCCTGTACAACGATATCGATAAAGAAGCCTTTTACAATAACCCGGACTGTTTGGAAAACTTCATCCAACTGGACGACAACGATATATGGACTGCCCTGAAAGTATGGTGCGCCCATCCCGATAAGGTGCTTTCCACCCTTAGTCTCGGGATGATCAACCGCCATCTGTTCAAGGTAGAAATCTCTTCCGAGCCCGTAAAGGAAGAACGCAAAAACGAATTGATAGAACTGATCAGCAAGCAGTTGGACATCACCCTTTCCGAAGCAGACTACTTCGTCTCCACCCCTAGCATCGAAAAGAATATGTACGATCCTGCCGATGACAGCATAGACATACTTTACAAAGACGGAACCATCAAAAACATAGCCGAGGCATCGGACATGTTGAATATCTCCCTGCTCTCCAAAAAGGCCAGGAAATACTACATTTGCTACTACAGATTGCACC
This sequence comes from Bacteroides sp., assembly GCA_031554505.1. GTDB lineage: Bacteria > Bacteroidota > Bacteroidia > Bacteroidales > Bacteroidaceae > Bacteroides. The sequence goes on along the minus strand of JAVBVI010000149.1, from coordinate 9,167 downwards.
AGAATGCATAAAAATCGGCAAAAGAGTAACGATATATAAAAAAAAAGTCCGTTCTTTGTCTTTTGAATTTAAAAACACATTAAGATTCTATTAAATTATGGAGTTTTCGGCTAAGCAAATAGCAGCATTTATTCAAGGGGAAATCATTGGAAACGAGAATGCTACCGTTCATACTTTCGCTAAAATTGAAGAAGGAATACCCGGTGCCCTGTCTTTCCTGTCGAATCCCAAATACACCTCCTATATTTACGACACACAATCCAGCATCGTGCTGGTCAACAGGGACTTTGTTCCGGAAAGCGAGGTCAAGGCTACTTTGATTAAGGTAGACAATGCCTACGAAGCTCTGGCTAAACTAATGGGCCTCTACGAGATGAGCAAGCCGAAGAAGCAAGGCATCGACCCGCTGGCTAGTATTGCCTCTACCGCACAAATCGGAGAAAATGTCTATATCGGTCCGTTTGCCGTCATCGGCGAACAGGCTGTCATCGGTAATAACACCCGCATCTACCCACACACTTATGTAGGCGACGGTACCAAAATTGGTAACGACTGCTTGCTCTATTCCAACGTTCATGTATATCACGATTGCCGCATCGGTAACGAGTGTATCCTACATTCGGGTGCAGTGATCGGCGCCGACGGTTTTGGCTTTGCACCTACCCCACAAGGATATGATAAGATTCCTCAAATCGGTATTGTGGTACTGGAAGACAAAGTAGAAATCGGCGCCAACACGTGCGTGGACCGCGCTACGATGGGAGCCACCGTCATTCACAGTGGTGTAAAGCTGGACAACCTGATTCAGATTGCTCACAACGACGAAGTCGGATCGCATACCGTTATGGCTGCCCAGGTAGGTGTAGCCGGATCGACCAAAATAGGCGAATGGTGCATGCTCGGCGGACAGGTAGGCTTGGCCGGACACATCAAGATAGGCGACAAGGTGAGTCTCGGCGCACAGTCGGGCGTACCAGGCAACATCAAGTCTGGCAGTCAATTGATTGGAACTCCTCCTATGGAATTAAAACAATATTTCAAGGCATCTGTTGTACAGAAAAGCCTACCTGAGATGCAGCAGGAGGTAAGAAGCCTCCGCAAAGAATTAAATGAATTAAAACAACTATTAAATAAGTAATTAATGCTGAAACAACAAACGCTGAAAGATAGCTTTTCGCTGAGTGGTAAAGGACTTCATACAGGTCTGAACCTGACAGTGACTTTCAATCCGGCTCCGGAAAACCACGGATACAAGATTCAACGGATTGACTTAGAAGGACAGCCATTGATTGATGCAGTAGCTGATAATGTAACCGAAACAACGCGTGGTACCGTACTATCCAAAGGAAGTGCCAAGGTAAGCACCATCGAACATGGTATGGCTGCCCTGTATGCGTTGGGTATTGACAACTGCCTCATCCAGGTGGACGGACCAGAGTTTCCGATCCTCGACGGTAGCGCGCAATACTACGTGAATGAAATAGAACGTGTAGGAATCGAGGAACAGAATGCTGTAAAGGACTTCTACATCATCAAATCAAAGATTGAATTCCGTGACGAAAGCACAGGCTCATCTATCATTGTATTACCGGACGAAAACTTCAGCCTCAACGTGATGGTTTCGTACGATTCGACCATCATCCCGAACCAATTTGCGACACTGGAGCACATGGCGAATTTCAAAGAAGAGATTGCTGCCAGCCGTACCTTCGTATTTGTTCGCGAGATAGAACCGTTGCTGGGTGCCGGACTCATCAAAGGAGGCGACCTGGACAATGCCATCGTGATCTACGAACGTCAGATGTCGCAGGAAAATTATGACAAGTTGGCCGACGTGATGGGGGTTCCCCACATGGATGCCGAAAAGTTGGGTTATATCAACCACAAGCCTCTAGTTTGGGCCAACGAATGCGCCCGCCACAAGTTGCTCGACGTTATTGGCGACCTGGCCCTGATAGGCAAACCCATCAAGGGAAGAATTATTGCTACGCGTCCGGGACATACCATCAACAACAAGTTTGCCCGCCAGATGCGTAAGGAAATCCGCCTGCACGATGTCCAAGCTCCTTCGTATGACTGCAATACAGAACCCATTATGGATGTGAACCGCATCCGCGAACTGCTCCCGCACCGTTATCCGTTCCAATTGGTGGACAAGGTGATCGAGATCGGTGCCAATTATATTGTGGGTGTGAAGAATGTGACTGGCAATGAGCCGTTCTTTCAGGGGCACTTCCCGCAGGAACCGGTCATGCCGGGTGTACTGCAAATAGAATCCATGGCGCAATGCGGTGGCTTGCTCGTACTGAACTCAGTCGATGAACCCGAACGCTATTCCACTTATTTCATGAAGATTGACGGAGTGAAGTTCCGCCAGAAAGTAGTTCCGGGAGATACGCTTATCTTCCGTGTAGAACTGTTGGCCCCGATACGCCGTGGTATTTCTACCATGAAAGGATATGCATTCGTGGGCGAAAAGATCGTCGGCGAGGCAGAATTTATGGCACAAATAGTAAAAAATAAATAAACACTTTTATGATCAGTCCTTTAGCATACATTCACCCCGAAGCAAAAATCGGAGAAAACGTAGAGATAGGCCCTTTTGTATACATTGATAAAAATGTAGTGATCGGCGACAACAACAAGATCATGCCCAATGCAACTATTCTGTATGGTGCACGTATCGGTAACGGGAATACGATTTTCCCGGGAGCCGTCATCGGAGCCATCCCACAGGATTTGAAGTTCGCAGGTGAAGAGACCACTGCCGAGATTGGTGACAACAATGTCATTCGTGAGAATGCGACCATCAACCGCGGAACGGCCGCCAAAGGAAAAACTGTAGTAGGCAACAAGAACCTGTTGATGGAAGGAGTGCACGTAGCACACGACTCTATCGTAGGCAACGGTTGTATCATTGGCAACTCGACCAAGATGGCGGGTGAAGTCGTAATCGACGACAATGCCATCGTGAGTGCCGCAGTACTGATGCACCAGTTCTGCCATGTAGGCGGATATGTGATGGTACAAGGCGGTGCCCGTTTTAGCAAGGATATTCCGCCGTTTATCATCGCCGGACGCGACCCGATCACATACTGTGGCATCAACATTGTCGGTCTGCGTCGTCGTGGATACTCGAACGAAATGATCGAGAACATCCACAACACGTATCGCATCATCTATCAGGGTGGACTGAACACCACCGACGCACTAGCCAAAGTAGAAGCTGAAATACCGATGAGTTGGGAAATCGAGTATATCGTCAACTTCATCCGTAACTCGGAACGAGGTATCATCAAGTAACACAAAACATCAATCAGCAAGGTATTATGATATACAAATTTACGATGATCTCTGACGAAGCAGATAACTTCTTAAGAGAAATACAGATTGATCCGGAAGCCACCTTCTACGACTTGCACAAAGCCATCCTCGACTCGGTGGGCTATACTGACGACCAGATGACTTCTTTCTTCATCTGCGACGATGATTGGGAAAAGGAGAAAGAGATCACGTTGGAAGAGATGGACGACAATCCAGAAATGGATAGTTGGGTGATGCGCGAAACAGCCCTGAGCGAACTGATCGAGGACGAAAAGCAGAAAATGCTTTATGTGTTCGACTACATGACAGAACGCTGTTTCTTCATCGAACTCACCGAAATCATCACCGGCAAAGAAGTGAAGGCAGCCAAATGTACCCAAAAGGAAGGAGATGCTCCGAAGCAGACCATCGACTTCGAAGAAATGATCACTGCAGGTGGTTCGCTCGACCTGGACGAGAATTTCTATGGCGACCAGGACTTTGATATGGAGGACTTTGACGAAGAAGGATTCGACATGGGCAGCGGCGGCGCCCCGGAAGGCGGCAACGCCTTTGACGAGGAGCGTTTCTAAATGCCACGCCCCACGCTGATCGTACTCATCGGACCAACAGGTGTCGGGAAAACAGAACTCAGTCTCCGGATAGCAGAACAGTATCAAACGAGCATCGTTTCTTCCGATTCCCGACAACTGTATACCAACCTCAAAATAGGAACAGCTGCTCCTACCCCGGAGCAGCTCCAACGGATTCCTCACTATCTGGTAGGAACCCTGCAACTCACCGATTATTACAGCGCCGCTCAATACGAGACCGAAGCGCTTTCCATCCTTGAACAGTTATTCGCACAACGAGACGTGGTGGTACTCACCGGTGGCTCAATGATGTATGTAGATGCCATCTGCAAAGGTATTGACGACATTCCTACCGTAGACAGCGAGACGCGGGAGCTGATGCTCCGCAAGTATGACGAGGAAGGACTCGACTCCCTCTGTGCCGAGTTGAAACTGCTGGACCCGGAGTATCACCGGGTGGTCGACCTGAAGAATCCCAAACGGGTGATCCATGCGCTGGAGATATGCTACATGACCGGCACCACCTACACCTCCTTCCGCACACAGCAAGTAAAGCAGCGCCCGTTCCGCATTGTCAAGATAGGGCTGACGCGCGACCGTGAAGAACTGTACCAACGTATCAACCAACGAGTGGACCAGATGATGGAAGAGGGATTGCTGGATGAAGCCCGCTCCGTTTATCCCTACCGGCATCTCAACTCCCTGAACACCGTTGGATACAAAGAACTTTTCCAACACATAGAGGGTGTGTGGGAGCTCCCGTTTGCCATCGAGAAGATCAAACAGAACTCACGTATCTACTCCCGCAAACAAATGACCTGGTTCAAGCGCGACCCCGACATACGCTGGTTCCACCCCGACCAGGAAACAGAAATCCGATCGTATCTGAATGAAAACATATAACAAGCCATTATACCATGCGAACCAAGCTACTTATTATCCTGTTTGTCTATTTCCAATGGCCCCATACATGCATACATGCATGCCCCTGTAAAGACACCATTCAATATATCGACTGCCTCATCCAACGAGGAGAGGATTTTATGGAACAGGAGGATCTGGAGAATAGCCTCTATGCTTACAAAGAGGCAATGCGGCTAGCCGAAGCCCGGCAAGACAATCATTCTCTGGCGCTCATCGAATATGATGTTTCCAAGATGTGCTACAACTGGGGGCATGTGGCCGGAGCTGCCGACTTTGCCCTGAAATCAGTAAATTATGCGCTCCAAACGGACGACAAAGAATTGATCGGCAAAGCATATAGCTACCTGGGAATGTACTATTGCGAGTTGGGACGAAAGGAAGAAGGAATAGACATTCTGGAAGATAAAGCCATCCCATTGTTGGAAGAAACCAACTCCGGTCTACAGCTATGCAAAACTTACCACCGACTGATACCCACTTACGGAGAGATGCAGAAAATATCGGTGGCCCTCCACTACATGAAATTGTTCGATCAGTTGACTCAATATCTGGAGGAGGATGAGGACTGGCTCCATTATTACAAGACTAAGCTGACGGTGGCTCTACTCACCAAACAATACAAAGAAGCCCTTACCTACGTATACAAATGCCAAAACATCATCGAAGGACAAGGCTACTATAATAACAACAACCACCAGATTTACCGGATGGCTGCCGAATGCTATCGGGCCTTAGGCGACCTTGCCATGAGCTACAAGATGTACGAAAAGGCCTACCAGCTAAGAACCCAATCCATATTAAAACGTCAAGAACTTCAGGTGACCTATTACTCGGTAGAGCACCACATTAAAGAGAAAGAAGCCGAAATAGGGAAGTTACACCAGCAACAATTCGAACAAGAGGCCGACTTGTTACAGATGCGTAATTGGTGGGCGATTTCTATCAGTATTCTGATGATCCTCATCTCATTCTTGCTCTACAAACGTCAACGACAGAAGATACACCTGGTCGAAATGGCCCGTGCCGCCGAAGAAAAGGAGCGGCAGATGCTTTTGTTTCAGAAAGAGACCGAGAAACGCCTGACGTACAAGTACATTGAGGGGTTGGAAGCAGAACGCCACCGACTGGCTTCCGAGCTGCACGACGATGTGTGCAACAGCTTAATGGCTCTCGAGATGAAAACCCGCTCACTGACCAATGAGATGAGTCTGGAAGCTGCCGAACAGATAGAAGTGCTGGCCGACATACGAAACCGGGTCCGAAATGTATCGCATGAGCTAATGCCACCTGTATTCCAGTTTGCCACACTCGATGAGATGCTGAAAGATCACATCAAGCATCTCGAACTGCCCGAAAGAATGGAAGCCAAATATACATCGACTGCAGGAGCCGATTGGGGAATAATACCGGAAAAGGTAGGATTTGAGTTTTACCGTATCGTTCAGGAAGCACTGAGCAATGGTATCAAGCATAGCAAGGCAAGCCTCATTGGCGTATCGCTCCAGCTGGTAAACAACCAGCTCTCGGCCTCTGTCCGGGACAATGGTATCGGGTTTGATACGGATAAGAAGAAAGGAATCGGACTCCGTACCATCCGCCAACGCACCCACTCCATCGGTGGGACTTGCCGGTTGAATTCGGAACTGGGTATAGGTACAAGTGTAGAAATTGATATTTCGTTGATTGGGTAGTTGCCGCGAGGCAGGTTCCGAGAACCCAGACCTACCCCGCGGGAAACCCTAATAATGAATTATTCGCTTTTCAAGATCACCTGAATAGGCTTATCAGATACTTTGACTTTAGCTGTTCCTTTGTCTATAAAAGCAATAGCCAGTGTACTCTCCTGGGGAGCGATCAGTGTAAATTCTCCATTGGTATCGGTGATGGTACCTGTTGTAGTGCCCTCCACTAGAATAGAAGCGCCTACGATGGGCTTACCTTGCTGATCGACTACTTTACCAGATACCTTCATTCCATCCAGAGTGACGGGTGCTTTCACCTGCTTATCTTTGGCTTTGGCTGCCAATTCCGTATCGGTGAACAACGTTATAAAAACCACTCCGTTTTTACCTTTTTCACCATACATTTGGGTAGCCGTAGCATCTTTCAGGACACTAATCTCTTTGATTTTATCAGGCTTGATATCACTCACTGCTTTCGTTTCTTCTCCATTGACAATGATCAAAGGCACGTTCTCACCGGTGGTTCTTATATGCATCGCACCATCTTCGGAGGTAGCGGGTGCACTTTTCTTTTCGCTGGGTCCATAGCCTACTACTACCACCTCATTGTCGGCAGGAGTAGAATTATCGTTCAGCTTACTGGGCTGAAGTTTGAACAGGATAGGCACAGTATAGCGTACTGCCACTGCTTTTCCATTATGCTTGCCGGGTTGCCAAACAGGCATATTCTTACACAGCCGTATAGCTTCCGCATCCAAATCTTTCTGTATAGAACGAACCACCTTAGGTGAAGTAACTTTTCCATCGGCTCCTATCACAAACTGCACAATCACACGTCCTTCCGTTCCAGCTTCCTGAGCTAGCACCGGGTATCTAATGTTTTTGGCAAGATACGCCATCAATTCCGACGATCCACCTGGAAATACAGGCATCTCATCCACCGTCTCAAACACTACCTGAGGAGGGGTAGGAGCAAAATTCTTTGGCTTAACAGAATCGACAGCGATAGTTTCTGTCAGTTTTGTTTCTACAATTGCAGTCAAATCATTAACTTTGACGGCAGAAATCTCTTCTGCTTTTTCAGAGATTTCGGGACGGGCAAAGACAGTCACGGTAACGGCTGCCAACGGAAGTACGTACAAGTACTTCAATCGTGCCCAAGGGCTGGATTTTTCTTTTAACATCATAGTGATACGCTTTTTAAGTTTACTGTGATTTAAGCTGTTGGCCATAGAGTAGAGCCTTGTGCCAACAGCTTTTTTAATTAATAATAGTTGATATTGTTTGGCATCAATGCCTTGTTTGATGACCGACTCATCCGCTTCGTACTCATGGATGTTTTGCAGTTCCTGTTTCAGGAGCCACGCAGCCGGGTTGAACCATTGGAAGAATATACAGATATCGGCCAGCAGAAGGTCCAGCGAATGCCGACGGTCGATGTGAGCCTGCTCATGCATCAGGATAGCCCGCCCGTTCTCCTCCAGGTCTTTCCGCGAAATAACAATGTACCGCATCCAACTGAACGGAGCTACCTCTTTGTCCAAGACAATCAGACGAACCCCATTCTCCAATTTCTCGATGGTCCCCTTGCGAAGCAATCCGATCATATGCACCAGCGAATACAGATGACGGCAGAAGAAGAACAAGATACCGGCCAGATAGACCATCAAGCTCACTTGTATGCCATTCACCGTATGCTGTTGCGGGACATCGACTACCAGTTGTGGCACATCGGCCATCAGCAAAAGTTGTTCCAGCGTCAGCATGGTTTGCTGCATCTCATTCTTCTGTTCCACAGTCACCTCAATCAAAGGCAACAGGCACGACAGTAACAAGATAACCAGCAAAGCAATGCGGTTGAACCGGTGGAACGTCTCCCGGCTAAGCAACAGCCGGTAAAACAGGTAGAAAAAGACCAAACAAATAGAGGTCTTGAGTATGTAAACGAAGAATGCTCCCATGGTACAACGAGTTACAATGTTCTACTTATCGGTATGTCCTTTCTCCACTTCCTCGATCAGCTTTTTCAGTTCATCGAGCGAGATTTCCTCCTCCCGCACCAACGAAGAGACGGCGCTCAGGTAGGAGTTATTAAAGTATTTATGAATGACATGGCGCAATGTTCCCTGGTGAAACTCTTCGGCACTGACCACCGCGTAATACTGATACGTATTGCCGTAAGCCTTGTGAGCCAGGTAGCCTTTCTCTTCCAGTCCGCGTACGATGGTGGACAGCGTGTTGAAGTGGGGCTTCGGCTCGTCGTAGAACGCCAGCATTTCCTTCACGAACAGGGGACCTTTCGACCAGAAAAACCCCATCAACTCTTCCTCTTTGCCTGTTAATCCTTTCATAACATATATTGCTTTTCAAGTTATTTTATCTTTACGAACGCAAATAACGAAATAAATTAGTTCCCAGACTAATTATTATAGTTAAGATAAACTAAAATAGTTAGTTCATTGAAAAAGAGCCGAATGGCAGGTCGAAAATAGCGGGAACGAAAGGCGATTTTCATCAAGTGATATTTCCATTATCCTCTGTTGATTATCAGACAATTGCAGGAACTTTATTCATTTTCCGGGCACGAAGAAGTGAGCCCACAGCCGTGGGCCCATGGGTTCACAGCCGTGGGACGATGGGCCCACAGTTGAGGGACGATGGGCCC
>JAVBVI010000052.1:0-50578 GCA_031554505.1 Bacteroides sp. | reverse complement strand
GAAAAACGCGTAGCGCCCGTTGAACAGTGCTTGCAGGTCTACCGCAACTTCGCTTGCTGATAAAAAAAGAGCATCTATCTTTCGATAAATGCTCTTCCACGGTGGGCCATCTTGGGCTTGAACCAAGGACCTCCAGATTATGAGTGTAAAGAAAAGCAAAATATGTCAGAAAAACGAAGAATGTGGGGCTGGTGGTATGAGTTGGAAGTCAAGTGGTAGGATGAGTAGGTAAATGAAGCCAAAAAAAGAATAATTTTTGCATTAAAAATACTTCATAACATAAAAACGAGTGATTGATAATGATGAATGATAGACTAATCCGAGAAAAACAAGTATTTTTGTCGTTGAAAGCAGATGTAACCATGAAATTTTCCGTCTCTACTTTTCTCTTCCTAATACTCTCTGTCAGCGCATTTTCCTCTGACACTAAGTTTTATCGCATAAATGAGATATATGGCATCAACAACAGAGAGGCTTATTCGATCTGTAAGGATGAAAACGGGTTTATATGGGCGGCAACCAAAACGGGAATTTTAAGAGTTACTGATGGAGATTGCCGGGTGTATGAACTTCCTGCAAAAACAATAAATTTTGTTTCAGTAAAACTTTCATACCACGACCAACAATTATTCGCCTATACTAATACGGGACAAATTTTCCGCTACAAAGAACCTGAAGATCAATTCTTTTTCGTAAAAGATTTGCGAGAATTGCTGGATGATAATAGTGCTTTATCCAGTACAGTTGTTTCTAAAAAAGGTGCTTTGTGGATTGCATCTTCTGCAGGCTTATTCAGATATAAAGACGATTCTTTGCTGAAAGTTACCGATAGCCGTTATGGGATAGATTACATGATTTCTTATGATGAAGATCATTTGCTTTATACTACTTTTGATGGAATAAATCTGCTTCATACGACAACGTTCAAAACCGAGAGACTTTACACAAGTCAATGGAATAGGCGTTTTCAGGTTACAGCTTGCTATTTGGATGAAAAACAACAAAAGTTATGGATAGGTACAGAATCCTCCGGGCTTTTCTTCTTCGATTTGCAAGCTAATCAATTATTGGAGACTACGATTAACGATTTCCCAAAACAGCCAATCCACGCTATTATAAGGGCTGACAATAATACCTTTTTAGTTGGCATTGATGGGCAGGGAATATGGAATGTGGATGATAGCGGCCAAATACTTATTACTACTTATACGGAGGATATGAGTAATCCATTTTCACTCAGAGGAGACGGAGTATATGATCTTTTTTGCAACGACATGAGAATTTGGGTCGCCACATACACTGGAGGATTGTCGTTCTTCGAGAAAAACAATCCTGCCATAACTCAACTCAATTATCAAGTAGGCAATACCAATTCGCTGGGTAACAATTATGTGAATAAAATTCTGGAGGATAGCGACGGGCGCGTTTGGTTTGCTACAAATAACGGATTAAGTTGTTGGAATGTACAAGCGAGTAAATGGGAACACTATTATCAAAATAAAAAAGAACAAGCAAAAGTTTTTTTAGCTTTATGCGAGGACAAGCAAGGTCGTATTTGGGCAGGCAGCTTTTCCTCTGGTGTGTATGTTCTAGACAAAAACACAGGTAAGGAACTACATCATTATTCTTCCAAGATAAATCAACCACCATTGGGTTTCAACAGCGATTTCATATTAGATATTTTCATGGATAGCGATGGCGATATTTGGATTGGAAACCTACATGATTTATATTGTTTTCAACAGAAAAACTCACGGTTCATCTCTTATTCTGCTAAACCGGTCAACTCATTTGCCGAGCTTACCAAGGAGATAATTTTATTTACCACTTCGACCGGACTTTTTTCGCTAAATAAAGTGGACGGCAATATGGAACACTTAATAGAGGGTGTTCTTTCACAAGATTTCTTGATCCAAGGGAATAATGTTTGGATAGCTACAGGAGGTGAGGGGCTGATTAAATATGATTATTTGTCTCGAAAAACAAGTTTATTTACTGTAGAATCAGGGCTGTCTTCGAATTATGTGAATAGTCTTTTGTATTCAGCCGGTTTTCTTTGGATTGGGACAGAAAATGGCTTGTGCAGGTTAAACACAAACAACAATACAATTAATTCTTATTCTTCTGTATACCACCTGTCGACAGCATATAATGTTAATTCTTGTCTAAAGCTAAACAATGGTGAATTGATATGGGGAACCGGTAATGGTGCTATCTTGTTTGATCCCAATGCCATCTCTGAAATCCGTCCGGATGGGCGCATTTTCTTTCAAGATTTAAGTGTATCCGGCAATTCTATTCGCAAGAATCCTGATTTGTTGAAAAATACCCCTGTGAATTTGCATAACAATATAGCTCTCGCATACAATCAGAATAATTTCGTGTTAGAATTGATTTCGATAGGCAAGTCAACAATGGGCGCCAAATTCTCGTGGAAGATGGAAGGAGTAGATACTGATTGGTCTAAACCTTCCGAACTTCATTTGATCTCTTATTCTAACTTGCCAAACGGAAATTTTAGTCTCGCTATAAGGATGTATGACAGTTCTTTATCTCAGATTTTGGACGAACGTAGCTTTGGCGTGACCATTATGCCCCCTTTTTGGATGACTTGGTGGCTTAGGGTAATTGTCATTCTGCTTGTTATCGGTTTAGTTATTTATATATCAAGAAGTTATTCCAACCTTTTGAAGCAACGTTATGCTAATGAGAAATTGCGGTTTTTCACTAACATGGCACATGATATTCGCACTTCGCTTACCTTAATAAAAGCTCCTGTAGAGGAACTGAACCAAGCTTCGGAACTTTCAAAGAGGTCGCGTTACTATGCAGGGATAGCAAACGAGCAATCAACCAAATTGACGTTAGTAGCTGACCAGTTGCTTGATCTGCAAAAATTAGACAAAGGGAAAGAACAGCTTTATCTCTCTATAGTTGATATTGTTAAGTTGGTGTCCGGCCGCGTTTTTATGTTTGAATCTGCTGCTAACAAAAAAAATATCGAGTTGTGTTTCTCTTCTAATCAAAAGACTTATGTAACAACTGTTGATGAAATCAAAATAGAAAAAGTAGTAGATAACTTATTGTCAAATGCAATTAAATACTCTTATCCAGACAGTAAAGTGATCATATCACTTCGTTTAACAGATATTGATTGGCAATTAGAGATAACCGACCATGGCATTGGTATTTCAGAAAAAGCTAAGAAAAAGCTGTTCAAGGAGTTCTATAGGGGAGAAAACGCAATTAATTCGAAGATAATAGGCTCTGGCATCGGCTTGCTTTTAATAAAGAGTTATACCCAATTGCATAAAGGGAAAGTCTCGTTCAACAGTACAAAGGCAGATGGAACCTCTTTCAGTATTACTATTCCATTCAATGAAAAAGTAGAAAATGATACATCGACTACGGCAAAAGAAGAAGAAATCTCTGATTTGACGATCCCATTGGTTATGGGAAGTCTGGTTATTCCGGAGAATGATGTCGACAAGCGAAAGAAACCTTACATATTGATAGTAGAAGACAACGACGAACTTCGCAACTTCTTACATGTTTCCTTTTCGGAACACTATCATATAAGAGCGGCGGAAAACGGAGAAGAAGCATGGCAACAGATTCAGAAAAAAGCACCTGATTTGGTAATATCGGATATTATGATGCCACAAATGGATGGTTTCGTGTTGTGCAAGTTGATAAAATCAGATTTCGATACCTCCCATATCCCAGTCATTCTATTAACTGCCTTTACTGATAAAGCAAAACAACTTGCGGGTCTTGGGCTTGGTGCTGATGATTATGTAACCAAACCCTTTGACATGTCTGTTCTACAAAAGCGTATCCAAACAATCATATATAACCGTAACGTAGTAAAAGAAAAAGCGATTCGATTCATAAACCAAGATAATGACAAAGGACACATAGTTGCGAATGAGTTGAATGATAAATTTGTCAAAAAAGCACTGACTATCGTTAAAGAGAATATCGGAAAGGATGGATTTGGGAAGGATGAATTCGCTTCTGCTATGTGTGTCAGTTCATCACTATTATATAAAAAGTTGAAAGCCATAACAGGACAATCTCCTACTGATTTTATAAAATCCATCCGGATGAACCACGCGCTTGAACTACTTCAGTCCCATCAGTACTCTGTTACTGAAATTAGCGAACTATCTGGCTTCTCGAGCCTTACTGCTTTCGGTAGAGCTTTTAAAGCCTATTTCGGCAAAGCGCCGACCGATGTGTAATTGTCCCAAAATTGTTTGTCGATGATGCGGAAGACATGATTTATCTCTATTGTCGAATTAGATACCTGTAATGTAGAGTCAGAGAAAGCCCCTGTCCGTTAAATTTGTGATTTGTAAGTTCAAATTATAAATTCAAATATCAAGATGAAGACATCTGACAGACTCTTTTCTACACTCGTATTATCTCTATTACTGTTTATAGCAGGCTCATGTAGCACAAAGGAAGAAGCACCTTCTATTTCTTTCAACACCATTTGTAATCCTGTTGATTTGGAGTATCGTTTTGCGCTTCGCGAAAGGGCGCCGTATTGGCGTGAAGCTGCCGACCCGAGTATCATTAACTTCAAAGGAGAGTATTACCTGTTCCTTTCCAAATCGGGAGGTTATTTCCACTCTACCGACTTGGTTACTTGGAATTTGATTACCACCAACGACTTGCCGATAGAAAAATACGCCCCCACCATATTCGAAATGTATGGCGAGGTTTATTTCACTTCGTCGGTAGGTACCGACCAATTCTACAAGTCGGCCGACCCGAAATATGGCAAGTGGGAACTGGTAACCAACCGTTTCCCATTTATATACAACGACCCGATGGTTTTCTACGATGCCGACCTCGATCGTTTGTTTATGTATCATGGTTCCGGCGCAGCAACTCCTATTATGGTAACCGAATTAGACACTAAAACCATAATGCCTATATCCGAAGCGAAAGCCTTGTTTTATGCTGATGCCGACCGTTACGGTTGGGAAGTAGCGGGCGATTACAACACCAACTATAAGCATACCGCGTGGCTCGAAGGCGTGTGGATGAATAAATACGACAATAAGTATTACCTGCAATACGCTGTTCCCGGAACGGAATTCAAAAGCTATAACAACGGCGTATATGTGTCGGACGACCCGATGGGACCATTTACCTTGGCGCAACACAATCCGTTTTCGTACAAGCCCGAAGGTTTTGCTTGCGGGTTGGGACACGGAAGCACGTTCCAAGATAATTACGGCAATTGGTGGAATACGGGAACCATTTCTATCTCGCAACGACACATGTTTGAGCGTCGTATTTCATTATATCCTACCTTTTTTGATGAAGATGGCGAAATTTTCGCGTATTCCGTTTTCGGCGATTATCCGATGATTGTTCCGACAGAAAAAGTGACCTCGCCCGAAGATTTATTCCCCGGGTGGATGTTGTTGTCATACAACAAACCGGTTGAAGTATCTTCGTCATTGAACGATTTTCCGGCAACAAACGCGGTGAACGAAGATATTCGCACCTGGTGGAGCGCCAAATCGGGCGACAAAGGTGAATATCTCTCCGTTGATTTAGGCGAAAAATCGACCGTTTACGCCATTCAAGTGAATTTTGCCGACCAAGACGCGGCCGCTTCAGGAAAAAATCCTTCGCTGTATTATCAATATCAAATAGAAAGTTCGGAAAACGGAAAAAACTGGGATGTAATTGTTGACAAATCGGCAAGCAAACGCGATGCATGCAACCAATACATTCAGTTAGACAGGCCGGTGGACGCGCGTTATGTGCGCATAACCAACTTGTATTATCCTTCCGGTAAATTTTCTGTTTCAGGATTCCGCGTTTTCGGAAACATGGATAAGCCGCTTCCCGAAAAAACCAACTTTACAGACTTGCAGCGTTCGGACGAGAATCGCCGTACCGTAAAGCTAACTTGGGAAAAAGTGAAAGGAGCTACCGGATACAATATTCGCTTCGGAAGCAATAAAGACAAGCTGTACCAAACCTATCAGGTGTACGACGACAATCAGGTAGCTATCAATATTTTGAATGTTGACCAGTCGTATTATTTCTCGATAGACAGTTTCAATGAAGCCGGCCTAACAAAAGGAACAGAAGTATTAGAAATCAAATAATTAAATTTATCTAAAAACACATGAAAAACAAAATGAATGTAAAGCTCGTCTTGTTGGGATTAGCGGTTTCCGCCTCGCAATTTTTATGCGCACAAAATCCCATTATTCAAACTCACTACACGGCCGACCCTTCGCCGATTATCTTAAACGACACCCTGTTCCTCTATGTTGGCTGCGATGAAAAAGACGCGCCAAACAACGCTTATCTCATGCGCGAATATCGCTTATACACCACCACCGATATGGTGAACTGGACTGACCACGGCGCGCGCCTCAGAACAAGCGATTTCAGTTGGTCGGCTGGCGATGCCAGCGCGGCGCAATGTATTGAACGCGACGGCAAGTACTATTGGTACATTTCTTCGCAAAACAAAGTGAGCCCCGGTTCGTCTATTGGTGTAGCCATGGCCGATTCGCCTTACGGCCCATTTCACGACCCTATAAACAAAGGACTTGTTACCAACAACATGACTACCGCTGCCACCCACATTTGGGACGACCTTGACCCAACCGTTTTTATTGACGACGATGGACAGGCTTACCTTTTCTGGGGTAACGGCGCTTGTTATTGGGCAAAGTTAAACAAGGATATGATTTCGTTGGCCGGCCCTATTACCGCCCTCGATGTAAGAGATAATACTCAGTTTTACGGCCGCTTTACCGAAGGCCCTTGGGTCTATAAACGCAACGGACTGTATTACTTAATTTATGCCGCCGGATTTCCGGAATCAATTCATTATTCTACCGCCAAAAGCCCCGAAGGCCCTTGGGAAGCACGTGGTGTAGTCATGCCGCGCGAAGGTGGTAGCTCAACCAATCACCCGGGCATGATTGACTACAAAGGAAATTCGTATTTCTTCTATCATAACGATGCGCTGCCCGGCGGACACAGCCATTGCCGTTCGGTATGCGTGGAGCAATTTAAGTACAATGCCGATGGAACGATTCCTCAAATGACTATGACAGAAGGAATAATAAAAGGAGTAGGCACGCTTAATCCTTACAGACGCGTTGAAGCCGAAACCATTGCTTGGTCTGAAGGTATTACTACCATTCAAGACGAAAAGGTAGGTCTTTATGTAAACGGCATACACAACGGCGATTTCCTGAAAGTGCGCGATGTAGATTTCGGACAAAAAGGAGCGGCTAAATTTACGGCCAACGTGGCAAGCCGCTATCATGGCGGTAAAATAGAAATCCGCTTAGGCAGTAGAGACGGCGAGTTAATCGGAGCGTTAAACGCGCCTTACACCGGCGAATGGGACAGTTGGCAAGTTCACTCCACAAACGTAACTCCGGTAAAAGGCATTCACGATGTGTATTTTGTATTTACAGGGCGCACACCTCACGAGTTATTCAATTTCGATTATTGGATGTTTTCCGAATAATTTTCAACAACGTAATTAATTAAAAATATAAAATATGAAACAGTTACTTTTATCATTATCCTTAGTTGGATTAAGCATTTTAGTAGGCAATGCCCAAAATCCTATTGTACAAACCAATTACACGGCCGACCCTTCGCCAATGGTTTATCAAGATAAGTTGTATCTCTACACCAGTCATGATGAAGACGAATCCACTTGGTTCGTGATGAACGATTGGATGCTCTATACCACTACCGATATGGTCAATTGGACCGATCATGGTGTAGTGCTTTCATTCAAAGATTTTGGGTGGGTACAGTCGAATGCTTGGGCACCGCAGTGTGTGGAACGTGACGGCAAGTTTTATATGTATGTTCCCGTAACAGATAAAAATAGGAAAG
Source organism: Bacteroides sp. (assembly GCA_031554505.1). GTDB lineage: Bacteria > Bacteroidota > Bacteroidia > Bacteroidales > Bacteroidaceae > Bacteroides. The sequence continues at coordinate 42,673 of JAVBVI010000052.1, read as the reverse complement.
AAGGTATCGCAGTGGCCGTTTCAGATAGTCCTTATGGCCCTTTTATCGATCCGCTTGGAAAGCATTTGGTACAAAGTAGCGGCTGGGGCGATATTGATCCGACCGTATTTATCGACGATGACGGACAAGCTTATCTTTACTGGGGTAATCCGGCTTGTTTCTATGTAAAACTCAATGAAGACATGATTTCGTATAGCGGCGAAGTGGTACCCGTACTGATGGTAGAGGAATCTTTCGGCAAACGCGAAGGAAACGTACAAAACCGTCCAACTCTATACGAGGAAGGCCCTTGGTTATACAAACGCAATGACCTTTATTACCTGCTTTGGGCAGGCGGCCCTATTCCAGAGCATTTGGGTTACTCTACAAGCAAAAGTCCTATCGGCCCTTGGAAATACGGCGGCACTATAATGACACCTCAAGGTGGCAGCTTTACCAATCACCCCGGTATTATTGACTACAAAGGCAAAACATGGTTGTTCTATCACAATGGCGGTTTGCCCGGTGGAGGCGGATTTACTCGTTCGGTGTGTATGGACGAAATAAAATTCAACAAAGATGGATCTATTATACCCATGAATATGGGCAACGCAGTAGATAAAGGATTTGAAACTCTGAATCCGTACCGTAAAAACGAAGCTGAAACGATTGCTTGGTCAGAGAATGTGAAAGCGAGACAAAACAAAGAAGTAGGCGTATTTATCAATGCAATGAAAGACGGCGCATTCATTCAAGTGAAAGGCGTTGACTTCCGCGACCACGGATCGACCAAGTTTACCGCTCGCGTTGGAACAACACACAATTCGGATATCTTTATGGAGGTGCGCCTCGGAAGTGTCGATGGACAATTGCTTGGAACACTGAAAGTCCCTTTTACTTCTGGAGATGATCGTTGGGTGGTACTCTCTACCGACATTCCGAAAACCACCGGCATACACGATGTATTCTTTGTTTTCAAAGGAAAAAATAAACCTGGGCGTATTATGTTCTTTGACTATTGGATGTTCTCTAAATAAATCCCTTATCCATATAAATAGATAGAAATGAATAAATTTAAAAAAATAATGCTCACTTTTTGCATCTCGTTGATATCTCTATCTTCGTTTGCGGATTATCCTATTTTCGCGCAGCGATATACTGCCGACCCTTATCACCTTGTACATAATGGACGTTTATACTTGTTTTGTTCGCACGATGTATTAAAGCGCGATGCTCAAGATCGTCCTGAACGGGGCTATATCATGCGAAATATCACTTGTATTTCTACCGATGATATGAAAAACTGGACTGACCACGGTGAAGTTTTTGATGTAAAAGACTCTAAATGGGGTGCGAAACTATCATGGGCTCCCGCTATTGTAGAACGTAACAGAAAGTTCTATTTATACTATGGCGATGGCATGGAATCGATTGGGGTTGCGGTAAGCAACAGTCCAACCGGACCATTTATTGATACAAACGATGGTCCCATTGTTGATAAAAAAACGCCCGGAGTAATGGAAGGCAGTGGCGGACGTTGGGGTATGTGGTGTTTCGATCCGGGTATCTTGATTGATGACGACGGACAGGCTTATATGTACTTCGGCGGAAGCGATGAGGCGAACTTTCGCGTTATCAAGTTGAAAGAAAATATGGTTGAGGTGGACGGACCTGCTGTAAAAATAGATGCTCCGGGGTTTTTCGAAGCAGCATTTACGCACAAATACAATGGGAAATATTACATGTCGTATGCCGGACACCATTTTAGCAAACCGGCCAACATTGAATATGTAATGAGCGATAAACCGATGGAAGGTTTCAGCGCGCCGCTTTTGGCGATGACGAACCCACCGGTAAACGATGGTTTTAATCACCACCACAGTATTTTCGAGTTCAAAGGCAAATGGTACATGGCGTATCATAATCGTCAGGTGGCGCACACCAATAAAATTGAAGATCAAGCCTTGCGCGAATATACCCGGAATGTTTGTATCGATGAATTGTTTTACAACGAAGACGGAACAATCAAAGAAGTTATCCCGACGGTAGATGGCGTAAAACAACTAAAATATGTTGATCCGTATGCCGATCCTTTCAGCGCGGCAACAATGGCTATGTCGAGCGGAATCAATACTGCCGCCAACGGAAAAGGCGGACGTTATGTTGCTGAAATCAGCAACGGCGATTGGATTCAGATTAAAGGTGTTGACTTCGGAACATTGGGCGCCAACCGTTTTATGGCCAACGTGGCTTGCAGCGGCAGAGGCGGAAGCATTGAACTTCGTTTGGGTGACCCGAAAGGCGTTTCTATCGGTACCTGCCGCATAGGAAACACCGGCGGAAACGATAATTGGGAAATTAAAGCCGCCCTTGTAAACAACGCGGTAGGCGTTCGCGATTTGTTTTTGGTGTTCAGAGGCGAAGGCGATGATATTTTCCGTTTGGACAGTTGGCAGTTTGAGCAAAAACACGCTTACTACACCAACAAAAACAACCCGATAATTCAAACGCATTATACCGCCGACCCGGCTCCGATGGTTTACAAAGATACCTTGTATCTTTACACCAGCCATGACGAAGATAATGCGCCCGAAAACCGATTCTTGATGAAAGATTACCGTCTGTACACAACTACCGACATGGTAAACTGGACAGATCGCGGCACTCCGCTTAAAACAACCGACTTTGTTTGGTCGGCAGGCGATGCCAACGCGGCGCAATGTATTGAGCGTGAGGGTAAATTCTATTGGTATGTAAGCATTCATTCAACAACCGATCAAGGTGTAGCAGTAGGTGTAGCGGTGGCTGATAATCCGCTTGGTCCTTTTGTTGATCCGCTTGGAAAACCAATTATTACAAACAGTCAAACCAAATTTGCGAAACACAGTTGGGACGATCTTGACCCGACAGCCTTTGTTGATGACGACGGACAGGCTTATATGTTCTGGGGGAATAATGCTCTGTATTGGGTGAAACTCAATGACGATATGATTTCATACAGCGGAGAAATCAACGCCTTGGATATTTTCGACAAATCTGCTTTCGGCCCCGATTTTGAAGAAGGCCCATGGGTTTACAAACGCAAGGGATTGTACTACCTGCATTATCCTTCGGGAGGCCCGGAGTCATTGCATTATACAACAGCCAAAAACATTGAAGGTCCGTGGACATACGGCGGGCTTGTTATGCCGCACGATGGCGGAAAAAGCGGCACCAACCACCCGGGCGTTATCGACTATAAAGGAAATTCGTATTTCTTTTATCACAATGCCGATTTGCCCGGATGCCACGATAAACGCCGCGCTATTTGCGTAGAGCAATTTACCTACAATGCCGATGGCTCCATTTCACAAATTGAAGATACCAAAACCGGCATTCTGAAGCCGGTAGGTTCGCTCAATCCGTTCAAAAAGGTACAAGCCGAAACAATCGCTTTTAGCGAAGGGCTTAAAACTAAGGAAAACAAAGAAGTAGGCGTTTATGTAAGTTCCATTCACCATGGCGATTATATTAAAGTGCGCAACGTGAATTTCGGCAATAAAAAAGCGAAATCGTTTTCTGCCAATGTAGCTTCGGCCGGCGGCAATGGTTCGATTGAAATTCGCCTTGGCTCGCACGATGGCACCTTAGTAGGTACGTTGCCTGTAGCTTCTACCGGAAGCCTCGACCAATGGAAAATTCAAACAGCCAATGTTGAAGGCGTAAAAGGTACACACGATGTGTTTTTTGTGTTCAAAGGCAATTCAGCCGACGAATTGTTTAATTTTGACCATTGGGTATTTAAATAAATTATAATATGAAGAAGACATTAATCATTTTGGTCTTAGCCCTTGTGGGCGCGACAACCGCCTTCGCCCAATCGTGGACGGCGGACAACGGCAATGGAACATTTACCAATCCTTTGTTTTACGATGAATTTACCGACCCCGACATTATTCGGGTGGGAACCGATTTTTACATGGTAGCCAGCTCCATGCACTCAATGCCCGGGCTTCCGCTACTTCGTTCCAAAGACTTGGTAAACTGGGAGTTTGTAACTTACATTTTCGAACGGCTCGATTTAGGCCCCGAATTTCATTTGGAAGGCAACAGAGGCATTTACGGAAACGGTATTTGGGCGCCCGCCATTCGTTATCATAAAGGTACGTTTTATGTTTTTGTAAATGTAAACGACCACGGTTTGCAAGTGTTTTCCACCAAAGACCCCGAAGGAAAATGGGAACACAAAAATATGGGCGGACGCATTTACGACTTGGGTATTTTGTTCGATGACGACGACCGCATTTATGCCGTACACAGCTACGACGAAGTAAAACTGATTGAAATCAAACCCGATTTCAGCGGATACATAGAAGGTAGTGAGCGCGTGATTATTCCGAAAGGAAACGCGATGGGTGAGGGACACCATTTTTATAAAATAGATGGTAAATACTACATTATCAGCGCCGATTACGCGCCGGTGGGACGGATGCAATGCGCCCGCGCCGACAAAGTGGACGGCCCTTACGAAACAGCCGTTATCAGCCACCGCGAAACAATGGGAATAGAGCGCGGTTGGTGGTCGAACGAATACGGATATTGGTCGAACACGCCGAACGAAGGCGATAGAGTTACATTTTTAGCTCCCAACCCGAATGCTTACTATGCCGTTCCGCTTCACCAAGGCGGTATCGTAGATTTGCCTAACGGCGAATGGTGGGGTGTTTCCATGATGGACGTAAAATCTTCCGGCCGTTTGACTTTCCTTTCGCCTGTAACATGGAAAGACGGTTGGCCGTTCTTCGGTGTGGAAAACAACTTGGGACGTTCGCCGCGCACTTGGTTTAAACCAAACGTGGGAATTGAAACAACACCTCACACCACCTACGAGCGTAACGACGATTTTTCTGGAAAAACCCTGAAACCCGCTTGGCAATGGAATCACCACCCGGTAGAAAATAAATGGGCGTTGAGAAACGGCGTTTTACGCTTAAACACAATGCCGGCCAAAAGTTTTATGCACGCGAAAAATTCCTTGACTCAACGCGCCGTCGGCCCGGAATCGAATGTTACTGTAGAATTAAATACCAAATCGCTCAAAAAAGGCGACGTGGCCGGGTTGGCTTTGTTGTTGATGCCTTATTATTGGATTGGCGTATCGCGCACCGATGATGGCGATGTTATCCGTTATTACGATTTTTATAAAAACGAAAAAGTAGATGTTCCTATTTCAGCGAAAAAAGTTTATTTCCGCGCCGAAGCTGACTTAGATGCGGATTTGGCCAAATTAAGTTATAGTACCGATGGCGTAAACTTCAAAGAAATGGGTGTTGACCTGCGCTTGGCTTATCAGATGAAAACGTTCCAAGGACTTCGTTTCGCGCTTTTCGCGTACAACACCGAAGGAAAAGAAGGCGGTTATGCCGAGTTCGATAATTTCGTGCTCGATGAGCCGTTTGCCGATCGTTCCGCGAATCTTCCTGTAGGTAAAGTAATTACATTGAGAAATTTAGCTAACAACACGCTTGTATGGACAAGTCCGCGCCGCATGTTGCGCAACGCCAATACCGCGAGCAACGAATATAATGTAAAAGGCAGTCAGTTCCGCGTGCACGACCGTGGACAAGGCCGTGTAGCCTTAGAAGCGATGGATGGTACCGGCTTCCTGACCATTACAGGCGAAGGCCTGTCGGGCGATGTGCGTTTGATTGACAAAGAAAGCGACGCCAGCCTCTTTATGTGGCAAGATATGCTTCGCAACCAATGTATGTTGTTGTCGCTCAAAACCAATCGTTACGTCGGATTAGATGCTCCCACCGGAGAACCATACTCAGCCGATTGGCCGGGTTCAAGCCCAACCAGAACCAACGGGGTGGTATTTGAATGGAAAGTGGTAGAATAATTAAGTAGTTTAAAACAAAATGATTATCCGCAAAATATTCTATAAAAGCAATTTCTACATTGTAATTTGAGATATTTTGCGGATAACTCTAATCTAGATAAATGATAATGTTTATTCAGAAAGTCTACATTCTAACGACCATACTGCTTTATGCAGTTACGGCCGTAAACCTGCATGCGCAAACCGAGCCAAAAGGACGTTTTGTAAGGCTTTTAGCGCGCGATGCCGCTATCAGCGGAAATATGAGAATAGAAGATAAAGGATTGGAAAAAGCCACCATGCATGGCTGGCACAACACCACCGACCAAATGTCGTGGACGGCCGACGTAAAAAAAGGAACATACAAAGTCAGCTTACGGTATTCGCAACCTCACACGGGAAGCGCGTTTTCCATAACCGTTGGCAATCGCCAATTGTCAGTTTTGGCACAACCCACAAGCAGTTGGTCAGAATACCTGCCGTTTGATTTGGGTGTGGTTACAGTATCCGAAGATGGAAAAATTCCGGTTGTACTACAAGGCGTTCAACTCAGCCTGAAAGGAAAAAGATACGAAGAAGCCCTACCCGATGTACATTGGCTGACACTTACCCCAACAATGGAAAAAGAAACCTTCGGGGCGGCCGATGTCTTGAGCCAATTCAAAGGCAAAAAAATTTTCGATGGAAAATCATTCGGCGGATGGCGCGGCAACAACGGCGCGAGCAGCATGGAATTGTTCCGCATTGAAGACGGTGCTATTGTAGGCGGAACAATGGAAAAAGCCATTCCTCGCAACGAATTCCTTTGTACCGACCGCGAATACGGTGATTTTGAACTTCGCCTGAAATACAAAATGAAATTCCCCGCGGGAACCAACTCATGGAACGCGGGAATACAAATCCGTAGTCAGTCGCACCCAACTATTCCACACGAAATGGTGGGCTATCAAGCCGATATTCTTGCCGGAAAATGGGGTGCGTTGTACGATGAACAACGGCGTTGGATGTTCTTGGGAACACCACTGAACGAACAAGAAGTGAAACAAGTGAGCAAAGCCGACGATTGGAATACATACGTTATCCGTTGCGAAGGCCCGCGCGTCCGCATTTGGATAAACGGTGTACAAACCCTCGATTTTATTGAATATGACAATGAAATTCCACTGAAAGCTTATATCGCTTTGCAAATTCACGAGGACAGAAATCCGTGCGAAGCATGGTATAAAGACATTGAGATAGAAGAATTATAATTACCCATAAAATAAAAAACAATGAATATTTCAAAACAAATCATTCTCAAAACAGCGGTCGCGCTTATCGCCGTGCTGTTCGCGTTTAATGTAAATGTGTTTTCGCAAGGCACAAGTCAGGATTATCTTTCGCAAGGCTACACTTGTTACGGGAAATTGGCCAACGGCGTTCCCAATGCCGAAAAATTGGGTTGGAAAGTGGGCATTCAAAGCTACACATTTCACAAATTTACGTTTTTCGAAGCCATTGACCTCACCGCCGCGCTCGGTTTAAATTATATCGAAGGCGTTGACGGAATGCGTCTTTCTCCCGAAAGCGACGTTAAGTTCGGACGTGGAATGTCGAAAGAATGGAAAGACAAGTTGAAAAAGAAATTGGAAGACGCGGGTATTGAGCATGTGTCTTATTTTCAATGGTTAAGTGGAAACAAAGAAGGCTTTGAAGAAGTCGTAAAATTTGCCAAAGAAATGGGTTTGATGATTGTAACCGACCCGAAACGCGTTCCCGCGGGAGGAGTTGGGCCCGATTTTTACGATGAAATTCTGACAAAATACGGCGTAACCATGGTGTTTACTAACCACCGCCGACCCATTTCATATTGGAATCCCGAATTTGCTTTGGAAGACACCAAAGGCCACAGCAAACACCTCGGCGCTTCGGTGGATATTGGCCATTATATGCGCGATGGTTTCGAGCCGCTTCCTATCGTGAAAGATTTCATTAAAGCGGGTAAAATGTTTCATTTCCACCTGCGCGACGTGAGCAAACTCGGCCCCGACGGCGTGGATGTGCCGCTGGGCGAAGGACAAGGTAAAATCAAAGAAATTTTGACCGAACTACACAATAACAATGTTCAGCCGCTTATCATGTTGGAATACGAACGCGATTTTTACAATCCGATGTTGGAACTTATTCCAAGTGTGAAATACTTGAATGACGTTTGTGGGGAGTTGTTGAAGCTATAAACATACAAACAAGATAAATCAAGTAACACAATGCATATCAGCGATTTTCGGTTTTGCGTTTTTTTATTTCGTATCAACAAAAAGACAAATGGGTAAAACTTCTTAATAGTAAAGATCTTTCTGGATGCTACATAGCTTTTCATCTAGTCGATGAAGATAAAACGTTTTGTACAGTTGAAGCCGAATACTATTCTTTCCAATTCAGCAGGTATGAAAGGGTATCAACATGCTGGTTTATATAGAGATCAATTTACTCTTGAAAGATATCTTGTTTATGAAAAATAGCTGAAAACAAAGGCTGGTAACAATGCTGCCAAAGCATACATAGGACGCTGTGTAACCTTTGGTATCATCAAGCGCCTACAATTCTTTTGCTAAAATAATAACCCGGTATTATCAAATACCTTTATGTTGCAAAATAGTCAGCATTAACTGCTGTTGCATCCGGGAAAGTGTATTTGACAAGCTGCGATAGCTGGCGTGTGTCACCATGTTTTTGTCATTTAATAACTAATTAAAAAAATGACGTCATGGATAAATATGTCTCTACGTTGAAGAATACTATTCTTCAAAACATCCTTGAAATAGAAAGGATGGAATGCAGTATGTTGCAAAAGTCAAAGTTCATTATTCCCATATTGGAAAAGGGGTTTGAAAATCTGAAATCTTTCATCACGGGTTATTCTTTTAAAGATAATGCGGAAGAAATCCGTTTCTTTAAAGAGATAAAACCCCGGCTGTCCAGCCAATTAATTTACCACGGTAAGATTTGTAATATTGAAATGAGGATGCCTGTAGGCAGTACCGAAGATAAGAAAATGTATCTGATGCGGATTCAAAATCGGATTAAGTTTTTCTTTGAAGAGAACGTCAGCTTCTACGGTTATTACCGCTCCGGGAACACTCATTTGGACCATCTTTATTTCCTTCGCGGAAAACCGGAGGTCCGGTTACACGTTGACAGTTTCTATTTTGAAAGGGACAGCGGTTTTTCTACCTGTTATGATTTTAAGTTGTCTAAAATTCTGGCCCATGAAATGCTGGAAATCTACCTGAATACCCGGTTGGCGGGACTGGCACAGGAGGAGAGTAACGCCGAGTCAATAGGCAACCTTCATTCCAATGAGAAGTGGACTGACAAGAAAAATGCCCTGGGTGAAATCATCTATGGTATTGATACACTTGCAAGTGTCAATTACGGAAAGATTGATATTATCGTGCTGGCTGAAATGTTTGGTCGGATGTTCAATGTCGATTTGAGTAACATATATCAAATATATATCGAACTGAAAGGCAAGAAAGACCGTACAGAGTATCTAAATGACATGGTCAAAGCGCTGAAAAAGAGAATGGATGATGACGATAACAAATAAATCAATCGAATGTATTATCTTTGCACATGTAAAATAGTAACAATCAGAAGTATTTCAGATACTTCATGAGTACATAACATAACGTTCGCTGAACGTCTCGGTACAGAAAACTGGTAATTTTCAAGAAAGACGAGCCGGAAAGTGTAATGTTCATGCTATACATCGTTATAGCGTGGGCTTGCAAGTTTCGTCTTTCGGGTATACCAGTGCCCCTGTATCGGAGTGAGTGGGTTCCACGCTATTCTTTTGTATAATATAAATCATAAGATCATGAAAAAAATCAAGTTGTATGTAGTAACTTCCATTGATGGGTATATAACTCGAATTGATGGTGATCTGGATTGGCTGACAGAATTTCCTAATCCGGAAAAGACAGATTACGGCTATCGGGCTTTCTTTGAATCGGTAGATACGGTACTCATGGATGAATGTACCTACCTTAACCTTATGAGTATGGACATCGTCTGGCCCTATAAAGACAAGGCGGTATATGTAACTACCCCTTATCCTACCGATGACAACGATAAAGTTCATTTCATTTCGGAAAATCCGGTTGAAGCTATATCCAAACTTCAAGACGAAGAAGGAAAAGAAATCTATCTTGCTTGTGGCGGTAAACTTCTGTCCATACTGTTAGAACATGGTATGGTAGATGAAATGATAATTAATCGCTTTCCTGTTGTTCTTGGTAGCGGAGCGCCACTATTCCCGGACTACACCAAAGAATCCCAATGGAAAGTAAAAGATAGTGTTACTTACAAAAACGGAGTAACCGGCACAACATATACAAGATAGCATAAGGCATATTATTTGTTGTATAGCTTCAATAACAATACCTAAGTCGCACCTGACTTGGGTGTTTCTTTTTTGAGGGTATTTAATCGTTTTTTGCCCTAATAAAGCCCAAAAACACATGATTTTTTCGATCGAAACCCGGCACAGAAGACTTGCGCCATTTTTTTCTCGCTGATAATCAAAGCAATAATAACTATTTTATTAAAAATAGCACCTAAGTCAGGTATTACCTATGAAACCGGCCTTCTTTTACTGGCGACCTTTGCATCGTAACAATATTCTTAAGGTCGTATGGATAATAAAAGCTTCGAAGAATGGATGCGGATCATATTAGGACGTTTTGACAAGATAGACAAAACTCTTGATCACATGAATAAGTTGAAGGAGTGTTTCGATGGAGATACACTACTTGACAATTACGACCTGTGTAAACTCTTTGGGGTTACCAAGAGAACCATCGCCAGATACCGCCAGAAAAAGTTGATACCCTATTATACTTACGATAACGGCCGGGTATATTACAAAGCTTCTGAAATTGAGGAGTTCATGATAAAGAAAGGTAAAATACGAAAGAAAGACGACCCTCCCGATTGAAAGATTTACCGGACAAAGACCAGTCAATTAACCCATAGTTCCCCGCTATGGGTTTTTATTTAGGAAGCTTTTTCCTGCACAAGTTAAAGATGCGCATTTAACGGTTAAGCAAGTTCAGGCCTCCGGTTCCCTCAAAAATATTCTTCAAATATTTTTGGGGAAAACTTGCATAACCTATGCACATCTTATTTTTTGTACCGGAAAAAGTTTCCTATTTTGAGGATTCGGAGATTTTCCTGTATCTTTAGAGATGTTTTATCAATTAAATAAAAAAGTATGAAAACAGAGACAAGAAGCAAACTTTGCCGGATAAGGGATAGTTGTGTTCACCTGGTGTGTACAATAAAAAAAGAGCCACTTCAAAGAAGCAACTCTTTCAGGGTAAAAAAGTGGTCCCACTTGGGCTTGAACCAAGGACTCCCTGATTATGAGTCAGGTGCTCTAACCAACTGAGCTATGGGACCTTACGAAATTCAAGTAGAATTTTTCACTTGAATTTATCGCAGTTATTTTAATATTTTAAAGAACATTTTATGACGTTTCAAACGTCAACCCAGCGCAGGATTATGAGTCTGTTGCTCTAACCAACTGAGCTACAAGTCCTTACAAAAAATCAGTGGTTTAAACCTACTTCTTTTTTATTTCGTTTTACTGTTATTTTAAAGAACAATTTTTTGATGCTTTGTGCATCTAGTCAGCGCAGGATTATGAGTCTGTTGCTCTAACCAACTGAGCTAAAAGCCCGTGTATCCATCTTTCTTTGGATGCGGGTACAAAAGTAAGAGATTCCGGCGAATTATGCAAGCTTTTTTAGAAAAACTAATGCGTCAGAACTTGTATGTACGCCTCGGATTCTTGGGAAACCATCCTTTCTTTACTCGCTCCTCTTGTTCGAACACTTCTTTGATGGTCCAGAACGAAGAGAAAGCAAAGACCCCCAGGATCGATGAGACGACCACATGGTCCGTCCATACCGAACCTGCTACTCCTGCTATACCCAGTAACAAAAAGATCCACCAGCACCCGGTACCCCAATAATATTCGGCCTTTACCACCACAGGGTGAAAAAGGCCGATGATGAGGAACGTGCAAATGCCGATGAACAACCCTGATAGATGATATTCGTTAAGGAAATCCATACGGGTCTAGACTACTTGGCAGCTGAGATAGGAATTTCTTTCTTGATGCTTTGCTCTAGAGAGATAAGCGTTTCAGTAGCCGTTACACCCGGAATTTCCTGCATTTTGTTGTTCAGCAGATCCATCAGGTGCTCATTGTCGCGTGCATAGACTTTGGTCAGCATGGTGTACGGACCAGTTGTGAAGTGACATTCCACGATTTCGGGGATTTTGTTCAGCTCGCCTACAACTGACTTGTACATAGAACCCTTCTCGAGCTTGATTCCTACGTACGTGCAGGTTCTGTAGCCCAATGACTTGGGGTTTACATTGTAACCCGAGCCTACGATGACACCTAAGTCGATGAGTCGTTGTACGCGTTGGTGAATGGCTGCGCGAGATACACCGCATTCTGCTGCCACATCCTTGAAAGGAATACGCGCGTTCTGTGAGATAATCTCCAGAATCTGTCTGTCAAGATTGTCTATTTTTTCCATAATAGTGAATATAATTATCGGTCAATTGTCAAATGGTAAGCAAATATAGAGGTTTATTTTAATTTATCTCTATGAAAGTCGAAAAAAACGGATGATGTGCTTGTTTTTATTTTTTTTGAGGCTTTCGGTGAAACAAAAACCGGGATGGCAAAATAGAATTGCCACCCCGGTTTTGTTTTTATTATTCGCAGTCGATTACTTCTCGATGCCCAGCAATTCTACTTCGAATACCAGTGCAGAGAACGGTTTGATAGTACCGGTGTCTCTGAGGCCGTAAGCCAGATCCTGCGGGATGTAAAGTTCCCATTTAGAACCTACCGGCATCAGGGTCAGAGCTTCTGTCCAGCCTTTGATCACCCCGTTGGCGCGGAAAATAGCCGGTTCGCCGCCATGTTTTTCAGTGCTATCGAACTCAGTACCGTCGATCAGCGTACCTTTGTAGTTTACTTTCACTTTGCAAGTATCGGCAGGAACTTCGCCTTTACCTTCTACCAGCACCTTGTATTGCAATCCGCTCGGAGTAGTTACAACGCCTTCTTTGCCTTTGTTTTCAGCGAGGAACTTTTCACCGGCTTCCTTGTTGGGAGCGTAAGTTATTTCCAATGCTTTAGTTTTTACTTCTTCCATCTTCATCTGAGTATAGCCTTGAGCTTCTTCCATAGTCATCAAACCTGTCTTTTCCAGTGTTCCGGTAATGAAACCAGCCAGGAAGTTATCTTTGCTGATGGTCTGTGTAGAGTCGTTGCCGAAAAGTTCATTGTTGATACCCGGCACCATCTGGTTAGCAATTTGCTGACCGATCTGGACACCTGCATAGTAAGCAGCGTCTTTGGGACTGGTCTTAGCAGCACCTTCGGCTACACCTTTAACGAATTCAGCCATGTAGGTAGTATCTACATTCAGACGGCCTACCAGATAACCTTTCAGACCCTGTGTGTTGGACATACCCAGTGAATAAGACAGTGAGTCGATCTCCGATTTCAGATTAGCCTTCGGGCTCTGTGCGGTACATGAAGCAAGGCCGGCAGCTGCGACGATTGCCATGATAAGAGTAATTTTTTTCATTTTGCTTTCTTTTTTTATTTATGATAATACTTCAATTAATTCTACTTCGAATACCAATGTGCTATGCGGTGGAATCATTTCGCCGGCGCCCTGTGCGCCGTATCCCAGATCGGACGGGATGTATAGTTTCCATTTAGAACCTTCGGGCATCAGTTGCAGGGCTTCCACCCATCCCGGAATCACTTGGTTCACACCGAATACGGCTGGTTGTCCACGCTTGATGGAGCTATCGAACATAGTTCCGTCGATCAGGGTTCCTTCGTAGTGACATTTTACACGGTCGGTTGCCTTAGCGCGTTGTCCGTTTCCTTCGGTCAGGATTTCGTACTGCAGCCCGCTGGGGAGCGTCACCACGTTGGCTTTCTTGGCGTTTTCGCTCAGGAATACTTTTCCCTGCTCGATGCTGGCAGCACTCATCTTGGCTTCCAGTTCCGCGAAGTAGTCATTAACGATGTCGCGTGCTTCCTGATGCGAAATGGCGGTAGCGTTACCTTCCAACACATCCTTGATAGCTTGTGCAAAATCATCTACTGCGATGCCGTTGGCACCCATACTTAATAAATTCTGGCCGATTCCCAGGCCGATAGCATAACTAAATTTGTCCATATACTTCATTTTCAACGGGCAAAAGTACATGAATTATTTGAATGATTAACTTTTTAGTATTTAAAATTTCTTATTTGCATACACTTAGACGAAGGGATGAAGTTATTTTTTTATTTTTGTTGGATAAAAGACGAGTGAAAGCCATGAAGAAATTAGTTGTATTGTCCGGCGCGTGAATGAGCGCCGAGAGTTGAATCAGTACGTTTCGTGATACATGCGGACTGTGGGAGCGGTATCCGGTGGAACAGGTAGCCACACCTGAAGGATTCCGGCAGGACCCGGAACTGGTGCTGAACTTCTATAATGAACGGCGGAAGCAGTTGCTCGACGTAAAACCCAACCGTGGGCATGAGCTTCTGGCCGAACTGGAGAAGGAGTATGAGGTGACCATCGTGACGCAGAATGTAGACAATCTGCACGAACGGGCCGGGAGTAGCCGCATCGTCCACCTGCATGGCGAGTTGACCAAGGTCTGTTCCAGCCGCGATCCATCCAATCCGCAGTACGTCCGGGAGCTGAAACCCGAGGAGTTTGATGTGAAGCTGGGCGACCAAGCGGCCGATGGTTCGCAGTTGCGTCCGTTTATCGTATGGTTTGGTGAGGCAGTGCCCGAGATAGAAACTGCCGTCGGCTATGTGCAGCAAGCGGATATCGTGGTCATCATCGGTACATCGATGAATGTATATCCGGCGGCCGGTCTGCTCAACTACGCAACCTACCATACTTCCATCTATCTGATCGACCCGAACGAGGTACAGGTAGCTTCGTCCCGGAAAATCTTTGTGATCCGGAAAGGAGCGTCGGAAGGAGTAGCCGAACTGAAACGACTGCTGCGGATACGGGAATAAAAATAAAAACTCTGTGAAACTCCTGTGACCCTGTGGTGAAATAAAAAGCTATTGCCCGGGCTTGACGAACAGGCGGACGACGAACCACGCATGGTGTGTGGCGGTACTGATCCATCCGTAGTGACGGGCCATGATACGGAACCGCTCCCGGAGCGAAGCCTTCCGGTTCTGAGTGGTCATTCCTTCGTCCAGGTAGTCGATGAGAGTAAGGTGGGTGTTGTGTAACGTACGCGCTTGCTTCATCACCCGGATACACCAGTCGAAGTCGGCCGAGAAACGGTAACGAAGATCGTACGCACTGGCCAGGGTGCGTTTGGCAAAGAAAGCCTGGTGACATACCAGCATGCCTTGCCGGAAGCTTCTCCAAGTAAGCACTTCCGGGGCCGTGAGCCGGCGCATGCGGACGAAGTGCCCTTGGTGGTCCACTAAGGCCGTTTGTCCATATAGCACATCGGGTAGCCCGTTGCGGGGCAGGCTGTGCACCATCTGCTCCAGCGTGTCACCTGTGTGAAAACAGTCGCCGGCATTCAGGAAACAGAGATAGTCGCCTGTGGCCAGGGCCATGGCTTTGTTCATAGCATCGTATAGCCCTTTGTCCGGTTCGCTCACCACTGTTTGTATCCGGTCGCGGTATTTTTGTACGATATCCATCGTGCCATCCTTCGAAGCTCCATCCACTATGATGTATTCCACCCGGTGATAGGTTTGCGAGAGTACGCTCAACAGGGTGTTCTCCAACACCTTTTCGGCATTGTAGGTCACAGTAATGATGGAGAATATCGGTGCGGGACGGCTATGCATGTTTTCCGGTTATCTTATTGTATAGATCTATGTATTTCTTGGCAACCACCTGTTCGGAATAGTTGGTAGCTACCTTGCGGCAAGCCTGTTCGCAGAGCTCGGGGTAACTCGGGTCGGTCAACACCCAGTAAACACCATTGGCAAAGTCGGCCGACGACTTGTACTCAGCTACGTAGCCGTTGTGCAGATGGTCTATCATCTCCGGAATACCGCCTACCTGGAAGCCTACACACGGTACACCGCAAGCCATGGCTTCCATGATGGTGTTGGGCAGGTTTTCTTCCAGCGACGGGGTAGCGAAGAGATCGACTGCATTGTAGATATCCGGCAGGGCATGTTCATCTTTCACATAGTCCAGTGCATAGACACGGAAGGGGAGGAGGTTGTCCAGCTTGTGCGACTCGTTGCCAAACACAACTACACCCAGTTCGTCTTTCAGTTCGGGGTGTTTCTCGGCTAACAAGTTGCATGATTCAATCAGGTAGTCGATGCCTTTCCGCTTGTCCGTGATCTTCAGCGAACCGAACAGCATCAGCTTGCCTTCCTGGGGTAAGTTACATTTGGCGCGTGCTTCTGCCTTATCGCGCGAACGGAACAGGTTGGTATTGATGGGATTGGGGATGCTTACTATTGTGTGACCGGTGAGTAGTGCGCTGCTTCGTGCCCTGCTGCCCAGCCATTGACTGCAAGTAACGAAGGTGATGGGTGATTGTTGATAAATCTCTTTCTTCTTGCGGAACGTGCGGGTGGAGAGGTCTTTCTTGCTCCCGCCGCCGTAGATGAAGGGGCAGTGGTGACACTCTTCCTGATAGTGGGTACACTCACGGGCATGGTGACAGATACCCGTACAAGGCCACATGTCGTGCATGGTCCATACCACTGTTTTGCCGCTTTTGAGAATCCGGCGGATGCCATTCAACGAAAGCATTCCCTGATTGATCCAATGCAGGTGAATGATGTCGGCTTGCCGGAATTCGGGAAGTGTGGTGATATCCGCGCCCTCATTGGCGATGTCGACGGCAAATAGATTGTTCTTTTTGAAGCGGTTGGCCGCCCAGATTACGACGCGTTCCCATACGAAAGTCCATACCTGGAACCAACTACCCGGCAGTTTGACCACGCTTATTTGGTCGGTTTGCTTATCGCGCACCAGCATTTTGGCTTTGATTCCGTTATTTGTCAGAGATTCCAGTAAACGGCTGGCGGCTACGGCAGCACCGCCTATGCGTTCGGAAGTATTGATGATTAGTACCCTCATTCGGCCAATTGTTTTGGCAAAAGTAGCTGTTTTCTGTGATAAACCGTGCAAAGTCATGGATTATTTGTACTTTTGCCACACCATATAATGAAGGTATATATATGAAAAAGGTGGTGTTTTTAGGATTGGGCTATATTGGCCTTCCGACGGCAGCGGTTGCTGCCAACCATGGTTTCCAGGTGGTGGGCGTGGATGTAAACCCGGAAGTAGTGAATACGATCAACCGGGGCGAGATACATATTGTAGAACCCGATCTGGACCGGGTGGTGAAAGAAGCAGTCAGTCAGGGAACACTCCGGGCCGTGCAGAAACCCGAGGAAGCGGATGCTTTCTTCGTGGTAGTACCCACCCCGTTCAAGCAAAACCACCGGGCGGATATCACCTATGTGGAGTCGGCTACCCGGGCAGTCATCCCTTACCTCCGGCCGGGCAACCTGTTTGTCATCGAATCTACCTCGCCGGTATTCACAACCGAACGGATGGCGGAAGTTATCTACAAAGAACGTCCGGAACTGAAAGGACAACTCTATATTGCGTATTGTCCCGAACGGGTGCTACCGGGAAACACGCTCCACGAACTGGTGCACAACGACCGCGTCATCGGTGGTGTTAATCCCGAATCGACTGCCAAAGCCATGGAATTCTACGGTGCCTTCGTTCAAGGAAAACTCCACCCGACCAATGCCCGCACAGCTGAGATGTGCAAACTCACCGAAAACTCTTCCCGCGATTCACAGATTGCCTTTGCCAATGAACTCTCCATGATTTGTGACAAGGCCGGAGTGAATGTATGGGAACTTATCGAACTGGCCAACAAACACCCACGGGTAAACATCTTGCAACCCGGTTGTGGCGTAGGCGGACACTGCATCGCAGTCGATCCATGGTTCATTGTTTCCGATTACCCCGAACAGGCACAACTCATCAAACGGGCCCGCGAAACCAACGACTACAAAGCCGACTGGTGTGCCAACAAAGTGATGGAATCCTGCCTGCGCTTTGTGGAGAAGAATGACCGCGAACCGGTAGTAGCCTGCATGGGCATGGCCTTCAAACCCGATATCGACGACCTGCGCGAATCGCCCGCCAAGTACATCGCTTCACGCATCATCTCTGAGTCGCGTGCTACGGTACTGATTGTGGAACCGAACATTGATCGTCACTCCAGCTTTCACCTGACGGACTATCGCGAGGCTTATAATCAGGCGGATATCGTGGTGTGGTTGGTGCGGCACACTCCCTTCCTCTCCTTGCCGTGCGAAGAAGGTAAAATGGAACTCGACTTCTGCGGAGTCAGAAAATAAGATAGCTGATGAAAAAGATATTGTTAGTCTTCGGAACACGTCCCGAAGCCATCAAGATGGCACCGCTGGTTAAAGCCCTGCAAGCTGACACGGTGCATTTCGAAACCAAAGTATGCGTTACCGCCCAGCATCGTCAGATGCTCGACCAGGTACTCGAGGTGTTTGGCATTATTCCCGATTACGATCTGGATATCATGGCACCGGGACAGGATCTGTACGACATCACTTCCCGGGTGTTGCTCGGGCTACGCGACGTGCTGAAAGCCTTCGCACCCAATGTAGTATTGGTGCATGGCGATACTACGACCTCTATGGCTGCTGCATTGGCGGCCTTCTACCAGCAAATCAAAGTGGGGCATGTGGAAGCCGGACTGCGTACGTACAACCTGCAGTCGCCCTGGCCCGAAGAGATGAACCGTCAGGTAACCGACCGTATTTGTCATTACTATTTCGCCCCTACCAGCCAGTCGGAAGCCAACTTGCTGGAAGAGAAGATTGATGCCGACCGTATCTACGTTACTGGTAATACGGTGATCGACGCCTTGCTGATGGCGGTGGATATCATCGCGCAAACCCCGGGCAAGCAGGACGAGTTGTATGAAACGCTGCAAAAGAAAGGGTATACCGTTGCCGACCGGGAGTATATTCTGGTCACCGGACACCGCCGGGAGAACTTTGGTGACGGTTTCCTGCACATCTGCCAGGCTATCCGCGAGATTGCCGCGGCGCATCCGGAGCTTGATATCGTCTATCCCGTACATCTCAATCCCAACGTGCAGAAGCCGGTATATGAGTTGTTGTCGGGACTGAACAATGTTTTCCTCATCCAGCCGCTCGACTACTTACCTTTTATATATGCCATGCAACACAGCAAACTGTTGCTCACCGACAGTGGCGGTGTACAGGAAGAAGCCCCTTCGCTGGGCAAGCCGGTACTGGTAATGCGCAATACTACCGAACGTCCGGAAGCTGTGGAGGCAGGAACAGTGAAACTGGTAGGAACCGATGCCGCGACGATCGTGGCTAATGTCCGTACCTTGCTCACCGACGAAACCCTTTACCGGCAGATGTCCGAGACACACAACCCGTATGGCGACGGCAAGGCCTGCGAACGGATTGTGGCTACTCTGAAAGAATAGAATGGAAGGCTTGGAGATAACGCTCACATACACTTTCGAGGTTGATCTCCTCCCGGATGATACGTTCCGACTCTTTTCCCATTTCCTCGCATAAGGCGGGTGATGCGAAAAGGGTCGTTATTTTTTCGGCCAGGTTGCCGGCCTTTCCTTCTTGGAAGAAGAAACCGTTCCGCCCATCGGTCACTAAGTCACGTTCAGTACTGTCGCACACGGAACAGACGATGGGCATTCCGTACGTCATGGCGTCGTTAATGGAGAGCCCCCCCATACCTGCCAGTACATACACAGTAGATTCGTTCATGTAAGCTCCCAGTTCTTCCGGGCGGTACACCGCACCGGCGAAGCGGACGTGTGCTTCCATACCCAGCGTCTGTGCCTGACGTTTCAGGTTCTCCAATTCCGGACCGTCGCCCACGACTACTAATTCTGCATCGGGGAACCGGGCTACAATACCCGGTAAGGCGTCGATCAGCAAATCCACTCGTTTCCATTTGACCAACCGGCCGATATGTAGGATACGTCGTGGGCAGGGAGGAAGGATGCATGGAGATTCCTGTACTGTTTTCTTCTCCCGGAGCAGCGCTTCGGTATCGGTGGTGTTGTAGGTGACGTGTATCTGCTCTTGTCGTATTCCGTAAGAGGGCAGGATGTCGTAAGCCGCCGTGGAATAGTTGAGCGTAGCTGCTACCTTGGAATAACAGTATTTACGGATACGCGCGGTCAACCACTGGCTTAGGTAGAACGAGGCACCCTGACTCAGCAACTGCATCTGCTCGTTGTACATGGGATGCTCCCGAAAGTATCGTTTGATCTGCCCGTACGGCGGAGTCTGGAATGGTATCTCCCGGATGACGATCTTCGTGCCGCAAGCCCGGATGACTTTCCGCAGCCGACGCTCGAAGAAGAGTTGCAAGAAGTAGGGCCATCCCAGCACGATGACGTCGGGCATCTCCTGACGGACGGTTTGCCAGAGGGTGGGGAAGGCGGCTTTCCCGTAAAAGGCCTTCTGCTCGGGTAGACTAATCTGTTTGAATGTACCTCCTTCGACCATTTTAACTCCCTGACCGATGGTGGCATTGCCTTTGGCTGGGGTGGCTACTACGACCTCGGCTTTGCGGGCCATCCGGTTGAGCAAAGCATTCAGATAGTGTGGCATTCCGCCGAAGACGAAAAGTATTTTCATGGTTATTTGCTAAATAAACGGTTAGAACGGCCGGCCGGTTGTTTCTGTAAGGCCTGCTGGTAGATGCTCAGCAAGAGTTTACTTGCCTCGCGGGAGTCGTACTGCTCAATGATAACTTGATGTATCAGTTCTTTGTCGAACTGCTCATACTCCTCGTACATCTGCTTCATCTTTTGTGCCAGGCCCACTGTGTCGCGAGGTTCCACCAGTAAACCAGTTCCAGGGAGGATGATATCTTCCGGTCCGCCGCATACAGTACCGATGGCAGGAATTCCGGTAGCCATGGCTTCGACGACTGTGATGGCGAATGTCTCGCTGTGCGAAGCCAGCACGAAAGCGTCCGACTCGCTCAGGCACCAGGCCAGTTGTTGGCGCGGAAGATTACCGGTGAGATGTACCCGCCCTTTCAGTCCCACATAGTTGATCAGTTTGAGGAGTGGGTAGAATTCCGGTCCGTCTCCGGCGATGACCAACGATACATGAGTCATGTCGGCAAATACCTGGTTGAAAGCATGGATCAGTT
This sequence comes from Bacteroides sp., assembly GCA_031554505.1. Classification (GTDB taxonomy): domain Bacteria; phylum Bacteroidota; class Bacteroidia; order Bacteroidales; family Bacteroidaceae; genus Bacteroides. The sequence goes on along the minus strand of JAVBVI010000052.1, from coordinate 21,514 downwards.
CGTCGAATCCTTTCCGGCGGATGAGGCTGCCCACGCTGATGAAGACAAATTGATTTTCTTTCTCGGTGATGCGGTGGCTGAAACTGAAAGTCTCGGTGTTGATGGAACCGGGTATTACCCTTATCTTCTCGTAGGTGGTGTAGGCACTCAGGTTCTTAGCCAGCATGGTGCCTTCGCAGATGATACGTTCGGCACCTTCGTAAATTTTGCGCAAGATCCTTTCTTGTTGCGGGGTTACTTTCTTGGCGTTGATGAACGAGGCGTGTTCCGTTAGTACATACCGGATGCCGTATATCCGCTTTACCAACCGGGCGGCATATCCCGCCCAAAGCCCGGTATGGGCATGAATCAGATCGGGGCGGCCGTATCGACGGATGTATCGGCTCACTACATAGAGGGTTAGCAGGCTCCAGATGAATCCGCCCGGGCGGGTGGACAGTCGGGTGTTCCAGGCATGCATGCGCAGGGTGACGAAGCGGCCGTTGTCCTCAATACTTGTTTGGAAGTGACTCTCTTTCATGAAGCGCTTCCAACTGAGGTGGGCTGTGGAGCGCTGTTCCACATAGGCCAGTCCTACCTGGCAACCGGCATCGGCCAATTGCAGGGCTTGTTCATGGAACCGATATCCCCGGTGTGGTGGCGAGTCGGCCTCGGGGTAATCCATCGGTAGAATCAGGATGTGTTTGTCTTCTGTCATGGGTGTTTGGTGTTGCGTTGTATGAGCTTGGTGACTTCATGCCCCATCTCCAACCGGAAAAGCAGGCAGCCCCCGGCGTAGAAGAGTATGGCAAAGAGTATCTGTATGCCCATCCGGGCGTAGGCGTTCATGGGGATCAGGCCGAAGAGGCTGGTGGTCAGGGCCATGACGACAGCCAGCAAGAAGTAGGGCGTTATGGACCGGAAGAAGTTGATAAGCCGGTAGGAGATGATGCGACAGGCGTAATAACCTGAGGTAAGCAAGGTGAAGAAAGCGTAAACTACCCAGCCATAGACCATCCAGATGATGCCCTGTCGGAACGTACAGAGAATGATAAGGGCGAGGATGGCTTTGTTGACGATCTCAATCCGGAGGATGGTGCGTGATTTTCCTTTGGCGGTAAGCAACTCGGTGAATATATAGGCGAATACCGAGAAGAGCCCGGATAGGAGCAGGATGCGCAGAATGGGAACAACGGGCAGCCATTTGTCGCCAACCAGTCCTACGATGAGGGGTTCGGCAATGACGTACAGCCCCAGTACTACCGGGAACAGGACGAAGGCGATGCTTTGGTTGGTCTTCTGCAAGACACGGCCCAGTCGTTCGTTGTCTGTATTCACGTTGGAGAATACAGGCAGAGCCACGGACCGAAAGGTATTGGCGATGAGCAGGACGGGAATTTCCTGGTAGCGCTTGGCCTGGACGAAGTTTCCCGTATCTACTTTATTGTACACCTTACCGATGATGGATGAGTAGATATTGTTGAACACGGCATTGATGATGCCTGTAGCAAGCATGCGCGAACTGAAGGCGAATACTTCCCGGAGCGGTTGCATGCTGAATCCCAGCGAAGGGCGCCAGCGGTTGAACGCCCAGAGCAGGATACTCTTGAATAACGGTAACAGGAGTTGCTGCGTCACCAACGCCCAGACTCCTGCACCGTACAAGGCCATTCCGATAGCGATGATGGAGGAGAGCAGCAAGGAGGCGAAGTTGATCTGTGCCAGACGATTGAACTGCAACTCCTTGGTCAGGATGATGGTTTGGATGAGGTTGAACGCATTGAACAAGATGGCCAGAAAATACACCCTGGACAACAGGGTGAGTTGAGGCTCTTCGTAGAACGCGGCGATGAACGGAGCGCTGAAGTAGAGCAAGGCATACAGCGTGAAGCTGACGACGACGTTGAAATAGAAAACGGCGTTGAAGTCGGCCTGTGTGGTGTGTTGTTTCTTGATCAATGCACCACCGAATCCGCTGTCTAGCAAGACATTGGACAGAGCGATGAAGATAGCCAGTATCCCCATCATCCCATAGTCTTCAGGCAAGAGCAACCGCGGAAGCACAATTCCCCCCGTCACCAGGTAGATAAGTTGCTGTCCGAACTTATCTGCAAAGCTCCAGGCCAGTGCCTTTACGGTTTTCTCTTTCAGGTTTTCGTCTGTCATTCCGCCTTGCTTTTGTTGGGAGAAGGAAGCGTTACTTCACTTCGCTTCCCGGCTTCACTTCCCGTTGGGGCATGATCACAGCCAGGCTTCCGTCATTATTTTCTGCCGAGAGTATCATGCCTTCGCTGACGATGCCCTTCAGCTTACGCGGGGCAAGGTTGGCGATGAAGCATACTTGTTTACCTACCAGTTCTTCGGGCTGGTAGTGTTGGGCGATACCGCTGACGATGGTGCGTGTTTCCAGTCCGTCGTCTATCTTGAACTGAAGCAGCTTGTCGGCTTTGGGCACCTTCTGGCATTCCAGGATGGTACCTACGCGGATGTCGAGCTTGGCAAAATCGTCGTACTCGATGTTGGCACGGATGGGGTTGGCCTTGTAGTTGGCGTCCTCGTTGGCCTTCTTCGTGTCGAGCAACCGTTGTACCTGTGCCTCGATGGTAGCATCTTCGATCTTTTCGAAGAGCAGGGCGGGCTGGTTCAACTGGTGTCCGGCGGTAAGAAGGTCGTTGCGTCCCAGGTCGGTCCACTCGAAGCTTTCCATGTTCAGCATGTCGCGGAGTGTTTTCGAGCTGAACGGCAGGAACGGTTCGAAGGCGATGGCCAGGTTGGCTACCAACTGCAACGAAATGTTCAGGATGGTGCCTACGCGGTCCATGTCCGTCTTGGCCAACTTCCACGGTTCGGTATCGGCCAGGTATTTATTGCCGATGCGGGCCAGGTTCATGGCTTCCTTCTGGGCATCGCGGAACTTGAAGAGGTCGAGCAGCTTCTCTACTTCGGTCTTCACGTCGGCGAACTCCTTCAGGGTCTCCCGGTCGTAGACGGTCAGCTCGCCGGCGGCGGGAACCTTGCCGTCGAAGTACTTTTGTGTCAGTACCAGGGCGCGGTTTACGAAGTTGCCGTATACCGCTACCAGCTCGTTGTTATTGCGTGCCTGGAAGTCTTTCCAGGTGAAGTCGTTGTCTTTGGTCTCCGGAGCGTTGGCAGTGAGCACGTAGCGCAGCACGTCCTGCTTGCCGGGGAATTCCTCCAGGTATTCGTGGAGCCACACCGCCCAGTTGCGTGAGGTCGAGATCTTGTCGCCTTCCAGGTTCAGGAACTCATTGCTCGGCACGTTGTCTGGCAGGATGTAGCTGCCTTCGGCTTTCAACATAGCCGGGAACACGATGCAGTGGAACACGATGTTATCCTTGCCGATGAAGTGTACCAGACGCGTTTCCGGATCTTTCCACCAGGTTTCCCACGTGTCGGGAAGCAACTCCTTGGTATTGGAGATGTAGCCGATGGGGGCATCGAACCACACATACAGCACTTTGCCTTCGGCGCCTTCTACGGGAACAGGAATTCCCCAGTCGAGGTCGCGGCTCACGGCACGGGGCTGGAGGCCCATGTCGAGCCAGCTCTTGCACTGTCCGTATACATTGGGACGCCATTCTTTATGATCTTCCAGAATCCACCGGCGCAACCATGTTTCGTGTTGGTCGAGCGGCAGGTACCAGTGCTTCGTTTCGCGCATCACCGGCTTGCTGCCGCTGATGGCGCTCTTCGGGTTGATCAAGTCGGTAGGCGAGAGCGATGTTCCGCACTTCTCGCATTGGTCGCCATAGGCTCCTTCCGAGTGGCAGTGAGGACATTCGCCGGTGATGTAACGGTCGGCCAGGAACTGGTGGGCTTCCTCGTCGTAATATTGTTCCGACGAGCGTTCCACGAATCCACCTTTATCATAGATGGTGCGGAAGATGTCCGAAGCCAGTTCGCGGTGTGTCTGCGAAGAGGTGCGACTGTAAATATCGAACGAAATGCCGAACTTGGCAAACGAATCCTTGATCAGGTAGTGGTAGCGGTCTACGATATCCTGCGGTGTCACCCCTTCCTTGCGGGCGCGGATGGTGATGGGCACCCCGTGCTCGTCCGATCCTCCGATGAAGAGTACGTCTTGTTTCTTGAGTCTCAAATAGCGCACATAGATGTCCGACGGGACGTATACGCCGGCCAGGTGACCGATATGGACGGGGCCGTTGGCATACGGCAGGGCCGATGTGACGGTGGTTCTTTTGAATTTCTTTTCCATTGTAATGTATGCAGTGTAGATTTTATTGTTTTACGGCGAATGCGCAAAGATACTATTTTTGAACGTATTCATGAATACGTATGATGTATAAAATTGCGAAATATAACCCGAGTACTTGGGAAAGCCAGCCTGATATGTTATATTTGCAACGCAAACAAAAAACATATTGGCCCTGGAACATGGCACAGCACCACATCTATTACCTGCAGCTACTATGCGCTTTGGAGTTCTTCGTTGGCGGAGTGCTGCTGCTGCGCCGTACCTCCGGCAACCGCGCCCGGCGTATGCTGGGCTATATGTTTTTCATTAATAGCCTGAACATCTTCCTACGCACCACATCGGTTCCTGCCGGTACCTTTGAGCAGATGAAGGAGAGTTTCTTCTCGCCCCTCCTCATCTTTGTCCCCATGCTTATCACCACCGTGATGGTGCTCTATATCTTAGAGGTGATACGTCCCGGCTGGATCAATTGGAAGCGTGGTTTTTGCCTCGCTTTGCCCTGGTTGGGCAGCGGGCTGCTCTATTTTTTCGTTTTGCGCATCACCGGCGAACCGATACGGAAACTTACGGGCATGGGAGAGTTGTGGGCACACATCGGCGAGTTCAATGTGTGGTTTCGCTTCGTGCTGCTCCTGGTAGTTACGGGCTATCTCTTTGCCATTAATTGGTTCATGGCGCGGTATCGCATCTATTACGAAGCGTGGTGTGCGCGCAACTTTGCCGAGCCCGAGTCGATGAGCCTTGCCTGGATGCAAAGGCTGGTATGGGGCTTTATTCTTCTCAACCTGATTTACTACGGTGTGCTGTTCAAAGTGTGTGGGGCGCTTTACGAAGTGCACCAGATATGTTTCATCGCCTTCTTCGGCTGTTTCATTTACGGCGCCCTGATTCATAAAAATCCTTACCCCAGCCTCCACTTTGCCCATACGCTGGACGAGGCCGAGGCCGAAGCGGCCGAGCCCGGAATCAAAGTCAGCGAAGCAACATTCCGGGAACAGATGCCCGGGTATATCCGGCAGGTGCAAACCTGGATGGAACAATCGCAACCGTATCTCCGGAAAGATTTCCAGTTGATGGATGTAAGCGAAGTGGTCGGCCTGAACCGTACCTACCTCTCCCGTATCTTCAACGAGGGCATGGGCGGCACCTTCAGCGACGTAGTGCAGAAGTACCGGATAGAGAAAGCCAAAACGATGTTGCTGGACACTCCGGAGAAAAGTCTGAAGCAGATTGCTATGGCCTGCGGATTCAGTGCTCTTTCTTCTTTTTACCATGCGTTCCAGAAACAGACGGGTATGGCTCCGGGGCAGTACCGCCGAAGCTTTGATGCTTAAAAACAGCCCTTTTCATCGACAATTTCCTCCTCCCTCTCCTCCAATTCCAATATCGTAAACGGGAAGCCAAGAACTTTTTTGCGTGCGCACGCTAAATAAAAACCTGTTTTGACGATCTTGGAATTCGTTGTATATATATTTGCGGCACGAGTATAACAAAGTAAAACAATTTATTAAAAAATGAAGAGACACAAGTACATCGCTCCCGCCATCGAAGTCATCGATATGGAGCATGAGGGAGTTATTGCGGGCAGTGCCCGGGTGAATGGTTATGACAGCGGCGGCCCAGAAATTCAATTGATGCAAGTCCCGTTCGACTTGGCCGAGTTTGAGAACACAGTAAACGATTTATTCACCACCATTAACGACTAACCGACATGCGTACAACTACTATCACACACCCCCTGCGCGCCCTGCTCCCGGCAGTGGCCTTGCTCGCATTGAACGCTTGCTCATCAACCGATCTGGCAACCGAGACTCCCGACCACCACCACACCCCCGGCCGGGTAATTACCATCGATGCCGGCTTTGGTGCCGATGCACCCACCTCGCGTATGGTGCACGACTACGATACCAATGAGAACACCATTGACGTAAAGTGGACCGACGGCGATGCCTTTAAGATATACAAAGGTGGCGAAGGCAGCATATTGACCACGACACTGACCGAACCGTCTGCTTCCGCTTCTTTCACCGGTACTGATCCCGAAGACAAAGGCGCCGGGAATACCTACAAATTCCTTTACCCCGCCTATAAAGCAGCCGAGTACGAGAGCGAAGCCGTCATGAGCCTGTTGGCACAGGTACAGACCAAGGCCACCGGTGAAGATGGCGAGGGCAATGTGAACCATCTGCCTGCCTACAATTACATGGTTGTCCAGGGAACCACCGAACTACCTGCCTCTCTCACTTTCAATCCGGCTGTTGCCATTTTGCGCATTGAAGTACCGGAAGTAGAATTCTATTCCTTGCAAAGTCTTACCATAAGCCTGGAGAACAACCAGGATATAGTAGTCATACAGAATGCCTTTACCACGGACAAACAAACCTCCAAGAACCTCACCATGACATTCAAGGGGTATGAAGAAAATGAGGCTGTTACCGCTTACATGGCTATATTCCCCACTACCATAGGCGGAACGGCCGATGAAAAGATATACTTCTCGGCTACTTATGCCAATTCGGAGGGAGGCTTTACGCACCGTATGTCAAAGAAGAGTGAGATAACAGAGAGTACTAAATTGCCGTTTAGTGCAGCCAAGGTATATAAGGTAACGCCTACCGCATGGAGCGAAGATACCGATGTGATTGCCTACAACGGACAGAACCCGACTGAGGTTGAAGCTTTCGGCGGTGGAGATGGCTCATCAGAAGCGACGGCTTACGAGATATCCAATACTAAGCAATTACAGAAACTCATCAATGACGTGAATGCTGGCACCGACAGCTATAGCGGCAAGTATTTTAAACTCACCAAAGATATTTGTATACCACCCTCTCCCTCATGGGCACCGATAGGATACACTTCCGGTACTACAAAGGTGGCATTCCAAGGCATCTTCGATGGTTGCGGGCATACGATAAGTGGAAGGCTAAGGTCGGGTGCCGGCGTAGAGAGCTTTGGCTTCTTTGGTTTTGTAAGTGGGGCGGATAACGACCATTGGGCGGTTATTAAGAACCTGCATGTAGCTGCCGATGTAGCAGGGGCCGATAATAGTTACCTGGGTGGCGTGGTCGGTAACTCCGATCCGTATACCCTGCTGGAGAATTGCACCATGTCCGGTAAGGTATCTGCAAGTAGTCAGACAAATAGATTATATGTAGGAGGCGTAGTAGGAGCCAGCGAAAAGCCGTATAAGGTTATTAATTGTTCTTCTTTAGGTTCCATGAATGTGTCTGTTACCGGTACAAATGAATTGTGCCTCGGAGGGGTATGTGGCGGATATAAAACAGTCACTATTTTACCTGCCGATTCAGAAATTAGCGGATGCCTGAATAGAGCAGATATAACAGTGCGTAAAAATGCACTTAGCGGGTGGTGCTATTTGGGTGGGATTACTGCCGGTTATTGGGACGGTTTTATGAATGCTCCTACTTATTGTATACCTATAAAGAACTGTATAAATGAAGGCGCTGTTACCTATAAAGGGCCTGATAGCGGTACGAGCACCTCCCCGATTTATATAGGTGGTATTGTTCCCGGTGCGATGGACTGCACGCTATCTAATTGTCGTAATTATGGGGCTATTACCGGAGAAGGGGTCTGTAAAAGTATGATTGCAGGAGGTCTTACAGCATCAACCGGCTATGTTATATGTCACAGTTCTTATAATGCCGGGGAAATAGATACCCGAAATACTACCGCCTCAACAATTAATTATGCCGGTGGTTTATGTGGGGAAGATATATCTTTATTGATGAAAACATGCAATACCAATGTAGGAACCGTGAACGGCATTGCCGCTCCTGCCGCTAAGCGTATAGGGAATGATGCTGGGGAAGAAAGTTGTGCCGGGCATTAAGCCCCACGCCCCATCCATCTATCATTTCTTTGTGCATAAACATGCTCACCGGATAATGAAAATACGGAGAATCTTTCAGGATCAAAATGTCATCCTTTGACAATCTGACAAATGAACCGGTTCTGGAGTCGTTTCTTTTCGACGGATGGAAGGGTGAGGCTGAAGCATTCAATTCTGAGCGGTTTTGCAAATGTTAGAATGTCGGCAACTACGCCTGGGATGTCTTGTTTTGATAGCCTGTTTTGCGGGATGACGGCGTGATTGTTTGTTTCTCTCTTAATCTGCTTTCATATTGTTTTTTGATTCCGGGTTGCTTTTGATATCCAATCAACGCAAAAAAACCGGATTTGGAAGCATCCATTCGAAGGTTTAAAACATTCGGCCCGAATGTTTTAAACCTTCGGGTGGTATGTTCTAAACCTTCGACCCCTATCTTTTAAACCTTCGGAAGGAATTTCTTACGGATAAAACGCATAAAGATGCGGTTTTTGGGCTGTTCCTATGCTTTCATCTGTATAAACATCCGCATATATATACGGTTATTTCGCTGGAAGTGTCGAAATGCAAGTAAATGAAGTTAGCTAAAATACGTATTTACTGAACTAATGAAACCGATATGCCTTTTTTATAAGACAAAATGATTGCATCTCAGTTTTGGGTAGACAAGAATACTTGCTTCTTCTTTCTTTCATGTCAAGGAAAAGATTATATTTGCGTATTATAACCGTAAATATATACCATCGAATGATCACCAACCAACTCCTTCGCCCGGCGAGCATCGTCGTCGTAGGCGCATCGAACAACGTACATAAACCCGGAGGAGCCATCCTGCGGAACCTGATCAACGGAGGATACGCCGGCGAACTCCGCGCCGTGAACCCCAAAGAAACCGAAGTGCAGGGCATTCCCGCCTTTGCCGCTGTGCAGGATCTTCCCGATACCGACCTGGCCATCCTGGCCATTCCCGCTTCCATGTGTCCCGATGCAGTGGAAACGCTGGCAGCGGAGAAACAGACGCGGGCGTTCATCATCCTCTCGGCCGGTTTTGGCGAGGAGACGCACGAAGGTGCCATGCTCGAAGATCGCATCCTTGATACGGTGAACCGGTACGGGGCATCGCTCATCGGCCCCAACTGCATCGGCCTTATGAACACCTGGCACCACAGTGTATTCACCCAGCCCATTCCCGAACTCAGTCCGCAGGGAGTCGACCTGATCTCGAGTTCCGGCGCTACAGCAGTATTTATCCTGGAGTCGGCCGTGACGAAGGGATTGCCTTTCAACTCCGTGTGGTCGGTGGGCAATGCCAAGCAGATCGGTGTGGAAGATGTGCTGCAATACATGGACGAAACGTTTGATGAGGCGACGGACTCGCTCATCAAACTGATCTATATAGAAAGTATAAAAGACCCTGACCGTTTGCTGTTCCATGCCTCGTCGCTCATACGCAAGGGATGCAAGATAGCCGCCATCAAGGCAGGAAGTTCGGAAAGCGGTAGCCGGGCGGCTTCGTCGCATACAGGTGCCATTGCCAGTCCCGACTCGGCGGTCGAAGCCTTGTTCCGTAAGGCAGGCATCGTGCGCTGCTTCTCGCGGGAAGAGCTGACTACCGTGGGCTGTGTCTTCACGCTTCCCGAGCTGAAAGGACGTAATTTTGCCGTGGTGACGCATGCCGGAGGACCGGGTGTGATGCTGACCGATGCCCTAAGCAAGGGCGGACTCAACGTGCCCCGGCTGGAAGGCCCGCTGGTGGACGAATTGAAAGGCAAGCTCTTTCCCGGTGCTTCCGTGGGCAATCCCATCGACATTCTGGCCACCGGAACCCCGGAACAACTGGCCATCACGCTGGACTATTGCGAAGAGAAGTTCGACAACATCGACGCCATGATGGCTATCTTCGGTACGCCGGGCCTGGTGACTATGTTCGATACTTATGAGGTGCTGCACCAGAAAATGCTGACGTGCAAAAAACCTATCTTCCCCATACTTCCTTCGCTGCATACCGCCGGTAAGGAGGTGGAAGCCTTCCTCAAGAAAGGACATGTGAACTTTGCGGATGAGGTGACGCTGGGCACCGCCCTGTCGCGTATCATCAACTCACCTTGCCCTGCCTCCAATGAAATCGAACTATTCGGGGTAGACGTACCGCGCATCCGTCGCATCATCGACTCCATACCGGAGAACGGCTACATCGAGCCGCACTACGTACAGGCTTTGCTGCGCGCTGCCGGTATTCCTATTGTGGAAGAGTTCGTGTCGCCCGTCAAAGAAGAAGTGCTGGCCTTCGCCCGCCGGTGCGGCTTCCCGGTGGTGGCCAAGGTGGTAGGACCGGTGCACAAGTCGGACGTAGGCGGTGTGGTGCTGAATATCAAAGGTGAACAGCACCTGGCGTTGGAGTTCGACCGCCTGATGCAGATTGCCGACGCCCGGGCCATCATGGTGCAACCCATGTTGCAGGGACGGGAACTGTTCGTAGGTGCTAAGTACGAGGAAAAGTTCGGACACGTAGTGCTCTGCGGACTGGGTGGTATCTTTGTGGAAGTGCTGAAAGATGTCTCTTCCGGTCTGGCGCCGCTGTCGTACACGGAAGCTTATTCCATGATACGTACACTCCGGGCTTACAAGATCATCAAGGGTACCCGTGGGCAGAAGGGGGTGAACGAGGATAAGTTTGCCGAGATCATCGTGCGGCTCTCCACCTTGCTGCGTTTTGCTACCGAGATCAAGGAGATGGATATCAATCCGCTGCTGGCTACCGAAAAGGAAGTAGTGGCTGTCGATGCCCGTATCCGGATAGAAAAGTAATCTATTTTGAAAAATGCGAAGGAGTGGTGCAGTATCTTTCCGCTTCGTGCATTTCCAGATTATAACAAGCCCGGTTGCGCAGGTCACCGGGCATATTTTAGTGGTATGAAGAAACTACAAAACCGGTGGTACCGGATGTTTAACCAACTGCTTATCGGATTGCTCGCTCTGTTGGGCTTTGCCGGTTGTGAAGAAACGGGCGCCGACGAATATGGCACCCCATTGGCTGAGTATCGGGTGAAGGGGAAAGTGATCGATGCCGAAACCAAGCAGCCCATTACTGGCATGCAGGTGGTATCGGGTGTTCTGTTCGACCCTGCTGATAGATTATACCAATTTCAGGCAGATACGGTATACTCTGACGGAAAAGGAGAGTTCGAAGTCGTGCACCAAGGTTTTCCCGGAAAAGTATACCGGGTAATTTGGGAAGATATACGGGAGGCTACCGAATATCGGAAGGATTCTACAGATTTGGTTATCACCGGTAAGTATACCGATGGAACCGGTTGGTACAAGGGGTATATGGCTCTCGAAGTAGAAATAGAAGCCAAAAAATAGCTATCCATAATTCAGAATACATGAAAAAACTACAAAACAGATGGCGAAAAGCCTGCAACCGCGTATTAGGAAGCTTGCTGCTCTTGCTGGGCTTCACTGGCTGTACCGATTATCAGGACGATGACGATGGAGGCGGTTACGAGCTGATGTATGGGGTGATGCCGGCCCAATACGAAATAAAGGGAAAAGTGGTCAATGCTGACACCCGTCAAGCAGTACCCGGAATCCGGGTGCTATCCGGAACGTTGTATAGTTACGATGATAAGGAACCGTTTACCTATCATCTCGATACGCTCTACACAGATGCTAAAGGGGAGTTTAAAACTTACTACCGGAAAACTTCTACCAATAAACACCGGCTCATCTGGGAAGATGTGGATGGAGAAGCCAACGGTTCCTACCAGAAGGACTCGGTCGATGTGAACGTCAAAAGCAAAGAAGCTTTTGATGTGACCCTGAAGATCAAAAAGAAAACCTCTAAGTAACGATGGGAAAAGATGAGAGAAGCCTCCCCAAGCTGACCGTACGCAAACGGTTGGCACTGGAGCTGGCCCGTAAGATGCGGCGGAATACCCAGAAGATGCATCCGCTGAAACAGCTTTTCTGGGAGTGTACCTTGCGTTGCAACCTTTCGTGTAAGCATTGCGGAAGCGACTGTCATACCACTGCCGGTACCAAAGACATGGCGGCGGCTGATTTCCTGAAAGTGATCGACTCCATCATTCCGCATGTAAACCCGCATCATACCATGATTGTCATCACCGGTGGCGAAGCGCTGGTACGTACTGACCTGGAAATAGTAGGGCGGGCGCTTTACGACCGGGGTTTCCCTTGGGGCTTTGTTACCAACGGGCTGCTACTCACGCGCAAACGACTCGACAGTCTGCTGGCTGCCGGGCTACATTCCGTGACCGTGAGCCTCGATGGTTTTGCCGACGATCATAACTGGATGCGGGGACATTCGCTAAGCTTCGACCGGGCCACGGAAGCTATCCGTATGCTGGCCGCCGAGAAGGAATTGACATGGGATGTGGTGACGTGTGTCAACCGCCGGAATTATCCGTACCTGAAAGAGTTCCGGGAGTACCTTTATAGTATAGGTGTACGGAACTGGCGTATTTTTACCATCTTCCCGGTAGGCCGTGCCGCCGAGCATCCCGAATTCCAGTTGAACGACGATGAGTTTACCGGCGTACTCGACTTTATCTGTGAAACGCGCAAAGAGGGGAAAGTGCTACTGAGCTACGGTTGCGAAGGATTCCTCGGACGATATGAAGGCGAGGTACGCAACGGTTTCTATAACTGCCATGCCGGAGTGACGGTGGGCTCTGTGTTGGCCGACGGCTCTATCTCTGCTTGCCCCAGCATCCGGAGTAACTTCCGTCAGGGAAATATCTACCAGAACGACTTCATGGAGGTATGGAACAATCGTTTCCAACCCTTCCGCAACCGCGACTGGATGAAGAAAGGTCAGTGTGGCGATTGCCGCCTCTTCCGCTATTGCGAAGGAAACGGTATGCATCTCCGTGATGAACAAGGAGAATTATTGTTCTGTCATCACAGCCGGATCAAGAAATAACTCCCTTATCCAGCCCAGCTTTCCCGGTCCAGATTACGATACCCGATGGCTTCTGCCAGATGCGAAGGAAGGATAGCGTCGCTCGCTTCCAGGTCGGCAATGGTGCGCGATACTTTCAGAATACGGTCGTACGCCCGTGCCGACAGGTTCAGCCGCTCCATGGCATTCTTTAACAACGCCAATCCTTGTGCATCGGGCTGTGCATAAGCTGCCAGCAACTTGCTGGTCATCTGGGCATTGCAGTGAATGCCGGGGTGGTCGGCAAATCGTTGTTCCTGCATCTGCCGGGCACGGATCACTCGCTCGCGGATAGCACTGCTTGGCTCTCCTTCCCGTCGGTCGGATATCTTCTCGAAAGGTACCGGTATAATTTCTACTTGCAGATCAATGCGATCCAGCAAAGGACCGGAAATTTTGTTCAGGTACTTCTGTACTTGTCCGGGACTGCATACGCATGGCTTGGTGGGGTGGTTGTAATACCCACAAGGGCAGGGATTCATCGAAGCCACCAGCATGAAGCTGGCCGGGTAGTCGATGGTCCATTTCACCCGGGCAATGGTAATGCGGCGGTCTTCCAACGGTTGGCGCAGTACCTCCAATACCTTCCGGTTGAATTCCGGAAGTTCATCCAGAAAGAGCAGCCCGTTGTGCGCCAGGCTGATCTCTCCCGGTTGTGGGAAGCTGCCTCCTCCCACCAGAGCTACCTGCGAGATGGTATGATGCGGGTCACGAAACGGACGTTGGGAGATCAGCGAAGTATTTCGCCCGAGCTTCCCGGCTACGGAGTGAATCTTGGTCGTTTCCAGGCTCTCACCCAATGAGAGGGGTGGCAGAATAGAAGGCAATCGTTTGGCCATCATCGACTTGCCGCTTCCCGGTGCACCTACCATCAGCACGTTATGCCCGCCCGAAGCGGCTACTTCCAACGCCCGCTTTACATTCTCCTGTCCCTTCACATCGGCAAAGTCGAGGTCAAACGTGCTTTGCCGGGCATAGAACTCCTCCCGCGTATTGACTACGGTAGGCTGTAAAGTATAAGTCCCGTTGAAAAACCCGATGACCTCGCGGATATTCTCCACGCCGTACACCGATAAATTGTTCACTACCGCTGCTTCGCGGGCATTCTGCCGGGGAAGTATCAACCCTTCGAATCCTTGCTCCCGGGCCATGATGGCTATAGGCAGAGCTCCTCTGATGGGACGAATGCTGCCGTCGAGACTCAACTCGCCCATCAGCAGGTAGCGGGGAATCAGATCGGAAGATATGGCTTGCCCGGCTGCCAGTATGCCGATGGCCAGTGGAAGGTCGTAAGCCGAGCCCTCCTTGCGGATATCGGCCGGTGCCATATTGATAACGATGTTACTGGTAGGGATTTTGCAGCCGGCCACCTGCAAGGCGGAGATGATGCGTTGGTGGCTTTCTTTGACGGCCGAATCGGGCAGGCCGACCAAGTAAAACATACACCCCCGGGAACTGTTGACCTCGATGGTGATAAGAGTGGCGTCGATACCTTGTACCGCCGCCCCGAAGACTTTGACAAGCATGAATGTATAAGAGTTGAGGTGAATAATAGAATGTTTAGCGAAGGAAGTCCGTTGTGGTTTAGCGTTTATCGATGGGCAGCACTTTCAGGCAGTTGCTCAGGCTGTCGGCACTGATGTTGCGCTGTACGATCCGTCCGTCGGGTGCTACCAGGAAGATGGCCGGAAGTTTTAAGAAACCGAATTGGCGAACCAGGTCGGCATCGAAGCCTTGCATATTGATGAGCTGTTCCCATTGGAGTGTATCTTGTTTGACAGCCTCTTTCCAACTCGCCTTGTCCAGATCGAGCGAGATACCGAGCATGCCGAATCCTTTCTTCTCGGGAATAACCGAGTCGCCTTTCTTTGGACGCTTTACCGACTTAGGCTCGGATAAGTACGTGCGGTTTATCTGGCGGAGAATTGGAAACTCCTCCTTACATTCGTCGCACCACGATGCCCAGAAATGGATAACGAGATACTTGTTGCTGAACTTTTCCGTCCGGCTGGTACGTTTCCCATCCAGGTTCGGCAAACTAAAGAAGGGAACCTGCCGTTGTTCATCTGCTTTTTCAATGGTTTCGATCTGGTTGCGCAGGTCCTGAACATAAGGAGCATCCTGTAGCAGACCACCCAGAGGAGCCATCAACCTTTTGATACGGGCGATGTCGGGGGCTTCTTTCTGAACGAAGTATTTATCGAGCAAATACATGCTGACGAACGAGTAGGGGTGTGCCAGAATATAGTCTTCTGCCTTTTCTTCGAGTACACTTTCCGAGGGTTCAGCCAGTCCGGAGAGTTCCTGCTGGTAGCGGGTGAACTCCTTGTTCATCTCGTTCCCGTCGATTTCCAGCAGCCCGTCGGCATTTCCTGTTATCTTTACCTTGTTTCCTTTTTCCAGGAAGATGGGGTAGATATTGTCTTGATTATAGAGAAGAGCCACGATAGAGGTGGTGTCCAGTTTCAGTGTACAGGAAAACTTGCCTTTCGTCGTAACGATCGTATCGGTACGATCATACAATCCACCCATGCCGTACAGATAGATGGTGTCGGTGGTCAATCCTTTGATTTCTCCCTTGACGATGGTCTCGTCTGTTTTCTTTCCGCATCCTGCCAGGGTGATGAGGACAGCCAGTAATATAGATATTCTTCTCATGCTCGATTCTTTTCTGCGAAAGTACAGGTTTTGCGGATAAAAAAAAAGAGTTGCCCGCCATTTGTGCAGCGGGCAACCCTCTTTTTGTATCTTTTGACCTTACCGGCTTCTTACTTGAGGAGGCTCATGAAAGAAGAATCGGTGAAGTACTTAGCGAATTCCAGATCCGAAGCAGCTTTCTTAGCCAGGCTCGGGTCTTTAGCGATAGCGCTCTTCAAACTGCTGGTTACCATAGAACGGTTGTTGGTTCTTGCGCCCAGTACAGCAGTCAGATAATCAGTGTATGCATTCGGAGCTTCGATGCCACCCAGTGTAGTCTTAGCTTTGTTGTAATCCTTAGCCAGGATCTGAGCCAGAGCAGCACTGTTGGTCTTAGCGTCGCCGAATGAGTTTACAGCTCTTTCGTATTGTCCCTGAGCGATGTAGAGGTTACCGGCAGTTTCACCGAATTCTTTGGTTCCGGCAGCATTGCCCAGATAAGTTTCGGCAGCCGACTTGTCACCCTTAGCCAGAGAAACGAGGGCCATGTTCATGTTTACTTCCGGAGCGTTCTTCAAGCTGGCAGCTTTCTTCAGGTATGATTCAGCTTTAGCCATGTCGCCAGCCTGGTAAGACAATTTACCGAGGTTGTTGTAAGCGCGGTAGTCGTTCGGGAACAGTTGAGTAGCGGCAGTATAGATAGCTGTTTGCTGAGCCGGGTTCTTGGTCAGTGTAGCAGCGTACAGCAACTCTTCGAGGTTCAGTTGTTTCGGATCCGAAGCAGCCAGCTTAGAGATTTCGTCGTCAGACTTACCAATGATGTCATAGTTCAAAGTCAAACGAGAACGACGCAGTTGCGGCAGGATTTCGTCGGCCAGTGTCTTATAAACAGAAGAGATGTTCTTGATTTCAGTTTCTCTTTGTTCGGGGTCCTGATACATAGACAGTACACGGAGAATCAGTTCCTTGTCCTGGATGTTCGATTTAGAAACCAGTTCCTGGAAGCCTTCCCAGTCCTGAGCAGTGTACTTCGCATCAACAGCAGCGTCGATCTTGGCCTTCTTCAAGTCCTTGTTCAGCATCTTGGTTGTGTTTTCTTCACGATCTTCGGCCCAGCCTGTGTTCAGTTTCAAACCACCGTCCGGAGAAGCATAGGCAGAAACTTCAATGTTACTGATCTTCTTGTTTTCAGCAGCGTTCACGTCGGCTACTTGTTGGTTGAAGTCTTTGGCAGTCTTCAGCTCGCTGGCGCGGATGTTAGCCTGTTGGATAAGGAACATGATGTTAGCATTGTACTTTTCCTTGATGATACGTTGGAAAGCGTCTTCGCCCAGAGCCGGGTTAGCGCTACCCAAGGTGCTCTTTACCAATTCCGATGTAGAGATTACACCGTCAGCTACTTTAACAGCCGGGATAGTGATTACCTTGTTGCCCTTGGTGGCTTTGAATTCCAGATACAGTTCCGACTTAGCCATTTCGGGTACATAGTCGAATACAGTCTTCATAGTGTAGTTTCCACCCATTTTGTAAGAAATAGCTTGGTCATTACCTTCTACTTTCTCACCTTGGAAAGTTGCCGGCTGTCCTTTTACTTCGCCACCGTTCCATTTCAGAACCGGAGTTACTTCTACTACAGCTTTTTTGTTGAAATACTTCTCAGGGAATTTTCCGTTGATGGTTACAGGCACTTTACCTCCTACTGCTTCCAGAACCTGCGGGGTTGTGGTAAAGTAATCAGATGAAAGAGGTCCCATTTTGGTGCTGCACGATGTAAGTGCAACAATCACTGCCATGAGTAAAGGCAGATACAACTTCTTAGTCATTGTTGGAAAAAATTTAAACGTTTGTAATTGAATATAGTCTCATTGTCTATTCGCTCTTGTTTTTGTTCTGAACAAAAGTAACGCAAAGATATAAATTTTGCGATGAAACGCATGATTATACCTGTAGTTTTTATATAAATTAAAAAAAACCGCTGTCTTTCTTACTTCTGTATAAAATATTGCGGGGATGGTGCTCGATAATCTCACTCCGGAGCATATTGCGGTCGATGTGCGTATAGATTTCTGTGGTCGCAATCGATTCGTGCCCCAACATGCACTGGATAGCCCGCAGGTTGGCTCCTCCTTCGAGCAGGTGGGTGGCAAACGAGTGGCGGAAAGTGTGCGGGCTGATATTCTTGGTGATACCTGTCGTTTCGGCCAATTCTTTAATAAGGTGGAAGATCATGATGCGCGACAGATGGGTACCACGCCGGCTCAGGAAGAGGAAGTCCTCGTGTCCTTTTTGGATAGTCATCTGGTTGCGGTCCATGAAGTAGAGGTTGATCTCTTTGATAGCGCGGGGCGAGATGGGCACCAACCGCTGCTTGCTGCCTTTGCCTTCTACCTTGATAAATCCCTCCTCCAGATAAAGCTCGGAGAGCTTCAGCGAAGTGAGTTCCGACACACGAAGTCCGCAACTGTACAGTGTTTCCAGGATGGCGCGGTTGCGCTGTCCCTCGTTCTTGCTCAGGTCGATGGCGCCGATGATCGTGTCAATCTCTTCTACGGTCAGCACTTCGGGTATCCGGAAGCCGATGCGGGGAGCTTCCAGCAGTTCGCTGGGGTCGGTCTCGATATAGTCCGCCATGAGCAGGAAGTGGAAGAACGACTTGATACCCGAGATGATGCGTGCCTGTGAGCGGGGATGGATGCCGATGTCGTGCAGCCCGGCGGCAAACCGTTGCAAGTCCTTGTAGCACACTTCCAGCATACTGATGCTTTCTGTCCGGAGGAATCCCGTCAGTTTGACCAGGTCGGTCATGTAGGCCTCCAGTGTGTTGGGCGATAAGGATTTCTCCAATCTCAGGTATTGCTGATATTTCCTGATTATCAGCGCTTCTTCATCCTTCTTCCCTGTTTTCTCGTTTACTTTCATTTCTTTTTTCTACCTTTGCACCTTGAAATACTGTTCTCCGGAGCAAAGATATAAATTATTTAATGAGGATTGTGTCATGAAGATACAGATAATTAACGGCCCCAATCTGAATATGCTGGGCACGCGCGAACCTTCCGTTTATGGAAGTGTTACCTTTCAGGATTACCTTTCTACACTGCGTGCATCCTATCCCGAAGTGGAGATCGGCTATTTCCAATCGAACATTGAAGGCGAACTGATCGACTGCATCCAGCAGGTGGGATTCGATGTGGAAGGCATCATCCTGAACGCGGGGGCCTACACCCACACCTCTATAGCCTTACAGGATGCCATCCGTTCTGTGAAGAGCCCGGTCATCGAAGTGCACATCTCCAACGTGCATAGCCGGGAAGAGTTCCGTCACCGGTCGATGATAGCTTCTGCCTGTCAGGGAGTGATCTGCGGTTTTGGAATGAACTCCTACCGGTTGGCGCTCGAGGCACTGCTCGATATACATAAATAAGAGATCATATTTAAACTAAGAATAGATATATGTTATTGAAACAAACGAAGATTGTGGCTTCCATCTCGGATCGCCGCTGCGATGTAGAATTTATCCGCGAACTGTTCGAGTCGGGAATGAATGTGGTGCGTATGAACACCGCACATGCCGGCCGCGAAGGGTTCGAAGCCTTAATAGCCAATGTCCGTACCGTATCCAACCGTATCGGTATATTGATGGACACCAAAGGACCGGAGGTGCGTACCACCGCCAGCGCCGAACCGATACCTTATCAGATAGGTGACCGGGTGAAGGTGGTAGGCAATCCTGATCTGCCCACTACCCGCGAGTGCATCGCCGTGTCGTATCCCAACTTCGTACACGACTTAAATATAGACGGACATATCCTTATCGACGATGGCGACTTGGAGTTGCTGGTCATCGAGAAGACAGCCGACTATCTGCTTTGCGAGGTGCAGAACGAAACCACCCTCGGCAGCCGTAAGAGCGTGAACGTGCCGGGTGTACGCATCAACCTGCCGTCGCTCACGGAGAAGGATCGCAACAACATCTTGTACGCCATTGAAAAAGATATCGACTTCATCGCCCACTCGTTCGTGCGCAACAAGCAGGACGTGCTCGATATCCGCGAAATACTCGACGCTCACAACAGCGACATCAAAATCATTGCCAAGATAGAGAATCAGGAAGGTGTGGACAACATCGACGAGATACTCGAAGTGGCCGACGGTGTGATGGTGGCTCGTGGCGACCTCGGTATCGAAGTACCGCAGGAACGCATCCCGGGTATCCAGCGTGTGCTGATCCGCAAGTGTGTGCTGGCCAAGAAGCCGGTCATCGTAGCTACGCAGATGCTTCACACCATGATCAACAATCCGCGTCCTACCCGGGCCGAAGTGACCGACATCGCCAACGCCATCTACTACCGTACCGACGCTCTCATGCTGAGCGGTGAAACGGCTTACGGCAAGTACCCCGTAGAAGCGGTGAAGACCATGACTGCCATTGCCAAACAGGCCGAGAAAGACAAACTGGCTGACAACGATATCCGCATTCCGCTTGACGAAAGCAGCAACGACGTGACGGCTTTCCTGGCCAAGCAAGCCGTGAAGGCAACCAGCAAGTTGAACATGCGCGCCATCATAACCGATAGTTACAGCGGACGTACCGCCCGTAATCTGGCGGCTTTCCGCGGACGCTATCCGGTACTGGCCATCTGCTATAAGGAAAAGACCATGCGTCACCTCGCCCTCTCATACGGAGTGGAAGCCATCTACATGCCCGAGCTGGCCAACGGACAGGAGTATTACTTCGCTGCCCTCCGCCGCCTGTTGAAAGAAGGTGAGCTGAGCCCGAAGGACATGGTGGGCTACTTGAGCAGTGGTAAAGCCGGCACGCAGACCTCTTTTCTAGAGATCAACGTGGTGGAAGACGCCCTGCAACATGCCGACGAAAGCGTACTACCCAATAAGAACCGTTACCTGTAACCGGCCATGAGCGTGGACGAAACACTGGACGAATACATCTTGCAGCACATCGACGCCGAGAGCGACTACCTGAAAGCACTCTACCGCGATACGCATGTCAAACTGCTCCGTCCCCGCATGGCTTCCGGCCATTTGCAGGGACGCATGCTCAAGATGTTCGTCTCCATGATCCGTCCGCGGCAAGTGTTGGAGATAGGAACTTACAGCGGCTATTCCGCCCTCTGCCTGGCCGAAGGGTTACCCGAAGGCGGGATGCTGCACACGTTCGAGATCAACGACGAGCAGGAGGACTTCACCCGTCCGTGGCTGGAGAACTCGCCGGTGGCCGACAAGATACGCTTCTACATCGGCGACGCGCTGGAACAGGTGCCGACAATGGGACTGACGTTCGACCTCGCTTTTATCGATGGCGATAAGCGGCGGTACATCGATTACTACGAGATGGTACTCCGGTACTTGTCCGCCGGTGGATACATCATTGCCGACAATACCCTGTGGGACGGACATGTGCTGGAGCAACCGCACAGCAACGACTACCAGACCATCGGCATCAAGGAGTTCAACGACCTGGTGGCCCACGATACGAGGGTGGAGAAAGTCATCCTTCCGCTACGCGATGGACTCACCATCATAAGAAAATTGACAATTGACAATTGACAATTGGATGAGAATAAATAAGTAAATAGTAAATAGCTTTATGGAAACAACCAGACAATACAAAATAGCCCGCCTGTTGCAGAAGGAGCTGAGTGAAATCTTCCTGTTGCAAGCCAAAGCCATGCAAGGCATGCTGGTATCGGTGAGCGCCGTACGTATCAGTCCCGACCTGAGCATTGCCCGCGTGTACCTCAGCATCTTCCCGTCCGAGAAAGGCGAAGAGATGGTGAAGAACATCAATGGCAACACGAAGTCTATCCGCTTCGAACTCGGAACACGG